>NZ_SOFP01000072.1 GCF_004402785.1 Cryobacterium algoritolerans
TCGACGGCCTCACCGCCCACAACAACCTCGCCCACCTCTGCCCAGGCTGCCACGGCCTCAAAACCGAAACCGGGTGGACCATCACCCACCTCGACGACGGGTACCTGCAATGGACCTCCCCAACCGGGCGCACCTTCACCACCGAACCCGCCACCATCATCCACACCAACCCGCCGGTCACAGATACCACCACACCCCCACCGCACGACCCGGCCCCGCCCGAGCCCGCCCCGTTCTAACCGGCGCGACCTGGCGGTAAACCAGTCAAGGCCCGGCGGTCGAGCGCGTCGAGACCGGGTGGGGATCACGATAGGCTCGATCACCGCGGGTGCGCTCATACTCAGTGGTCGAGCCGTCAAGACCGGGTGGTCGAGCTCGTTGAGACCGGGTGGTCGAGCTCGTTGAGACCGGGTGGTCGAGCTCGTTGAGACCGGGTGGTCGAGCTCGTTGAGACCGGGTGGTCGAGCTCGTTGAGACCGGGTGGTCGAGCTCGTNCCGGGTGGTCGAGCTCGTTGAGACCGGGTGGTCGAGCTCGTCGAGACCCGGCGGTCAAGCCCGTCAAGACCCGGTCGTCGAGCCCGTCGAGACCCGGGTGGGATCTCGACAGGCTCGATCACCGCAGCGAAGCATCCGCCAGTGGCCCCCAGAATGAGGCACACCGCCCAGTGAAACAGCGGGATCGCGCAGCCCCGCACTATTTCTTCCTAAGAATCCCCTTACTTTGCTAACGCGGTGGTCGATAGCAAGGAACGAGCAGGGATAGCTCAACCTCAGGCCACGGATCGGCCGTCTTCATTTGACGACGAATCGGGAAACCGTGCTTGAATCCGTGACCGCCACCGCGCTATCCAGCGCCCTGGACGGACTGGCCCTGCGCCAGCGCACCATCGCGAACAACATCGCCAACGTGAACACCCCGAACTACCACGCCAAGCGCGTCGCATTCGAGGCTGCCCTGGCCAAGTCGGTCGCAGCGGGCGACGGTCGCACGAATGCGACGACCGCAAGCTCGCTCGAGCCCACCCGCCTCGACGGCAACAACGTCAACCTCGACACCGAGACCCTCTCCAACACCGAGACGGTGCTGCGCTACCAGTTCGCGGCCCAGGCCGTCAACAACCCGTTCAGCGCGATGCGCGCCGCGATGCGGACCAACTGATGGGCGCGCATTCATGAGCATCGACGCGATCGGCATCGCCGGCACCGGCCTCACCCTGCACCGCAAGTGGCTCGACGCGGTCGCCGACAACATCGCCAACGTCAACACGGTCACCCCCACCAGCGGCAAGGCCTTCCAGGCCCGCTACATCGTCGCCCAGGAGGGCCAGGGCGTCACCGGCGCCTACGTCTCCGGCACCGCGCTCGGCTCGGAGACGGGCATCCTCGCCTCCGACCCCAGCAACCCGCTCGCGGATGCCAACGGCAACGTTCGTCGCCCCGACATCGACCTCGGCGAGCAGATGGGCGAACTGATCATGGCCCAGCGCGGCTACCAGGCCAACGCCGCCGTCGTCGACCGCGCCAAGACCAGCTACGAAGCAGCACTTCAGATCGGACGTGGCTGATGACCATCGGCGCAATCCCCGCTGTTCAGTCAGTGGCTGGCACCGGCTACCTGCCCGGCGTGCAAAACAGCCAGCCCACCGACGGTGCGAGCTTCGGCTCCGCCCTCGCCGGCGCCGTCGACAACCTGCAGGCTTTGCAGTCCACCTCCAATACCCTCGCGGTGCAGGCGGTCACCGGAAACCTCAACGACATCCACGCCGCGACGATCGCGTCGACCAGGGCGCAGGTCTCCCTTGAACTGGTCGCAGCGGTGCGTAACAAGGGTGTCGACGCGTTCAACGAGATCATGAGGATGCAGGCCTGATGCCCCGCCCCATTACGTCGGTCTTCGCCAACATCGCTCGCAACATCCGTGAATTCACCGTCGCCCAGCGCACGGTCGCCATCATCGGGGTCGCCGTGCTCGCGCTCGGCATTGCCGCCCTCACCATGTGGGCCAGTAAGCCGGCCTACACGCCCCTGTTCTCCGGTCTCAGCGGCTCCGACGCGAACACCATCGTCGACCAGTTGCGCACCGACAGCGTGCCCTACGAGCTCAGCGACGGCGGCGCCACGATCATGGTGCCGCAGGAGAACGTCTACGACGAACGCCTCAAGAGCGCCGCGGCCGGCCTGCCCTCCTCGAGCACCGGCGGCTACTCGCTGCTCGACAAGATGGGCGTCACCGCCTCCGAGTTCCAGCAGTCGGTCACCTACAAGCGGGCGCTCGAGGGCGAACTGGCCAACACGGTCCAGGCCATGAAGGGTGTCAAGACCGCGTCCGTGCGTCTTGCGATCCCCAAGGACACAGTGTTCGCGTCGGAGAAGACCGACCCCACCGCATCCGTCTTCGTCGAAACGCAGGCCGGCGTCACCCTCAACTCCGACCAGGTGCAGGCGATCGTGCACCTGACCAGCGCGTCCATCGACGGCATGAAGCCCACCGACGTGGCCGTCATCGACGCCAAGGGTGTCGTGCTCTCCGCCGTCGGCGTCGGCGCCACCGGCTCCGCGGACCAGCAGGCCGGCGACTACGAGCAGCGCGTGCGCGGCGCCGTCCAGGCCATGCTCGACAAGGTGGTCGGGCCCGGCAACGCCACCGTCGTCGTCGCCGCCGACATGAGCACCCAGTCCGCACAGCGGGTCGAAGAATCCTTCACCACCCCCACGAACACGCCCACGCTCAACGAGGCCGTCAAGACCGAGACCTACTCGGGTGCCGGTGCCAGCGGCGCCGCGGCCGGCGTTCTCGGGCCAGACAACATCGCCGTTCCTGCCGGAACCGGCAAGGACGGCTCCTTCACCTCCGCCGACACCACCAAGAACAACGCGGTCAACAAAGTCACCGAAACCCGCACCATCCCGGCCGGCCAGATCAACCGCCAGACCGTCTCGGTCGCGGTGAACGCCGACGCCGTCGGCAAGCTCAATGTGTCCGACGTCACCTCCCTGGTCTCCTCCGCCGCCGGAATCGACGCCAAGCGTGGCGACGCCGTCACGGTCGAGGTCGTCAGCTTCAACGCCGCCGGTGCCACGGATGCCGCCACCGCCCTCAAGGCCGCCGACGCCTCGGCAGCGGCCGACCGCTTCTCGGAGATCCTGCGCATCGGCATCATCACCGCCGGCATCGTCATCACCTTCGTGCTCGGCCTCATCCTCTATGCCCGTCGCTCGCGCCGGCAGAGCCGCGAAGCGATCGAGCTCGACGAGCTGATCGAGGCCCGCCCGGTGCTCGCCGCGGCGAACGTCCCGTTCGGGATCACCGCCCAGAACAGTCCGATCATGATCGACCCGACCCCCACGGTCGCCTACGGCGTCAGCGGAGCCACCGGCGAAGCCGACCGGATGCGGGTCGAGATCGATTCCCTCGCCCAGCGTGACCCGGCCCGCACCGCCGAGTTCCTGCGCGGCCTGATGGATGACCGGCAGCCCGCATGATCGAGGTGAAGGTTCCCCTCACGGGAACGCAGAAGGTCGCCGTTGTCCTGATGAACATGGACCGCCAGCGCGCCTCCGAAGTGATGAAGCAGTTCACTGAGGCCGAGGCCGCCGACATCGCCGCCGAGATCGTGCAGCTGCGCCGGGTCGACCCCGAGGTCACCGAGACGACGGTGCTGGAGTTCCACGACATCACCGTGAAGGGCGCCCGCAACCCGCGCGGCGGCCACGCGTTCGCGGTCGGCCTGCTCGAGGCATCCTTCGGCGCCGAGAAGGCCGCCGGCGTGATGACTAGGGTGGCGTCGTCGATGGCCGGCAAGGCCTTCGAGTTCCTCGATACCGCCGAGCCGCTCCAGGTGCTCACCCTTCTCGACGGCGAACTCCCGCAGACCATCGCTCTGGTGCTCGCGCACCTGCGCCCCGAGCACGCCTCAGCCGTGCTCGCCGGCCTCGACGGTTCCCTGCCGGCCGAGGTCGCCCAGTGCATCGCCACCATGGGCACCGCCACCCCGGAGGCGATCAAGGTGGTCACCGACACCCTCAAGGGCCGGGTCGGTGCCATCTCCTCGTCCCGGGACACCACCGCGGTGGTCGGCGGCATCCAGCCCCTCGTCGACATCATCAACCGCGCCGACGTCGCCACCGAACGCGCCCTGCTCGAGGCCCTCGACGCTAGCGACCCGATCCTGGCCGAAGAAGTCCGGTCCCGGATGCTGACCTTCGCGGATATCGTCAAACTCGAGAGCCGGGATGTGCAGCAGGTTCTGCGCGGCATCGACGCGGCCGTGCTCGCCGTCGCGATGAAGGGCTCCGCCGAGGGCGTCACCGAGACCATCCGCACCAACCTGTCCGAGCGCAACCGCGAGATCCTCGACGACGAGGTCAAGGCCATGGCGCCTGTGCGGGTGTCGCAGGTCGAGGAGGCCCGCGCCACCATCGTGCGCGCCATCCGCGACCTGGCCGCGCAGGGCAGCATCACCGTGCAGCGAGCAGACGAGGATGACTATGTCGTCTAACCGCGGATTCTCCACCCTGTCGTTCCCCACCCTCCGGGACGTCAACCGGGACGTCACTGGTGACCAGGACGACGATCGATCTCGCGCCCGCGGCCACGCTGCCGGCTACGCGGCCGGGCTCCGGGCCGCCGCCGAGGAGATCGCCACCAGGGCTGCCCACCTCGAGGCCGAGCACGCCGCGGCCGTGAGCCACGGCCAGGCCCGGGTCGACCACGCCGTCGCCGTGCTGGGGGCCGCCGCCGCCGCCCTCGACGAGCGCACGGTCCCGGTGCTGCGCGACGCGGAGAACACCCTCGTCACCACCGCCCTCGACCTCGCCGAGGCGATCATCGGCCACGAACTGGACGACGCCGAGAAGTCCGTCCGGTTCGCCCTGGGCCGCGCCCTCGCGCACTCGACCGCCGCCCAGCCGCACTCCGTGCGGATGAACCCCGACGACCTGGCCGTGCTCGACCCGGCCACCCGGGCGCAGGCCGGCGTCGACTTCGCGGCGGACCCGTCCCTCGCCCGCGGCGACGCGATCACCGAATTCCCCGACGGATTCCTCGACGCCCGCATCGGCACCGCCCTCGCCCGCGCGAAGGCCGTGCTCCTCGGCGGTGCCTCATGACCCTCACCTGGCAGCCGCAGGCCGCCAGGCTCGGCTCGGCCCTGGCCGCTGCCCGGCCGCAGCGCGTCGGCGTCGTCTCCTCCATCGTCGGCCTCGGCCTCGAGGTGCGCGGCCTCAACTGCGCCATCGGCGACCTGGTCACCATCGGCGAGCACGGCGAAGTCGACGCGGAAGTGGTCGCAACGACCCGTGAGGGCATCCGGTGCATGCCGCTGGGACGGATGACCGGCATCCGCGTCGGTGCCCCGGCCCGCTCGGACGGCGCCCCCGACTTCGTGCCGACCGGCAGGGGCCTCTTCGGCCGGGTCATCGACGGCCTCGGCCGCCCGATCGACGGCAAAGGCCCGCTCGTCGTCGCCGGCCGGGTCTCCCTCGACCACGACAGCCCCTCTGCCATGGCGCGCTCTCGCATCGTCACGCCCCTCCAGCTCGGTGTGCGCGTGCTCGACACCCTCACCACGGTTGGCAAGGGCCAGCGGATGGGCCTGTTCGCCGGCTCGGGCGTCGGCAAGTCGTCGCTTCTCTCCATGATCGCCCGTGGCACCGACGCCGAAGTGTCCGTCATCGCCCTGGTGGGGGAGCGCGGCCGCGAGGTGCGCGAGTTCCTCGAGGACGACCTCGGCCCGGAGGGCCTGGCCCGCTCGATCGTCGTGGTCTCCACCTCCGACGAACCGGCCATGATGCGCCTGCGCGCGGCCTTCGTGGCCACCCGGATCGCGGAGTCGTTCCGGGACCAGGGCGCCGACGTCATGCTGATGATGGACTCACTCACCCGCGTGGCCATGGCCCAGCGCGAAATCGGCCTGTCGGTCGGCGAGCCGCCGGCCACCCGGGGCTACCCACCCTCCACGTTCTCCCTCCTCGCCCGGCTGCTCGAGCGCGCCGGCACCGACGAGGCCGGCTCGATCACCGGCGTCTACACGGTCCTTGTCGACGGCGACGACCACAACGAGCCGATTGCGGACGCCGCCAGGTCCATCCTCGACGGCCACGTCGTGCTCGACCGCAAGCTCGCGGTGCTCGGCCACTTCCCCTCCGTCGACGCCCTCGCCTCGATATCCCGGGTGGCCTCACGGGTCAACAACCCGCACCAGAACGAGGTCGCCGGCATGCTGCGCAAGGTGCTCGCCGCCCGCCGCAACGCCCAGGACCTGCTCGACGTGGGTGCCTACCGCACCGGCACGAACCCGCTGGTCGACGCCGCGGTGGCCCACGAGGGCGCGATCAACGCCTTCCTCCAGCAGCGCATGGACGACCAGACCCCGGCAGCCCTCGCCTGGGACCAGCTCACCGCCCTCACCGGGCAACTCGGAGGCTTCTGATGGCACGCACCTTCGCCCTCGCCGGACTGCTTCGGCTGCGTCACCTGCAGCAGGACCAGGCCGCCGGCGACCTTGCCGCCGCCAACGCCGCCGCCCGGGCGAACACCCTGCGCCGGGCACACGCCCGGGCCGCCCTCGAGGTGCTGCCGAGCAACGTCACCGGCCCGGAGACGCTCTATGCGGTCGCCGCGGCACGGGCCTCCTCCCGCAGCATGCTCTCCGAGATGGATGCCCTCGGCCGCAATTACCAGACGGCCGTCGGCGAGGCGCAGGCCGCCTACGATGCCACCCGCGCGGAGTCGGTGAGCCTCGAGAAGCTCGAGGGCCGGCACGGCCAGGCGGTCGCCGCCGAAGACCTGCACGCCGAACAGACCATCCTCGACGAGATCGCCTCCACTTCCTGGCACCGCAACCGCAAGGGCCTGCTCCAATGACGATGGTGGCGATGCTGAGCCGGGTCAGCGACATCCGTGCCACCCTGGATCAGCTCTCGAGCGTGGTCGCCCCCACGAAGTCGACGGCCACGACCGCCGCGGGCAGCGTGTCGTCGAGCACGTTCGCGGATGCCCTGGCCTCCGCCTCCGCCTCCGGCCCCGCCCAGGCCGGCACGGTCACCGCGAACCCCGGCAGCGCGACCGGCGCCGGGGTGGTGAAGGCCGCGGAGAAGTACCTCGGCGTTCCTTATGTCTTCGGCGGCGAAGACCGGAGCGGCATGGACTGCTCCGGACTCGTGCAGAAGGTCTACGCGGACATGGGCATCGCGGTGCCGCGCCTCGTCTCCGGCCAGATGAAGATCGGCACCGAGGTTGCCTCGTTGGCCGAGGCCAAACCGGGCGACCTCATCGTCACCGGCGGCGGCGACCACATCCTCATCTACGCCGGCGACCACAAGGTCATCCACGCGCCATACGAGGGCCGCACGGTCAGCAAGGTCGAGGCCTACATGGACGACTCCGAGATCACCACGATCCGCCGCGTCATCCCCGATGTCCCGGCGGCCACGAGCACGGCAGGCACGACCGACCTCGTCACCGCGGCCTTCGCCAAGCTGATGAAGGGCGGTTCCCGATGAATTCGGCTCTCCTCCGCTCGGCCGCCCCGGCCGTTTCCCCGCCCTCGTCCCGCGGCCAGGGCGGCACCACGTCCGGGGCCGGTGCGGCTGCCGGAGCCGGCGCGTTCGCGTCGATCATGCAGGGCACCCTCGACGCACGCGACGGGGTGGCAAGCCGCGGCGCCCGCTACGAGCCGGCCACGAATGCCGCCCCCGACCGGTCCGCGGACCGCCCTGTGGAGCGCCCGGTGGAGCGCACTCCGAACCGCACTGCGAACCCTGCTTCGCCGGCACAGCGCCCCCAGCCGGACGCAGGCAAGCCGGACGCAGGTAAGCCGGACGCAGGCAAGCCGGACGCAGGTAAGCCGGACGCAGGCAAGCCGATCCACCGAGGGAGAGCAGACGCCGCAGCAGCCCCGATGCCGTCCACGATCGCGCCCGCTTCCTTCGTTACCCTTGCTCCGGTCTCCGCGCCGCTGCCGGTCGCCGCCGGAACACAGGCCCCGTCTGATGAGGCAGGTTCCCCTGACACTCCGGACGACTCAGCTCTTGTCGTCACTACAACCGTCCCGGCGATGCCCGCGACGGCCGCCGGCCTTGACCTGTCCGCCCAGTCACGGCCCGCAGGCACCATGTCGGATGGCACCGCCTCCAACAACGCCGGATCGGACAACGCCGGATCGGACAACGCCGAATCGGACAAGGCCGAGGTCGTCGGCGCTTGCGCTGCGACCCCCGTCGGCGATGCGGGCGCGAGCGCGGCCGCCGCCGCCGCCGCAGTCCCGGCTTCAGCCTCGGTCGCCGTCGCCGGAGCCGTTCCGGCTCTCCGAACCGCTGCCGAACCGACGTCTACCGCAGCCGCGACGGAAACTGCCGAAACCGCTGGCGTCGACGCTGCCGCAGGTTCTACCGCAGCACGCACCATCGACGCGACCGCGACCGGTGTGGGAACGGCTGCGCCGGGAACTTCAGCGGGAGCACCGACCGGACCCGCGGCCCAGAACGGTTCACCGGCCGCGACCGGCATGGCCACCGGCACCACGGCCCTTTCCGGGCTCGTTCCAGTCAGGACGGCCGCGGACTTCGGTGCGGCCGTCGCCGGCGCCGCCGCCCGCATCGATACCGAAGCCGCGGCTCCGGTCGACAAGGCCGCTGCCCCCGGAACCGTGGCGGTTCCGGCCGGCTCCGTCGTCACCCCAGCGCCGACCGTGACGCCCGCTGCTGCCGCGGCGGCACCGGCGCCCGCAGCGGCCGTTCCGACCGTGCCGCTGGCGGCCCAGGTTGCCCGGCCGTTGTTCAACCTGGCCGGGGCCGTCAACGGCGACCACGTTCTCACGATCAGTGTCAGCCCCGACAACCTCGGGCCGGTCACCGTGCGCGCCCACGTGAACGGCGACAACATCCGGGTCGAGCTCTTCGCCCCGACCGACCTGGCCAGGGACGCCCTGCGCGCCATCCTTCCCGACCTGCGCCGCGACCTCTCGGGTGGCGGGCTCCCCGCCCACCTGGACCTGTCCGCGAACGACTCGCCCTCCGACCCGTCGGCGAACCGTCAGGACCGGCAGCAGCCCGATGCCCGCACCGAACGCGGCCGAGGCGCCGGCGAAGCCGCCCCGGAGCGCTTCCGTGCCCCCGTCTTCGGGAGCACACACACCATCGACATCCTGGCCTGAGCAGAAGAGAGAACATCGTGACCATCGACGCAGTTGCCGCCCCGGTAGCCACCGGCATGTACACCACCACACCCACCCGGGCGCCCAAGCAGACCCTCGACTCCGAGGCCTTCATGTCGCTGCTGGTGACCCAGCTGCGCAACCAGGATCCGAGCTCACCCATGGACACGAACCAGATGATCGCCCAGACGACGCAGCTGGCGATGATGGAGAAGCTCTCCGCGCTGTCGACCACGGCAGACGAGAACTTCTCGCTGCAGATGCGCGTGGCCGCCGCGGCCCTCGTCGGCCAGGACGTCACCTACACGAAGGCCGATGGCACGAGCGCCACAGGCACCGCCTCCGCCGTCTCCTACGCCGGCAAGGTTCCCCAGGTCACCATCAACGGCACGAGCGTGGCTCTGGATGCGATCTCCGGCGTCACAGCCCATCCGGCGGCGACACCCACGGTGACCGCCTGACCGCGGCCCGCACAGCCGGGCCCCGCCAACTCAACAGCTCCCCTCACCTTTTCAGACTCCCTCCCCTTCAGAAAGGCAGCATCCCATGCTTCGTTCCCTGTACTCCGGCATCTCCGGCCTTCGCTCGCACCAGACCATGCTCGACGTCACCGGCAACAACATCGCCAACGTCAACACCACCGCGTTCAAGGCCTCGGCCACCCAGTTCCAGGACACCCTCTCGCAGCTGAGCCAGGGTGCCGGCGGCCCGCAGGCCGAGGTCGGCGGCACCAACCCGGCCCAGGTCGGACTCGGCGTCAAGGTGGCCGGCATCTCCACCAACTTCGCCCAGGGCTCCTCGCAGGCCACTGGCAAGGCCACCGACATCATGATCTCGGGCGACGGATTCTTCGTCACCCAGCTCGGCGGCGAAACCCTCTACAGCCGGGCCGGCGCATTCGACTTCGACGCCCAGGGCCGCCTGGTCTCGCCGGCCGGCGCGATCGTGCAGGGCTGGAACGGCGTCAAGGGAGTCATCAACCAGGGCGGTGCCATCGGCAACATCACCCTGCCGCTGCAGTCGATCATCCCGGCGAACCCGACAAAGAATGCGCTCATGGGTGGCAACCTGCCGTCCGACGCTGTGGTTGGCACTGCTCTCCTTCGCGACGTGAAGATCTACGACGCATCCGGTGCCCCCAGCACTCTGTCGCTCACCTTCACAAATGCCGGCGCGGGCGCCTGGAACGTGTCGGGCGTCGCTGGCGGCGCGACTGCGACGCAAACTCTCTCCTTCACAGGGGGCAAGCAGACCCCTCCTGCGGCTGACCTGATGGTCGTCACCGCAACCGGTGACAACGTGAAGGTCGAGTTGGGCAAGCTCGAGGGCTTCGCCGGGCTCACCACCGCCACGATCAACTCGCAGGACGGCGCCGCCGCCGGCACGCTCCAGTCCTTCACTCTCGGCAAGGACGGCACCCTGGTGGGCCTGTTCAGCAACGGCGGACAGGCATCCATCGGCCGGATCGCCCTCGCCACCTTCGCCAACCCGGGCGGACTCGAGAAGGCCGGCTCCTCCGAGTACCGCGCCACCTTCAACTCCGGCAACGCCGCCCTCGGCGCCCCCGGCAGTGGCGGCCTCGGCTCGCTCACGGGGGGAGCGCTCGAGATGTCGAACGTCGACCTCTCTCAGGAGTTCACGAACCTGATCGTCGCCCAGCGCGGCTTCCAGGCCAACGCCCGCATCATCACCACCTCGGACGAGGTTCTGCAGGAGCTCACCAACCTCAAGCGGTAGCAAGGACTGAGGGGCGGGCCGGATCGGTCCTCGTGAGAGGATCCGGATCCAACCCGCAGAGGCGCTGATTTATCGCCGAGCTGTGAGTTCTGCACGGTTTTCCTGCCCTAATTAGTGCTCAAGTCACAGTTCAGCGAGGGCCCACCGCTTCCGGTCGCGGCCGACAACTAACGGCCGGGGCACGGCGACCGACAGTGGTTCACGACGGTTACTTGAACCGTCCGGAGACCAGGGACGGGCCCGATGATCGTTGTGACGCGGCTGAACGGCAGCCAGTTTGCGATCAACCCCGATCTGATCGAGCGCATCCACGCAAGCCCCGACACCACCCTGGTGATGGTCGACGGTGCCAAGTTCATCGTCACGGAGGGCCTCGAAGAGGTGATCGAGAAGATCGCCCGCTTCCGAGCCCACGTTATCTCCCTCGCCTACCTCACCTCGGACGCCGATTACAGCACCGGCGCCAGACCGCTCGAAATCGTCAGCGGTCCGCACGCGATCGAAGACCCTACCCAGCCGGGCGGCGCGCTGCCCCACCGACCGCGGAGGCTCTGATGGATCCCGCAACCCTGATCGGCATCGCTCTCGCCTTCGGCTCGCTCTTCGCCATGATCACGATCGAGGGTGGCCATGTCTCCTCGATCCTGCTGCCTGCCCCGATGGTGCTCGTCTTCGGCGCCACCATCGCAGTCGGCATCGCCGGAGGAACGATCCGCGACGCGATCTCGGCGTTCAAGGCCGTGCCCGGCGCCTTCGTCGGCAGGACCACCCCGCCGCAGCAGGTCATCGACCAGATCGTCGGTTTGGCCGAGAAGGCCCGCAGCGCCGGCCTGCTCGCCCTCGAGCAGGAGGCCGACAACGTCGACGACCCTTTCCTGCGCGGCGCCCTGCAGAACATCGCCGACGGCACCGACGGTGACGAACTGCGCATCCTGCTCGAAGACGAGCTGGCCACCCGGACCAAGGCCAGCCGCAACGCCGCCAAGTTCTTCACCAGCCTCGGCGGCTATGCGCCCACCGTCGGCATCATCGGCACCGTCATCTCCCTGACCCACGTGCTCGAGAAGCTCGACACGCCCTCGACCCTCGGCCCTCTGATCGCGGCCGCCTTCGTCGCCACCCTCTGGGGTCTCCTCTCCGCGAACTTCCTCTGGCTGCCGATCGGCAACCGGCTCAAGCGCCTCTCCGACATCGAGGTCGAGCGGATGACGCTCCTGCTCGAGGGTGCCCTCGCGGTGCAGGCTGGAAGCCAGCCTCGCCTCCTCGGCGAACGACTGCGAGCCATGGTGCCGGCGGAATCCTCCAAGTCGACGAAGGCGGGCAAGACAGACAAGGCGGCCAAGTCCCTGCCCAAGGCGGCGTGAGCGGGCACGGCCGGGGGCGCGGCCGCAGCCGGAGCCTCGAAGAGGAACACGTCGAGCACGTCGATGAGCGCTGGATGGCGTCCTATATGGACATGGTCACCGTGCTGATGTGCATGTTCATCGTGCTGTTCGCCATGTCATCGGTCGACCAGTCCAAGTTCGTGCAGCTGAAGAACTCTCTCGCGACCGGTTTCGGCGCCACCGACGTCGGCAAGGTCGACACGGCCAAGGGCGTCATCGTCACAAAAGAGAAGGCCAAACAGGGCGAAGCGACCGGTCTCACCGACCTGCAGTTGGCGACGTCGGAGGTCGGCAAACTCAAAGCGGCCCGGAAGTCCCTGCAGGATGCCGTGGATGCCAAGGGCATCGGCAGCCAGGTGCAGTTTGTCATTGATTCCCGCGGCCTCACGGTCGGCCTGATCGGTTCCGAGGCGTTCTTCGCCCCGAACCTCGCTGACCTCAGTGCCCAGGCGGTACAGGTGCTTGACACGATCGCGCCGATCCTCGCTGCCCAGCCCAACGAGGTGAAGATCGAGGGCCACGCCGACCGGCATGGCGTCACGGTCAACTTCCCGACCGACTGGGAGCTCTCCTCCGGCCGGGCGACGGCGGTGCTGCGCCGGCTGGTCGAGTTCGGCGCAATCGCGCAGGAACGCATTTCGGCCGTCGGCTACGGTTCGGCCAGGCCGGTTGCGACCGGTACCGAGCTCGCCGCGATGGCGCAAAACCGCCGGGTCGACGTGGTCATGCTCTCCAGCCAGCCGGAGGCCGTCCGTTCGCTGATCCCGTCGGTGCTGGACGGAACGGCCCTCAATCCCGCACCCGCAGCGTCAGCCGATCCTGCCGCGGTGCCCGCTGCGGTGCCTGCCGCGGTGCCTGCCGCGGTGCCCGCGGCATCCGCCGATTCGACCACGACCACCACAAAAACCGCGACGTCCACCACGACCACCACGACGGGGAAGACCACCGCGAAGACCGGACACTGATCACGGCAACCGGCCACGACGACCCGGAAGATGAGTTTCGCGCCGACTCCTAACGCGCGCAGTTCGGCGACCGATAGTCGTTGTCGTGACGGTCCAGGAACAAGCAGTGATTGGTGTGCCCGCTTCGGCGGCGCGCACGGTCGAGGTGTACGACTTTCGTCGCCCGACAACCCTCGCCCGCGAGCACTCCCGCGTTTTGGAACTCGCCTTCGAGACCTTCGCCCGCCAGTGGGGTACCCAGCTCACCGCCAAGGTTCGGGTGCTCTCGCAGGTGACCTGTGACAGCGTGATCATGCGCAGCTACGACGAGTACGCGTCATCTCTTCCGGCGACGACGGCGATGGTGCTCTGCCCGGTCACCGGGTTCAGCGCCAAGGCCGTCATCCAGTTCCCCGCGGCCGCCGCGCTGTCCTGGGTGAGCCACATGCTCGGCGGCTCGGGCAGCACATCCGCCCCCGAACGCACCTTCACCCAGATCGAACAGGCGCTCGTGCGGCGGCTGATGGACGACGCCCTCGAGGACTTGCGCTACTGCCTCGGTGCCCTGCTCGTCGCGCCGATCGTGGTCGGGGGTATCCAGTACAACTCGCAGTTCGCCCAGGCCGCGGCCACCGGCGACCTGATGATCGTCGCGACCTTCTCCATGCGGGTCGGCGAATCGACCGCCACCGCGACCCTCGCCCTCCCGGCCGACACGCTTCTGCCCCAGCTCGGTGAGACGAACCCGACCAGCAACGCCGGAAACCCGGAAGATCTCCTGCACGCACAGCTCGCCTGGGTGCCGGTGGACGTCGCCCTGCAGCTCACACCGATCCGCGTGTTGCCGAGCGTCATCCTGGGCCTGGCGGTCGGGGACGTCCTCTCCATTTCCCATTCCAAGCACCGCCCGCTCGACGTTGTCGTCGACGGCCAGCCGCTCGCACGCGCCGCCGTTGGTTCCAACGGCTCCCGCCTGGCCTGCATCGTCATCGACACCGAGGAGACCTTCGCATGACCACCACCACCACCGCGATGCCTGCCGCCGCCGTCGACGCCCTGATCGGGCTCCTGCCGACCCCGACGTCCCTGCAGGCCGTGCCGTGCTCCGGCGCGGCCCTGGCCGGCCGGCTGGGCGCCGCGGTCGTCGCCTCCTTCGTCGGGGTGACCTCGGCGGACATCGCCGTCGTGCTGGCAGACCCGGCGTCGCTCGACGCCGCGGCCGGAGCCGAATCCGCCCTGGTCTCCAGCCAGGACGTGCTGCGCCCGGCGCTCGAGGGTGCCGCGGGCGCCTTCGGGGTCGGCGTGCTGGGGGAGACCAGGGTCGAAGACGCGACCGCGCTGTTCGCGGATGCCGACACCGTCGTCTACGAACTGACCGGCGCAGGCGCCGTCACCGGCTGGTTCGCGATCCGGCTGCGCGACAACGGAACCATCGGCTCCACCGGCCGCGGGCCCGGTTCGGTGGTCGGCAAGCTCGGCCGCATCAACAGCGTCGAAATGGCCCTCACTGTCGAAATCGGTCGCACCCGGATGTCCGTGCGGGACGTGCTCGCGCTGGAACCCGGGGCGGTCATCGAACTCGACCGCTCGGCAGGGGCCCCCGCCGATATCCTGCTCAACGGCAGGTTGATCGCGCACGGTGAGATCGTCGTAGTCGACCAGGACTACGCCGTGCGCATCACTCAGATCCTCGACGTGGCCGAGAGCCTGACCTAGGTGGACACGCTCCTCGTCGCTCTGCGGGTTGCCCTCTCCCTGGCCGCTGTGCTCGGGTTGCTCTGGGTCCTTCAGCGACGCCTGACCCGTGGCGCCCGGGCGACGCGAAGCCAGAACCTCGTCACCGTGGTCGGCCGCCAGGGCCTCGGCCAGAAGGCATCCGTCGTCGTCGTCGATATCGACGGCCGCCGGTTCGTGCTCGGCGTGACGGAACAGTCCGTGAACGTGCTGCACGGCGGCGACAACTCGTCCGCTGTCGACGCCGCAATGACGAGCGACTCGGTGGCCGCCGGAACGGCAGGGGACTCGGTCTTCGCTCGCTCGCTCAACGCGGCCTCGACCGGCGCCGCGGCCTCGACCGGTGCCGCGGAGAATGCGGCGCACACCTCAGACGCCGACTTCGAGCCGGCCCCGCCGCTCATCCTGCGACCGCGCCACGGCGCTGCGGCCCGTGCCGCCGCAGGCCGGACCAATCAGAGCCGCCTGGGTGGCTCCATCCTCTCGCCGGCGACGTGGCAGCAGACCGCAGCCGCCCTCCGGCAGGGACGGTGAACCCGGCAGCCCTGCGGGCAGACCGACGCTGGCGCATCGCCCGGGTCTTCGTGATGGCGGCCCTGGTCGTTGTGATCGTGGCGGCGATCGTGCTCGTCATCGCCCCGGCCGGGCATGCCGCGCCGGTCAACCCTGCGCCGATCGACCCCACCCCGCCGATCGACCCCACCCCGCCGACCGAACCGGCCGCCCCGACCACGCCGGCCGGCGGCGGCCTGAATGTGTCCATCAACGGGCCCGACGGTTCGCCGTCCTCGGCGATCGTCACCCTGATCGGCATCACGCTGCTCTCGGTCGCACCGGCGCTCCTGCTGATGATGACCTCGTTCACCAAGATTTTCGTGGTGCTCGCGATGACCCGCAACGCGCTCGCACTACCGTCCATCCCGCCGAACCAGGTGCTCGCGGGCCTGGCCCTGTTCCTGTCGTTGTTCATCATGGCGCCGATCCTGACCGACATCAACGAGCACGCCCTCCAGCCCTACCTGAACGGCACGCTTTCGTTCGATGACGCGGTGACCATCGGTTCGGGGCCGCTGCGCACGTTCATGCTCGCGCACACCAGGGAGGAAGACCTCGCCCTGATGACGAGGGCCGCCGACCAGCCCAACCCGGCGAACCGCGACGCGGTCAACCTGCTCACCCTGATCCCCGCCTTCATGATCTCCGAGCTTCGGGCCGCGTTCATCATCGGCTTCGTCATCTTCGTGCCGTTCCTTGTCATCGACCTCGTCGTCTCCGCCGCCCTGATGTCGATGGGCATGATGATGCTGCCGCCGGTGATGATCTCCCTGCCGTTCAAGATCCTCCTCTTCGTGCTCGTCGACGGGTGGGGTCTGATCATCACCACCCTGATCAGCAGTTATCGGGGGGGCTGATGGACACCAACGCCGTTCTCGACATCGGGCTCCAGGGCATCCTGGTGGCCGGCATGCTGTCCGCCCCGATCCTGATCACCGCCCTCGTCGTGGGCTTCGCGATCTCCCTGCTCCAGTCGATCACCCAGATCCAGGAGGTGACGCTCTCCTTCGTGCCCAAGGCGATCGCCGTTGCCGTGGCCCTGATCGTCTCCGGCCATTGGATGATCTCCGAGATCGTCTCGTTCACCCATATGCTCTTCGATAAGATCCCCGCGCTCATCGGCGGCGGCTGATGAACATCACCCTGGACTTCGCGTGGATCGAAGCGGTCATGCTCGCCGGGGTGCGCATGGTCGCGTTCCTCATCGTGGCGCCACCGTTCTCGTACAACGCAATTCCGCTGCGGATCAAGGGCATGCTGGCCCTCGGGCTCGCCCTGGCCGTCTCGCCGCAGGTGACCC
Source organism: Cryobacterium algoritolerans (assembly GCF_004402785.1). Lineage (GTDB taxonomy): Bacteria > Actinomycetota > Actinomycetes > Actinomycetales > Microbacteriaceae > Cryobacterium > Cryobacterium algoritolerans. Next base: position 16,811 of record NZ_SOFP01000072.1, read on the forward strand.
CCGGCTACGTCTCGCCCGACACGGCCGGTTTCATCGGCGCCCTGATCCTCGAGATCATGGTCGGCGGGGTGCTCGGCTTCCTGGTCCTCGTCGTCTTCTCCGCCATCCAGTCCGCCGGCAACCTGATCGACATGTTCGGCGGGTTCCAGCTGGCCCAGGGCTTCGACCCGCAGGCCATGATCAACGGCGCCATGTTCACCCGGCTTTACCAGATGACGGCCCTGGCGCTCCTGTTCGCCTCCGGCGGCTACCAGCTGATCATCGGCGGCCTCGCCCGCACCTTCGCAGCCCTGCCGATCGGAGGCGGCATGAACCTCGCCGTGCCGATGCAGGCCGTGACCACGGCGGTCGGGCAGATGCTGCTCGCCTCGGTGCAGATCGCCGGCCCCCTGATCGTCGTGCTTTTCCTCGCCGACGCCGGCCTTGGCTTGCTCACCCGGGTGGCGCCCGCCCTCAACGCGTTCGCCCTCGGCTTCCCGCTCAAGATCCTGATCACCCTGTCACTGGGCGCCGCCGGTTTCGTCGCGCTCCCGCGCATCGTCTCCTCGCTGACCGGCGTCGCCGTCGGCACGATGATGGGGGTGAAGTAGATGTCGGACTCCGGTGAAAAGACCGAGCAGGCGACCGATAAACGGATGCGCGAGGTGCGCTCCAAGGGCCAGCTCTCCAAATCCCAGGACCTCACCGCGTGGCTCGGCATCGGCGCCGCCGCCATCATGACCCCGGTCACCATCTCCCTCGGCGCCCAGGCCGGCACCAGCCAGATGATCAGCATCCGCTCCCTCGTCGCCCGGCCGGACCCCGAACTGGCCGTTCAGATGCTGGGCGAATCGCTCGGCTCGATGGCCGGCGTCCTCACCCCGATGCTCGCGACGGTATTCGTCACCGTGCTGATCGGCGCGGTGGCCCAGGGCGGTGTGCACTTCAAGAAGGTCGCCGGCAAGTACGAGCAGTTCAACCTGGTCACCGGCTTCACCCGCACCTTCGGCGGGCAGGCGGTCTGGCAGGGCGTCAAGGCGCTGCTCAAGACCGTGGCCGTCGGCCTGGTGCTCACCCTGGTGATCCAGGGCCTGATGCCCATCCTGATGACCGCCGGGGGCCTGCCCGTGATGGCGCTGATCGGAGCGGCCGGCGGCGGCGCGGCCTCCCTTGTGCAGTCCGCGGTGATCGCGGGTCTCGTACTCGCCGCCGCCGACGTGTTCGTCGTGATCCGCCGCAACCGCAAGCGCACCCGGATGACGAAGAAGGAGGTCAAGGACGAGAACAAGAGCTCGGAAGGTGACCCCCAGGTCAAGTCCCAGCGCCGGTCTCGGCAGCTGGCGATGAGCCGCAACCGGATGATGGCGGCCGTCGCTACCGCCGATGTCGTGCTGATCAACCCCACCCACTTCGCCGTCGCCCTGAAATACGAACCGGGCAAGTCCGCGCCGCGCGTCGTCGCGAAGGGCGCCGGAGTGATCGCCGCCCGCATCCGGGAGCAGGCCGAGACCGACACCGTCCCCATTGTGCGCGATATCCCGCTCGCCCGAGCCCTGCACGCCGAGTGCGAGATCGGCCAGGAAATCCCGGTCGAGCTCTACAACGCCGTCGCCCGGGTGCTGGCCTTTGTACTGGCCCTGAAGACCCGTGGCTCCGGCGCCGGGTCCGGCGTGCACACCGTAACCGAACCTGCCCTGATCAACGGAGGCCACCGATGAACCGCAACCTCGCCAAACTCGCCGTGCCGATCGGCGTTGTCGGCATCATCCTGCTGCTCGTCGTGCCGGTGCCGGCGGTGCTCCTCGACGTCCTCATCATCATCAACATCCTGCTCGGCCTGGTCACACTGCTGACCACCATGTTCGTGAAGAAGCCGCTCGATTTCTCGGTCTTCCCCTCGCTGCTGCTGGTGGCCACCCTGTTCCGGCTCGGCCTGAACGTGGCCTCCACCCGCCTCGTGCTCGGCGACGGCTACGCCGGCCAGGTCATCGCCTCCTTCGGCCAGGTTGCCGTCGGCGGGTCGATCATCATCGGCGCGGTGATCTTCCTGATCCTCGTCGTGATCCAGTTCGTGGTCGTCACCAAGGGCGCCGAACGGGTCGCCGAGGTGGGCGCCCGGTTCACCCTCGACGCCATGCCCGGCAAGCAGATGGCGATCGACGCCGACCTGAACGCCGGCCTGATCACCGACACCCAGGCCAGGGAGCGCCGGGCCGAGGTGTCCGCCGAGGCCGACTTCTACGGCGCCATGGACGGCGCCTCGAAGTTCGTCAAGGGTGACGCGATCGCCGGCATCATCATCATCATCATCAACCTGGTCGGCGGCATCGCGATCGGCATGATCCAGCGCGGCCTGGAGATCGGCGAGGCGATGAGCACCTACTCGCTCCTCACCATCGGCGACGGCCTCGTCACCCAGATCCCTGCCCTGCTGATGGCCGTCTCCACCGGCATGATCGTCACCCGCTCGAACGCGGAGTCCGACATCGGTACGACCGCTTCCGCCCAGCTCACCCAGTCCCGCAACGCGCTGATGATCGCCGGGGCAGCCGCCCTCCTGATGGCGCTCATCCCCGGCATGCCGATCATCCCGTTCGTGGTGATCGGGGTGGCCCTGATCCTCTTCTCCCGGCGGATCAAAGCCGGTGAGGAGCGCGACCAGGCCGGTAAGGATGCCGCGGTCGCGGCCGAGGGGCTGGCCCCGCGGTCGGACACCGCCGAAGACCTGATCGAAACCATGCGGGTGCACGCGCTCGAGATCCTCCTCGCGCCCGACCTCGTCGACCTCGTCTCCGGCGCCCAGGACGACCTCCTCGCCCGGGTGCGTTCCCTGCGCCGCAAGATCGCGATGGACCTCGGCGTCGTGGTGCCGCCCGTTCGCACCAGGGACAGCGTCGACCTGCCCTCGGCGACCTATGTCATCCGTATCGCCGGCGTCGAGGCCGGCCGCGGCACGGCCCCCGCCGGCAAGGTCCTCGCCCTCGGCGACGCCCTCGAGCTGCTGCCCGGCACCGCCACGGTCGAACCGGTCTTCGGCCTGGCCGGCAAGTGGGTGCCAAGCGAGATGCGTCACAGCGCGGAGATGACCGGGGCGACCGTGATCGACCGGGTCTCCGTGCTCGTCACCCACCTCTCCTCGATCATCACCGGCAACGCGGCCAGGCTCCTCACCAGGGAGGACGTGCGCGTGCTGACCGACGGGGTCAAGCAGGTCAACCCGTCCGCCGTCGACGACCTGATCCCCGGCCTGCTCTCCCTCGCCGAGGTGCAGCGCGTGCTGCAGGGGCTGCTGGTCGAACTGATCCCGATCAACGACCTGCCCCGCATCTACGAGTCCCTCTCGCTGCGGGCGAAGGTCTCCGCCGACCCGGAGGGACTGGTCGAGGCAGCCCGCCAGGCGCTCGGCCCGGCGCTCACCGCCCAGTACCTCGACGACGGACTGCTCCGGGTGATCATGATCGAGCCGGGGCTCGAACAGTCCATGCTCGAGGGCATGCGTCCCTCCGAGCAGGGCACCCAGATCATGCTCGACGCGGCGAGGATCGACGCCATCCTCGGCTCGCTCAAGGAGGCCCTGGCGAACGTCGAGGCGAGCGGGCTGACCGCGGTGCTGGTCTGCGCGCCCGCGCTGCGCCCTGCCATCCGCCGCCTGCTCTCCGCGCACGCCGGCGGGCTGCCGGTGCTCTCCTACCAGGAGGTGACGTCGGCGAACGTTGCCATCGAGACGGTGGGAGTGGTTCGTGGAACCGAAACGATTTCTGCTTGAAGGTGCCACCCTCGAGGGGCTGAAGGCGCGCATCCTCTCCGAACACGGTGCGGATGCGCGCATCGTCGCCGCCGAATGCGTCACGGTCGGCGGCATCCGGGGCTTCTTCGCCAGGCGGCACTTCGAGGTCACCGTCGAGGTGCCGGAGCGGCGGCGCCGCGGCGCGCACGCCCGGTTCGGCCTGCAGGACCGGCGCGAACCGCAGGACCGGCGTGACCGGCGTGACCGGCGTGACCCGCAGGGTAGGCGCGACCCGCCGGACCAGCCCGACCTGCAGGCCAGGCTCGGCATCGCCGCCCTCCTGGACGACGCGGACGAGGCCGAGGCTCGCCTCCAGACGAGCCCGGAACTGACCCTGTCCACCGACTCCGCCGACTTCGCCCACCTGATGGATGAGCTCACCTTTCAGGCCGAACCGGATCCTGCCCCGATTGTGCTCACCGCGACTCGCGTGCGCGCCGCCGGTACCGACGTCGGGCCCATGGAGGCGCAGCCCGCCGCGCAGCCCGCCGCGCAGCTCGCCCCGCCGCCGACGCCGGTGACCCGGGTGCCTCGGCCCCTCTCGGGGCACGGGGATCTGGTCGTGCTCGTCGGGCTGCCGGATGCCGCGCTTCAGGTCGCGCGTTCGATGGCGCTCAACGGGGCCGGCGAAGTGCTCGTCGCCGGGGCGGTCCGCTCCGATGAGGGCGAACGCGCAGACGACCGCCGCACGGCGCTCTCGGCCAGGGCCAGGGGAGTCGAACGGGGCCTGACCGCCTTCGTGGCCTACGGCCTGGGCGGCAATCTGGCCGACTCGGTGACCCTGGTCGCGGCCCTGGCCGACACGCTCGCGCCGATCGGTGCCGACCAGGTCTGGCTCGTGGTGGAGGCCGGCCGAAAACCCTCGGACACCGGCCGCTGGGCCGCGGCGCTGGCCGCCATCACGCAGATCGACGCTGTCGCCGTGGTCGGGGCTTCAACCACCGGCACGCCGGGCACCGTCGACGAGCTGGGCCTTCCGATCGGCTGGGTGGACGGAGCTCCGGCAACGGCCACGACACTGGCGGGAGTGCCGAGCCTCCCAGGCCTCGCGGACGGGTCGCGCTAGGCTGGGCTGGTGCTGGTACTTACACGCAAACAGGGGGAGAAGATCCTCATTGGTGACGACATCGTCATCACCATTCTCGACGTGCGAGGCGACAGCATCCGAATCGGAATCGACGCCCCCCGCGGCGTCGGAATCCAGCGCGACGAGGTCGTGCGTGCGGTCACCGAGGCGAACATCTCCGCCAGCCACGCCGACAGCGACGCCGAGGCCCGGATCAAGGCGACACTCGGCCTCCTCGCTCCCGGCACGCCCCCGGCTCCCGCTCCGTAGCCGCCCCGGCACCCGAGCCCCCGGCACCCGAGCTCGTCGAGATCCCGTCTCCCGGCGCCCGAGTGTCCCGGTGATCGAGCTCGTCGAGATCACTGTCACCGGTCTCACCGGTCTCACCGGTCTCACCGGTCTCACCGGTCTCGACGGTCTCGACGGTCTCGACTGGCGGTCTCTGCGGGCTCGACCACCGGGGTGGTCAGGCCGGGATGTGGTCCAGGCGAGCGACGCCGATCTTCGAGTCCGCCATTCCGTAGAAGACGAAGCGCACGCCGTCGATCTCCTCGATCGCGGTCGGGAAGACCACGTTCGGCACGATTCCGCTGATCTCGTCCGGCGTCTCCGCCTTGAGCAGCGGCTCGCTCGTGCGCGCCAGGACGATGGTGGGGTCGTCGGCGTCGAGGATCATCGCGCCGGCTGAATAGTTCACCCTCTGCTGCTGGGAGAACGCACCGTCGATGGTCCCCGTAACGCCGTGGTGCATGAGCAACCAGCCCTCCGGGACGCGCAAGGGGGCAGGCCCGCCGCCGATCTTCAGCTCCTCGAACGGGAATTCCGGCCCGGCGAGGAAGCGGTGGTCGCCCCAGAAGGTCAGCTTCGTGACGTCGGCCAGCACATCGGCGACCGGCACGTAGCTGATCCAGATGCTCTGCCGGGTGTCGGTGACGCCGGCCGGAACCCGGATGCCCTCTCCCGGCTTGACCTCGCCGAGGTCCCACATCGGGCGGTGCAGCGCGGCAAAGCTCTCCACCCCGTCCGGGCCGGTGACCGGCTCGGGGAAGAAGACGGTGTCCTTGTTGTGGAACAGGTTCAGGTCCATGTCGAGGGCCTCGTCGTACTCGAACAGCACCGGGCCGAGTCGACGCCACTCGCGCAGGTCGCTGGAGACGGCGACGGCCGTTCGGGGACCGAGCGGACCGTACGCGACATAGGTCATCACGTGCAGGCCGAGGCGCGGGATGTGGGTGACCCGGGGGTCCTCGACCCCGGCGTTGTTCGCGCCGCGTTCCCAGCCCCGGTCCGGTTCGAGCACGACGCCCTCACGTTCGACCCCGGTGGGTACGCCGTCGGTGATGACGACCTTCGCCAGGCCGACCCGGGAGACGTTGCCGGTGGCAACCAGGCGGGGGAGCAGGTACAGGGTGCCGTCGGGGGTGTGGCCGCTGCCCGGGTTGAGAACGCCTTCGGCCTCGAGGTCGTTGCCGTCTTCGGGCGTCATGATGACGCCCATTCTGGTCAGGGTATAGGGAAAATTCGTTGGGGTAGTCATTTCTAACCTTTCACGCCGGAGCCGATATCGGTGGAGACAAAATGTCGTTGGAAAACGATGAAGAGCAGGACGGCCGGGGCTGCGAGCACGCAGGCTCCAGCGAGGACGGCTCCGAAGGGATTGGCGGCGGTGGCGGCCACGTTGCTGATGTAGTTGGCCAGTGCCACGGCGAGGGGCTGCATGGAGGCCTCCTTGGTGACGAGGAATGGCCAGAGAAACTCGTTCCAGGGTCCGATGAAGGTCAACAGCACCACGGTCAGGATTGCGGGGCGTACGAGCGGGATGGCGATCTTCATCAGTACGGTGATCTCGCCGGCCCCGTCGATCCTCGCCGCGTCGAACAGGTCCCGGGGAACCTGGAGGAAGTACTGGCGGAAGATGATGACGGCGGTTGAGTTGATCGCGAATGGGAGGATCATGCCGAGATAGTTGTCGGCGAGGCCGTAGTCCCTGGCGATCATGACGTAGAGCGGGATCATCAGCAGCTGGAACGGAACGACCTGGACCAGGAGCACGAGTGCGAAGGTGACCCCGCGTCCGCGCCACTGCAGCTGGGCCAGCGCATAGCCGACGAGCACCCCGAAAACGAGGGTACCGACGATGACGCCGCCGGTGAAGATGCCCGAGTTGAGCAGTCCCCGAATGAGGTTGATCCGGCTGTTGATGTCGGTGTAATTCTCGAGGGTCAGGTTGGCAGGGTTCGGGAACGCCCCACCGGGAGTCGAGTCAGGCGAGGCCTGCAACGATCCGATGATCATGTAGTAGAACGGAAAGAGGAACGCGACGGCACCGACCGACAGCACGACGCCGCGGAGGATTTTCTGGCCGCGCGTCATGACTCGTCACCTCCCGCTACCTTGCGCTGGATGAACGCGACGATGAGAACTCCGATCACGAGCACGATTCCAATCGCCGATGCCGTGCCGGGGTGGCCCTGCTCGATTCCCTTCTGGTACATGAGCAGCACGGGCGAGGTGGATGCCCCGTTCGGGCCGCCACCACCGGTGAGCAGGTACGGCTCGGTGAAGAGGTTCGCGCCGGTCACGGTCGAGAGTAGGAGAACGAGCACTGTCGCGGGACGCACGCCGGGGATCGTGACGGAGAAGAAGCTGCGCAGGGCGCCGGCGCCATCGGTTGACGCGGCCTCGTAGAGCTCCTTGGACACGCTCTGCAGCGCGGCGAGGTAGAGCAGGATATAAAAACCGAGCTGTTTCCAGGTGACGAACAGAGCGATTGTGGGCATCGCCCAGGTCGGGCTGATCAGCCAGGACGGCTTGGGGGCGAACGGGCCGAGCAGCTGGTTGACCAGGCCGCTCCCGCTGAACAGGAACAGCCACACGCCGACGACCGCGACACTCGCGGTCACGTACGGAACGTAGTAGGCCACGCGCAGGAACGTTCGGCCGTGGACCGCCTTGTTGAGCGCGGTCGCGAGCACGAGGGAGAGCACGACGGTCAGCGGCACGTTGATCAGCAGGAAGATGCCGACGTTGCCGAACGAGCGGATGACGGCCGGGTCGGAGAGCACCTCCTGGAAGTTGGCGAGGCCCACGAACGGGCGGTCGACCTGGGCGCCCGGGGCGGCGAAGAAATAGTCGTGGAACGCCATGTACGCGGCGAAGACGAGCGGATACGCGAAGACGACGATGACGAAGACGAGGTACGGCGCGCTGAGCAGGAGCCCGATCGGGTTCTTGCCGAGGAGCGGGCGGTGGCGGTGGCCCCGCCCGCCGGGAGATCGAGTGGATCCCCCGGCGGGCGGGGTCGCCGTTGCGGTGGTGGACATTGGCAGACGCTACTTCGCCCCGACCAACTGGTTGATCTTCGTGGCGGCGTCGGTAAGAAACTTCTTCACATCACCCTCGCCGAAGATGACCGACTTGGAGTAGGCGTCGCGGAAGTCCTGCCACACCTCGACCGAGTTGGACACGTTGGGAACCTCGACCGTGCGAGCGGCCTGGTCACCGAACTGCAGGTAGGCCGGGTTGGCCTTGAAGTACTCCGGGTATGCGGTCGGCAGGTCGCCACGGATCGGCATCTGGCCGGTTAGGTCGAGCAGCTGGCCATCCTGTGCCTTGCTGGTCGAGAACTTCAGCACGTCCCAGGCGGTGGCCTGGTTCTTGCACGAGGAGTACATTGCGACGTTCTTGGCATCACTGAACGTGTAGGTCTTGTCGGCGGCCGTGCCCGCGCTGGTGGGAACGGGAACCGCACCCCAGTTGACCTTGTCCTTATAGACCGGCACGGCCCACGGGCCGACGATCGACATGGCGGCAACGCCGTCAGCGAAGGAGTCGCTCTGGTACTTCTCCTTGCTCGCGAGACCCTCGGTGTACAGGGTCTTCCAGAACTCGGCGACCTTCGCGCCGGTGGCGTCATCGAAGGTGGCCTTGCCGTCCTTCACGAGCTGCTGGCCGCCGCTCTCGGCGGCGTACAGCGGGTAGAAGTCGAACCAGCTCTGGTAGAACTCGCTCGTCGGCGACGGGAAGATGGCGTTCTTGGCCGCGCCGCTGGAGACCAGGGTGCGGGCCGTGGCAAGGAATTCGTCATAGGTTGCCAGCGACGGGTTCTCGGCGTCGAGCCCGGCCTTGGTGAACATGTCCTTGTTGTAGAAGATCATCACAGGGTTGGACTTCCACGGCATCTGGTAGAACTTGCCGTCGACGCTCTTGTACTGCGCGGCGGTCTCGCCGCTGCGGTCCTGGATGTAGGAGGCACCGTCCTTGAAGCTGCTCAGGTCGACGAGTCCACCCTGCTTCTGGAACTGTGGCACGGCCACGGGGGCGGTGTTGTAGATCAGGCAGGGCGCGTTCCCGGCCGTGATGGCGGCGCCGATGACTTCCTCGCTGCTCTTGCCGGCCGGAATCTCCTGCGCCTTCACCTTTTCGTTCGGGTGGTCTGCGTTCCAGGCCGTCACCATCTGCTTGCCCCATTCGATCTCGCTCGAGTTGTTCGAGTACCAGATCGTGATCGGGCCGCGCGCCGTGCTGGCGTCGCCGCTCGTCCCACCCGAGGCGCAGGCGCCGAGCGCCAGCACCACGGTGGCCGAAGCGGCCGTGACGGCGAGAAGCCGCCGGGTCATTCCCTTGCTGTGCATGTGTTTCTCCATTTCCTAAGATCGCAGCAGCCCTGCTGCGGGTATATTCGTGGGTCGTGGGTCGTGGGTCGTGGGTCGTGGGTCTCTAGGCCGGGCTGTTCAGTGCCGAGTCGGCGGAGCGGCCGAGCCTCGGATGATGAGCCTGGCGGCGGGCAGGTCCACGTCATCTGCGCGGCCGTGCTCCATCAGTTGCAGCAGTGTCGTCGCCGCGGCGCGGCCCCATACCGCCGGCGCAGCGCTGACGGTGGTCAGCGGCGGGAACACGTAGCGGCAGAAGTCGATGTCGTCGAAGCCGGTGATCGAGAGGTCCTCGGGAACTCGGATGCCGAGCTCGTGCGCCACGCCCAGGCCGGCGATGGCCATCGGGTCGTTGGCGTAGACGATCGCGGTCGGTCGGATCGCCTGGCCGAGCAGCCGGCGGGTGGCGTCAGAGCCGGCCCGCGCAGAGAAATCGGTCTCCACGGTCTGCCCATCCGGCAGCCCGGCCGCCGTCATCGCGGCCGCGAACGCCTCTCGGCGACGGGTGCCGTGCAGCAGGTTCGTGCTGCCGGCGACGTGCGCGATGCGGCGGTGGCCGAGGTCTGCGAGATAGCGAACGGATTCCATCACCCCGGGGGTGTCGTCAATGGTGACCGCGGGGAACGGGCTGTCACCTTCGGCGCGCCCGAGGGTGACCGCAGGCAGGCCCAGTTCGGTCAGAAGCGGGATGCGGGCGTCGTTGTGGCGCAGGTCGCTGAGGAACACCCCGTCAACCCGCCCGTCGGCGACCAACGACCGATAGGTCTGCAGTTCGGTTTCCTCGTCGGGCACCACGCTGAGCACCAGCGCGCGACGCTCGGCGGCCAGGATCGATTCGACGCCGGCGATGAACGACGGGAAGAACGGGTCGGAGGCGAGAACCTCCGGGTTCCTGGCGATCACGAGCCCGAGCGCGAATGAACGCTGGGTGGACAGCGAACGAGCCCGGAGCGACGGCTTCCAGCCGAGGTCCTGGGCAACCTGAAGGATGCGCACCCGGGTTTCCGCGCCGACCCCCGGTCGGTTGTTCAAGGCGAATGAGACCAGGCCCTTGCTCACGCCGGCCGTCCTGGCCACATCGGCGATCGTCACCTTCTCAGCACTCACGGAGGCCTCCTCATTGATCGCCAGCCGCGGGTTTCACCCATGAACTGAACCGGTTTAGTCAACTATACCGGTTTAGCAACCGTCGTCAAGCGACCGTCGTCAATCAACCGTCGTCAATCAACCGTCGTCAATCAACCGTCGTCAAGCGACCGTCGTCAATCAACCGTCGTCAAGCGACCGTCGTCAAGCGACCGTCGTCAAGCGACCGTCGTCAAGCGACCGTCGTCAAGCGACCGTCGTCAAGCGACCGTCGTCAAGTACCCCGTAGCCAAGCAACCTTCTCCAAGTACCCCGTCGCCAAGCAACCGACATGAAGAATAGGTCCCGCCACCGTCGGGCCCCCGGAGCCGACGGATGGCCACCTCGTGCTCGACCCGCCCGGGCCTCGGACCCCATTGAAGGCCGTTGCGCTCGGGCCTATGGTGAATCCACCATGGACTGGTTCAATGCGGGAGACTCCGAGTTCGCGCGGCAGATGCTGCAGCGCGGCGTTGCCGCGTGCTACGTGATCGGCTTCATCTCGGCGGTCAACCAGTTCCCGGCCCTGCTCGGCGAGCACGGTCTGCTCCCGGTGCCGGAATTGGTCTCCCGGATCAGGTTTCGCCAGTCGCCGAGCCTGTTCCACTGGCGGTACTCCGACCGGATGCTGCTGGCCCTGGCCTGGTCCGGCGCGGCCCTGGCCGCCGCACTGGTGGCCGGTCTGCCGCAACTCGGACCGCCGTGGCTGCCGCTGGTCGCCTTCCTGCTGCTCTGGGCCGGCTACCTGTCCATCGTCAACGTCGGTCAGACGTTCTATTCGTTCGGCTGGGAGAGCCTGCTACTCGAAGCCGGCTTCGTGGTCGCGTTCCTCGGGTCGAACGAGGTGGCACCGCCGATCACGGTGATCCTCTTCTGCCGCTGGCTGCTGTTCCGGCTGGAATTCGGTGCCGGGATGATCAAGATCCGCGGCGGCCGGGAATGGCGCGACCTGACCGCGCTGTTCTATCACCACGAGACGCAGCCGATGCCGAATCCGGTCAGCTGGTACGTGCACAACCTGCCGAAGTGGTTCCACCGTGGCGAAGTCATCGGCAACCACTTCGCGCAACTCGTGGTGCCGTTCTTCCTGTTCGCACCGCAACCGGTGGCATCCGTCGCCGCCACCATCATCGTGCTGACCCAGCTCTGGCTCGTGTTCACCGGCAATTTCGCCTGGTTGAACTGGATCACGATCGTGCTTGCCTTCTCCGCCGTCGATGACAACGCCTTCCGCGCCGTGCTGCCCGGGCTCCCGGCCGCGGGCGAGTCCCCGGCTGCACCCCTCTGGTTCGTCGTGGTCGTGCTGGCCGCCACGCTCTTCCTGCTGGTGCTCAGCCACCGGCCCTTCCGCAACATCTTCGCCCGCCGGCAGCTGATGAACGCGAGCTTCAACCGCTACCACCTGGTCAACGCCTACGGTGCCTTCGGCACGGTCACCACGGAACGGTTCGAGGTGGTCGTCGAGGGCAGCGACGCGGCCGACCCTCGCGACGCGACCGGCTGGCGTGCCTACGAGTTCCGGGGCAAGCCGGGCGCACCGGGGCGGATGCCGCGCCAGTTCGCCCCGTACCACCTGCGCCTGGACTGGCTGATGTGGTTCCTTGCCCTGGGCGCGCGGGACACCCGGTGGTTCGAGACGTTCCTGGTCCGGCTGCTCGAGGGCGACCGCCCCACTCTCCGGCTGCTGCGCGTGAACCCGTTCCCGGAGGCCCCGCCCCGGCAGATCCGCGCCCGCGTCTACCTGTACCGGTTCTCGACCCCGGCGGAACGCCGGGCCTCCCGCGACTGGTGGATTCGATCGGAGGTAGGACTCCTCGTCTCGCCAGTGTCCCTGGCCGGTCGGGCCCATGCCTGACGTCAATGTCGTCGGCGCCGGGCCCAACGGGCTCGCCGCGGCGGTCGTATTGGCCAGAGCGGGCCTCTCGGTGCAGGTCACCGAGCTGGCCGACGCCGCCGGCGGGGCACTTCGCACCGAGGAACTGACCCTGCCGGGGTTCCGGCACGATGTGGGCTCGGCGGTGCATCCGGCAGCGCTCGCCTCGCCGTTCTTCCGGGCCTTCGGGCTCACCGCACGGGTGCCGTTCATCATTCCGGAGGTGTCGTACGCGCATCCCCTGGACGCCACCAGAGCGGCCGTCGCGTATCGCAGCCTGGACCGGACTGCGGACGGCCTCGGCCGGGACGGTCGCGCCTGGTCTCGCTTGTTTCAGCCCGTCCTCAACCGCCTCGACGGCGTCGTCGCCCTGACCGGGAACCAGCTCCTGCGCTGGCCGGACGCCCCGGTTGCCGCCCTGGTCTACGGCATGCGGGTGGCCGGCCTCGGCACGGAACTCCAACGCGGGATCCTCCGCGGTGAGGCGGCCCAGGCGCTCTTCGCAGGGGTGGCCGCGCACGCGCCGGGGCGCCAGCCGTCGCTGGCCACGGCCGGCGCCGGCCTGCTCCTGGCCGCATACGCCCACGGGGCCGGCTGGGGCTACCCGGTCGGCGGCTCGCAGGCCATCGCCGACGCCATGGTCGCCGACATCATCGCGCACGGTGGCCGGTTTGACCTCGGCCGGGAGGTTCGGGTTCCCGGTGATCTCGAACCGGCCCGGGTGACCATCCTCGACACCTCGCCCGACTTCCTGGACCGGTTCGCCGGGCACGCTCTGCCGGCCAGGTATCGGCGGGCGCTGGCACGCTTCCGCTACGGCAGTGGGGTCGCGAAGGTCGATTTTGCACTGTCCGGCCCGGTGCCGTGGGCGAACCCCGAGCTGGTCCTCGCACCGACGGTTCACGTAGGCGGCAGCCGGGCCGAGGTGATTCGTGCGGAACGGGAGGTGGCGCGGGGACGGGTGCCGGAGCATCCGTTCGTCCTGGTCACCCAGCCGAGCGTGCTCGACTCGACCAGGGCGCCGAACGGACGGCAGGTGCTCTGGGCCTACACGCACGTTCCCCCGGGGTCGGATGCCGACCGATCGGAGGCCATCGTGCGCCGGATCGAGGAGTTCGCGCCCGGATTCCGGGACACCGTCCTGGCCACGGCGTCCTCCACCGCGCGGGCGCTGAACCTGGTCGACCCGAACCTCATCGGTGGGGACATCCTCGGCGGGCAGGTCACCCTGCGGCAACTCATCAAACGGCCCGTCGTGTCAACCCGGCCATGGAAGACCCCCGTGCCCGGACTTTACCTCTGCTCGGCCTCGACGCCGCCGGGACCGGCCGTGCACGGTATGAACGGCTGGCACGCGGCCACCCTCGTGCTGCGCGAGGAATTCGGCATCCGTGAGCCGCCCACCCTGGCGCCCTGAGCTTCCTGGCCTCGGCCCTCCGCGCCCCTCTCCGCCCCCTCCGCGCCTCGGCCCTCCGCGCCCCCTCTCCGCTCAGTCGTCGTCGGGAAGCCAGGAGGCGTCGCCCGGCTCGCCGCGCTGGGTGGCGCGCAGCTTGTCGATGTCCCGGCGCTCCCGCTTCGTCGGCCGCCCGGCGCCGCGGTCGCGCATCGGCACCAGGGCCACCTCTTCGCGCGGCGGCGGCGGCGGAGTCTTGTCGACGAAGCACTCGACGGCCACCGTGGCGCCCACCCGCTTGCTCACGATCCGGGAGACGATCAGGATGCGGTCGAAACCGTTGCTGCGCACCCGCACCTCGTCGCCGATCCGGACGGGTTGTGCAGACTTGGCGCGGTCGCCGTTGACTCGTACGTGCCCGGCCCGGCAGGCCGCGGTGGCGGATGAACGCGTCTTGTACATGCGCACCGCCCAGGTCCAGCTATCGACACGGGCGGTCATCACGGGGTCCATCCCTCGACTCTACGACCACGGGGTCCACGGGCACGCCGGGGCGCCACCCGGCTCAGGAAACGAGCAGCACCCAGCCGATGAGCAGCATGGTGACGAGGAAGCCGGTGAGGAAGTTGAGCCAGAGAAAACGTTTCCAGCCGGCATTGGCGTTCTCGGCGCGGTCGTCCGAGACAGACCGGAACGGCCAGGCGGCGGCAATGTACGGTAGGGCGAGCACCACGGCCAGCATCCCCGGCCAGCCGGTTCCGAGCATGAGTAGCCCGGCAATCGCCCAGAGTGCGATCGCGAGCCGCACGGTGCGTGCGGCCCCGAGGGCTGTGGCGATCGAGGAGATCCCGCCCTCCCGGTCCGGCACGACATCCTGCACGGCGCCGAAGGCATGGCTGGCCATGCCCCAGAAGAAGAAGGCCACGAGCAGGGCGACCAGGCCGGGCGTGACGGTGGCGCCGGCGACGACAAGACCGTACACGGCCGGGCTCACGAAGTGCGTGCTGGAGGTCATCGAATCGACGAACGGGCGCTCCTTGAACCGCAGTCCGGGCACCGAGTAGGCCACGACCGCGAACAGGCTGATCGCCAACACCAGCCAGGACCACGGATGCTGCGCCCCCGCGAGCACGAGCATCGCGCCGAGCACGGGCACCGCCGTCAGCACCCCGGCCGCAAGCACGGTGCGGTGCAGGCCGGGGTCGAGCATCGCTCCCTCGACGCCGCCCTTGCGCGGGTTGCGCAGGTCGGATTCGTAGTCGAAGACGTCATTGATGCCGTACATCAGCAGGTTGTACGGGATCAGGAAGAACACGGTGCCGACCAGGAGGAGGGCGTCCACCCGCCCGGTCGTCACGACGTAGGCGGCCGCGAACGGGAACGCGGTGTTGATCCAGCTCAGCGGGCGCGAGGACAGCAGCACCTGCCGGGTCTTCCACAGCGTCGACGTGGCCATCTCAGTCATCCGTTCTCCCCAGCAGTGACCAGAGCGCCGGCAGCAGGAGCGCCGCGGCGACCGGGTAGGCGAAGTCCTCGATCGGGGCGACGCCGAGGCGCAGCCCGTTGATCCGGTCCGGATCGTAATCGACCAGTCCGATCCCGATCATAATGTTGTCGAAGACCGCCGTGAGCACCAGCACGCCGACGAGCGCGATCCCGAGTGAGGGCAGGAGCCGCCGGTAGCCCGGTCGGAGGCGGAAGGCGACGGCGGCGACCACGGCGGCGACGAAGAGGAACACGGCGTTCAGCAGCAGGTAGGTCACCGGTCCGGTCTCACCCTCCTGATGCGCGCGGCCAACAGCAGCCGTGCGCCCTGTACGGAGTTCATCGTGAGATAGCTGAGGAACGCGAGGAAGAAGAACTCCTCCAGCGGCAGTTCAGGGGCCAGCTGCAGGCCCGTCATCAGCGTCGTCTCGCCTCGGTAGAAGATGCCGAGGCCGATCCCGGCCAGGTCCCAGGTCAGGAACAACGCCATCCCGGCACCGAGCACGATGGCCGCGCGCGCCGGCCGACGCCAGAAGAACAGGCGGAAGCGCCGGTCGAGCAGCACCATCGCCCCGAGCGACACGAGCAGGGTGAGCAGGTAGGCGAATGTCACTGCTTTTTCGACTGTTTTTTCGACTGCGTTCCCGGCACGCGTGCCGAACGTGGCTGCGGCAACGGTTCCGGGAGTGGCCCGGTACTGGTGTCAGCCCGAACCCGCTTGAGCAGGATCTCCGCGCTGATCAGGCACATCGGCAGGCCGATCCCGGGGATCGTCGTGCCGCCGGCGTAGAACAGGCCGTCGACCTTCGAGGAGGCGTTCGAGCCGCGCAGGAACGCGCTCTGACGCAGGGTGTGCGCAGGCCCGAGCGCCCCGCCGCGCCAGGAATTGAGGTCCTCGGCGAAGTCGGCCGGGCCCACCGTGCGGCGCACCACGATCCGATCGAAAAGGTCGGGGATCCCGGCCCACTCGGCGAGCTGGGCGATCGTGTCGTCGGCGATCTTCTCGATCGCCGCGGAACCGGCGCCGTCGATGCCGCCGCGGCCGAGGCCGGGGTCAGCGGGGATCGGCACCAGGATGAACATGTTCGAGTAGCCCTCCGGGGCAACGCCGGGGTCGGTCACGCTAGGCAGGCAGGCGTAGAAGGAGGCCGGCGAGGCGACGCTCGGCTTCTTGCCGAAGATGCGACCGAAGTTCTCGCCCCAGTCCTTGGTGAAGAACAGGGTGTGGTGCTCGAGCTGGGGCAGTTCGCCCCGGATGCCCAGCATCACCAGCACGGCGCCCGGCCCGGACACTCGCTTCTGCCACCAGCGCTCAGGGTAGGTCTGTTTTCCGGCCGGCAGGAGCTCGGTCTCGGTGTGGTGCAGGTCGGCGGCGGAGACCACCTGGTCGGCGTCCAGCTCGATGACCGTGCCGTCGGAGGCCCGGTAGCTGACCCCGGCCACGGCGCTTTTCGCGTCAGCCGTGGTGCGGATCCGAGTCACCCGCGCCCCCGTGATCACGTGCACGCCCTCTGCCACGGCGAGGTCGGCGATGCTGTCGATCAGCCTGGTGAAGCCGCCCTGCGGGTAGAGCACGCCGTCGGCCAGGTCGAGGTGGCTCATCAGGTGGTACATCGACGGGGTCTGGTCGGGGGAAGAACCGAGGAAGACGGCCGGGTAGCCGAGGATCTGCCGGAGCCGCGGGTCCTTCACATAGCCGGCCGCGAACTTGTCGAGCGGCTGGAGGAGTAGACGGGCGAGCCGGCCGAGCCGCGTCAGGACATCGGGTACCAGCAGAGGCCGGAACGACGCGAAGCTCGTGTACAGGAAGCGTTTCACGGCCATCTCGTAGGTGTCCTTCGCCGAAACGAGGTACCGGTCAAGCGCCGCGCCCGCGCCGGGCTCCAGACGTTCGAAGAGGCGGATGTTGTCGGCCCGGTCGGCGGCGATGTCCACCGGCTCCGGCTCGTCCTCGAAGTAGACCCGGTAGCCGGGGTCGAGCCGGGTGAGGGTGAATTGCTCGGCCGTGCTCGTGCCGAAGAGGCGGAAGAAGTGGTCGAACACCTCCGGCATCAAGTACCAGCTGGGTCCGGTCTCGAACCGGAAGCCGTCGACGCTCCAGGAGCCGGCGCGACCGCCGAGTTCGTCCTGCGCCTCGAGCAGGGTGACGTCGTGGCCGTTCCGGGCGAGAAGGGCGGCGCTGGCGAGCCCCGCGATGCCACCGCCGATGACGACGGTGTGCGGGGTGCGCTTCGTCATCGCTTCCACGCCTTGGGGCCGAATGATGCGCCGAGGGCAATCATGATCTTCTCCGGATCCGGCACCCGCACTCGGGCGCTCATCAGTTCTCGTGCGGGGGTTGCCCGCAGCTTCGTCGACAGGCGGGCGAAGAGGTCGTGGGCCGCGGTGACCGCACGCCGGCTGCCCCGCGGGAGCATGGGGAGTACCAGTTCGGCCGCGGCGAGGTCGGCGTCCATGTCGTCGAGGAGCACGTTCTTCTCCTCGTCCGTCATCGTGAGCAGGCTCACCCCGGGAAAGTAGTTGCGTCCGAGCCCGTCGCGGTCCGCGGCCAGGTCCCGGAGAAAGTTCACCTTCTGGAACGCGGCGCCGAGGCTGCGGGCGCCGGTCTCCAGCACGGCCAGGTCGGCTCTCGTGCGTGGGGCGTCCTGGATGAAGCAGCGCAGGCACATCAGCCCGATCACCTCGGCGGAACCGTAGATGTATTCGGCTACGCCGGCCGTGTCGAACGGGGCAGGATCGAGGTCCCGGCGCATCGAGGCGAAGAACGGCGCCGTGAGGTCGGCGTCGATCCCGGCCTCTCGGGCGGTGGCGGCGAACGCGTGCACGACGAGGTTGGTGCTGAAACCGTGGGTGATGGCCTCGGTCGTCTCCCGCTCGAGGCCGTCGAGCAGCGCCCGTTGTTCGTCCCGGCTCAGCCCGGCCTGGCTGGCCGCGCCGTCGACGATCTCGTCGGCGATCCGCACCAGGGCGTAAATAGTCCTGACCTGGCTGCGCACGCGGGGCTCCAGCAGCCTGGCAGCCAGGCCGAACGAGGTGGAATAGTGGCCGATCACAGTGGCCGAGCTGGCGCGCGCCGCCTGGTTATAGGTGCCGATCTCGGTCTTCGTCGGGGGAGTGCGGCGGCTCATCGAGTGCGATTCACGGCGGTGCCGGCCAGCGTCGTCAGGTGGCTGCGCAGCGCCTCCGGGATAGAGCGAGTGTCGAGGGCCGCCACGGCGCGTTCGGCATGGCTCCGGGCCAGTTCCTCCGCGGCGTCGAGGGCGCCGCAGTCACGCAGTCGCTCTTTCACCTCGGCACCCTCCTCCTCGGAGAGGTCGGCCCTGCCGATGAACGGCGCAATATCGGGCCAGGCCGCTGTCGTACCGGCGTGGGCGATCAGGGCGGTCTGCTTGCCCTCGCGCAGGTCCGAGACCACGCTCTTGCCGGTCTTCGCCGGGTCGCCGAACACGCCGAGGATGTCGTCGGTCAGCTGGAATGCCACCCCGATCAACCGGCCGAATTGACCGAGCACGTTGATGGCCTCCACCCCGGCGCCGGCCAGCACGGCCCCGGCCTGCAACGGTGCCTCGAACGAGTACACGGCCGTCTTCTGCTCGAGGGTGAACACCACCTGTTCGACCGAGAGCGGTTCCTTCGACGTGGTGTTGGTCACGTCGGCCAGCTCGCCCGCCGCGCTGACGAACACGGCGCGATCGAGCAGGTCGAGCAGCCGACCGCGGAGTTCCCGTTCGACCGGCAGCATCGCCAGGGCCCGATGGGCCTCGCTGAGGGCGAGGTCGCCGGCGAGAATGGCGGCGGTGGCGGCCCACGTGTCCGCCTGGGTGCTGACGGCCCCGTGGGCGATCGCACGCTCGATGAACCGGCCGGCGACGTTGGCCACGCCGCGGCGGGCCAGGTCGCGGTCGATCACGTCGTCATGGATGACGAATGCCGTGTGCAGCAGCTCGAAACTCACGGCCACCGTCGTGGCCAGGCTGAGGTCGGTGCCGCCGAGACCGGTGAACGCGGCCAGGACCAACGCGGGACGCACTCGTTTTCCGCCGGTGCTGGCCTGCTCCAGGCAATCCCAGAGAGCCACGTAGTGCTCGCCGTAGTCGCTCGCACGCAGCCGGGACGCGGCGAAGAATCGTTCCAGTTCCGTGCCGACCCCGATGGTCGCGATGTCAGGCACCAAAGTCGGTCAACTCCTTCATTTGAAGTCCCAGCCAGGGGCTGAAAGCCCACGGAAGGTCCAGGACGGAGCGGCGGAGCGTGGCCGGGTCGACCCAGGCGAACTCCACGACCTCGTCGGGGTTCGGAACGGGGTCGCCGCTCGCAGTGGCGACGTAGACCGGGCAGATCTCGTTTTCGACGATTCCGCTGCTGTCGACGGCTCGATAGCGGAAATCGGGGAGGATCACGGTGACACAGTCGAGTGCGAGGCCGAGCTCGAAACGAGCGCGGCGGTCGATGGCGTCCGGGATCGATTCGCCGGGGAGCGGGTGGCCGCAGAACGAATTGGTCCACACTCCGGGCCAGGTCTTCTTGACCAGGGACCGACGGGTTATGAGCACCTGCCCGAGCGGATCCAGCACGTAACAGGAGAACGCGAGGTGCAGCCGGGTGTCGGCGTCATGCATTGTGATCTTCGGGGCTGTTCCGATGGGCGAGCCGGACTCATCGACGAGCACCACGTGTTCCGCGAGCAGTTCGATCTGCGCCATGACCGCCCCTTTCCGTCCTTGGATCCACGATACTCGGAAAAGTATCTAACAAGGTTAGCTACTTGTGAGGCTAGCATGGGGGGATGTCATCACCAGCAGCAGCCTCGCCACCGGCGGGCTCCTACTGGAACGGCATGGACGGGGAGGGGCCCGACACCGCCATCGCCGTGTTGAAGGCGGTTCGCGATTTCCGCAGGATCGATGCGGCCATGCGCCGGCGCACCCAGGCCGCGCTCGCGATCAACGAGACGGACCTGCTCGCCATTCGCCACCTGATCAAGGCCGAGCGAGCGGGGGAGTCGATCGGTCCGACGGAGCTGAGCGCCCGTCTCGGGATCACCTCGGCCGCCACGGCCAAGCTCCTTGCGAGACTGGCGAGCACCGGTCACATCAGCCGCGAACCCCACGCCGTCGATCGAAGAGCCCAGATCGTGCACGCCACACCGCGGGCCCACCAGGAGCTCACCCGGGCGCTTGGCGCGGTGCACCAGCGAATGATCGACGTCGCCGAGGACCTCAGCATCGCCGATCGACGCGCCGTCGTCTGCTTCCTGGACGCGATGGGTACGGCCATGACCGGTGGCGACACTGCCAGGGCCAAGAGGTCTTAGAGCTCGCCCGGTCGGCATCGCCTACGCTGAATCAGTGCCAACTCCCGCAGCAGCCCATGTCAACACCCTCCTCGCCTCCTACCCGGACTTCCCGAAGCCGGGCATCCTGTTCCGCGATCTGAACCCCGTCTTCGCCGATGCCGCCGCGTTCCGCTCCCTCATCGATGAGCTGGCCGGCCGGTTTGCGGGGAAGTTCGACGCCGTTGCCGGTATCGAGGCGCGCGGCTTCCTGCTTGCCGCGGCCGTCGGCTATGCGGCCGACGTCGCCGTGCTCGCCGTGCGCAAGGGCGGCAAACTGCCCGGCGCCGTCCTGAGCGAGGAATACGACCTGGAATACGGGTCGGCCTGCCTCGAACTCGAAATCGGCCAGCTCGCTCCGGGGTCACGGGTTCTCGTCCTGGACGACGTGCTGGCCACGGGCGGCACGATCGCCGCGACCTCCCGCCTGATCGGACGCGCCGGATACGCCCTGGCCGGCGTGGGCGTGGTGCTCGAACTCACCGACCTCGACGGCCGCAGCCGGCTCGGCGACGCCGCGGTGCACACCATCGTTGCTCTCTGATCTGATCTGATCTGATCTGATCCGATCTGATCTGATCTGATCTGGCCGGCCGCCGGCCGTTACGCTGGAACGATGACGACGACAGCGCAACACAGGCTCCCTTCCGGCTTCGGGCCGGGCACCACCGCGGCCGAGGTCCTCGACGGGATCGACCTGGCCGGTCGCACCGCGATCGTCACCGGTGGGTATTCCGGCCTCGGCATCGAGACGGTCTCAGCCCTCGTCGGTGCCGGTGCGCGTGTGATCGTTCCCGCTCGCCGTCCCGAGGTGGCCAGGGCAGCCCTCGACGCGCGCGGCCTGGGCGCCGTTGCCGTCGATGAGCTGGACCTGTCGGACCTGGCCGGCGTGCGCGCCTTCGCCGACCGTTTCCTGGCCACCGGTCGCAGCGTCGACATCCTGATCAACAACGCGGCGATCATGGCGGCTCCGGAGGCCAGGGTCGGTGACGGCTGGGAATCCCAGTTCGCGACCAACCACCTGGGCCACTACGCGCTCACGAACCTGCTCTGGCCTGCGCTCGTCGCTAACGGCGGGGCCAGGGTCGTTGCACTCTCGTCCACCGGGCACAAGCTGTCCGGGATCCGTTTCGACGACCCTCAGTTCAGCACCGGCTACGACAAATGGGTGGCGTACGGCCAGGCCAAGACGGCCAACAGCCTGTTCGCGGTGCAGCTCGACCTCCTCGGCGCCCCCCTGGGCGTGCGGGCGTTCGCCGTGCACCCCGGCGGCATCATGACCGAACTCCAGCGCCACCTGCCCAAAGCGGAGATGGTCGCGTCGGGCTGGATGACCGAGGACGGCGTCGTCAACCCGCGGTTCAAGTCCCCCGCGCAGGGGGCAGCGACCTCGACCTGGGCGGCGACGTCGCCCCTCCTCCTCGGCCGGGGCGGCGTGTATTGCGAGGACTGTGACATCGCCGAAGCGACCGTACCGGACGGGCCTGACGCCCGCGTGTCCGGGGTGAACGTGCACGCCATCGATCCGGATGCCGCAGCCTGGCTCTGGGCCTACTCCGCGCGCCTCACCGGCGTCAACGCGTTCGCCTGAGCCGAGCGGTCCTCGCGCATCAGCAGACGCCTCACCGGCCGGGCGCCCGCCCTGGATGCGTCGGGCTGGAGAGGGGCAACCGTCGCTCCGGCGCCGAGGGAGTCCATCCGTGAACCCAGGGAACCGCCCGGTTGGAAGGCCAGGAGTGACCGGGTCAGCTCAGGGAAGGCTGCTTCCCCTGCTTCCCTTACTGCTGCCCTCTGCGAGCCGGTGTCCCCTTTGATGCCGACTGTGGTCGACCGGGGCAACTGCTAGCTTGGCGGCAGACGGCCTCGGTCGCCCGGCAGACGATCCTGCATGAACGGGATGGAGGAGCTGCCCCAGCACGGGGGATCCAGCCATGCACATCACCTGCCCTTATTGCCATTCGAACGCGAACCTCGCCCCGAATCCCGACCACGAGCTCCGGGCTGCCCTGCCCCTCTACGTACTGGACTGCACGGGCTGCTCCCAGACCACCGTGCGCCACGAGAACCAGGAACACCTGGTCGCGGCCCTCGTCGGCAATCGCCACGGAAACGGCAGCCACGAACTGACCGTCTCCGCGGACGCGATCGGCCACACCAGTTTTCATACCGACCCGACGGGGCGCACCACCCCGAGCATCGGCTACTCGGAACTGCTGGAGTATGTCACCTGCCGGATCAGTGCC
Organism: Cryobacterium algoritolerans; assembly: GCF_004402785.1. Classification (GTDB taxonomy): domain Bacteria; phylum Actinomycetota; class Actinomycetes; order Actinomycetales; family Microbacteriaceae; genus Cryobacterium; species Cryobacterium algoritolerans. Next base: position 39,746 of record NZ_SOFP01000072.1, read on the forward strand.
GCCGACACGTTCAGCCTCATGCTCCACACCGTCGAAATGGGTCCCCGCTACCTGTCGCCGGAGGGAGGGGTCCCGTATCAGGCCGTTCGCGGCTGGGTGGTGACGAATGGGGAGATCCACGCACTGACCGGGCAGGAGGTCTGGGAGGCATCCTGCCGCGATTCCGCCTCGGGCCTGCCGCTCGACCCGGAAGGCGGTATTCATTACGTCGACGCGGACGACATCCCCCGGCCGTACCCGTGGTGACTCGCAAACCGGCGCGCTGGCTCCAACCCGCTGATTCCGGCGCGTGACCGGGCTGAACGAAGAGTCGTGTCGGCCGTGATGTCTCAGGGCTTTGTGACGTCTCAGGGCTTTGTGACGTTTCAAGGGCTTTGTGACGTTTCAAGGGCTTTGTGACGTTTCAAGGGCTTTGTGACGTTTCAAGGGCTTTGTGACGTTTCAAGGGCTTTGTGACGTTTAACGGCTCCGTGACGCATGCTGGTGAGATGAGCGGTAACGGCGACACCTGGGTCTACGGCCCCGACGGCCGAAAGTTCTGGGGGCGCTTCGGCGCGGCCGGTCTCCTCGTCCACCACCTGGAGCTGGGCGTGCTCCTGCAGCACCGCGCGGTCTGGAGCCACCAGGGCGACACCTGGGGGGTACCCGGGGGAGCGCGGCACGAGCACGAGACCGCGCTCGAGGCCGCCCTGCGCGAGGCACGCGAGGAGGCCGGGGTGCCGGCCGACCTGGTCAGCGTGCAATTCAGTTCGGTGCTCGACCTCGGCTTCTGGTCGTACACCACCGTGGTCGTTCGAGCGACCCGGCGTTTCGAACCGGTGATCAGCGACGGGGAGAGCATCGCCCTCCGCTGGGTGCCGACAGGCGAGGTCGGCGCGCTCCCGCTGCATCCGGGATTCGCCGCGGCCTGGCCGGGGCTGCTGCTGCGGCTCGGCCAGCACCCGGCAACGACTAGCGTTGTTCCGGAGGCACCATGAACCTGGAACCCATGTTTCTCGCCGTCGACCGGGTCGCGGGAGGGCGGAGCGTCGACTATACGATCCCGCCGGCAATGCGAGACCACCCGCGCACCCGGCGCGCCTTCGTCGCCATCGCCTGGCTGCTCGCGGCCGAACTCGTGCTCGGCGCGGCGGCCGTGATTGTGGCGGTCATGCTCGCCCTCGGCGGCGCCGCGCTGCCCTTCTCGGTCTGGATGCGCACCTTCGTGGTGCTCGCGATGACGCTCACGCTGTTCTACTTCGCCTGGCGCGCCCGGAAGGGCTACTACTGGGCCTACTCCCGTCTGAGGCTGTTCAGCAAGATCTTCCCTGTGATCACGCTGGTCCTGGCCGCGATCCCCGGGCTCTACCCGTTCTGGATGGTCACCGAACAAATCCTGTTCAGCCTGATCATGATCGGCGTAGCCGACTACCTCTCCTCCGACCACATGAGGGATGCCTTCCCCAAGCGGCCCAGGGTGCCGCGCCGCTCCTGACCGCGTCGGGCTACCCGGGGTTTTCCCCGGCCACGTCGGCGGGCGCCTTGTCCGCCCGCCAGCCTCGCCAGACGGGGTGCCGGAGTCGCTTCGCCTCGGTCCACTCCGCGAACACCACCTCGGCGACGAGGAGCGGCCGTACCCAGTGCGCATCCGCGGCGTCGGCCGCGGGGACCTCGGCGAACGGGCTCACCGCCGCGCCGATCGGCCGCAGCCGGTCCAGGATCTGGTCCAGGTCGCGATCCCGGAACCCCGTACCGACCCGGCCGATGTAGGTGAGTGCGCCACCGTCCGGGATGCCGACCAGCAGTGATCCGATCGAGCCGGCCCGGTGGCCCTTCCCGGGGCGCCACCCGCCGACCACGACCTCCTGGGTCGGATGGTGCTTGATCTTGATCCAGGATCTGGACCTGCGCCCCGGTTCGTAGCGGCCGTCCAGTCGTTTGGCCACGATGCCCTCCAGACCGAGCTCCCGGCTCGCCCGGATCGCAGCCGTCGCATCACCGTCAAACGAAGGCGGCACCTGGATCCGACCGTCGCCGCTCACCACCTGGTCCAGGATGCCGCGGCGCACCGAGTACGGCTGCCGGGTCAGGTCCTGCCCATCCCGCTCGACCAGGTCGAAGACGAGGTAGCTCACCGGCGTCGTGACCGCCCGGTTCGCCAGCAGGCCGAAGCTCGGCCGGCCGGCGTCGTTGAGTGCGACGACCTCGCCGTCGAGCACCGCTGATCCGGCCGTGATCGCGGCCGGCAGCGCGCACACGAGGGCAGGGTAGGCAGCCGTCAGGTCATGGCCGTTCCGGCTGGCCAGGCGCACCGTTGTGGTGGGGCCGACCGCCCTGACGTGGGCGAGCACCCGGATACCGTCCCATTTCATCTCGAAGGCCCACTCCGTGCCGGGCATCCCGGCCAGGTTGTCCTCCGTGCCGAGCGCGGCGAGCATGGGGGAGTAGCGGATGCCTCCGGCGGGCGGGGCAGGGTAGGGCAGGGCCGGTGCGCCCTGGGCCCTGTCGACACCTGGCCGGGCCGCCCCTGCCCGACCGGGCGTCGCGGTCGCCTTCATCAGGTGGATGAGCCAGTTGTTCTCGGCGCGGTCCGGCCCCTTCGTCTGGATCAGGGCGAACCGCACCGCCCCGCCGAGGCTCCCGCCCGGCGCGCCGTGCAGGGTGACTATCACCTCGTCGGTACGCCACTTCTCCAGGTCGTAACGGCCGCTGTCCCAGATCCTGACCGTGCCCGCGCCGTATTCCCCGGCCGGAATGTCCCCTTCGAACGTGCCGTACTCTAGCGGGTGGTCCTCGGTGCGCACGGCGAGATGGTTCTTCGTCGGCTCGGTCGGAACGCCCCGCGGCAGCGCCCACGACGCCAGCACCCCGTCGTGCTCGAGGCGCAGGTCGTAGTGCAGGTTGCGGGCGTGGTGCTCCTGGATCACGAAGGAGCGGCCCTCCCATGAACCGGTGGCCTCTGCCGGCACCGGTTCCGGAGTTCGGGTACCGTTGCGCCTGCTCCGGTATTCGGCCAGCCGGTCGGTTGCCCCTGGGCCTGGGCCCGGGTCCGCCGCGGCGCCGGGGGCTGCCCGGATACCGGGGTGGGCGGTGAGCAGGTCAGCCAGAGCGTCGCCGTTCCGCTCCACCCGGTGCATCGCCTGGCGATAGTCGATCTGGGCGAGGCCGGGGGAGGCCAGCTCGCGCCAGGTGCGGGGCATGGCAACCATCGGGCGCGTTGTGCCGCGAAGGGAGTACGGCGCGATCGTGGTCTTGGCGGCGTTGTTCTGGCTCCAGTCCACGAAGACCCGGCCGGTGCGCCTGGCCTTCTTCATGTCGCTGACCACGAGGTCGGGATGGTCGGCTTCGAGGGCGCGCGCCAATTCATGCGCGACCGCGGACACTTGGTCGGAGGTGTGGCTGAGATTCAGCGCCGCGTACAGATGGATGCCCTTGCTTCCGCTGGTCACCGGAAACGGGTCCAGGTCCATGTCGCGGAGGATGGCCCTGGCCAGCCTGGCCACCTCCGCGCATTCGGCGAGGGTGACGCCCTCGCCGGGGTCGAGGTCGAGCACGAGCCGATCCGGGTTGCGAGGGTGCCCATCCCGGCCGAACTGCCACTGCGGGACATGGATTTCGAGGGCCGCGACCTGGCCGAGCCAGGTCAACGTTGCCAGGTCGTTGACCAGCGGATACACGTTGACGTGGTCGGAATGCTCGATCGACCGTCGTACCACCCAACTCGGCGTCGACGCGTCGAGGTTCTTCTGGAAGAACATGGGGCCGGGCTCCGCTGCGGTGCCGACGCCGTGCACCCAGCGCTTCCTCGTCGCCGGTCGGTTGGCGGCATGGGGGATCAGCACGTCGGCAACGGCCGCATAGTAGGCGAGCACGTCCGCCTTGGTCGTGCCGGTCTCCGGGTAGAGCACCTTGTCGAGGCTGGTGAGCGTGATCCGATGGCCGCCGACCGTGACGACCTGGCCGGCGGCCGAACGGTCCGGTCCCTGGTTCATGACACCAGCATGCCCCCACGCTCCGGCCGCGGCTAGCCTGCCGCGTTCAACCGGTGTTCACTGGCGGCATGAGATCGATCTGGAAGGGCGCGATCACCTTCGGACTCGTCAATGTGCCCGTCAAGGTCTACAGCGCCACCGAGGACCACGACGTCGCCCTGCACCAGGTGCACGACAAGGACGGCGGGCGAATCCGCTACCAGCGCCGCTGCGAGATCTGCGGCCAGGTCGTGGACTACGCCCACATCGACAAGGCCTGGGACGACGGCGACCATACGGTGATCCTCACCGACGCCGATCTGTCCTCGATGCCGGCCGAGCGGAGCCGCGAGATCGACGTGGTCGAATTCGTGCCGAGCGAGCAACTCGACCCGATGATCTTCGAGCGCAGCTACTACCTCGAACCGGATGGTTCATCGCCGAAGGCCTATGTGCTGCTGCGGCACGCGCTGCAGGCGACCGACCGCACCGCGATCGTGCGGTTCGCCTTGCGCCAGAAGACCCGGCTCGGCGCTCTCCGCGTGCGCGGCGACGTGCTCCTGCTGCAGTCCCTGCTCTGGGCGGACGAGATCAGGGCGGCGGATTTCCCCGCGCTGGGCACTGAGGTGCGCATTTCGGCCCAGGAGCTTGACCTGTCGGCCGCACTGGTCGAATCGTTCGCCGCCGACTTCTCGCCCGGCGATTTCCGGGACGACTACCAGGACCAGCTGCGGGAGCTGATCGAGGCGAAGCTCGCGGCCGGCGACACGGTCGACACCAGCGTCACCTTCGGCCGCGCGCCGGGGGAGGGCGCGGACGAAACGGACGGCGGCGGGGGAGTGCTCGACCTGATGGAGGCGCTCCGTCGCAGCGTGGAGCGCAGCCGCGCCAGGACCGAAGCGGGCAGCCGCAGACGGCCGGGGCGAGGCGACTCGGCTCCCCGCACCGGCGCATCCGCGGGCTGACGGGATGGCGCGCTCCGGTCCGTGGAGCGCCTCGATAGACTCGGGAATTGTGAGCGCGGCAGAGGAACGACAGGTCAGTTCGAGGGTGGTCACGCTGCCCAACCTCCTGAGCATGCTGCGGCTGGCCCTGGTTCCCGTCTTCCTCGTCCTGCTGATCCGCGGCGAGGATTCCTGGGCCTTGCTCGTGCTTGTCGTGGCCTCCGCCTCCGACTTCCTCGACGGGTTCCTCGCCCGGCGGTTCGACCAGGTCACCCGGCTCGGCCAACTGCTCGACCCTGCGGCCGATCGCCTCTACATTTTCGCGGCCTTGCTCGGGCTCGCCTCCCGCGACCTCGTTCCCTGGTGGATCGTGCTCGTCGTCGTCGGCCGGGATGTCTTCCTCCTCGGCCTCGGAGTCGTCCTGGCCAACTTCGGTTTCGGGCCTCTCCCCGTGCACCAGCTCGGCAAGCTCGCCACCTTCTGCCTGTTCTACGCGCTCCCCATGATCATGCTCGGCCAGGCTTTCCCGATGCTGGCCTGGTGGTCTGGTCCGGTGGGTTGGGCATTCGGGATCTGGGGAGCCTTTCTGTACTGGTGGGCGGGGATAATCTACGCAATAGAAGCCGCCAGGGTGATTCGGCTTTCGCGGGTAAAATCGTCCTCTCGATCCGATACGCTGGAGGAGTAGGAGGTGTACGGTGATTGATTCCAAAAAGACGAATGAACCCCAGCGCGAGGGCACGCCCGAAAACTTCGCCAACACCGACACGACGATGACGTTCAGCCAGGAGTTCGCGGCCCAGCTGGCCGCCCTCGACGGCGATGTCACGGCGGAGGAGCAAGAGGCCATCGCGGCGCTCCCCTCCAGGTCGGCACTGCTCGTGGTGCGTCGCGGACCGAATTCGGGGGCGCGATTCCTGTTGGATGCCGACGTCACCGCCGTCGGCCGCCACCCCAATGCTGACATCTTCCTCGACGACGTCACCGTCTCACGTCGGCACGCTGAGTTCCTCCGCCGCGGTCGCACGTTCGAGGTGAAAGACCTCGCTTCGCTCAACGGCACCTACTTCGACGGCGTCCGGATCGATTCGACGCTGCTGCACGACGGCGCCGAGGTCCAGGTCGGCAAGTTCCGGCTGACGTTCTACGCCTCGCGGCTCGACCTTTCGCCACTGGCGAGCGACTAGTGCCCGCGTCCTCCGCCCAGGCAAGGCAGCCGGGCGCGACGTCACTCTTGAGCATCGGACAGGTGTTGGCCCGGCTGACCCCTGAGTTCCCGGAACTCACGCCATCCAAGCTGCGTTTCCTCGAGGAACAGAAACTCGTCTCCCCGGCCCGGACCGAGTCCGGTTACCGCAAGTTCTGCGCGGTGGACCTGGACCGCCTGCGGTTGATCCTGTCGATGCAGCGCGACCACTACCTTCCGCTGAAGGTCATTCGCGGCTACCTCGAAGACATCGACAACGGCCTCACCCCTACCCTTCCCGGCGGGGTGACCCCCGGCCCCTCCATGCTCTCGAACGTGCGCCGGTTGAGCAGGGACGAACTCCTGCGCGAGGCCGGGGCCGCCGCCACGCTGCTGCACGACGCCGTTTCCGCCTCGATCATCCTCCCGGCGGACGTCTACGGAGACGACGCGCTCGGCGTGCTTCGTGCCCTGGTGGAGTTGCAGCGCAGCGGCATCGAGCCGAGGCACCTTCGTGGTTTCCGGGGCGCCGCTGAGCGGGAACTCGGCCTGATCGAAAGCGCCCTGGTTCCGCTGTCGCGTCGGAAAGACGCCTCCAGCCGTGCGAAAGCCGCCGAAATGGCGGTCGAAATCGCCGGCCAGCTCGAGGTGATTCGCGGCAGCCTGATCCGGTCCGCCCTCGGGCGCCTCACCAAATAAGACATACACTGGGGACCGACGCCGGTCCCCGCCGCAGTCGACCCGAGGTTTCCTTGCATCCGACACGCTGATTTGTTCGGTCGGATGTCATTGATCAGGGCCGTTCGCCTCGGTAGCGTTGATACAGCGATCATCGGTATCGCAGACACCCCCGAGAGGCGATCGTATGAGTGAGCTCAACCAGCGTGACGACGCCTCCCGCTACGGACTCGGACTTCTCTTCACCGACGGGATGCCGGAGCTCGACGAGCATTCCGGTTACCGCGGTGCCGTGGCCGCCAGGGCCGCCGGCATCAGCTACCGCCAGCTCGACTACTGGGCCCGCACCGAACTGGTCCAGCCGACGGTGCGTGGCGCCGCCGGATCGGGTTCCCAGCGTCTCTACGGTTTCCGGGACATCCTGGTGCTCAAACTCGTCAAACGCCTGCTTGACACCGGCATCTCGCTCCAGCAGATCCGCACCGCCGTCAACCAGCTGCGCGAATCGGGAGTGAGCGACCTGGCCCAGACCACGCTGATGAGCGACGGCGCGAGCGTCTACCTGTGCACGTCCAACGACGAGGTCATCGATCTCGTCAGCCGCGGGCAGGGTGTCTTCGGCATCGCCGTCGGCAAGGTGCTCCGTGAGGTCGAGACCAGTCTCGTCGAGCTGGACACCCAGACCATCGACCCGTCCGACGAGCTCGCCGCGCGCCGGACCAGCCGCAAGGTCTCCTGACCGCTCCTGCGCTGCCAGTCACGCGCCGCCGCTACTGCGCTGCCAGTCACGCGCCGCCGCTCCTGCGCTGCCAGTCACGCGCCGCCGCTCCTGCGCTGCCAGTCACGCGCCGACCCACCGAGCACGTCCGTGCCGAGAGTCGGCTAGTGCTGTTCGGCGTATTCGCCGATGCGCGCGGTGCGGAGCACCCGTTCCAGCAGCTGATCGAAGTAGCGGGCCATCTCCTGGGCGCTGTCGCCCGGCCAGGTGTGCAATGGCTTCGCGGCGCCCTGCGCCTGCTGGAGCGACGTGCGCTCAGGCAACTGGGGGCTGAGTACGAGCGGGCCGAACATGTCGCGGAGTTCCTTGATCCGGAACTGGTGCTCGAGCGAGGCAGTCCTGGCCCGGTTGACGATGATGCCGAGGGGCTGGAGTCGTGGGCTCAGACCGCGGCGGATCTCTTCGATCGCCCGCAGTGCCCGGTCCGCCGCCGCGACGGAGAACAAACCAGGCTCGGTGACCACGGCGACGCGGTCGCTGGCGGCCCAGGCGGTGCGGGTGAGGGCGTTGAGCGAGGGTGCACAGTCGATCAGGACGAGGTCGTAGTCCTTCTCGACCGTTGACAATGCCTCTTCCAGCTTCCAGATATCACGGATGCTGGGGTGCGGTCCGTCGAAATTGATCGCGGACGGGCTGCCGATCATCACGTCGATCGTTCCCTGCCGGCCGCGGGTCCACCCGCTGGGCACGATGGCAGCGCGAACGACCTTCTCCTTAGGGGACGCGAGGACGTCGGCGATGTTGAGGTGGCCGGTCACCTCGATGTCCATGCCGGTCGAGACATCCGACTGGGGATCAATGTCCACAACCAGGGTTCGTACGCCGCGGGCGAAGGCAGCAGACGCCAGACCAAGGGTCACCGTGGTCTTGCCTACTCCTCCCTTGAGGGAGCTAACGCTTAGTACGTGCACAAGTAGACACGTTACCTTCACTAGTCTGGGAGAACCTAACCGTCAGCTGTGTGCGACGCCACGCTCGAAAGGTCTGCATGTTCACGAAAATTCTTGTTGCCAACCGCGGGGAAATCGCGATTCGTGCGTTTCGTGCGGCCTATGAGCTCGGTGCCAAAACGGTAGCGGTGTTCCCCTTCGAGGACCGGAACTCCCTCCACCGGCTGAAGGCCGACGAGGCGTACCAGATCGGTGAGCCCGGGCATCCGGTGCGTGCGTACCTCACCGTGAGCGAGATCATCCGGGTAGCGAAGGAGAGCGGCGCCGACGCCATCTACCCCGGCTACGGGTTCCTCTCCGAGAACCCCGAACTGGCCCGCGCAGCCCGCGAAGCAGGCATCACCTTCATCGGCCCGGGCGAGCACGTGCTGGAAATGGCCGGCAACAAGGTCACCGCCAAGGAACACGCGATCGCGGCCGGCGTGCCGGTGCTGGGGTCCAGTGCGCCGTCGCGCGACGTCGACGAGTTGATCGCCGCGGCCGAGGCCATCGGCTTCCCCATCTTCGCGAAGGCCGTCGCCGGCGGTGGGGGGCGCGGCATGCGCCGGGTCGCCAAGATGAGCGAACTCCGCGGCTCCCTCGAAGAGGCGATGCGGGAGGCCAACAGCGCCTTCGGCGACCCGACCATGTTCCTCGAGCAGGCCGTGCTGCGACCCCGTCACATTGAGGTGCAGATCCTGGCCGACACGACCGGCGCCACCGTGCACCTGTTCGAGCGCGACTGTTCGGTGCAGCGCAGACACCAGAAGGTCATCGAGATCGCCCCGGCGCCCAACCTCTCCGACGAGATCCGCCAGCGCCTCTACGCGGACGCCATCGCCTTCGCCGAGTCGATCGGCTATGTCAACGCCGGAACGGTCGAGTTCCTCCTCGACACCGTCGGCGAACGGGCCGGGCAGCACGTGTTCATCGAAATGAACCCGCGGATCCAGGTCGAGCACACGGTCACCGAGGAGGTGACGGATGTCGACATCGTCGTCGCGCAGATCCGGATCGCCGCGGGGGAGACCCTCGCCGACCTCGGCCTGGCCCAGGATAAGATCCAGCTTCGCGGGGCCGCCCTGCAGTGCCGGATCACCACGGAAGACCCCACCATGGGCTTCCGGCCCGACACCGGCAAGATCACCACCTACCGCTCTCCCGGCGGCGCCGGCGTGCGCCTCGACGGCGGAACCATCAACCCCGGCGCGCAGATCAGCCCGCACTTCGACTCGATGCTCGCCAAGCTCACCTGCCGTGGCCGTGACTTCACGTCCGCGGTGACCCGATCAAAGCGCGCCCTGGCCGAGTTCCGCATCCGCGGGGTGTCGACGAATGTGTCCTTCCTGCAGGCTGTGCTCGACGACCCCGACTTCGCCGCCGGTAACCTGAGCACCTCCTTCATCGATGAGCGACCGGAGCTGCTCCGCGGCCGGGCCTCGAAGGACCGCGGCACAAAGATCTTGAACTGGCTCGCCGACGTCACGGTCAACAAGCCCAACGGCGTGCCGATCACCCTGCTGAACCCGGCCGAGAAGCTACCGAAGCTCGACCTGTCCGTTGCGGCCCCGGTAGGTTCACGCCAGCGTCTCCAACTGCTCGGCCCGGTGGGCTTCGCCGCCGACCTGCGCGCGCAAAAGGCCCTCGCCGTCACCGACACGACCTTCCGCGACGCGCACCAGTCGCTGCTGGCGACGAGGGTGCGCACCCGCGACCTCGTCGCGGTCGCCCCCTACGTGGCACGGATGACCCCCGAGCTGCTCTCGATCGAGGCCTGGGGTGGAGCCACCTACGACGTGGCGTTGCGCTTCCTCGGCGAAGACCCGTGGGAACGCCTCGCGTCGCTTCGCGAGGCCCTGCCGAACATCAACGTGCAGATGCTGCTCCGCGGCCGCAACACCGTCGGTTACACGCCGTACCCGGTCGAGGTGACCCACGCCTTCGTGCGTGAGGCCTCTGACACCGGCGTCGACATCTTCCGGATCTTCGACGCGCTCAACGACGTGTCCCAGATGCGCCCGGCGATCGACGCGGTGCTCGCGACCGGCACGAGCGTGGCCGAAGTGGCCCTCTGCTACACGGGCGACCTGCTCGACCCGGCCGAGAGCCTGTACACGCTCGACTACTACCTGCGGCTCGCGGAGCAGATCGTGGATTCCGGCGCGCACATCATCGCGATCAAGGACATGGCCGGGCTGCTCCGCCCGGCGGCCGCCGAGAAGCTCGTGGCGGCCCTCCGCGACCGGTTCGAGCTGCCGGTGCACGTGCACACGCACGACACGCCGGGCGGGCAGCTGGCGACCCTGCTCGCCGCCGCGCGCGCCGGCGCCGACGCGGTCGACGTCGCAAGCGCCCCGATGGCCGGCACCACCAGTCAGCCCTCCGCCTCCTCGCTCGTCGCCGCGCTCGCCCACACCGAACGCGACACGGGAATCTCGTTGAAGGCAGTCTGCGACCTCGAGCCGTATTGGGAGGACGTGCGCCGGGTCTACCACCCCTTCGAATCGGGCCTCCGCGCTCCGACCGGCCGGGTCTACACCCATGAGATCCCCGGCGGCCAGCTCTCCAACCTGCGCACCCAGGCGGTCGCGCTGGGCCTGGCCGACGACTTCGAACTGATCGAGGACATGTACGCCGCGGCGAACAACATCCTCGGCCGAGTGCCGAAGGTCACCCCCTCGTCGAAGGTCGTCGGCGACCTCGCCCTCTACCTCGCCGCGGTGCGCGCCGACCCGGCAGATTTCGCCGAGAACCCCGGCAACTATGACGTGCCGGACTCGGTGATCGGCTTCATGGCCGGGGAACTGGGCGACCTGCCCGGAGGCTGGCCCGAACCTTTCCGCAGCAAGGTGCTCGCCGGGCGCAACATCCGTATCGGGGTCACCGAGCTCACCGCTGAGGAACGCGACGCCCTCGGCAAGGATAGTCTCACCCGCCGGGCGATGCTCAACCAGCTGCTCTTCCCGGCGCCGACGCGCCAGTATGAGCAGATCCGCGAGCTGTTCGGGGACCTGTCGGTGCTCGACACCGTCGACTACCTCAACGGCCTCCAGCAAGGCACGGAGCACGCCGTCGAGATCGCCAGGGGTGTGCGGCTGTACGTGGGCCTCGAAGCAATCAGCGAGGCAGACGACAAGGGTATGCGCACCGTCATGACGACGCTCAACGGGCAGCTCCGCCCGGTGTTCGTGCGCGACCGCAGCATCACCGTCAGCACCAAGGCGGCGGAGAAGGCGGATGCGAACCGGCCGGGCCAGGTTGCCGCCCCGTTCTCCGGGGTGGTCACCCTGCAGGTCGAGGAGGGTGACACCATCGAGGCCGGACAGAGCGTGGCGTCCATCGAAGCGATGAAGATGGAAGCGGCGATCACCTCTCCCATCAGCGGTGTCGTCGACCGGGTCGCGATTCCCAAAACCCAGCAGGTGGATGCGGGCGATCTGCTCGTGGTGGTGCGACCGCGCTAGGATTGGGGCCGATCTATCGACGAAGGGACGGGTCTTTTGTCAGATAAGCGCACGGGCGACGAGGTCTCCGGCCAGGAACCCTCCATGACGCCGGGCACAGTTCCCGGTGACGAGTACAACAGCGAATTGCCGCCGCACACGATTCACAACCTGGCGGCTGCGCTTCCGGGCAGCCTGAACGGTCGAGCGGACGCGTCGTTGTCCGCTCGACCGGCGGCAAACGAACGGGCCGGCCGCTCCGGCCGGCCCGGGACAGTGGACACCGGTGCGCACCCGGCCACGCACACGGTCGAGATCAGCACGCCGGGGATTCCCCGCGCCGCCCGGCCGGCGCCGGGCGTCGTCGTCGCCCTGTCGGCCCCGGCCGCGGACGCCGCCGCGCACTCCCGTCGTGAGCGCCTGCGCACGGAGAACGGGTCGGCGCCTGAGTCGGCGGCGATGCTCACCTCCGACCGCCTGCTCGCGGTCAACCGTAAGACCAAACCGCCGCCCCACGGCACCTGGAACAGCTTCGTCTACGCGGCGACCCTGCACCTGGTGAACCTCGGCGATTCGGCGAAGGTGCGCGCCCACGACGCGATGGACGAGCGCATCCGCCGGGAATTCGAGGGCGGCACCCGGTTCGTGCCGATCCTCACCCGCAAGGGTGGCGTGGGCAAGACCACCGTCACCGCCCTGCTCGGCATGGCCCTGGCCGACGCCCGCGAAGATCGGATCATCGCCGTCGACGCGAATCCCGACCGTGGCACGCTCTCCGAACGGGTCAGCAAACAGACCAGGTCGACTGTGCGGGACGTGGTGTCGAAGGCCGCGTCGATCGGAGGCTTCACCGACTTCTCAGCGCTGGTCTCCCGCGACGCCACCCGGCTGGACATCCTCGCCTCCGACACCGACCCGTTGCTCTCCGAAGCGTTCGACGAGAACGACTACAACGTCGTCGCCGACCTTGCCGCCCGGTACTACTCCATCATGCTCACCGACTGCGGCACAGGGATCGTTCACTCGGTCATGCGCGCCACCCTGCAGCGCGCGGACTCGATCGTCATTGTCTCCGGCGGCAGCGTCGACGAGGCTCGCCTTGCCTCCGAGACCCTGACCTGGCTGGAGGCCAACGGTTACGGAGACCTGGTGCAGAACGCCATCGTCGCCCTCAACACGGCGACTGCGGGCACCAACCTGGTCAAGCTCGAGGAAATCGAGTCGCATTTCCGTTCGAGGGTGCGCGAGATCGTGCGGATCCCGTATGACCCGCAGCTGGCCGCCGGGAGCGTCATCTCCTACAACGACCTCAAGCCCATCACCCAGCTTGCGGCCAGGACCCTTGCGGCACTCGTGGTGGAGGGCCTGCCGGCCGACCGGGCGATCTGAACCGAGCGCACCGAGCGCACCGGCACCTACCAGCGCCGGCACCACCAGCGCCACCGTCACCGCGGCAATCACCGCACGAACAGACTTGGAGTCTTCCCTGTGCCCGAGCGCCAGATCCGACTATTCGGAGATCCCGTACTCAAGACCGTCTCCGACCCGATCGGCATCATCGATGCCCGGGTGCGGGGTCTCGTCGACGACCTGGTTGACAGCGTACGTCTCCCCGGCCGGGCCGGCGTTGCCGCGTCGCAGATCGGCGTCAATCTGCGGGCCTTCAGCTACAACGTCGACGGCGAAATCGGCTACATCCTCAACCCGGTCGTCGTCGAGGTGACCGGCGAGCCCGTGCTGGTTGAGGAGGGCTGCCTGTCGGTGCCCGGCCTCTGGTACCCGACCAGTCGCTTCCCCTTCGCACGCGTCTCCGGCATCGACCTGGAGGGGAACCCGGTCGAACTGTCCGGGACCGGCATCATGGCGCAGGCGCTGCAGCACGAGACCGATCACCTGGACGGTTTGCTATACCTCGACCGGCTCGACAAGGAGAATCGGCGGGCCGCCATGAAGGAGATCCGGCAGTCCACCTGGTTCTGACCCGTGCGTGGGCCCGCTGCACGCCTCAGGCGCGCAGCGGGGTGCTCTCGGTGATCGGCGCACCCGCGTACATACCCGCGATGACGTCGGCGAAGTCCTTGAGGATCAGGTCCCGCTTGATGCTCAGCTTCGGGGTGAGATAGCCGTTGTCCTCGGTGAGCTCGGTGGTGAGCACGATGAACTTGCGGATCGACTCGGCCCGGGAGACGTGATCGTTGGCGTGGTCGACCGCGCGCTGCACCTCGGCGACGACCTTCGGATTCACGGCCGCCTCGGCCAGCGACATGCCGGCATCCTCACCGTTGTTGTTCAGCCAGACCGCGAGCATGTCAGGGTCGAGCGTCACCAGGGCCGCGATGAACGGTTTGCGGTCACCAACGACAACGACCTGCCCGATCAGCGGATTGGACCGGATCGGGTCTTCGAGGGCGGCCGGGGCGACGTTCTTGCCGCCGGCCGTGACGATGATCTCCTTCTTGCGCCCGGTGATGGTGAGGAATCCCTCGCTGTCGAAGTCACCGATGTCGCCGGTGCGGAGCCAGCCGTCCTGGAATGCGGCAGCGGTCGCCTCCGGGTTCTTCCAGTACTCCTTGAAGACGTTGACGCCCTTCACCTCGATCTCACCGTCGTCCATGATGCGCACGGAGACGCCGGGCAGGGGCGGGCCGACGGTGCCGATCTTGAACTTGGTCGCGAGCCCGACGCTGGTCGGCGCCGTGGTCTCGGTGAGTCCGTAGCCCTCGAGGATCTTAATCCCCAGGCTGTGGTAGAAGTGGCCGAGGTGAGCGCCGAGGGGCGCGGACCCCGACACGGCGTACTTGACGTTGCCGCCCATCGCGGCGCGCAGCTTGCTGTAGACGAGACGGTCGAAGATGGCGAACTTGATCTTCATCATCAGCGGAACCGGTTTGCCCTGGTCGACGGCGATCGAATGGTCCACGGCGATCTGCGCCGCCGCCTCGAAGATCTTGCCGCGACCGGCCGCCTCGGCCTTCTGCTCGGCGGAGTTATAGACCTTTTCGAAGACGCGGGGGACAGCCAGCAGGAAGGTCGGCTTGAACGTGCCGAGCGCGGGCAGCAACTGACGGGTGTCCGGTTGGTGGCCGACCCGCACGCCCGACTGCACACAGAGCACGGCGATGAACCGGGCGAAGATGTGTGCGGTGGTGATGAAGAGCAGCGTGGATGCTCCATGCTCGTCCTCGAGCACCTCTTTGAGGGCCACGGAGGCGTTGCGGGTCGTCTCCACGAAGTTGGAGTGGGTGAGCACGCAGCCCTTCGGGCGGCCCGTCGACCCGGAGGTGTAGATGAGCGTGGCCATGTCGTCGCCCACGGCGATGTTGCGGCGGCGCTCGATCTCCGCATCCGTGACGCCCGTGCCGGAGGCGGCGAGTTTGTCGAGGTCGCCGAGGCCGATCTGCCAGACGGTTTGGATGCTCGGCAGTTCGGGGTGCACCTCGTCGAACCGGGAGAAGTGGTCGGCCGTCTCGAGGATCACGGCGGTGGCGCCGGAATCACCGAGGATCCACTGGATCTGGATGGGGGAGCTGGTCTCATAGACCGGCACGAGCACAGCACCTGCATACCAGGCAGCGAAGTCGATCAGCGTCCACTCATACCTGGTCTTGCACATCAGGCCGATCTTGTCGCCGGGTTCGATCCCTCCGGCGACGAGGCCCTTGGCCAGGGCAACCACCTGGCGGTGGAATTCCGCGGTGGTGACCGGGACCCATTGGCCGTTGACGGGAAGCGAGAAGAGCACGGACTCCGGCGTGGCCGCGACGCGAGCGGCCAGGAGGTCGGTGACGTTGGCCTCGGGGTCGGCGGGAACGATAGCGGGCTGGTCGAACTGTTTCACGGTAACTCCTTTGGCACCGGACGGGATTTCCCCCACTCTATCCGGGTGGGCCGGCGGTCGTGGACGTTTCGCCTGGCCGTGCGCTGGTTCACTACACTCTAGAGGGGACGCCCCGGCAGCTCTGATCGCTCTGCGGCCCAATTCCCCGGCCACGCCTAAGAAAGAAGTTCGCTGTGCACGCGATTGGGATTGACATCGGTGGCACGAAGATCGCCGCCGCCCTCGTCGACGAATTCGGAACGATCATCCGTTCCGATCGCCGCCCGACCACAGCGAGCGACCCGCGCGGCATCGAAGACGCCGTCGTCGAGATGATCACGGGGCTCGCCGAAGGCGAGGAGGTCGTCGCCGCCGGAATCGCCGCGGCCGGGTTCATCGACGCGGCCCAGTCCGTCGTCTACTACGGCCCCAACGTCAACTGGCGCCACGAACCTCTTCGGGCAACCCTCGAGGCGCGCCTGGACATGCCGATCCTGATCGAGAACGACGCCAACGCCGCCGGCTGGGCCGAATTCTGTTTCGGCGCCGGCCAGATGTACAGCGACATGGTCATGCTCACCATCGGCACCGGCGTCGGCGGCGCGATCATCTCCGAAAACCGGCTCTTTCGCGGCGGCTTCGGCTGCGCCGCAGAGCTTGGGCACCTGCGGATCGTCCCGAACGGGCGCTCCTGCGGCTGCGGCGCCCAGGGCTGCATCGAGCAGTACGGTTCCGGCCGTGCCCTGCTCCGGATCGCCAACGAGCTGGCGGATGCCGGCGGAATCGGCCAAGGCCTCGCCGCCGCCCGCAAGGGGAAGGGCAAGCTGACCGGCAAGGACGTGGGTCGGTTGATCCAGGACGGCGACAACGGCGCGCTGGCCGCGCTGCGCCAGCTGGGCAGTTCGCTCGGCCAGGCCTGTGCCAGCCTCTCCGCCGTGCTCGACCCGCAGATCTTCGTCTTCGGAGGGGGAGTCGCCGACGCCGGCGACCTGCTGCTGGAGCCGATTCGGGCCGCCTACCTGGAGAACCTCCCGGCCAGGGGCTACCACCCCGAGGCGGAGTTCGCCATTGCCCAGCTCGTGAACGATGCCGGCGTGGTCGGTGCGGCCGACCTCGCGCGGAAGCACGTTTTCACGAAGTAGGCTCAGGGAGTCCAACGGAGGGAGCCCAATGTTTTATTGGTTCATGAAAAACATTGTCATCGGTCCCCTGGTGCTCGGAATCTTCCGGCCCTGGGTGGTCGGGCTGGGGAACATCCCCAAAGAGGGCGGCGTGATCCTCGCCAGCAACCACCTGTCTTTCATCGACTCGGTGTTCCTCCCCCTGGTCGTCTCCAGGCGGGTCGTCTTCCTGGCCAAGAGCGAGTACTTCACTGGCAAGGGCCTCAAGGGCTGGGCCACGCGCCAGTTCTTCAAGGCCACCGGCCAGCTTCCGATCGACCGCTCGGGCGGCAAGGCCTCCGAGGACTCCCTCAACACCGGCCTGCGCGTGCTCGCCGGCGGCGGCGTGCTCGGCATCTATCCGGAGGGCACGCGTAGCCCTGACGCCAAGATGTACCGCGGCCGCACCGGGGTGGCCCGAATGGTGCTCGAGGCTGGCGTGCCGGTGATCCCCGTCGCGATGATCGACACCGAGAAGGCCATGCCAACCGGCACCCGCATCCCGAAGGTGCGCCGGATCGGCGTCGTGATCGGCACGCCACTGGACTTCAGCCGGTTCGACGGCATGGAGGGCGACCGGTTCGTGCTGCGCTCGATCACCGACGAACTGATGTACGAACTGCAGCGACTGAGCACTCAGGAGTACGTGGACGTCTACGCCACCAGCGTGAAAGAAAAGCGGGCAAGCCTTTCGCGATAAGCTCGCGTCATTGGTTTCGCCCAGATTCCCCGGCCGCAACCGGCCACAAACCCACCCCCGGCAGGCAAGATTCCCGCGTGCCGCGCAAGAGAAAACAGGACTAGCCCAGTGGTAGACCCTACCGAACCAGTCGTTGTCGCAGATCGATCTGTGATCGCTGGCCTGGACTATTGGCGCTCACTGCCGATCAAGCAGCAGCCGACCTGGCCCGACGCCGAGGCCGTCGCCCTGGCATCCGCGGAGCTGTCCACTCAGCCGCCGCTCGTCTTCGCCGGCGAGGTCGATATCCTGCGCGACCGGCTGGCCCAGGCCGCAAGCGGCGAGGCCTTCCTGCTGCAGGGCGGCGACTGCGCCGAGACCTTCAGCGGCGCCACCGCTGAGCAGATCCGCAACCGGGTCAAGACCGTGCTGCAGATGGCCGTGGTGCTCACCTACGGCGCGTCGATGCCCGTGATCAAGATGGGGCGGATGGCCGGCCAGTTCGCCAAGCCGCGCTCCAGCGACTTCGAGACCCGTGGCGGCGTCACGCTGCCGGCCTACCGCGGCGACATCGTCAACGGCTATGACTTCACGCCCGAATCGCGCGAGGCCGACCCGGCGCGCCTGGTGAAGGGCTACCACACCGCCGCATCCACCCTCAATCTCATCCGTGCGTTCACCCAGGGTGGTTTCGCCGACCTCCGCCAGGTGCACAGCTGGAACCAGGGCTTTGCGGCGAACCCGGCGAACCAGCGCTACGAGAAGGTGGCCAAGGAGATCGACCGGGCCATCAAGTTCATGATCGCCTGCGGCGCCGACTTCGAGGCGATGCGTCGCACGGAGTTCTACACCAGCCACGAGGGTCTCCTGATGGACTACGAACGACCGATGACGCGGATCGACTCCCGCACCGGCACCCCGTACAACACTTCGGCGCACTTCATCTGGATCGGGGAGCGAACCCGCGAACTCGACGGCGCTCACGTGGACTTCCTGTCCAGGGTGCGCAACCCGATCGGGGTCAAGCTCGGCCCGACCACCCAGGCCGACGACATGCTGCGCCTGGTCGACAAGCTCGACCCGAACCGCGAACCCGGACGCCTAACCTTCATCACCCGGATGGGTGCCGGCAAGGTGCGCGACGCCCTCCCGCCCCTGCTCGAGGCGATCAAGGCGAGCGACGCCCAGCCGCTCTGGGTCACCGACCCGATGCACGGCAACGGCGTCACCACCCCGACCGGCTACAAGACCCGTCGTTTCGACGACGTGGTCGACGAGGTGCGCGGCTTCTTCGAGGCCCACCGGAGCGTGGGCACCCACCCCGGCGGCGTGCACGTGGAGCTGACCGGCGACGACGTCACCGAGTGCCTTGGCGGCTCCGAGCACATCGACGAGGCCGCCCTGGCGACTCGTTACGAGTCGCTCTGCGACCCGCGCCTGAACCACATGCAGTCCCTCGAGCTGGCCTTCCTCGTGGCGGAGGAACTCGCCGCCCGCTAGCCCGGCCAGTCCCCGGCCCGCCGCCGTCGAGTTCGACGGACATTTTTCCAAATATCACCTGTTTTCCTGCGAAAACTGCTTTTTGGGAAAGTATCTCCGTCGAATTCGACCTGCGCACAATCCGTTCTGGCGGGCCACACCGGGCAACGGATGCCGTCGGCCCGCCGGACGAGTCTCACGGCGGGGTGGCCTGTTGGTGCTCAGTGGGCGCTCAATTGGCGGTGTGTGCGGACGCTATCCGAACGGATTGGTCGGCTTGAGGGTGATGGTGCTTCCCTTGGGGGCGGAGGTACCCGCGGCCGGATCTGTTGACGCGACCTGGATCAGAGAAGAGTAGACAGGCGCATCCGCGCCGGGGTTGTACGTTAATTTGAAGCCGAGGTCGCTGAGGATCTTCTTACCTTCGCCCCAGGATCTGCCGACGACATCGGGAACAACGACGGGCTCCGGGCCGCGTGAGATCGTCAGGTTGAAGGTATCGCCCACGCGCACAGGGCCGTCGCCCGCGGCGGAGGCCTTGATCACATGGCCCTCCGGGATCGAGTCGCTGTAGGTCTGTTCGCCGGATTTGGCAGCCAGGCCCTTCTCCTTGAGGACGGCGGTCGCGTCGTCGACGGACTTGCCCGCGACATCGGGGATGCCCCCGAGCGAGACGACCAGGTTCACCTTCATGCCCTCGAAGTAGCCGCCGCCCTGCGACACGTCGCCCGAGTCGCTCTCCCGGCTGGCCGAGATGACGGTTCCCGCGGCGACGTCGCCGTTGAAGACCGAGTCGGTGCCGCCGACGGAGGCCTTCAAGTCGGTGATCGCCTTCGTGGCGGCATCCGTGGCCAGGCCGGCCAGCACGGGCAGGGTGATCGGCTGGGGTCCCTGGGATACCCGCAGCGTGACGGTGCCGCCCTTGGCCACGCGAGCGGCGGCGCCCGGCTCGGTGCTCGCGACCAGGCCGGCCGCGATCGTGCCGCTGTACTGGGTGCCGAGTGTGGCCTTCAGGCCCAGCTTGGTGAGCTGGCTGGTCGCGTCCTCCGGCGACGCAGAGACGAGCTGAGGGACGGCGACGAGCGAGCCGGGCCCTGAGCCGAAGTACCAGCCGGTACCGCCGGCCAGGGCCGCGAGCAACATGACCAGAGTGAACAGCCAGTAGCCCTTGCGTTTGCGTTTGCGTGCGTTGTCGGTGAGGCGTGCCGCGTTGTCAGGCTTGGGCGGCGGCGTTTTGGACTTGGTTGCCGTGGCGAGGGGTTTGACACCGAGGATCTGGGTCGCCGCGTCGGCGACCGCGCTCGACAGCCCGGTGGAGAGGATCATCGTCGGTTGGAGGGCGGTCTGATCGGCGGAGGACGCGCGCACGATCTTGTCGACGTCCTGGAGTTGGTCGAGCATGACCCTGGCATCCCGCGGGCGGTTCTCCGGGTCGCGGGCGGTCGCCCAGCTGACGAGCTCGTCAAGTTCGGGCGGGATCGTCGGCACCCGGGTGCTCGGCATCGGCACGGTGTCGTTCGCGTGCTGGTACGCGATCTGCATGGGAGCTTCGCCCACGTAGGGCTGCTCGCCGGTGAGCATCTCATAGGTCATGATGCCGAGCGCGTAGATGTCGCTGCGCGCGTCGGCGATCCCGCGGGTCACGAGCTCGGGGGAGAGGTAGGCGATCGTGCCGAGCAGTGCCTGCCCGGTGGCGGTGTTGTTGTTGACGGCGCGGGCGAGGCCGAAGTCACCGATCTTGATCCGGCCGTCGTCGGCGAGTAGCACGTTCTCCGGCTTGAGGTCTCGGTGCACGATCCCCGCCTTGTGCGCCGCGGCGAGCCCGGACAGCACGGCCCCGAGGATGTCCATGGTCTGCTCGCTCGTGAGCCTGCCGTAATCCTTGAGCAGGTCGCGCAGGGTGATTCCCGGCAGGTACTCCATCACCAGGTAGGCCATGTCGGCATCCTGGCCCTGGTCATACACGTTGACGACGTTCGGGTGGGCCAGCCGGGCGGCCGACCGGGCCTCCTGAACGAAGCGGGCCTTGAAGGCGTTGTCGTCGGCAAGGTGGCCGTGCATGATCTTGATCGCGACCCGGCGTTCGAGGCGCAGGTCGGTGGCGAGGTAGACGGTGGCCATGCCGCCGCGGGCGATTCGAGAGCGCACCTGATAGCGGCCGTCAATCAGACGGCCGATCATCGGATCGGCAGGGCTATCGCTCACCAGACAATTCTAGGGAAGGATACGGCGTTCACCGTTGCAGGACACCCGGAACCCGGGGGATTTGCGGGTAAGAAGGGCGCGGTTTGGGGCCCAGGTCAGCCCAGTTCGGGGAGCCACGCCCGAGCGGACGTCTCCCACTTGGCGTAATAGTCGGGGAAGGCGGAGATCTGCACGGCCTGGGCCGCCTGGGTCACGGTCATGGCCTCCCAGCCGGGTATGTCGAGCAGACCGTGGGTGACTCCTCGGTTCGGGTTGCCGGCTCCGCCGAAGAAGGCCTGGCTGGCGCGCACCGGGTCCATGACCTGCTCAGCCGATCCCCAGCCCGCGCTCGGTCGCTGCTGGAACAGGCCGAGGGAATCCCGGTCGCCGTGATGCACGTTGCGCAACCCGGATTCCTGGGCGGCGGCGGCCAGCGCCACGACGAGGCCGGCGTCGCCGACGCCGGCGGCACGCCCGGCGGCCACGATGATGCGGGCGTTCTGGCGCATCTCGTCGGTCAGCGTTGTGACGACTCCGGCGGTGGCCGTCGGCTCGGGGCGCGCGGGGTCTGCGACCGGCGCGGCTGCGACCGACGACACGACGACCGACGAGACCTGTGCGATGGCGAGGGAGGGCACCGCCAGGACCTGGCCCGGGTAGATGATGCTGGACCAGCCGAGCCCGTTGGCGTCGAGCACAGCCTGCACGGAGACCCCCGCGGCCGCAGCGATGGCGCCGATGGTGTCGCCGGCGTTGATGGTGTGCGTGCCGGTCGCCGCCGTGGCCGGGGCGGGGATCGGGGCCGGTGCCGGTCGTGTGGCCGGCGCGACTGCGGGTGCGGCGGCACCGGGCAGCACGATGGCCTGGCCGGGGAAGATGATGCTGCCCCGGTCGAGGCCGTTCGCGCTCAGGATGTCGCCCACGGACAGTCCGTGGGCGGCCGCGACGCCGCTGATCGTGTCACCGGCCACGATCGTGTACCGGGTGATCTCGGCCGCGACCGGGGTCGGCGCTGCGGCGACCGGCGCGGCCTGGCCGGAGAGGGTGAGGGTCTGGCCGGGGAAGATCACGGCGGACCAGCCGAGACCGTTCAAGGCGAGCACGGATGCCGTAGACAGGCCGAACCGGCCTGCCACCGCGCTGACGGTGTCACCCTCGACCACCGTGTACCGGGTCGGCGCCGCCTCAGCTGATGCGCGCGCGACCTGGCCGCGAACGGGGGCTGCCGGGACGGCGCCCGGCAGGTTGCTCCGGCTCTTCAGCGGCTTCTTCGCGATGCTCGCGGCATCCGCCGGCGAAGCCAGGTTCAGGGCGATGGCGATGGTGCTGATGATAACAAGGGGGATCGTGGCGAGGCGTCTGACTGACCGATGAGGCCCGAACTGGCCCTGGCTGTGCCGCCCGCCATCCACTGGTGGCCCTGTCTGTGCTCCGATTCTGCTGGCTTTTGCCGACATGGCGCTCCCCGTCCAGATTGCATACAACGTGCAACGTTGACACAGATGATTATGACAGTCAACCAGCGTGCCCCGTGTTATCGGAGTCAACACACGGGAAAGCCGACAGGGGGTTTGTCGACGTTCGGGAATCATGGAATGCTGGTGACGTGACCGAATCGTTTTCAGATCAGCAGTGGCTGTCCATCCCCGATCTCGTCCAGCTCCTCGGCGTGAGCCAGAGCAGGGTTCGCCAACTGATCGATGACAAGCAGCTGCTGGCCATCCGCCGCGGTGGCGGCCCGCTGCAGGTTCCGGCCCAATTCATCAAGGACGGCGCCCCCCTCCCGGAACTGCGCGGAACCCTGATCGTGCTCGGTGACGACGGTTTCACCGACGAGCAGGCCATGGATTGGCTTCTCGAGGTGGACAGCAGCCTGGGCGTTCCACCCATCGTAGCGCTGCTGGCCGGCCGCAAGGCCGAAGTGCGACGGGTCGCCCAGGCTCTCGCCTAGGCACCACGCCCCTCCAGGAGATCTAGAAGACCCTTCGGGTCACGGTTTCGGCGAGAAGGCCGAGCTGCCCGGTCACCTCGGCGTCGATCGGCGAGCCGGCCAGCGCGGCCAGGGCCTCGGCCACGTTGGACTGGATCAGGTCCTCGACCCGGCGCACGGCACCGCTGTCGCTGATGAGCCGCTGCAGGCCGGTGATCTGTTCCGCGGTGAGCCCGGGGTCACCGAGCAGCGTGTCCAGCAGCTTCCGGTCGTCCTCGGCCACTGACTGTCTCGCCAGGGCGACCAACACCGTGCGCTTGCCCTCGCGCAGGTCGTCGCCACTGGGCTTGCCCGTCACAGCCGCGTCGCCGAAGACCCCCAGGAGGTCATCGCGCAACTGGTAGGCGATGCCGAGCGGCAGCCCGAATGCCCGCAGGGTGTCGAGGTGTTCCTCCTCGGCTCCGGCGACGGCGGCACCGATCACGAGCGGTGCCTGCACGCTGTACTTCGCCGACTTGAAGACGATCACCCGCATGGCCCGATCGAACAGTTCGGACTCCGGCTGGGTGAGCCAGGCTCGCTCCTCCAGGATGTCCAGGTACTGCCCCGCCGTGACCTCGGTGCGCATCCGGTTGAATTGGGCCCTCGCGGCCTGGGCCGAGGCCCGCGGCACCCCGGCCAGTCCCTCGTCGAGGAGCTCGTCACTCCAGCCGAGCAGGAGGTCGCCGAGCAGGATCGCCGCGGCCTGCCCGAAGTCCTGGCGGCTGCCGGCCCACCCGCTCGACGTGTGCATCGCCTCGAAGAGCCGATGCGCGGACGCCTTGCCGCGCCGGGTATCCGACTTGTCGATGATGTCATCGTGAACGAGCGCCGCAGCATGGAAGATCTCGAGCGCTGCGGCGACGGCGACCACCGGCGACAATCGCGCAGGGGGGTCGTCGGCGGCAGCCGGTTCGGCGGGGGATCGGCTGCCCTCGACGCTCTTCCAGCCCCAGTAACAAAAGAGGGCCCGGAAGCCCTTGCCACCGCTGAGAAATTGCCGTGAGAAGTCCACCAGCGGCGTAAGATCCGGGCTGATAGTAGTCACAATTGGTTGACGGGTTTCGACGAATTCGTCGATCCGAGAATGAACCAGTTCGATCAGTTGATTGCTTTCAGCCACGTGCCTAGCCTAGCCATCCCAGCGGGGCTAGAATTGGGAGCCAAGCCGCCGGTCCGAGTAGGAGGAATGAGATGCCGCTTTCGGAACAAGAGCAGCGACTCCTCGAAGAAATGGAGCGCGGTCTCTACCACAATGATGCCGACTTCGTGTCGACCGCCGGCGGTTCGCCGCTCCGACCCAATTACCGCTCGATTGCGATCGGCGTCCTCGCCGCAGTCGCCGGCATCGGCGGATTGATCGCCGGTGTCGCCGTTCAGCAGCTCTGGATCGGCATCCTCGGATTCATCGTCATGTTCGCCGGCGTGCTCATCGCGACCACGCCTGGCAAGTCCGCTCGCCGGATGGGCGCCCCACCGCTTGGTCGTCCGGCCC
Source organism: Cryobacterium algoritolerans (assembly GCF_004402785.1). Lineage (GTDB taxonomy): Bacteria > Actinomycetota > Actinomycetes > Actinomycetales > Microbacteriaceae > Cryobacterium > Cryobacterium algoritolerans. The sequence goes on from NZ_SOFP01000072.1 coordinate 64,437, forward strand.
CGCGGGCCGCCGACAAGGGGTTCATGGACCGTCTCAACGAACGCTGGGATCGTCGACAGGACGGCCAGTAGGATTTTTCGCCCGTCGTCCCCTGCCAGATAGCGACATGGTGTCATAGCCGCGCCCCACCACCTCACCACCTCACCGCAGAATCGTTTTCCCCCCGCAATGTGGGCCGATCATCCGATCGGCCCTTTTTTTATGCCCGAAATCGATCGTTTTCGTTCCGGGCGCCGATTTTCCCTCCACTTCTGCTTCTCAGTCATGGTGGGGAATTTCTCGCAAAAATCCCCGAAAGGGGGCGTATTTTCATTGTTTGGTGGAGCGAAGTGGAGTAAAGTGGAGTAACACCTGAACCTGGCCGGAAGGGGTGATGAATGTTCCTCGGGACCTATTCCCCCAAGCTCGATGAAAAAGGACGCGTCATCCTTCCCGCGAAGTTCCGCGACGAGTTGTCGCCGGGGATCGTCATGACCCGTGGCCAGGAGAACTGCCTCTACGTCTTCACGACCCGTGAGTTCGAGGTATTCGCCGACAAGATCGGCCAGGCCCCGCTCACCGACAAGGCGGCTCGCAGCTATGCGCGGATGACCCTGTCCGGTGCCAGCGCCGAGATGCCGGACAAGCAGAATCGGGTGACCATCCCGGCCAACCTACGCAGCTACGCCGGCCTGGGCCGTGACCTCACCGTCATCGGCGCCGGAACCCGGGTCGAGATCTGGGACAGCGCGGCATGGGACACCTACCTCGCCGAACAGGAAACCTCGTTCGCAAACACTTCGGAGGAGGTGATTCCGGGACTCATCTAGCACCTGGCGCCTGACTCCCAGCCGTTCTCCCTGACACACTTCCCCGGTGCCAGGAAGGAATGGATGGGGATCAGGAGCCAGGAACTACTCCTGGGACTATATGGCCATCAATGACATCCACACCCCCGTCATGCTCGACCGCTGCGTCGGGCTGCTCGCGCCGGCACTGGAGCAGCCCGGCGCGGTGCTCGTCGACGCCACCCTCGGCATGGCAGGGCACGCCGAGGCCATCCTCCAGCGTTTCCCGAACCTCGTCCTGGTCGGCCTCGACCGGGACCTCGAGGCCCTCGCGATCGCCGAGGCGCGACTCAAGCCGTTCCGTGACCGCGTGCACCTCGTGCACACCGTCTACGACGGCATCCGGGAGGCACTCGACGGGCTCGGCATCCGCGAGGTGAACGGCATTCTCTTCGACCTCGGCGTCTCGTCGCTGCAGCTCGACCGGGTGGAGCGCGGCTTCTCCTACTCCAAGGATGCGCCCCTGGACATGCGGATGGACAGCACCAGCGAACTCACGGCCGAACGCATCCTCGCCGGCTACAGCGAAGCCGACCTGCGGCGGATCTTCCACGACTACGGCGAGGAGAAACTCGCCGCCCGTTACGCGAAGGCCATCGTCGAGGCTCGGGCCACGATGCCGTTCACGCGGTCTGCCCAACTGGTCCAGGTGATCACCGCGGTCACCCCGGTTGCGGTGCAGCGCACCGGGCACCCGGCGAAGCGGGTCTTCCAGGCGCTCCGGATCGAGGTCAACCAGGAGCTGGCCGTTCTCGAACGGGCCATCCCGGCCGCCCTCGAAGCGGTGGCCGTCGGCGGCCGGATCGTCGTGATGGCCTACCAGTCCCTCGAGGACCGCATCGTCAAGAAGCTGCTGGCCGGCGCGTCGGGTTCAACGGCCCCCGCCGGGCTGCCGATCGAACTGCCTGAACACAAACCACTGTTCAAATTGCTCATCAGAGGCGCGGAACTGGCCTCCGAAGAGGAAAAAGCGAGTAATCCGCGCGCGACGTCGGTCCGACTTCGCGCCGCCGAGCGACTGAGGAGAGCCGCATGAGTGACAATCTCGCACGCATCCTGCGACCGAACTGGGACAGCACCCCCGACACGTCGCCGTCCCAGGACACCCGCCACATCGAAATCGTCTCCACCCGCAGCCAGCGTCGCGCCAGGCCCCGGATCGTCTACGCGCTCTCGGCCGTGGCCGGAATGACGACCATCGTCGTCGTCCAGCTGCTGCTGAGCGTGGGGATCTCCCAGGGTGCCTACGAGGTGTCTCGGCTGCAGGCCAGCCAGGTCGAGCTCGGCCGTACCGCCGAAAGCGTGACCGAAGACCTCGTGCGGATCTCCTCCCCGCAGAGCCTGGCCGCCAATGCCGAGGCGCTGGGCATGGTCAGTACCTCCAACCCCGTCTATCTCCGCCTGTCCGACGGCGCCGTGCTCGGCGCGCCGGCCTCGGCCACCGGAAGTCAGGGCGGCTCGGCGAGTCTCGTGCCGAATGCGCTGCTCGCCGGCGTACCGTTGGTCACGCAGCTGCCGCAGGGTGCAGGCCAGGGTGCCAGCGTCGGCGGCGCCGCGGTCGGCGCCGCGGCGAAGGTCGCAGACGTCGCGCCGAAGGCTCTGCCGAACGGCATCCCGACCCCCGCAACCCGCTAGTCCGGCAACCCCGTGGCCCGGCCACAGTAAGGATCAGACGGTGGCGACGAACACCCGGTCAAGCAGGCGCCGCATCGCGGGAACGATCGTGCTCCTGTTCGCGATCATCGCCCTCTTCGTGGTCAAGCTCGTCGACATCCAGATCGTGCGCGCCGACACCCTGAATGCGGAGTCGCTCGGCAATCGTTCGGTCGAACAGCCCGTTTACGGCTCGCGTGGCGACATCCTCGACGCCAACGGTGTCGTGCTGGCCGGGACGGTCATGCGGTACAACATCACCCTGTCGCCGCGCAATGCCGCCGAATTCACGCGCACGACCGACGCCGGCAAGGTCACCGTGACGGTCGCCCAGGCGGCAGCCGAGATCGGGGCTCTCACCGGCAAAACCGGTGACTCCATCCTGGCGATCATCTCCGGCGCCCTCGCCAAGGACAAGGGCTCCGACTACGCGTTCGTGGCCAAGGCCGTCGACGTGAATGTTTTCCGTGCTGTCGACAAGCTCGAGATCCCCTGGATCTACTTCGAGAAGAATCCGAGCCGGGTCTACCCGGACGGCGCCGTCGCCGGAAACCTGGTCGGGTTCGTCTCGTCGGGGGGAGAGGCGCAGGCAGGCCTTGAACTCGGCCAGGATTCCTGCCTGGCCAGCACGAACGGCACGGAGACCTACGAGAAGGGCGCCGACGGGGTGCGCCTGCCGCAGAGCACCGTCACCACCAGGCAGGCCCAGAACGGCGGCGACGTCGTCACCACCATCGACTCCGACCTGAACTGGTACGTGCAGCAGGTCCTCGCCAAGCAGGCGACGGCCACCGGTGCGGCCTGGGGAACCGTCGTCGTCCAGGAGGTGAAGACCGGCAAACTCGTCGCGGTCGCCGATTACCCGTCGGTCGACCCCAACAACGTGAACGGGACCGCGAACCATGACGACCGCGGATCGAGGGCATTCACGGCCTCCTTCGAACCCGGCTCGACCTTCAAGGCACTCACCGCGGCATCCGTGCTCGATGCGGGCCTGGCCACCCCCGGCAGCAAGATCGTGGCGCCCTACCGTTACCTGCCGCCGAACGGGGCCAACGTCAACGACAGTTCCGGGCACGCCGACCTCAATCTGACCCTGACCGGTGTGCTGATCGAATCCTCCAACACGGGAATGTCGAAGTTCGGCGAGCTACTCAGCGACCAGCAGCGCTACGACTACATGACCAGGTTCGGCTTGGGCAAGGCCACCGAGGCGCAGTTCCCCGCCGAAGACAGCGGCATCCTGCACGCCTTTGGGAACTGGGACAGCCAGACCAAGTACGCCACCATGTTCGGCCAGGGCCTGACCACCACCGCGCTGCAGATCTCCAGCATCTACCAGACCATCGGCAACAACGGGGTACGGCTTCCCGTGCAGCTGGTCGAGGGGTGCCGGCACGCCGACGGCACGATGACCGAGGTGCCTGCCACGGCGGGCAGCCAGGTCGTGTCGGCGTCGGCCGCCCGCGACACCGCGGACATGCTCGAGATGGTCTACCAGAAGGGCTGGCTGGCCGCGAAGTGGAACATCCCCGGCTATCGGGTCGCCGCCAAGACCGGTACCGCGCAGATGCCCGACGGCAAGGGCAGCTACACCCACGGCTACCTGGTTTCCGTTTCCGGCTTCGCCCCGGCCGATGATCCTGAGTACGTCGTTTCGGTCAGCCTCGCGGATCCTGTTAAACTGAACTCTTCTGCGGCATCTGCTCCGATCTTCCAAGAGGTCATGAGCCAGGTGCTGAAGAAGTACCGGGCAGTCCCATCGGGCGCCGCCGCGCCTGCCCTTCCCGGTACCTGGTAAGAAAGTGAGCCCCGTGACCGAATTGGCACCCTCGGCTCTCCGTCCTCAGCATCCGGTCCCGCGATCGTTGTCGGGCCTGGTCGATGAATTTGAACTGTTCCTGCGCGGAGACATCGATGGCTTAGAGGTGACCGGTGTGAGCCTGAGCTCACGCACGGTCCAACCCGGAGACCTGTACGTCGGAGTACCCGGACGCGCCAGTCATGGCGCTGCGTTTGCGGCAGCGGCCAAGGAGGCCGGTGCCGTGGCGATCCTGACCGACGAGGCCGGGGCGCTCCTCGCCGCCGGCAGCGGCCTGCCCATCCTGGTCACCCCGGATGCCCGCGCCGCCCTCGGCGCCGTCGCCGCGTGGATTTACCGCACGGACGAGAACCCGGCTACCCTATTCGCCGTCACCGGGACCAACGGCAAGACCAGCGTCGTCTACCTGCTCTTCGCGATCCTGACCCAGCTGGGCGTCGTCTCCGGGCTCACCTCGACCGCAGAGAGACGAATCGGCGACCTGGCCGTCGTCAGCGCCCTGACCACCCCGGAGGCCACCGAACTGCACGCCCTTCTGGCGCGCATGCGCGAGGCCGAGGTGCGTGCCGTCGCCATCGAGGTCTCCGCCCAGGCGCTGACCCGTCACCGGGTCGACGGCCTCGTCTTCGACGTCGCCGGGTTCACGAACCTCAGCCACGACCACCTCGACGACTACGCCGGCCTGGACGAGTATTTCCAGGCCAAGCTGGAGCTCTTCCAACCCGATCGCTCCCGACGCGGCGTGGTCACGGTGGACTCTGACTGGGGCCGTCGCATCGTCGACGAATGCCGCATCCCGGTCACGACGCTGAGCAGCAAGTCCGATGTCGAGGCCGACTGGCACATGAGCATCGTGTCCGAGAGCGCCCTGTACACGGAGTTCCTGCTCGAGGGTCCGGAGGGCCGCCGCCTGCAAACACGGGTGCCCCTGCTCGGCTGGTTCATGGCCGCCAACGCGGCCCTCGCCATCCTGCTGCTGGTCGAATCCGGCTACGACCTCGAGGCGATCGCGCACACCCTTGACCGTGACGGCGGAATCGACGTGTACATCCCGGGGCGCGCCGAGCGCATCTCCGGCGATCGAGGGCCGCTCGTCTACATCGACTACGGCCACAGCCCCGACGCCTTCCTCAACACCCTCGCCGCGATCCGCAAGTTCACTCCCGGCCGGGTGATCATGGTCTTCGGCGCCGACGGCAACCGCGACACCACGAAGCGGGCCGACATGGGCGCCATCGCCGCCCGGGGAGCTGACGTCGTCGTCGTCACCGACTTCCACCCCCGGTTCGAGGACCCGGCTGCGATCCGCGCCACCCTGCTCACCGCCGCCAGGGAGGCAGTCCCGAACGGCGAGTTCTATGAGGTCGCCGACCCCCACACGGCCTTTCGGAAGGCGCTGTCCCTCGCCGAGGAGGGGGACGCGATCCTCTATGCCGGTCCAGGCCATGAGAATTATCACGAGGTTGCCGGTGTCAAGATCCCGTATTCGGCCCGGGACGACTCCCGCCTGGCACTCCGCGAAGCCGGGTGGTTGTAAGTGATAGCGCTCAGCCTCACCGAAATCACCCAGGCCATCGGCGGCGAACTGCACCTCGGCGGCAGCACGCTCACGCCCGAAACGCTCATCGACGGCGCCGTCAACACCGACTCCCGCGAAATCGGACCGGGGGCTGTCTTCGTGGCGAAACCCGGCGACGTCACCGACGGCCACCTCTTCGCGCCGACCGCCGTCGAACGCGGCGCGGTGCTCCTGATCGTTGAACACCTGCTCGACCTTCCGGTCGCCCAGATCGTGATCCCGGACGCGGTGACCGCCCTCGGCGACCTCGCCACCGCCGTCGTGGCCAGGGCCAGGGCCGCCGGGAACCTCAAGATCATCGGCATCACCGGCTCCAACGGCAAGACCACCACCAAGAACCTGCTCAGGGCCGTGCTCGAACGGGTCGGCCCCACCGTTGCCGCCCGGGAATCCTTCAACAACGAGGTCGGCGCGCCGCTGACCATGCTCGGACTGACCCTGCAGACGCGCTACCTGGTCGCCGAAATGGGCGCCAGCGCGGTCGGCGAAATCGCCCGCCTCATCCGGATGGCCCGGCCCGACATCGGGATCGTGCTCACGGTGGGCCTTGCCCACGCCGGCGAGTTCGGCGGCATCGACGCGACGCTCCGGGCCAAGACCGAGATGGTCACCGACCTGCTCGAAACAGACGTCGCCGTGCTCAACGCCGATGACCCCCGGGTGGCCGGCATGGCGGGGGCGACCAGGGCACGGATCGCCTGGTTCGGCCAGAACGGAACCCAGGGCGTGCGGGCGACCGACGTCGTCGCCTCTGCCTCCGGCACGACCTTCCAGTTGCACCTGGCCTCGGGGGAGAGCCGCCCGGTGGCGTTCCGGGTGCTCGGCGAGCACCACGTCATGAACGCCCTGGCCGCCGCCGCCGCCGCCGAGCTACTCGGCGTGGACATCGACCTGATCGTGTCCGCCCTCGAATCCGTGCACACCGCCGAGCGCTGGCGGATGGAGGTGATGGGCGGCCGAGACGGCGTGACCGTCATCAACGACGCCTACAACGCCAGTCCCGACTCGATGACCGCCGCACTGAAGACACTCGCGCAGATCCGCCGACCCGGCCAGCGAACGATCGCCGTCCTCGGCGAGATGAGCGAGCTCGGCGACCTGGCGGGAGAGGAGCACGACCGGGTGGGACTGCTCGCCGTGCGCCTGAACATCTCGCAGCTCGTCGTGGTCGGGCGGGCCGCACGCCGCATGCATATCAGCACGATCAACGAGGGATCCTGGGACGGTGAATCGGCCTTCGTCGAGACTCCGGACGAAGCGTTCGACCTGCTCCGCAGCACAGTGCGGCCCGGTGACACCGTGCTGGTCAAGTCGTCGAATTCGGCCGGCCTGCGATTCCTCGGCGACCGACTGGGAGAGTTCTTCTCGTGATTGCACTACTAAGCGCCGGCGCGATGTCGCTCGTCTTCACCCTGGCCTTCACGCCGCTCTTCATCCGGCTGTTCAAGAAACTCGGCTGGGGCCAGTTCATCCGTGACGACGGCCCACAGAGCCACCACGCCAAGCGGGGCACCGCCACCATGGGCGGCATCATCATCATCATCGGCACGCTGGCCAGCTACTTCCTGGCCATGTTCATCGCCCACCGGGCTATCCCGGCATCCCCCCTGCTCGTGCTGTTCATGATGGTGGGCCTCGGACTCGTCGGTTTCGTCGACGACTTCCTCAAGACCCGCAACCAGCGCAGCCTCGGGCTCGGCGGCTGGGCGAAGGTGGTCGGCCAGGTCCTTGTTGCCGGCACCTTCGGCTACCTCTCCCTGCAGTTCCCCAACCGGCACGGCCTGACCCCGGCCTCAACCCAGATATCCTTCATCCGGGACCTGCCGCTGGACTTCATGAAGCTCGGCACCGTGATCGGGATCGCCGTCTTCATCGTCTGGATCTGCCTGATCGTCGCGGCCACCTCGAACGGGGTCAACGTGACAGACGGCCTCGACGGCCTCGCCACCGGGTCCTCGATCCTCGCGATCGGCGCCTTCATCGTGATCGGTTTCTGGCAGTCCAACCAGGCCAGGTTCGGCGGGGCGGATGTCGCCGACCTCTACCGCTCCTACGACACCCGCGACCCGCTCGATCTGGCCATCGTCGCGGCGGCCATCGTCGGGGGCCTGATCGGCTTCCTGTGGTGGAACACCTCCCCGGCGAAGATCTTCCTCGGCGACACCGGGTCGCTCGCGATCGGCGGCGCCCTGGCCGCTCTCGCGATCCTCAGCCGCACCGAGCTTCTGCTCGTGCTGCTCGGCGGCATCTTCGTGATCGAAACGGGCTCTGTGATCGTGCAGCGCGCCTACTTCAAGGTGACCCGCGGCAAACGGATCTTCCTGATGAGCCCGATCCACCACCACTTCGAGCTCAAGGGCTGGGCCGAAGTCACCGTCGTCGTCCGGTTCTGGATCATCGGCGGGCTGCTCGTGGCGGCCGGGGTCGGAACGTTCTACCTCGAATGGCTCTCGGCGGTGCCCAATTGAGCCGTCTTGACGATCTGACCAGCTGGCACGCCGACTGGCACGGCCTGAGGGTCGCCGTGCTCGGGCTCGGAGTCACCGGCTTCGCCGCCGCGGACACCCTCGCCGAACTGGGCGCGGACGTGCTCGTCGTGGCCGGCCCGATCACGGCGGGCGGGATTTCCGCCGACCGTGCCAGGCTGCTCGGCGTGATCGGAGTGCGCCTCGTTCAGGCCGACCTGAACGCCGACCCTGATGCAGACCAGGGTGCAGACCCGGCAGCGCTTCGCGACCTGGCCCTGCACCGTCCCGAACTACTGGTCGTCTCGCCCGGTTTCCACCCCGACCACCCGCTCCTCCGCTGGGCCGCCCGGAACGGCATCCCGGTCTGGGGAGACATCGAACTCGCCTGGCGCCTGCGCGACAAGGTCGGTCCTGCCGCCGAGTGGATCCTGGTCACCGGCACCAACGGCAAGACCACGACCGTGCAGCTCACGGCCACCATGCTCGCGGCAGCCGGCCTGCGCGTCGCCCCCTGCGGCAACATCGGCGTGCCCGTGCTCGACGCCGTGCGTGACCCGCAGGGCTGGGACGTGCTTGTCGTGGAACTGTCCAGCTACCAGTTGCACCACCTCTCGCGCGGGGGCCCGGGCATGCTGGTCCCGTGGGCCAGCGTCTGCCTCAACATCGCCGACGACCACCTGGACTGGCACGGTTCGGCCGAGGCCTACCGCGCAGCCAAGGCCACCGTCTACGCGAACACCCGCGTCGCGTGCGTTTACAACAAGGCCGACGCCTCCACGATGCGTATGGTCGAAGACGCCGACGTCGAGGACGGCGCCCGGGCGATCGGGTTCGGTCTCGACGTGCCCGGTCCCAGCGAGCTCGGCATCGTCGACGGCATCCTCTGCGACCGTGCTTTCCACGAGGAACGCTTCGAGACCGCACTCGAGATCACCACCGTGTCCGAGCTGCGCGCGCGCGGACTGGCCGCACATCACCTCCTCGCCGACATCCTCGCCGCTGCCGCGCTCGCCCGCTCCTTCGGCGTGCTGCCCGCGGTCATCCACGACGCCCTCGAGGTCTTCCACCTCGACGCGCATCGGATCGAGGTCGTTGCCGAGTCCGACGGCATCCGCTGGATCGACGATTCGAAGGCCACCAACCCGCACGCCGCCGACGCCTCCCTCGCCGCGTTCGAATCCGTGGTCTGGCTGGTCGGCGGGCTACTCAAGGGCGTCGACATCGATCACCTGGTCGCCAGCCATGTGGGTCACCTCCGCGGGGCCATCATCATCGGCACCGACCGGGAGGCGTTGCGGGACGCATTCCGGCGACACGCGCCCCGGCTCCGCGTTTTCGAGATCAACGCACAGGACACTGGTCAGGTGATGCCGGACGCCGTGCGACTGGCCGCCGACCTCGCCGAACTCGGCGACGTTGTGCTTCTCGCGCCCGCGGCCGCATCCATGGACCAGTTCACCGACTACGCGCAGCGCGGCCGGATGTTCGCAGAAGCCGTACGGGACTACTTGGGAGGTGAGGCGGGTGACGAATCCGCCTCGACTCCGCCCGCCTAGGTCGGTCGCGCCCGCGGCGGCCGGCGACCCGGCCAACGGCTCGTCGGCCCGGATCCACCTCGGCCGGGTGTTCAAGGCCGAGTCCGCGAGCTACTTCCTGCTGCTGGGGACCACGCTGTTCCTTCTCGTCTTCGGGCTCGTCATGGTGCTCTCCTCATCTTCGGTGGACTCCTACCTCGAGAACGCCGGATTTTTCGGGACGGTGCTTCGCCAGGGCGGCTTCGCCCTGGTCGGAGTCCCGCTCCTGCTCGTCGTCAGCCGGCTGCCCCTGCAGTTCTGGCGACGCGTCGCCTGGCCGACCCTCGTGGTCTCCTGCCTGCTGCAGTGCCTGGTCGTCTTCACCCCCCTCGGCATCACCGTGGCCGGGAACACCAACTGGCTCTCCCTCGGCGGAATCCAGTTCCAGCCGTCCGAGGCGATCAAACTGGCGCTCGTGATCTGGCTGGGCATGATCCTGTCCCAGAAGAAGGACAAGCTCGACGACTGGCGCCACGTGTACATACCGGTCTTCGGAGTCGGCGGAGGCGCCGTGCTCCTCGTGCTGATCGGCGGGGACCTCGGCACCGTGATGATCATGGCCGGGATTCTCTTCGGGGCGCTTTTCTTCGCCGGGGTTCGGCTGAGACTGCTGGCCATCCCGCTCGTGATCGGGACCGTGCTGGCCCTGCTCGTCGCGGTCTCGAGCTCCAACCGGATGACCCGGATCCTCAGCTTCCTCGGCACCGGCTGCGACGCGGTGGACGGGACCATCTCCTCGGCCTGCTGGCAGCCGCTGCACGGAACCTGGGCCCTCGCCAACGGCGGCATCTTCGGCGTCGGCCTCGGCAACTCCAAGGCGAAATGGTCGTGGCTGCCCGCCGCGGACAACGACTACATCTTCGCGATCATCGGCGAGGAACTCGGCCTGATCGGCGCCATCGTCGTCCTGTGCATGTTCATCCTGCTCGCCTTCTCGTTCATCCGGATCATGCGCACCAGCCGCAGCCTGCAGGCCAAGGTCTCCACCGCGGCCGTCCTGGTCTGGGTTATCGGCCAGGCCCTGGTCAACATCGGCGTCGTACTCGGGGTGTTCCCCGTGCTCGGCGTGCCGCTGCCGCTCGTCTCGGCCGGCGGCACCGCGCTCCTGTCCACGCTGGTCGCGATCGGGATCGTGCTGTCCTTTGCCCGCGGTGACCACGAGGACGCCGACGCCCAGACTGAAGCGAACGAATGAGCCCCGAGTGACCACCTACCTGCTCGCCGGCGGCGGCACCGCCGGCCACGTCAACCCGCTACTCGCGGTCGCGGACACGATCCGTAGCCGGGAACCCGACGCGATCCTGATCGTGCTGGGAACCAGCGAAGGCCTCGAATCCCGGCTGGTTCCGGCCCGCGGGTACGAACTCGTGATTGTGCCGCGCCTGCCGTTCCCGCGGCGCCCGAACCGGCAGGCCCTCACCTTCCCCGGCCGGCTGAACCGCGCGGTCACCAACCTCACCGACCTGATCCGCGGCCGCCAGGTCGACGTGGTCGTCGGTTTCGGCGGCTACGTCTCCACTCCGGCCTACCTCGCGGCCCGGCGTGCGGGAGTGCCGATCGTCATCCACGAGGCGAATTTCCGGGCCGGCCTGGCCAACCGGCTCGGCGCCCGGTTCACCCGCTTCGTCGGGGTGGCGTTCCCCGGCACGCGGATCCGCCACGCGCAGGTCGTGGGGATGCCGCTCCGCCCCGAAATCGAACGGCTCGACCGTACTGCGGCACGCCCGGAGGCACTCTCGTTCTTCGGCCTCGACCCCGATCGGCCGACCCTGCTCGTCACCGGCGGTTCCCTCGGCGCCCGCCGGCTCAACAACACGGTCCTGCAGTCGGCCCCCGCCCTGATCGCGGCCGGCTGGCAGGTGCTGCACATCACCGGGGAGAGGTCGGAGGTGGCGGACCCTGGTCTGGGCCACTACCGGATGATCGCCTACTGCGACCGGATGGACCTCGCCCTGTCGGTGGCCGACTTCGCCGTCTCCCGGGCCGGGGCAGGCACTGTCTGCGAGCTCAGCGCCCTGGGGATCCCCGCCGTCTACGTGCCCTACCCGGTGGGCAACGGCGAGCAGCGCTTCAACGCCGCCGACGTCGTCAGCGCCGGGGGAGGGATCCTCGTCGACGACGCGGACTTCGTCCCCGAGTGGGTGCGCAGCGAACTGCTGACGGTGCTTTCCGATCGGTCGCGGGTCGTGCGGATGGGCACCGCCGCGGCATCCGTCGGCGGCAGGGACGGGTCGGCACGGATGGTCGACTTCATCCGCAGCGCCCTCGCCTGAGTCGGCCGCCGACCCCGGCCGCCGACCCCGTTCGGCGTCAATCCGGCATTCGGCCGCGGCGGCGCGTAACGTGGTCCCAGCACACCGAGCATTTGTCTCCAACCGAGAAGAGCGCAGCAACCGTGATCAAGCCCGACCTGAACCTCACCATTCCCCAGGACCTCGGAACGGTGCACTTCGTCGGCATCGGCGGGTCGGGGATGAGCGGGATCGCTCGCCTGTTCATCGACGCCGGCCACACCGTGACCGGGTCCGACGTGCGTGAGTCCGATAACGTGCTCGCCCTGCGGAGGCTCGGCGCGCGCATCGCCATCGGGCACGCCGCCGAGAACGTCGGTGCCGCCGACAGCCTTGTCGTCACCGGGGCACTCTGGCAGGACAACCCAGAGTACGTCCTGGCCACGGAGCGCGGCCTCCCCGTGCTGCACCGTTCTCAGGCCCTCGCCTGGCTGATCCAGAAGCACCGCCTGGTCGCCGTCGCCGGCGCGCACGGCAAGACCACCTCGACCGGCATGATCGTCACCGGTCTGCTCGGCACCGGCCAGCACCCCAGCTTCGTCAACGGCGGCGTGATCGAATCACTCGGAGTGTCGGCGGCCAGCGGCACCGACGACCTCTTCATCGTCGAGGCCGACGAATCGGACGGGTCGTTCCTGCTCTACAACACCGCCGTCGCCCTCGTCACCAACGTCGACCCGGACCACCTCGACCACTACGGGTCGCTCGAGGCGTTCGAGGCCGCGTTCGTGGAATTCTCCCAGAAGGCCACCGAGCTCGTCGTCATCTCATCCGACGACGACGGGGCAGTCAGCGTCACCGGAAAGCTCCACGGTAAGCGGGTGATCACCTTCGGCGAGGCCTCGGACGCTGACGTGCGGGTGCACTCCGTCGTCACCGACGGGCCGGTGCGCTTCGGCGTCGCCTGGGCCGGGCAGGACTACTTCGCCACGCTCCGGATCCCCGGCCGGCACAACGCCATCAACGCCGCGGGCGCCTTCGCGGTGCTCGTCGGCCTCGGCTTCGACCCGGCCGCGTCCCTCGCCGCGATCTCAGAATTCGGCGGCACCGAACGCCGGTTCGAACTGCACGGCACCGTCAACGGGGTCAGCGTCTACGACGACTACGCCCACCACCCGACCGAGGTGGCCGCGGCCCTCGCCGCCGCCCGTACCGTGGTCGGCGCGGGGCGCATCATCGCCGTGCACCAGCCGCACCTGTACAGCCGCACCCGGCTCTTCGCCCGCGAATTCGCCGACACCCTCGAAAAGTTCGCGGACCAGACCGTCGTCCTCGGCGTCTACGGCGCCCGCGAAGACCCGGAGCCCGGAGTGACCGGGGCCCTCGTCTCCGAGAAGTTCCACGACCCGGGCCACGTCGCCTACGTGCCGGACTGGCAGGAAGCGGCCGACTACGTCGCCAGGATCGCCCGCGACGGTGATTTCGTCGTCACCCTCGGCTGTGGCGACGTGTACCGCATCGTCCCCCAGCTCCTCGGCTCGCTCGAAGCGGCCCGCGGCTGATGACCCGCACGTCGGCATGAAGCGGCCCCAGGGCTTCGACCAACCCGCGGCCCCCCAGCCCGAACCCACCGGCCAGGCCGCCGCCCGCACTCGAGGCCCCCGGCGAACGACCAAACCCGGGACGATCACACCCGGCCGGACGACCTCCGGTCGCTCCGCATCCGCGCGACCGGCACCCGGACCGGGAGCAGACGCCCCGGCCGCCTCCGACCAGAACTCGACCGAACCGATCGTGCTGCCCGCCCCGGGGGCCAGGCGGATCGCCCCGGTCCGGCCGCTTCGCCGCCCGGCGGAGGCGGTCGAGTCCTCGGGGGCCCCGGTGCCCAGTCGACCTGATGCCCAGGCCGCGCCCGGCCTGACTGTCGGCGCGCCCGCCGAGTTGCAGCTGACCCCGGCCGGCGCCCGCCGGAAGTTCCGTGCGGCCCGCCGGGCCCGCAAGCTGTACGAGCGGGAGGAAGTGCGCCGCTTCACCTGGCGTTCACGCCGCCGTCGCACCATCTGGCTCGTCTGCCTCGGTGTGGCCGCTGCGCTGGCCGGATTCGTGCTGATCGGCGCATATTCGCCGCTGATGGCACTGAAGAACATCGAGGTCGTCGGGGCCGGCCGCGTTTCGTCCACCGAGGTGCAGGCGGCGCTCGGCGAGCAACTGGGCACCCCGCTGCCGCTGGTCGATTTCGCGAAGGTGAAGAAGGAACTCTCCCGGTTCACCCTGATCCGCAGCTACGTCACCGAGAGCCGGCCGCCGGGGACCCTCGTGGTGAGGATCGTCGAGCGCGAGCCGATCGGTGCCGTCGTCACGCCGGCAGGCTTCGACCTCGTCGATGCCGCGGGCGTCGTCATCCAGAGCGGGGCAGAACGGCCGGCGGGGTACGCGACGATCGACGCGCGGGCCGGCGCGAGCAGCACCGGGTTCCAGGCCGCGGCGGCCGTGATCGCCGCGCTGCCGGACGGCATCCGCGGCCAGCTCGATACGGTCACCGCGGCGACGAAGGACGACGTCACCCTCACCCTCATCGGCGGCGCGCGCGTAGTCTGGGGGAGTGCGGAGAAGTCCCAATACAAGGCCGTGGTGCTCGCCGCCCTGGTCGTGAGCCATCCGGTCGGCAGCGTCGGCGAATACGACGTGTCCTCGCCGGACAGCGCCGTTCTGCGCTGACTTTTCGCGACACGCGGGCGCGCATCCCCGAGTGGTGCGAACTGGCGCATAACTTCGAGATCAGGAATTGCATACTCAGCATAACTTTAAACTTCGAGTAAAGGTTTAGAGTTTCACCGGAGGCCGGACGTGTCAACAACAAATCAGAACTACCTCGCAGTCATCAAGGTTGTTGGAATCGGTGGCGGCGGTGTCAACGCCGTCAATCGGATGATCGAACTCGGCCTCCGCGGGGTCGAATTCATCGCCATTAATACGGATGCCCAGGCCCTGTTGATGAGCGACGCCGACGTCAAGCTCGACGTCGGTCGCGACCTCACCCGCGGGCTCGGCGCCGGAGCGGACCCCGAGGTGGGCCGTCGCGCCGCCGAGGACCACGCCGAGGAGATCGAAGAGGCGCTCGCCGGCGCGGACATGGTGTTCGTCACGGCCGGTGAGGGCGGCGGAACCGGAACCGGCGGCGCCCCCGTCGTCGCCCGAATCGCCAAGTCCATCGGCGCGCTCACCATCGGTGTCGTCACCAAGCCGTTCGGCTTCGAGGGCAAGCGCCGCCAGGCCCAGGCGGAAGCCGGCGTCGCCTCGCTCAAGAACGAGGTTGACACCCTCATCGTCGTGCCGAACGACCGGCTGCTGGAAATCAGCGACCGCGGGATCAGCATGCTCGAGGCGTTCGCCACGGCCGACCAGGTGCTCCTCGCCGGTGTGCAGGGCATCACCGACCTGATCACCACTCCCGGCCTGATCAACCTCGACTTCGCCGACGTCAAGTCGGTCATGCAGGGCGCCGGCTCCGCGCTCATGGGCATCGGCTCGTCCCGTGGCGCCGACCGCGCCATCAAGGCCGCGGAGCTCGCCGTCGCCTCCCCGCTGCTCGAGGCCTCGATCGACGGTGCGCACGGTGTGCTCCTGTCGATCCAGGGTGGTTCCAACCTCGGCATCTTCGAGATCAACGACGCCGCCCGGCTCGTGCAGGAGGCCGTTCACCCGGAGGCCAACATCATCTTCGGCGCGGTCATCGACGACACCCTCGGCGACGAGGTGCGGGTCACTGTCATCGCCGCGGGCTTCGACGGCGGCGAGCCCGGTGCCAAGGCGGTCGAGGTCCGCCGCGCCGACCTGGTCGCGGCAGGCGTGGCAGCCGGCGTGAACTCGTCGGCCGGCGGGGCATCCGTCGGCTCCGGCAATGACTCGGCCCAGTACAACGTCGACGAGGCAGCCGGTTCCTCGGTCTGGTCCGGGGTCGAGCCTGGCGCGGCCGTGGCCGACCCGGCCTTCGAGGAAGACCCGGACGACCTGGACATCCCGGACTTCCTCAAGTAAGGGGACGGCGCAGCAGATGAACGACCCGGCTGCAGCTTCCGGGGGACCGGCCGTGCCGGACCTCCGGGAACGCGTCGCCCTGGTGCGCGGCCGTGTCGACGCGGCCGCGGCCTCCGCCGGGCGCGACCCCGGTGAGATCACCACCATCGTCGTCACCAAGTTCCACCCCTTCTCGCTGATCGAGGAGCTCGCCGGACTGGGCGTGCGCGATGTCGGCGAGAACCGGCACCAGGAGGCCCAGGCCAAGTCCGCGGCGCTGGCTTCACTCGGCCTGAACTGGCACTTCGTGGGCCAGGTCCAGGGCAAGAAGGCCAGGCAGGTACGGGCATACGCGGCGGTCATCCACTCCGTCGATCGTTCCTCCCTGGTCGATGCCCTGGCATCCGACGAGTCCACGGTGGACTGCTTCGTGCAGGTGAACCTCACGGACGACCCAGCCCGCGGCGGCGTGCAGCCCCAGGAATTGGACGCCCTCGTCGAGCGGGTGCAGGCCACCAACGGGCTGCGGCTCCTCGGCCTGATGGCCGTGGCTCCACTCGGCGCCGAACCCCGCCGGGCGTTCGCCCGTGTGCGCGAGCTCGGCGAGCAGGTCGGACGCGCTGCGCCGGGAGCGAATCACCTCTCGATGGGGATGTCGCAGGACTACCCGGAGGCAATCGCCGAAGGGGCGACACACCTGCGAATTGGCACGGCAATCACCGGGAATCGCCCGGTACTCGGTTAATCTGAGAACGTAAGAATCATCAATCCGGAGGTCGAGATGTCCAACCCGCTCAAGAAAACCATGGTTTACCTGGGCCTGGCAGACGAAGAACTGGAATACGAGGCGCCTGCGGCCGCCCCGGCCGCCAATTCGAACTCCGCTGTGGCGCACTCCGCCGCTCCGAAATCCGCCGCGCCCCACACCGCCGCCGGGGGGTCGTCGCACTCCGGCGCCACTCACGGTTCGGCCGGCCGCGCACCGGTGACGCCGCTGCGCAAGACCTCCACTCCCAAGAATGTGGCTGCCTCAGAAATGAATGAAATCCTCACGGTCCACCCGCGCCAGTACAAAGACGCCCAGACGATCGCCGAGTCCTTCCGAGACGGGATCCCCGTCATCATCAACCTGTCCCAGATGAGCGATGCGGATGCCCGGCGACTGATTGACTTCGCCAGCGGTCTGTCCCAGGGCCTGTACGGCAAGATCGAGCGCGTCACAGCCAAGGTGTTCCTGCTGTCGCCGTCGCACGTCGTTGTCTCCGGGGACAATGCGGGCGAAGAGCCCGACGCCGAGGCGTCGTTCTTCGCGCAGTCGTAAACCTCCCCGTGTTCGTCGTTTCACTGCTTGGCACGGTCGCCTACTACGCGCTGCTGCTCTATTTCTTCATCATGTGGGGCCGATTCATCCTCGACCTGGTCCGCAGCGTCAATCGCGCCTGGCGTCCGACGGGATTCCTGCTCGTGCTCGTGGAGCTGGTCTACTCGGTCACCGACCCGCCCGTGCGCTTCTTCCGCCGGATCATTCCCCCGCTCCGCCTCGGTCCGATCGCGTTCGATTTCGGCTGGAGCCTGACCATGCTCTGCGTCATTGTGGGAATGTGGATCGCCGGGGCGCTCGTCCGGGTCTAAATACCTCCCACCGTGGTCAAGGCATGTATTCTGGACCGGTGGCGCGCCGGGCCGACGCGGAGCGACATGGGTCGGTCCTTGGTACGTTGGTAGAACTCAATCAGAATGTTCGCAAACTCAAGTTTTAAGGGTGGAAAGCCATGGCGCTAACTCCGGAAGATGTAGTCAACAAGAGGTTCCAGTCGACGAAGTTCCGTGAAGGATACGATCAGGACGAAGTAGACGACTTCCTCGATGAGGTCGTCGTTGAGCTTCGTCGCCTCACCGCGGAGAACGAGGAGCTACGGGCTCGCGTTTCCGCCGGTGGCGGAACGGCAGAGCCCGTTGTCCTGGCCGAGGTCGTCAAGGCCCCTGAGGTTGCCGCAGAGCCCACCCCGGCTCCGGTCGTCCCGGTTGCTGCCGCGGTCGCCGAGCCGGTCGACGAGACCGCCGGCACCACCAACCTGCTCCAGCTGGCTCGCCGCCTGCACGAGGAGCACGTCAAGGAGGGTGTCGAAAAGCGCGACGCCCTCATCGCGGAAGGCCACGCCACCGCGGCCCGTTTGGTCGCAGAGGCCGAGGCCAAGCAGCGCGCCCAGATCAACGCCCTGGACCAGGAGCGTTCGGTCCTCGAGAACAAGATCGAAGACCTGCGCACGTTCGAGCGTGAATACCGCCAGAAGCTGAAGAGCTACATCGAGAGCCAGCTTCGCGACCTCGACGCCAACTCCCCGGTCGGCGCGAACGCCGGCAGCGACTCGGGCAACGCTCCGAAGCCGAGCTTCCAGGGCTTTGGCGCCTAAGGACGGAGCGAAGAAGCGCTCCAGCGCGCTCATCGTTCTGGCCCTCGTCGCGCTGGGCGTCTACGCACTGGACCAACTCAGCAAGTACCTTGTCGTCACCGGTCTCTCCGAGGGTGACACCGTCCGGGTTCTGAATGATGTGCTGCAATTGCATTTCGTGCGGAACCCGGGCGCTGCGTTTTCCCTCGCAACCGGGATGACCTGGATCTTCTCCATCATCGCGGTCGCCGTTGTGGTGTTCATCGTCTGGTTCGCCGGGCGGATCCGCTCGCTCGCCTGGGGGCTGGTCTTCGGGCTATTGCTGGGTGGTGTGCTCGGAAACCTGACGGACCGCCTGCTTCGGGAGCCGTCGTTCGGCCTCGGGCATGTGGTGGACTTCATCTCGACTCCCTGGCTGATCCCGGCCATCTACAACGTCGCCGACATGTCGATCGTAACGAGCATGATCATCTTCATGTGGCTCACCATCCGGGGAGTCGGCCTTGACGGCCGCCGGGGACCTGCCCCGGAGGCTACAGCCGCCGAGGCCGCAGCCCCGGACGCCCCTGCTCCGACCCCCACCCAGTTAGCACCCTGAAACACCCATGGAAACACGTTCTCTTCCCCTTCCCGACGGCCTTGACGGCGTCCGCGTCGACGCCGGCATCGCCAAGCTGTTCGGGTTCTCCCGCAGCTTCGCGGCCGAGGTCGCCGAGGCGGGCGGGGTAGCGCTGAACGGTGCCGTCGTCGGCAAGTCCGACCGGCTGCACGGCGGAGCCTGGCTCGAGGTCAACTGGCAGCCGCGCGAGGCGCTCACCATCGTGCCGATCCCGGTGCCGAACCTGTCGATCGTGCACGACGACGAGAGCATCGTCGTCATCAACAAACCGCCCGGTGTCGCCGCGCACCCCAGCGTGGGGTGGACCGGGCCGACCGTGCTCGGGGCGCTCTCCGCGGCGGGCTACCGGATCGCGACCTCCGGCGCCGCCGAACGCGCCGGCATCGTGCACCGGCTGGACGTCGGCACCAGCGGACTGATGGTGGTTGCCAAGTCGGAGGCGGCCTACACCGCCCTCAAGCGGGCCTTCCACGACCGGGAGGTCGAGAAGATCTACCACGCGGTCGTCCAGGGGCACCCTGACCCGCTCGCCGGCACCATCGACGCCCCCCTCGGGCGCCACCCTCGCTCGGACTGGAAGTTCGCCGTGGTCGCCGGCGGCAAGGACTCGATCACCCACTACGAAACGCTCGAGGCATTCCGGTCCGCGTCGCTCCTCGAGGTGCACCTGGAGACCGGACGCACCCACCAGATCCGGGTGCACATGGCCGCCCAGCGGCATCCGTGCGTCGGCGACGCCATGTACGGGGCAGACCCGTCGATCACCGCCCGGCTCGGGCTCACCCGGCAGTGGCTGCACGCGAAGCAACTCGCCTTCCACCACCCCGACACCCGGGAGTGGGTCACCTTCACCGCCGATTACCCGGCTGACCTCGCGCACGCGCTCGACGTGCTGCGTGACGCCTAGCCTGCAGCGACCAATCTCAACACCTCGGAGCCGTTTTGTCCCCTCAGAACAAGTCGGGTGAATCGACGGATTCGTTCGTCCACCTGCATGTGCACAGTGAGTACTCGATGCTCGACGGCGCGGCGCGGGTCAAGCCGCTGATCACCGCAGCCGCCCAGCAGGGGATGCCCGCCGTCGCGATCACCGACCACGGCAACGTGTTCGGTGCGTTCGATTTCTGGCGCACCGCCACCGAGGCCGGCATCAAACCGATCATCGGCACCGAGGCGTACATCACCCCCGGCACCGACCGGCGGGACAAGACCCGGGTGCGGTGGGGCACGAACGGGCAGAACCGCGACGACGTCGGTGGTGCCGGCTCGTACACGCACATGACGCTGCTCTCCGAGACCACCGCCGGCATGCACAACCTGTTCCGGCTTTCGTCGAAGGCCAGCCTCGAAGGCTACTATTTCAAGCCCCGGATGGACCGGGAGTTACTCTCGGAGTTCTCCGCCGGGCTGATCGGAACGACCGGCTGCGTCGGCGGCGAGGTGCAGACCCGCCTGCGCCTCGGACAGTACGAGGAGGCCAAGAAGGCCGCCGGCGACTTCCAGGACATCTTCGGCAAGGAGAACTTCTTCTGCGAGATCATGGACCACGGCATCGACATCGAGCGCCGCACCATGACCGACCTGCTCAAGCTCGCGGGCGAACTGAAACTCCCGCTCGTGGCCAGCAACGATCTGCACTACACCCACGCCCATGACGCGACCGCCCATGCGGCCCTGCTCTGCGTGCAGTCGGCCTCGACCCTCGACGACCCGAACCGTTTCAAATTCGATTCCGACGAGTTCTACCTCAAGACCGCCGCGCAGATGCGTCACATCTTTCGCGATCACCCGGAATCCTGCGACAACACCCTGCTCATCGCCGAGCGCTGCCAGGTGGAGTTCAACACCCAGGCCAACTACATGCCCAGGTTTCCCTGCCCGGAGGGAGAGAACGAGGAGAGCTGGTTCGTCAAGGAGAACGAGATCGGGCTGGCGAAGCGCTACCCGAACGGCATCCCGGCGGACGTGCGCAAACGCGCCGACTATGAGATCGGCATCATCATTCAGATGGGCTTCCCCGGCTACTTCCTCGTCGTGGCCGACTTCATCATGTGGGCCAAGCAGCAGGGAATCCGGGTCGGACCCGGCCGTGGCTCCGGCGCCGGATCCATGGTGGCCTACGCAATGGGCATCACCGATCTCGACCCCCTAGTGCACGGCCTGATCTTCGAGCGGTTCCTGAACCCCGACCGCGTCTCCATGCCCGACTTCGACGTGGACTTCGACGAGCGCCGCCGCGGCGAGGTCATCCACTATGTCACCGAAAAATACGGTGAGGAGCGCGTCGCCCAGATCGTCACCTACGGCACCATCAAGGCCAAGCAGGCTCTGAAGGACGCGTCCCGGGTGCTGGGGTTCCCGTTCGGCATGGGCGACAAGCTCACCAAGGCCATGCCGCCGGCGATCATGGGTAAGGACGTGCCTCTCACCGGCATGTTCGACAAGGACCACCCGCGCTACCGCGAGGCGGCCGACTTCCGCGCCGTGATCGAGTCCGATCCAGAGGCCCGCACCGTCTTCGACACGGCCCTCGGACTGGAAAACCTCAAGCGCCAGTGGGGAGTGCATGCCGCGGGCGTGATCATGAGCTCCGACCCGCTGATCGACATCATCCCGATCATGAAGCGTGAAGCGGATGGCCAGGTCGTCACGCAGTTCGACTATCCGGCTTCCGAGGCCCTCGGCCTGATCAAGATGGACTTCCTCGGGCTGCGCAACCTCACAATCATCGACGACACCCTCGACAACATCGCGGTGAACCGCGGGCACCGACCCGTGCTCGAAGAGCTTGGACTGGACGACCCGGCCGCGTACGAACTGCTCGCCCGCGGCGACACGTTGGGCGTGTTCCAACTCGATGGTGGGCCGATGCGCTCGTTGCTCAGGCTGATGAAGCCCGACAACTTCGAAGACATCTCCGCCGTCATCGCGTTGTACCGGCCGGGGCCCATGGGGGCTAACTCGCACACCAACTACGCGCTGCGGAAGACCGGCCAGCAGGAGATCATCCCGATCCACCCTGAGCTCGAGGAGGCGCTCCGGGACGTCATCGGCACCACCTACGGCCTGATCGTGTACCAGGAGCAGGTCATGTCGATCGCGCAGAAGCTGGCCGGGTTCTCCCTTGGCCAGGCCGACCTGCTGCGCCGGGCCATGGGCAAGAAGAAGAAGTCGGAACTGGACAAGCAGTTCGAGGGCTTCTCCGGCGGGATGAAGGCCAACGGCTACTCGATGGACGCGGTGAAGACGGTCTGGGACATCCTGCTGCCGTTCTCCGACTACGCCTTCAACAAGGCGCACTCGGCCGCCTACGGGGTGCTCTCCTACTGGACCGCGTACCTCAAGGCCAAGTACCCGGCCGAGTACATGGCGGCCCTGCTCACCAGCGTCGGCGACTCCCGCGACAAGCTGGCCCTCTACCTGAACGAGTGCCGGAGGATGGGCATCCAGGTTCTGCCGCCCGACGTGAACGAGTCGATCGGCTACTTCGCGGCCGTCGGCACCGACATCAGGTTCGGGATGGGGGCGGTGCGCAACGTCGGCTTCAACGTCGTCGACGCCATCCGGCTGACTCGCAAGGATCAGGGACGATTCGAGTCGTTCCACGATTTCCTGCGCAAGGTGCCGATCCAGGTTGCCAACAAGCGCACCATCGAATCCCTGGTCAAGGCCGGCGCCTTCGACTCCCTCGGCGCGACCCGGCGCGGCATGGTGGAGATCCACGAGGCAGCGGTCGAATCAGCGGTCAAGATCAAGCGCGATGAAGAGCACGGAATGATCGGCTTCGACTTCGACAGTCTGTTCGACGACCCGCAGGAAACCGAACAGGTCCCCGACCGCCCGGAGTGGAGCAAGAAGGAGAAACTCGCCTTCGAACGCGACATGCTCGGCCTCTACGTCTCCGACCACCCGCTGGCGGGGCTCGAAATCCCGCTGGCCAAGCACGCCAGCACCACCATCGTCGACCTGATGGCCTCCGACCAGACCCAGGACGCCGACACCGTCACCATCGCCGGCCTGATCACGAGCGTGCAGCATCGGATCGCGAAGAAGTCCGGCAACCAGTACGGCATCATCCAGGTCGAGGACTTCGGCGGGGAGATTGCCGTCATGTTCATGGGCAAGGCGTACCAGGAGTTCGCCCAGGACCTGATCAGTGACTCGATCGTGGTCGTGCGAGGCCGGGTGAGCATGCGCGACGATGGGATGAACCTGCACGCGTACAGCATCTTCGCCCCCGAGCTGGGCCAGGTCTCCGACGCAGGGCCGCTGGCCATCACCGTGGCCGAGGCCCGGGCGACGACCGAGACGGTCACCGCGCTGGGCGAGGTGCTCGGCCGGCACGGCGGCAGCTCGGAGGTGAGGCTCAAACTCGTCAAGGGCACGACAGCGCGGGTGTTCGAGCTGCCGTTCCGGATCACGATCAGCGCCGACCTGTTCGGGGAACTCAAGAGCCTGCTCGGGCCGTCCTGCCTGACCTGACGCCGGGTTGTAGCCTTGATCCATGACAAGGCGCGCCAGGGAACCGATCTACAGCACGGCCATCGGGGCAGGGCGGGCCGTGTTCGGCCTGCTGCGCCTCAAGCCCTCGGTCACCGGGCTCGCCAACCTCCCGGACACCGGGGGAGCGGTCCTGGCGATCACCCACTTCGGCTACGCGGACTTCGCGCTCGTCGAGTGGATGACCTGGCACCGGAACCGGCGCCACATCCGTTTCCTGGCTAAGAAGGGCGCCTTCGACCAGCCGCTCGTCGGCCCGCTGCTGCGAGGGATGCGCCACATCTGCGTCGATATGAAGGCCGGCGCGGCCGCCTACGCCGAGGCAGTCGCAGCATTGCGCACCGGTGAAGTGCTGGGCGTGTTCCCGGAGGGCGGCGTGAACGCATCCTTCACGGTGAGGTCGCTCAAAACGGGGGCCATCCGGATGGCGGCGGAGGCGGGGGTCCCCGTCGTGCCGATCGCGGTCTGGGGCGGCCACCGCCTGCTCACCAAGAACCACAAGTCGTCGCTGCGGGATGCCCTCCGGGCGCCGATCGGGTTCGCCATCGGCGAGCCGATCCAGGTGCCGTCCGACGCGGATGCGCAGCAGCTCACCCTCCGCCTGCACGAGACCCTGCAGGCCCTCGTCGACGGCCTGCAGGAACGCTACCCGGAGGACGGCACCGGGGCATGGTGGCAGCCGCAGCACCTGGGCGGCAGTGCGCCGACCCCGGAGGAGGCCGCGATCGTGGAGGCGGAGCGCCGCCGGCTGCGCGAACTTCCGCCGGTCTAGTCCGCCGGTCTAGTCCGCCGATCTAGTCCGCCGGTCCAGTTCGCCGGTCCGTTTCTCCTCGACGCCTGGCACCAGCCGGGCGCCGGCCAGGTTCAGACCTCGGCGCCCGGCACCCGGTAGGCGCGCTCGTGGTAGAGCAGGGCGTCGTCATTCTCGCCCATGCCGCCCGCTTCGATCTGCACGACGACGACAGCACTGTTGTGCACGAGCACCCGGTCGACGATCCGACCGACCATCCACGACGTCACCCCGGTGAGCACGGGCAGCCCATGCGGGCCGGGCGCCCAATGCTCGCCGACGAAACGCTGTGCCTGCGGCCCTGACAGCGTCTGGGCGAGGGCCCGGTTACGCGCGCCGAGGATGTGGATGACCACCCGGTCGTTCCAGGCGATGGCGGGCCAGGTGCTGGCAGAGCGCGCCATGTTGAACGTGGCCAGCGGCGGCACGGACGACAGCGACGCCAGGGAGGTGGCGGTGAACCCGACCGGTGAGCCGTCTGGGCGCAGCGACGTGATGACCGCGACCCCGGCGGCATGGCGGCGGAACGCGTGTTTGAAGGCCGCGAGGTCTTCTGGTGCGTTCGGGTCGCCGTCCAAGGCAGGCGCGGCCGTGTCAAGCGGTGTGGCGAGTGGTGTGGCGAGTGGTGTGGCGATTGGTGTGGCGGATGTCATTGCGGGTGTCTCATGTGCCTCGGTGTCGTTCATAATGTGTGAATCAAGCTCCTCGACCGCCAGCCTATTCCCGTGTCGAGGCAGGTTGGTCGCTAGGCTGGTCGGAGATGATCCAGACCATTGACCTTCGGGGCACCAGGCCCACTCCGTCCGAACTGCTGGCCGCCGTCCCCCGCGCGGCAACAAGTGTGACCGTCGCCAGCGACGTCGCAGCCGCGTTGATCGAAGACGTGCGAGCCAGGGGAGAGGTCGCGCTGCTGGACCAAGCCGAACGCCTGGACCGGGTCCGTCCCGCCCACGTCCGGGTCCCGGCCAGCGAGATCGCGGAGGCCATTGCCGGACTCGACCCCGTCGTGCGCACAGCCATCGACGAGACGATCCGCCGAGTGCGGATCGCAAGCGCCGCGCAGGTCCCCCCGCTGGTCACCACCACGATCGCCGACGGGGCCGTCATCACCCAGCGCTGGCAGCCGGTCAACCGGGTCGGGCTCTACGTTCCCGCAGGGAAGGCCGTCTACCCGTCCAGCGTCGTCATGAACGTCGTGCCGGCGCAAGTCGCCGGAGTCTCGTCGCTTGCGCTGGCCTCGCCGCCGCAGAGCGACCACGATGGTCGGGTGCACCCCACGATCCTCGCCGTCGCCGGGCTGCTCGGCGTTCACGAGATCTACGCGATGGGCGGTGCCGGCGCCGTCGGCGCCTTCGCCTACGGCGTCCCCGGGCTCGGCCTCGACCCGGTCCAGCTCGTCACGGGCCCCGGCAATGTCTATGTCGCAGCCGCCAAACGCCTCGTCCGCGGGGTCACCGGGATCGACTCCGAAGCCGGGCCCACCGACATCCTGGTGATCGCGGATGCCGCGGCCGACTCGCGGCTGGTGGCGGCGGACCTCGTCAGCCAGGCCGAACATGACGAGCTGGCGGCGGCCGTGCTCGTCACCGATTCCGCCGCGCTGGCGGATGCCGTGTCCGCCCGCCTGGCCGAACTGGCCACGACCACCACCCACAGCGTGCGGGTGACCGCCGCGCTCTCCGGACGCCAGTCCGCGATCGTGCTTGTCGATGACCTGACCGCGGCCGCCGCGTTCAGCAACGCGTTCGGACCCGAGCACCTGGAAATCCAGACCCTGGACCCGCAGGCCGTACTCGCCATGATCGACAACGCGGGGGCCATCTTCCTCGGCGCCTACTCGCCGGTCAGCCTGGGCGACTATGTCGCGGGTTCGAACCACGTGCTGCCGACCGGCGGCCAGGCTCGCTTCTCCTCCGGGCTGGGCGCGTACACCTTCCTCCGGCCGCAACAGGTCGTCGACTACAGCCGCGATGCGCTGCTCGCGGTCGCCGGCCACATCGCGGCCCTCTCCGCGGCCGAGGCCCTCCCGGCCCACGGCGACGCGGTCACGGCCCGGTTCAGCGCCGACGCGGAGGGGTAGGCTAGGCCAAATGTTCTGCCCGTTCTGCCGCCATCCGGACTCCAGGGTCATCGACTCGCGCACGAGCGACGACGGTCTCTCGATTCGTCGTCGGCGCCAGTGCCCCGAGTGCGGGCGCAGGTTCAGCACCACCGAGACGGCAAGTCTCAACATCATCAAGCGCAGCGGGGTCGTCGAACCGTTCAGCCGGGACAAGATCGTCTCCGGTGTGCGCAAGGCCTGCCAGGGCCGCCCGGTGACGGACTCCGATCTGGCCATGCTCGCCCAGAAGGTGGAGGAGACCATCCGCCAGACCGGCGCCTCCCAGGTGGAGGCGAATGACATCGGGCTGGCGATCCTCTCGCCGCTGCGCGACCTGGACGAGGTTGCCTACCTGCGTTTCGCCAGTGTCTACCAGGGCTTCGACTCGCTCGAGGACTTCGAGTCCGCGATCGCCCAGCTGCGCACCGAGCACGTCGAGGGCCTTGGCACCGGCGCAGGCGACCCGGCCGCCACGGCAGCGTCGACCGGTGCCCTGTCGGCCGGCACGGCGGAGTCCTAGGCCGTGTACCCGTTCTTCTTCACGGCCGTGCTCTCCCGGCTCGACCCTGAGCGCGCCCACCATCTCGCCTTCAGCGTGATCCGGGCGTTGCCATCGCTGGGCGTTGGGCGTCTGGTCCGACGGTTCACTGCGCCGACGCCAGGCCAGGGCGTCGACGCGCTCGGGCTGCACTTCGACTCACCGTTCGGCCTGGCCGCCGGGTTCGACAAGGACGGCAAGGCCGTGATCGGGCTCGGCCAGCTCGGTTTCGGCCACGTGGAGGTCGGCACGATCACGGCCGTCGCCCAGCCCGGAAATCCTAAGCCGCGCCTGTTCCGGCTGATCAATGACCGTGCCGTGATCAACCGGATGGGCTTCAACAACGACGGTGCGGAGGCGGCGCGGGTGCGCCTGGCCCGGGTTCGCGCGGTTCCCGGCCGGCCCGTGCTCGGAATCAACATCGGCAAGAGCCGCGTCACCGCGGTCGAGGATGCCACCGCCGATTATCTGGCCAGCGCCGCGCTCCTCGCGCCCCTGGCCGACTACCTGGTCGTAAACGTGAGTTCACCCAACACGCCGGGACTGCGGGGGCTCCAGGAGCTTGATCAGCTGGCCCCGCTCCTTCGCGCGGTGAAGGCCGAGGCCGCCGGAACGCCCCTGCTGGTCAAGATCGCCCCCGACCTCAGCGACGGGGAGGTCACCCGGATCGCCGAACTCGTGGTCGGCCTCGGCCTCGACGGCATCATCGCGACGAACACGACCATTTCGCGAGCGGGCCTGGTCGCGGATGCCGGCACGGTCGCCGCCGCCGGGGCAGGCGGCCTGTCCGGGGCGCCGCTCCACGCCAGGTCCCTGGCCGTGCTGAGCCTGATCCGCGCCTGTGTGCCGCGCGAGCTATGCGTCATCTCGGTCGGCGGCGTCGAGACGGCGGAGCAGGTCGCCGAGCGCCTCGTGGCCGGGGCGACCCTCGTACAGGGTTACACCGCGTTTCTCTATCGTGGTCCGCTCTGGGCACGCCAGATCAACCGGGGGCTCGACCGGATCCGTGCAGGGGAGCGCGCCGCCGCGTCTTGAGTCCTGCGTGACGACCGTGTGCGGTCAGGCGGGGTGAGACTGGAACAGGCCGCAGGTCAGAGCAGGCCCTGTTTGGTCAGCTGCGCGGCCAGGCTGGACCCGTCTGGTCCGTAGATCCACCGGGGATCGTGCGTCTCGACGACCGCGTCCTTGACCCGGCGCCCGGCCAGGACGGCCTCGCTCGGTGAAAGCTGCCGGATCAGGACGGCTTCGACGCTGCCGGGAAAGTCGCGCTGGAACTCGCCGTAGATGACCTCATCGTGCTGGCCGTCGTCCCCGATCAGGATCCAGCGGATCTCCGGGAACTCCTGGGCGAGCCGGAGCAGGTTGGCGCGCTTGTGGTCGCGTCCGCTCCGGAACCAGCGGTCGTGGGTCGGACCCCAGTCAGTGAGCAGGAGCGCTCCGGCAGGGTAGAGGTTGCGGGAGAGGAAACGGGTCAGCGTGGGGGCGACGTTCCATGCCCCGGTCGAGAGGTAGATCATCGGGGCGCCCGCCGCGGTGGCCGCCAGCCGGTCGAGGAGCACAGCCATCCCCGGGGTCGGCACCCGTGCGTGCTCGTCGAGCACGAATGTGTTCCAGGCCGCCAGCAGCGGGCGGGGGAGGGTCGTGACCATGACGGTATCGTCGACATCGGAGATGATCCCGTGGTGAACGGTCGGGGCGACGATGAAGACGGGCGCTTCGACCGGGGTGGACGCATCCGTGTGCAGTTGAGCCACGTGCCAGCCGGGATCGAGGTTCACCCGCACGACGGTGTCGACCACGCCGCCGCGGTCCGCCTGCACCCGGTGGACCTGGCCGTTGATCTCGATGGTCACAGTCACGTCGTTGACCGGCACACTCGTGAAGCTGCGCCAGCCGCGGATGCCGGCGTCCCGACGATCCGATCGCCAGCGGCGCCGGGTGCTCGCCGTCTTGGCCGGCCTGGCAGGTTTGGCCAGGAGCACCCTGCAGAGGATTCGCACCCAACCTGTTGACCCGTAACCGGTATACGGAATGACCGTGGGTAGGTAGCCGCGCCTCCGGGCGAACCCTTCGCGAGTGCCGTGCAGCCAGTCCTCGATCCGCGCCGCACGGTGCATCATCATCGCAGGGGTGACCGTGGTCGGTACTCGCGATGACTTCGGCACAGTCCCTAGTCTCGCATGCGCCGCGACCGTGCGGCGCGGCGTCGCCCCCAATCCGGGGCTGATCCGCGTCGCTGGCAAACGAGCGGGACTCAGCAACATAGGATTGGGGCTTACTTCAAGGAGGACAAGTGTCACTCAGTGACCTTTTCGGTGGGGATCCTGTCGTGTCGGGCCAGCAGGTTCGGATCGAGCCTACCCAGCAGCGCAGCACGGCGCGCCTGTCAGGGCTGCTCGATGCCGCCGCCGTCGTCGTGGACGAGGTGGGGTTCGACCGCATCACGACCGCGATGGTCGCCGAGCGCGCGGGGGCGTCTATCGGCACGGTGTACCGGTACTACCCCGACCGGGTGGCCGTGTTGCAGGCCCTGCGCGAACGCGCGGTGCTGCGGTTCCGCCAGCGCGTGGTCGATCAGCTGCGAAGCAGCGGGCCGGAGACCTGGTGGGACGCCGTCGACTGTGCCGTCACGGCGTTCGTCGACCTGTACCGCACAGAGCCCGGTTTTCGGATCGTGCACTTCGCGGACCGGGAACGAACCCCGATCAGCGGCAGCGAGGAACTCGAATCGGGATACTTCGCCCGCCAGTTGGCGGGGGTGCTCGCCGAGGAGTTCGGCCTGCACGGCGGTCCTGACTTGATCTTCCGGCTCGAGGTGACCGTCGAGATGGCGGACTCGATCCTCTCCCGCGCCTTCCACAGCGATCCGAACGGCGACGACCGCTTCATCGCGGAGTGCCGCCGGGTCATGCGCGACTACCTGGCCGGCTATTACGGTCCCATCGCCGCCACGGTCTGATCGCCGGTTCAGTTTCCGGTTTCGCCCTCAGCGGATAACATTCTGCCCTCCATTGTGCCGATCGGCGACGAAGGGTGGTTGTGTTAACCTCTGGCACGTGTTGATCCGACTTCAGGCGAGGAATGAGCCACTTCTATGATCGAGTTCCGCTCGGTGAGCAAACAGTTCCCGGATGGCACCCTGGCCGTCGATGACTTCAGCCTCACCATCCCGTCGCACCGGACCACCGTACTGGTTGGATCGTCCGGGTCGGGGAAGACCACCCTGCTGCGGATGATCAACCGGATGGTCGACCCGACGGCGGGGACGATCGAGATCGACGGGGTCGACATCGCCTCCCTCGAACCGGTGAAACTCCGCCGCAGCATCGGTTATGTGATGCAGAACTCCGGGCTTCTCCCGCACCGGAAGGTGGTCGACAACGTCGCGACGGTGCCGTTGCTGCGTGGCGTGCCGCGGAAGACGGCCAGGGCCGACGCCCTGGCCATGCTCGACACGGTCGGGCTCGACCGGGGCCTGGCCGATCGGTACCCGAGCCAGCTGTCCGGTGGACAGCAGCAGCGTGTTGGCGTAGCCAGGGGACTCGCGGTCAATCCCAACATCCTGCTGATGGACGAGCCGTTCGGCGCCGTCGACCCGATCGTACGCGCCGAGTTGCAGCAGGAGCTCGTCCGGCTGCAGAGCGAACTCGGCAAGACCGTGGTCTTCGTCACCCACGACGTCGACGAGGCGTTCCTGCTCGGCGACCAGGTCGTCATCCTCGAGGAGGGTGGCCGGATCGCGCAGATCGGCTCGCCCACCGACATTCTGGCTCACCCGGCGAACGACTTCGTTGCCAGTTTCATCGGTGCCGACCGCGGCAAGCGCGCCCTGCATGTCGAACGGCACGACGGCCGCGAGGTTCTCGTCGACAGCGACGGCCGCCTGGCCGGCGTGCTCGTGGGCGACGCCGCCCCGGGGCAGGTCGGGGTCCCCCGGTGAACTGGGTCTGGGCGAACCTCGATCTCATCCGGGATCGCACCCTCGACCACCTCATCCTCAGCGTGCCCCCGATCATCCTCAGCTTTGTGATTGCGCTCCCGCTCGGCTGGCTGGCCAACCGCTATCGGCTCAGCCGGGGCGTGATCCTGACCGTGAGCGGGCTCCTCTACGCCATCCCCTCGTTCCCGATGTTCATCGTGCTGCCCGCCCTCGTCGGCACCACCCTCCGGTCCCCCCTCAACCTGGTCATCGCCCTCACCATCTACGGCGTGGCACTGATGGTGCGCGTTGTCGCCGACGGGCTCGCCTCCGTCGACGCCGACGTGCAGCGCTCGGCCGTCGCCGTCGGGTTCTCGACCTGGACCAACTTCTGGCAGGTCGAGCTCCCGCTTTCCGGCCCGGTGCTGTTGGCCGGGCTGAGAGTCGTGGCGGTCAGCACCGTGAGCCTGGCCACGGTGGGCGCGGTGATCGGGGCGCAGAGCCTCGGCTCCCTCTTCACCGACGGATTCCAGCGCGGCATCCAGGCCGAGATCATCACGGGCATCGTCGCAACCGTGCTGCTCGCCCTCCTGCTTGACGGGGCGCTGGTCGCCGTCGGAAGGCTCGCGCTGCCCTGGACCAGGGCGAGGAAGAGCGTCAGGGCGGCTGCCCGGCTACGACTGCCCGTCGAGGTCACCCCGTGAACATCTTCGGCGACGCCCTCAACTGGATCATCGACCCGGCCAACTACTCCGGGCCCGGCGCCATCCCGATGCGCCTGCTCGAGCATCTCGGCTTCACCTTCCTGACCCTGCTCGTCGCCTCGGCCATCGCCATCCCTTTCGGCTTCGTGATCGGCCACACCGGCCGGGGACGCGGCCTGGCCGTGACGACGTCGGGCGGGCTGCGCGCCATCCCGACCCTCGGTCTGCTGACGCTGGTGGCGCTCTGGATCGGAATCGGCCTGGGTGCCCCCTACGTCGCACTGACCGTGCTCGCGATCCCCCCGATCCTCGCCGGAGCGTACACCGGGTTCGAGGCCATCGACCGTGGTGCGATCGACGCCGCTCGGGCCGTCGGTATGTCAGAGGTGCAGATCCTGACCCAGGTCGAGATTCCGCTGGGCCTGCCCCTGCTGATCGGGGGTCTCCGCTCGGCCGCGCTCCAGGTCGTGGCCACCGCCACCCTCGCCGCCTACGTGGCGGACTTCGGCCTCGGCCGCTACCTGTTCTCCGGGCTGAAGACCCGCGACTACGCCCAGATGCTCGGCGGGTCGATCCTCGTCATCCTGCTCGCCCTCGCGCTCGAGGGCATCTTCGCCACGATCCAGCGGGTCGTGGTCCCACGCGGTGTCGCCTCGACCCGCCTCCTAGTCGACCGGGCCAGGCCAGCCAGGCCTCGCCCGGGGATGGAACCCGCCATCACGAAAGGAAACCCCTAATGTTCACAGTGAAAAAAGGCCGGCTCGCGGCAATCGCCGCGGTCGCGGTTGGGGCCGTCGTAGCCCTTGCAGGGTGTGCGTCCGGCGACCCGTTGGGCGCCGGAAGTACCGCGTCGGGAGACTCCAAGACCCTCGTGGTCGGGTCGCAGGACTACTACTCGAACGAAATCATCGCCGAGATCTACGCCCAGGCGCTCGAGGCCAACGGCGTGACCGTCGACCGGCAGTTCCGGATCGGCCAGCGCGAGGTCTACCTACCCGAGATCACCGGCGGCAAGATCGATGTCTTCCCCGAGTACACGGGCAGCCTGCTGCAGGCGCTCGACAAAAAGGCGGCCGGCGGCACCGCCGACGAGACCTACGCCGAACTGAAGAAGACTCTGCCGTCTGGCCTGAGCGTGCTCGATCAGGCGGCCGCGACGGACCAGAACTCGTGGACCGTGACGCAGGCCTTCGCCAAGAAGTACAATCTCACCGACATCGCGTCGTTGAAGAAGGTCACCGAGCCGATCACGGTGGGCGGAAACTCCGAACTGGAGACCCGACCCTACGGACCGACCGCGCTGAAAGAGAAGTACGGCATCGAGACCGCCGGTTTCAAGCCGGTCGAAGACGGTGGTGGACCGCTCACGGTCAAGGCCCTCGTCCAAGGCGACATTCAGCTGGCGAACATCTACACCGCCAGTCCGAACATCAAGTCGGACAACCTCGTTGCCCTGACAGACCCCGACGGCCTCTTCTTCCCCGACAACGTCGTTCCCGTCGTGTCGAAGAAGGTCGACGACAAAACCGCCGCAGTGCTGAACAAGGTCAGCGCCGCGTTGAGTGCGGAAAACCTGGTCAGCCTCAACTCGGAGAGCGTCAACGACCAGAAGTCCGCGAAGGCGATCGCGGCCGACTGGCTCAAGCAGGCGGCCCTCTTCTAGAGTCTGCCAGTGACGAATTCGACGGACATTTTCGGTCTGAGTTCATGATCTGGGGCGAATGAGCCCCACATTCCGAAAATGTCCGTCGAATCTGACGGGGCGCGCAGGCGACCGGGTTCAGCCGAGCAGCAACAGCAGGGCCGGCAGGGCGAGCAGCCCCGCCGACGCGGCTAGAACGCCGAAGCCCTGGTGCCGGCTCAGCCTCGGCGTGGCCACCATGAGCCGGCGAAGACGAGGCGTCAGCAGGTCGAGCGGATGATCCGGCCCGGCGAGGGCCGCGGCATCCGTTTCCTGCGCCCCGGTTGTGCTCGCCCCGGTTGTTCTAGCCCCGGTTGTGCTCGCCCCGGTTGTGCTCGCCCCGGTTGTGCTCGCCCCGGTTGTGCTCGCCCCGGAGACCGGCCCGTGCGCCGAACCCACGAGCGCGATCGCCATCGCGAGGGTGCGGTCGTCGACCTGCCGGCGGGCCTGGTCGTCGGCCAGCATCTCCACCAGCAGGCCTACCGCGGTCTCCGCCTGGGTCGCGATGGGGAACCACGGCAACGCGCTGCGCCAGGATCGGAACGCGAGTAGCACGACGTGGTGGCGTTGCAGCAGGTGCGCCCTCTCGTGGGCCACCACGGCGCGGAGCTGGTCGGCGTCGAGCAGGCTGATCAGTCCCCGCGACAACACGGTCGCCGAAGTCGCGCCGGGCAGGCAGTAGGCGACCGGGGCCTCATGGTCGATGACGCGGGTGCCCGGCCGGTCGGCCGAAGGCTCGCTGAGCAGAGCCACGAGGTGGCGGTGACGAAGCAGCTGCACCCTAGCGTGGAAGAACGTCGCCGCGAGGTTGAGCAGCAGGTGCCCGGCGAGCAGGATCGAGGCGGCGAGAGCGAGCACCTGGTCGAACGTCATCCCGGTGGGGACCACCCCGAAGCCGGCGTGGTCCGAGAGCGAGCGGATC
The DNA here is from genome assembly GCF_004402785.1 of Cryobacterium algoritolerans. Classification (GTDB taxonomy): domain Bacteria; phylum Actinomycetota; class Actinomycetes; order Actinomycetales; family Microbacteriaceae; genus Cryobacterium; species Cryobacterium algoritolerans. Next base: position 98,775 of record NZ_SOFP01000072.1, read on the forward strand.
CCGGCCAGCGGGCTGGTTCCGAACCCGAGCAGCCCGTAGGCGAACAGGGCCCCGATCATCGACAGACCGCCGGTGAGGGCGATCGACTGCCAGAGGACCAGCGCGAAGCCGGGAGAGCGGGCCGGCCACCGAGCACGGGAGAGCAGGATCGGGAGAGGCCACGCGAGGGCGAGGGCGAGGGTCCCGAGGGCTAGCGCGGTTGTGGGCACGGCGCCGGACTTCGCCACACGCGCGCCGTCACACTCGCGCCGTCACTCGTCGACCGCGGATGCCGGGCTGAGCAGGACTCGGAGGCTCTCGGCCTCCTGCGGGGTGACGTTTCCGATGAACCTGGCCAGCGCCGCCTGACGGTCGGGCGCAGAGCCGAGTACCTCGTGCATCAGCTCGGCCGTGTGTTCGGCCCGGGTCGTCACCGCGCGGTACAGGTGCGGGCGGTTGCCGCGGTCCCTGGTGACGAAACCCTTGGTTTCGAGCCTCGAGAGCACCGTGAGCACCGTGGTCGTGGCAAGCGGCTTGCGGCTTGCGGCCGGGGTGAGCAGGCGATCGCGCAACTCCTTCGCCGGCAGCGCCTGGCTCGAGTCCCAGAGGACATTCATCAGCAACCGCTCCAACACACCCAGATTCCCCATGACTCCAGTTTACCGCCGCCTCCCGCGCTCTTCTACGGGTCGTAGAAGAGTAGTCTTCTACATATCGTACAAGAGTGGTTGTGTTGGAGGACGCATGAACGAGTGGCTGGATCCGTTACTCCTGTCGAGGTGGCAATTCGGTCTGACGACCGTGTACCACTTCCTCTTCGTTCCGCTCACGATCGGATTGTCCCTCACTGTCGCGATCTTCCAGTCGGCCTGGGTGCGCACCGACAAGGCGAAGTACCTCCAATTGACCCACTTCTTCGGCAAGATCTTCCTGATCAACTTCGCCATGGGCGTTGTGACCGGGATCGTGCAGGAGTTCCAGTTCGGGATGAACTGGTCCACCTATTCCCGCTTCGTCGGCGACGTCTTCGGGGCGCCGCTGGCGTTCGAGGGCATCGTCGCGTTCTTCCTCGAGGCCACCTTCATCGGGCTGTGGATCTTCGGTTGGGACAAGCTTCCCCGGGGACTTCACCTCGCCACGATCTGGCTGACCACGGTCGGTTCGATCGCCTCCGCCTACTTCATCCTCGCCGCGAACGCGTTCATGCAGAACCCGATCGCGTTCCGGATCAACGAGGCCAGGGGCCGCGCAGAGCTCACGGACATCGGCGAGCTCCTGACCAATCCGATCGCGCTCGCGTCCTTCCCGCACACCATCTTCGCCTGCTTCATGGTGTCGTCCGGCCTGATCATCTCCGTCGCGGCCTGGCACCTCTACCGCAAGCAGCACGCGGACACCATGCGCCCGGCCCTCAAGTTCGGCATGTGGATGATGGTCATCTCCGGGGCGCTCACCACGTTCTTCGGCGATTCCCTGAGCCTGGCGATGACCGCCGCCCAGCCGATGAAGATGGCCGCGGCCGAGGCGATGTACCAGACGGCCACCGGCGCACACGCATCCTTCTCGCTCTTCACCCTCGGCACCCCCGACGGTGTCAGCGAACTGTTCTCCGTCCGGATCCCCTACCTGCTCTCCTTCCTATCGACCCACACCCTCGATGGCACCGTTGAGGGCATCAATAACCTGCAGTCCCAGTACGTGCAGCTCTACGGCCCGGGCGACTACACCCCGACCATCTGGATCACCTATTGGGCGTTCCGGTGGATGATCGGCCTCGGCATCGCGCACATCCTGGTTGCCGTCGTCGGCCTCTGGCTGACCCGCGGCGGACGTACCCCGGCTGCCGCCTGGGTCTGGAAGGTCGCGATCTGGTCGTTCCCGTTCTCGCTCGCGTCGATGAGCGTCGGCTGGATCTTCACCGAAATGGGACGGCAACCCTGGCTCGTCTTCGGGCTGCTGAAAACGGAGTCCGGCGTCTCACCCAACGTCTCCGGGCTCGAGATCTTGATCTCCCTGGTCGCGTTCACCCTGATCTACGGCGTCCTTGCCGTGGTGGAGTTCCGGCTGATCCTGCGCGCGGTCCGGCAGGGTCCCGAGGATGCCCCGGTGCCGGATTCGCTTACCGGTGAAGCCCCCCAACGTGTCACGGTCTACTAGGAGCGTCTGATGGAACTCAACATCCTCTGGTTCTGGATCATCGCCGCGATGTTCATCGGCTACTTCGTGCTCGACGGTTTTGACTTCGGCGTTGGGATGTCACTGCCCTTCCTGGGCCGGGACGACACCGACCGCCGGGTGCTGATCAACACGATCGGTCCGGTCTGGGACCTCAACGAGACCTGGGTGATCGTGGCCGGCGCCTCCCTATTCGCCGCGTTTCCCGAGTGGTACGCGACCATGTTCAGCGGGTTCTACCTCGCCCTGCTGCTTATCCTCCTGGCCTTGATCGTACGTGGGGTGTCGTTCGAGTACCGGCACCAGCGGCCCGAATCCGAGTGGAAGAAGTGGTTCGACGCCATGATCGTCGTCGGCAGTGCAGTGCCTGCCCTGCTGTGGGGCGTCGCCTTCGCCAACGTCGTGCAGGGCGTGCCGCTCGACGCCGGCCACAACTTCTCCGGCAGCTTCTTCGACCTGCTCAATCCCTACGCTCTGCTCGGCGGCCTGACCACACTGCTGCTCTTCTTCACCCACGGCATCGTCTTCGTGTCCCTGAAGACCGAGGGCGACATCCGCGAACGGGCCAGGAAGCTCGCTGTGCAGTCCGGGTTCGTGACGATCCTTGTCGCCGCGTCGTTCCTGCTCTGGACGGTGCTCGCCTTCGGGAGTCTGTTCACCGCCGTGTTCGCCGCGCTGGCCGCGGTCGCCCTGATCGGGTCGTTCCTGTTCAACCTGAGGGGTTCTGAGGGCTGGGCGTTCACGCTCATGGCCGCGACCATCGGGTTGGCCGTGCTGACCCTGTTCTCGTCCCTGTTCCCCGATGTGATGCCGGCGAGCAACGACGCCGCGAACAGTCTGACCATCGCGAACGCGTCCTCTACGCCGTACACACTGCAGGTAATGAGTTGGACCGCCCTGATCGCCGCCCCCGTGATCTTCCTCTACCAGGGCTGGACATACTGGGTGCTGCGCAAGCGGGTCAGCCGCAGCACCATCGAAGCCGCCGCGCACTAACCGGCCGACCAAGACTTTCCCCCAGCCAGGCCCCGCCCACCAGCCCTCTGAATCGTCCATGCGCCCCCTCGACCCTCGGCTCCTCCGTTACGCGTCCGCCGCCCGGTGGTTCCTGCTGGTCGGGGCGGCGCTCGGCCTGGCCCAGACTCTGGTCGTGGTCGCATTCGCCTGGTTGCTGAGCCAGGCGATCAGCCTCGCCGTCGACGGGCACGGTCCGGCCGAACTCGCGCCCACGGTTGGCGCCCTCGCCGTTGTCGTCGTGGTCAGGGCGGCACTGGTCTGGCTGCTCGAGGTGGCCGCGAGCCGAGGCGCCGCGTCGGTCAAGAGCCAGTTGCGCTCGCGGGTGCTCGAGCGCCTTGCCGAGCGCGGCCCCGACTGGCTGGCCGGCACCCAGAGCGCCGGAGTGGCCACCCTCGTCGGGCAGGGCCTCGACGCCCTCGACAACTACTTCGCACGGTACCTGCCCCAGCTGCTGCTGGCCGGCATCGCCACCCCGATCCTCGTGCTGGTGATGCTCTGGCAGGACCTGCCGAGCGGCATCACCGTCATCGTGGTCCTTCCGTTCATCCCGCTGTTCATGGTGCTGATCGGCCAGGCGACCCAGGCCGTGCAGCGCGCGCAGTGGGACGCGCTGCAGCGGCTCGGTGTCGGTTTCCTCGACCTGGTCGGCGGGCTGGCCACGCTCAAGATCTTCGGCCGTGAGGCACGCCAGGCCGAGCGGGTGCGCACCATCACGGAGGACTACCGCGGCCGCACGATGAAGGTGCTGCGGGTCTCCTTCCTGAGCGGTTTTGTGCTCGAGTTGGGCGCCAGCCTGTCGGTCGCCCTCGTCGCCGTGTCGATCGGTCTCCGCCTGGTCGACGGTTCCCTGCAGCTCGGCGTCGGCCTGTTCGTGCTGTTGCTGGCCCCGGAGGCCTTCCTCCCCGTACGGCAGGTCGGGGCCCAGTTCCACGCGGCGGCCGACGGCCTAGCCGTCGCCGAGGACGTCTTCGCGATCCTTGACGACGAGTCCGCATCGCCTGCACGCCCCGCAGAAACGGTGGCCCTGATCCCGGCCTCGACCGGGCCGACGGATGCCGTCGCGCCCGTCCTCGATGCCCTGCGCTTCGACCGGGTCAGGGTCCGCCGAGCCGGCCGTGACGGCCCGGTCGGCCCGGTTGCCTCGGAGTTCACGGCGGTCTTCCGGGCGGGCCGGCTCGCGGTCATCCGCGGGGCGAGCGGCGCAGGCAAGTCGACCCTGGTCGCCGCCCTGCAGGGCTTCGTGCCCTTCGACGGTGAGATCAGTCTGGGGGACGCCGGGGTCATGCCCGGCACGCCGCGCCCCTGGCTGGCCTGGGCCGGTCAACGCCCGGGCCTGCTGGCCGGAACGATCGCCGACAACGTCTCGCTGGGAGAGGCATCCGTCGACCCGGCGCTGGTGCATCGTGCGCTCCGTGAGGCCGGGGCGGGGGAGCTTGACCCGGCCTCACGGCTCGGCGTCAACGGCGACGGGCTCTCCGGCGGGCAGGCCCAGCGGGTCGCGGTCGCGCGGGCCATCTACCGCGCCCGGCTGCACGGCTGCCGCGTGCTCGTGCTCGACGAGCCCAGTTCCGCACTCGACCCCGAGGCCGAGAAACGCTTGGTCACCGGGCTCCGCCGTCTCGCAACCGACGGGCTCATCGTGATCGTGGTCAGCCACCGGCCGTTACTCCGCGACGCCGCGGACCAAGTCGTCGAACTGAACGGGCCCGCGCGTGTCTGAGTCGATCGCCCACGCGCCGGCCGGCACCCCGGCTGCCACGCTTCCCGGCACCCCTGCCGGTACGCCGCAGGCGCAGACCAGGCACGCCGGGGATACGACCGGGGCGATCCTGCGGCTGGCCCAGCCGCAGGCGCGCTGGTTCCTGCCCGGCCTGGCGGCCGGGGTGGCCTCCATGCTCTCCGCTGTGGCCCTGCTCGCCACCTCGGCCTGGCTGATCACCCGGGCCGCCGAACAGCCGCCCATCCTCTATCTTTCGATGGCGGTTGTGGGCGTGCGGGCCTTCGCCCTGGGCCGGTCCGCCTTTCGCTACCTCGATCGGCTGAGCAGCCACGACGCGGCCTTCCGGCAGCTCTCCCTGCTGAGGGTTGGCGTGTTCTCCCGGATCGTCCCGTTGGCCCCGGCGGGGCTCGCCGACACCGGCAAGGGCGAGCTGCTCACCCGCCTCGTTCGTGACGTCGACGCCCTACAGGACCTGCCGCTGCGGGTCGTTCAGCCGCTCGCGACGGCCGGCATCCTCGCCGCCGTGAGCATCGTTGGTGTGTGGAGCGTGCTGCCGGCTGCCGGGCTCACCCTGCTGGTCAGCCTTGTCGTCGCGGGGGTGCTCGGCACGGTCGGCTCCGGTCTGATCGCCGCCCGTGCCGAGCGTGAGCTGGCCCCGATGCGCGGCAACCTCACCGGCCAGGTGCTCGAGGTTGTCGAGAACCTCGATGTGCTGACCGCGTTCGGCGCCCTGCCAGGGCGCCTCACCGCCCTCCAACGGGCCGACGACCTCCTCAGGCAGGCGACCCTCCGCCGGTCCCTGGGCGTCGGCGTGCAGGGCGCTGTGCTGTCGCTGTTCGCGGGAGCCGCCACGGTCGTCGCCCTTTTTATCGGAATTCCCGCCCTTGCCGCTCATGAGGCCGGCGGCCTGGCCGGCCCGGCCTTCGCCGTGATCGTGCTCGTGCCGATGGCCGTCTTCGAGGTGTTCGGCATGGTCCCGGCCGCGCTCGGAGCGTGGCGTGAGGTGCGCTCCAGCGCCGAGCGAGTCGCCACGGCGGTGCCGGCGGCGATCCCGGTCGAGATCCCGGTCGAGATCCCGGTCGAGGGCGGCACCGTGAGGACCAGGGGGGAGCGCGCTCCCGTCGTCGAACTGAGCGACCTCGGTGCGAGCTGGCCGGGCGCGACCGCTCCGGCCGTCACGGGGGTCTCCCTGCGGCTCGGCCCGGGCGACCGGATACATCTGGCCGGTCCGAGTGGCGCAGGCAAGACGACCCTCGCGCAGGCGCTGGTGCGTTTCCTCGACTACACCGGGTCGTACACGATTGACGGAGTCGAAGCCCGCCTGCTGTCCCCGTCCGAGGTGCGCGCGGTGGTCGGGCTCTGCGAGCAGCGACCGTGGCTGTTCGACGACAGCATCCGTCAGAACCTGCTGTTCGCCAGGGACACCGCGACCGACGAGGAACTGCTGGCCGTGCTCGGTCGGGTGGGCCTGGCCGGGTGGGCGGCGGAGCGCGGCGGCCTGGCCGCCAGGGTCGGCGAACGCGGGGCGCTGGTTTCGGGAGGTCAGGCCCAGCGGATCGCCCTCGCCCGGGCGCTGCTGGCCGACTTCCCGGTGCTCGTGGTCGACGAACCCACCGCCAACGTGGACGAGGAGACGGGAGACCGGCTCGTGCGGGACATCCTGGCCACGGCCGCCGAAGACGGCCGAGCGGTGCTGCTGATCTCCCACACGCCCGTCCCCGACGAACTCATCACGGCCCGGGTCACCCTCGCCGGTTAGGGCCTCGGATTGTGGCGCGACGTCAGAGCCCTTCGCACCTAGGCTGGGGGCGTGCCAGCTCCGATCCGACGATTCCCCCTGCCCGGCTGGTGGGACCCGGCGTTCGTCTACCTCACCCTCCATCGGTCCTGCACCCACTCCTTCTGGCTCGACGCGGGCGTCTCCGCGCGGGACGGCTTCAGCTACCTCGGCGCCGCGGATGCCTCGTCCCGCTTCGTGACCGCGTCGGTGCCGGAGGGCACCGTGACGGTGACATTCCCCTGGGCCGGGCCAGGCCCAGGCGCCGAGGCCGTGACCCTGCCGGCGACGATCTTCGAGTTCCTGCGTGAGGACCTGGCCGCGGCCAAGCGCGGTGGATCCGACGAGGATCCAGGCGAGGACCTCTTCGAGGCCAGGGACTCCGTCGACGTCCGGGACGTGCCTCTGGCGGATGACGCGTCGCACAGCGGATTCCGGCTCGGTTGGGTCGGTTGGCTCGGCTACGAGCTCGGCGCCCAGACCGTCGGTGCGCCAGTGCACGACTCCCGCTACCCCGACGCCGCGCTCCTGCAGGTCGACCGCGCGATCGAATTCGACCACGCCGCGCACACGGTCACCCTGCTCGTGCGCGCCGGGGCCGTCGCGGCGGAGCAGTGGGCGGCCGAGGTGCTCGCCGCCCTTCAGGCCGCAGCCGAGACATCCGCTTCTCAGGCCGAGGCCCCGGCCGGAATCCGGATCACCGTTCCGGGCGCGGCCGCGGCGAATTGGCGGCAGGATCCGGCCGGTTACGACGCCCTGATCCGGCACTGCCAGGCCTCGATCACCGCGGGCGACGCCTATCAGCTGTGCCTCACCAACGAGATCCGCGTCGCGGTGCACCCCGACCCGGTCGACGCCTACCTGGCCCTCCGTGCCGGGAGCCCCAGCCACCACGGCGGGCTGCTCCGGTTCGGCGACACGGCCCTGCTCAGCGCATCGCCCGAGCAGTTTCTCGCCGTCTCCCGCACCGGCCGGGTGAGCACCCGGCCGATCAAGGGCACCCGGCGACGCTCGACCGGGATCGCCCGCGACCTGGCCCTCCGCACCGAGCTGGAGACCAGCGGCAAGGAACGCGCCGAGAACCTGATGATCGTCGACCTGATGCGCAACGACCTGGGCCGCATCGCCGAACTCGGCTCGGTCGCGGTGACCCAGCTGCTCGACGTTGAAAGCTACGCGCACGTGCATCAGCTGGTCAGCACGGTGGAGGCGCGCCTCGCCGCCGGGCTGACCGGAGTGGATGCCGTGGAATCCTGTTTCCCGGCCGGCTCGATGACGGGCGTGCCCAAGCCGAGCGCCATGGGCATCCTCGACCGGCTCGAAGGCGGTCCGCGCGGAATCTACTCCGGCGCGTTCGGCTACTTCGGCTTCGACGGCGCCGTCGACCTGGCCATGGTCATCCGCAGCATCGTGATCGACCCCGACGGAGCGTCCATCGGCACCGGCGGCGGCATCACGGCACTGTCCGACCCGGCCGAGGAGATCGAGGAGACCCGAATCAAGGCCGCTGCCCTGCTCGACGTGCTCGGCGCCACGAAATCCCCGCGCGCAACGCCGGCCGGCCAGGATTTAGTAACCTAGAACCCTGGACGACGCCTGCGGGCGCCCTTTTGCCTGAGATGGCGCAATCCCACCGCAACGAAGAGAGTCACGTGGCACACGAGCACGACCACACGCCCACCGGCGCCCACCGCGAGGAAGAAATCTACGATTTCGCCGCCATTCAGGCCAAGTGGCAGCCGATCTGGGAAGAACTCGAGCCGTTCCGCACGGACGACCCGGACGACACCCGCCCGCGCAAGTATGTGCTCGACATGTTCCCGTACCCCTCCGGCGACCTGCACATGGGCCACGCCGAGGTCTACGCCCTCGGTGACATCGTCGCCCGGTACTGGCGCCAGCAGGGCTTCAACGTGCTGCACCCGATCGGCTGGGACTCCTTCGGCCTGCCCGCCGAGAACGCGGCGATCAAACGCGGCATCGACCCGCGCGGCTGGACCTACGACAATATCGCCCAGCAGAAGAAGAGCATGAAGCTCTACGCGGCATCCTTCGACTGGTCGCGCGAACTGCACACGAGCGACCCCGAATATTACAAGTGGAACCAGTGGCTGTTCCTCCAGCTGTACAAGAAGGGTCTCGCCTACCGCAAGGACAGCTGGGTCAACTGGGACCCGGTGGACCAGACCGTGCTCGCCAACGAGCAGGTGCTCGCCGATGGCACCTCCGAACGAAGCGGCGCCGTGGTGGTCAAGAAGAAGCTCACCCAGTGGTACTTCAAGATCACCGACTACGCCGACCGCCTGCTCGACGACCTCAACCAGCTCGAAGGCACCTGGCCGGCCAAGGTGCTGAACATGCAGCGCAACTGGATCGGCCGCTCGATCGGCGCCGATGTCGACTTTGTGATCGAGGGCCGCGAGGAGCGCGTCAGCGTCTTCACGACCCGGCCGGACACGCTCTTCGGCGCGACCTTCATGGTCGTCGCCCCCGACGCAGACCTGGCCGCCGAACTCGTCGCCGACGCCTCCCCCGAGGTGAAGGCGCGGTTCCAGGAGTACCTGGTGAAAGTGCAGAACAGCACCGAGATCGAACGGCAGGCCACCGACCGGGAGAAGACGGGCGTCTTCCTCGAGCGCTACGCGATCAACCCGATCAACGGCGAACGTCTTCCGATCTGGGCCGCGGACTACGTGCTCGCCGACTACGGCCACGGCGCGGTGATGGCCGTGCCCGCCCACGACCAGCGTGACCTCGACTTTGCCCGCCGTTTCGACCTTCCCGTGATCGTCGTCGTCGACACGACGGCCCCGGTCACCGGCATGATCCCCGTGATAACGCCGGGGATGCTCGACGGCACCGAGGAGCTCCCCAGGCTCGACCCCGTCGCGACCGGGATCGCCCTCGCCGGCGAGGGCAGGCTGATCAACTCGGGCGCTCTCAACGGGCTCAGCAAGAACACCGCGATCAAGCGCATCATCGACCAACTGACCGCTGACGGTACCGGCCGCGCCGCTAAGAACTACCGGCTGCGCGACTGGCTGATTTCCCGCCAGCGCTACTGGGGCACCCCGATCCCGATCATCCACGGCCAGGATGGTGCCGAGATCCCCGTGCCGGAAGACCAGCTGCCCGTGCTGCTGCCGCCCACCGACGGCCTCGACCTCAAGCCCAAGGGCACCTCACCCCTCGGCGGCGCGACCGACTGGGTCAACGTGCCCAACCCGATCGACGGAACCCCGGCGCGCCGCGACGCGGACACCATGGACACCTTCGTGGACAGCTCCTGGTACTTCCTCCGGTTCCTCGACCCGAACGACGACAGCCGGGCGTTCGATCCGAAGGAAGCCGAGAAGTGGGCGCCCGTCGACCAGTATGTCGGCGGCGTCGAGCACGCCATCCTGCATCTGCTCTACGCCCGGTTCATGACCAAGGTGCTGTTCGACCTTGGCTATGTCTCCTTCACCGAGCCGTTCACCGCCCTGCTCAACCAGGGTATGGTCATCCTCGACGGCGCGAAGATGTCCAAGAGCCGCGGTAACGTCGTCTACTTCACGGAGGAGGTCGACCGTTTCGGAGTCGACGCCGTACGCCTGTCGATGGCATTCGCCGGCCCGCCCGAAGATGACATCGACTGGGCGGATGTCTCGCCCGTCGGCTCCGCCAAGTTCCTCGCCCGCGCGTGGCGGATGGCCAGGGACGTCACGAGCGAGCCGGACATCCGTTGGAAGACCGGAGACGCCGCCCTGCGCCGGGTCACCCATCGCTTCCTCGCCGACGCGCCGGGCCTGATCGAGTCGTTCAAGTTCAACGTGGTCGTCGCCCGCCTGATGGAGCTCGTCAACGCCACCCGCAAGGTCATCGACACGGGAGCCGGCCCCGCCGACGCCGCCGTTCGTGAGGCGGCTGAGGCCACCGCGATGGTTCTGAATCTGTTTGCGCCGTATGCCGCCGAAGACATGTGGCAGCGGCTTGGTTACGAACCCTGCGTTGCTCTCGTCCAGTGGCGCAAGGCCGACCTGACCCTGCTCGTGGAGGAGTCGGTGACCGCCGTCGTCCAGGTCGACGGCAAGGTGCGGGAACGCCTGGAAATCTCGCCGAAGATCCCCGGCGACGAACTGGAACGCCTGGCGCGTGCGTCGGCTCCGGTGATCAAGGCAATCGGTGACCGTGAGATCGTGCACGTGATCGTGCGAGCTCCCCGCCTGGTCAGCATCGTGACCCGCATGGTCTGACCTCGCCTCCACAGGGCCGGGATCCCGCAGTCTCACACCGCCTGGTCTGACCGCCCGGCAGGCTGAGCCGGGCGGTCTAGCCTGCCCGGATGGAGCCTGAACCGGCCACAGCGGCGCTCTCGCGCCTGGTTCGTCCGGCGCGCCGCGACCGCCGTGCCCGGATTCGGATCGGGGTCGGCGCCGCGGTCGTGCTGCTCCTCGCGGCCCTGGCCACCGCCGTCGTCATCTCGGCGGTTGGCGGGCAGGCCACCCACCGGGTGATCTCTCCGGGTGGGTCCGGACAGGCCGGCGGGTCCGGACAGGCCGGCGGGTCCGGACAGGCTGGCGGGTCCGGACAGGCTGGCGGATCCGGCGGAACCTTGCCCGGTGGATCCTCGTCCGGCGCATCCTCGGCGAATGCCGACCCGCAGCGCCCGACGTCGGCACCGGGGGCGATCATCTTCGTTCATGTGCTCGGGGCGGTGCGCCGGCCGGGGCTGTTCGAGCTCAGCGCCGGCGCGCGGGTGATGGACGCGGTGGCGGCTGCCGGGGGCCTGATTGAGACGGCGGACCCGGCCGGGGCCAACCTGGCCAGGCGGCTCAGCGATGGAGAGCAGCTCTACCTTCCCGAGGTCGGCGAGGCGCCGGCCGGGCCGCCGGTGGCATCCGGGGGAGCGGCCGGGGTCGGCGGCGCGGTGTCCGGCCAGAAAGTGAACCTGAACACGGCCACGGTGACCGAGCTCGACACACTCCCGCGGATCGGACCGTTGATGGCCCAGCGGATCATCGACTACCGGGAGGCGAATGGGCCGTTCGCCGCCGTCGACGACCTGCGCAACGTCACCGGGATCGGCGACAAGACCTTCGACGGTTTGAAGGAGCTGATCACGGTATGACCGTCGATCTGCGTCTGGTCGGTGCGGCCGTTGCGGCTTGGCTGGCGTCCTGGTTACTCACGGGCGCGCCCGGTTGGGCGGTGGGCAGCCAGCTCGTCCTGTGGCCAGCCGCCGCGGCCGCGTTGGCCGTGCTCGTCGCAGCGCGTGGGGCACGGGCGCAAGGGGTCCCGGCGCGCAGGGTGCCGGCGCGCAGGGTGCCGG
>NZ_SOFP01000052.1 GCF_004402785.1 Cryobacterium algoritolerans
GGGAGTAGCACCACACGCGGCCCGGGCACCGATCCCGGGCCGCTACCACGTCGTCAGAACTGCGCTACCAGGTGCTTGGACAAGCGCTACCATCAGGCGCTACTCGCCATCCGCGTCACGGTTGTCTCGACCTATTTTCCGAACGGAAGCCCGGAATACTCCGAACCTCACTCTGTGGGTGGTTCGGCAAATCCATTTCGCCCCATAAACATTGCGAACTTTGCGTCGATGCAATCGACCGTTCCATCGGATAACTCAACAATTTCTACGCCGTTGCGAAAAGGCGGCTCAGGGCGCACGCTACAAGACCTCACGGCTCGTTCCCGGGATCGTCGCGATCCCGGCTGGATTGACACAGCCAATTGGGTATCTTCCCCCTTCGACAGGCGAGGCTCAGTTTGTTGGTGGCTCGCCTCGCCCGTTGCAATCGCTGAGGCGCTGGTGCAGGCCGTGGATATACTCATCTGGATTCGACCCGATGACGTCGAGCTGTTTTCCGAGCGTCGCGGCGAGCTCCCGCACCGCTTCTTCGAACAGTCTCTGAACGCGGTTCGCGTCTTCAATCATTTCGACCTCGGTCTCGAGGCCGTTCCAAGCATCCGACCACTCACTGAAGAAGTGGTGAGTGAGACGATTTCGTTCGCCGACTGCCATAGTCAGGTTCTCTCTTCCAAGATCGGGTCACGCGCTAAGGTACGGAGCGCGACGAACACAGTTCCCATTGTCGAGGTCGAAAGCGTATCGACGGCCTGTTCGAGTTCAGCGGGGATGCGAAATCTTTCGACGCTAAACGATGCACGTTAACCAAGACTCGCAGCCAGAACTCTAACGTTTGCGATCCGCGCATAGCTCGGCCATAGGCAGCGAAGACCCTGTCGTCGTTGGCCGAGTGGCTTTGTTCTACGGAGGGCATGGATCGACGGTATGGAGCTGACGACCGCATGGTTGATTTCTGCCTTCGTCGAAGGTGGGGTCGGCCCTCACGAGAACCGCCTGGCAGAAGTGCCCCCGGCATCGGTCGTTCGCGGTGCCTGTTGCGACGCGTTTCCTTTCGAGCGATCGTCGGGTGCATTCAGGATTGCGCATCCGATAGCTCTTTCCGTTTGTCCGGACGCTCGGGTGTTCGGAGTAGATCGTTCTCCATCCAATTCTTACCTTGTCCGGGAGGGTCCGTAAGGAGGCTTTTGACGAATGCGCGTTCGCGTTCGTCAATTTCACCCTGGCTGAGTGGAGCCTGAGTATTCGAGTCTCTGAGCCCCACCCGATCGTGCGGTTGAGCCCCACTGGTCGTGCGGAAGAGCACCAGTGGTGGTGTGGCTCAGCACCACTGGTGCTCCCCGTCACGGATTACGCGGTTGCGAGGGCGGTTTGTTCCCTCATGTTGTAGGTGCCGGTGTCGACCCAGGTGGTGTTGTGGATGATGCGGTCCATGATGGCGTCGGCGTGGACGCTGGCGCCGAGGCGTTGGTGCCAGTCCTTCTGTTGATACTGGGTGCAGAACACTGTTGATGTCTCGCCGTAGCGGCGCTCCATCAGCTCCAGCAGCATTGTCCGCATCGATTCCGTCGTCTTATCGAGCAGCCACTCGTCGATGACCAGCAGCGTGAACGCGGCATATTTGCGGAGGAACTTGCCCGCCCCGCCCGGGGTGTCTTGCGCGGCGACCCAGGCTTCCTCGAGGTCGGGCATCCGGACGTAGTGAGCGCGGATGCGTTGTTCGCAGGCCCGTTTGGCGATCGCGCATCCCAGATACGACTTCCCCGACCCGGTAAAGCCCTGGAAGACGACGTTCTGCTGCCGGGTGACGAACGAGCAGGTCCCGAGTTGGGTCAGCACCTGCCGGTTGAGGCCGCGCTCGTCGAGGAGGTCGATGCGCCGCAAATCCGCGTTCGGGTAACGCAGTCCCGCCCGCCGGATCAGCCCGTCAACCTTGGAATGCATGAAGCTCGAGTAGGCGTCGTCGACGACCAGCCGGACCCGTTCCTCGAAGGTCAGGCTGATCGAGAGAATCTCGTCCTGGAGGTCGATGGCCTCCAATAGCTCGCCGGCATTCATCTCGCGGAGCTTGCGTTTAGTCTCCCCGTCCAGCGCGCTCAACGGTTCCCTCCGGCGTAGTAAGCGCTGCCACGAACATAACCGCCATCGTCCGGTTCCAGTTCCGGAACTTGTCCGGTTTTGTCTTGCCCGGTGTCGAGGATCGGCCGCAAATGCGCGTAGCGCGGGGAGCGGACCGGCCCCGCAGCGCGAGTGCGCAGGCGGCCTCGACCCGGGCCGGAGGGAACCGGCGCGACAGTTTCAGCACGGCCAGCGCGGCGTCGAAGCCGGCCTCGTCGATGAAGACGGTCTCGAAGATCTTGGCCGTCACGGTGACGGTTGCCGACCCGATCCGCGCGGCCCATTCCTCGATCCGGGCTCGGTCCCAGGCCTGGAAGCTGCGCCCCTCGGGCAAGTCCGCATCGTTCGTCCGATACTGGTTCGTCGTCGTGACCGGCAGCAGCAAATGGCTGGCCAGACGCTCGTCGCGCCGATAGACCTCCAGCATCGTCTCGGTGACACGAAGGTCTACCAGCGCGCCGATGTGGCTGAAAGGGACGGAGTAGAAATTCTTGGCCCAGACCACGTGGGCGTTGGCGTTGACCTTTCGTTTATAGGACCACGTGCTGATCTCGAACGGTGCCGCTGGCAGCGCCTGCAACAGAGGTTTCTCCTCGGTGGTGAACACGCTGAGGCGGGACCCGACGCGTTTCTGGAACGGCTCCCGGTTGTAGGCATCCATCTGTTCCCGGATTCGCAGGCGCTACTGCGCCAGCGAGGTGAACGTCTCCTTCCTCAAACCGGCGATGACCCAGGTCGCGACATGGGCCACCGTGTTCTCAGTGCTACTTTTGTCTTTATTATCCCGAATTCGGGATAATAAGGACTATCCCGAGGATTCTGTTATCCCGAGTTCTGGCCGCGAGGCGTGTGCGGTGGCGGCCTGAGTGCCCATTTCCTCGGGATATTCATTTCAGTCCGGCGAGTTGGAGGATGAGGTCGTCGCCTCCTGTCCAGAGCGGCGCGAGGTCGGGAGTGGAGCTGCCGGCTCTCTGGATCGCTTCGCGGACCATCTGGTTGTCGGCCGACGCATAGATGCTCGTGGTCGAGATATTCGCGTGGCCGAGGAATTCCTTGATGTGCGGAAGGGGAACGCCTGCGCGCAGCATCTGCATCGCGCGGGCGTGCCGAAGCTGGTGGGCGTGGATCTTCTCCGGGACCTCCGAACAGTCTTGCCGTGCCGCGGTGGCGTGTTTGTTGAGTAGGTAGGAGATGTTGTCCTGGCTCATCTGGTGGCGGAGACCTGCCCGGATAGTGAAGAACAACGACTCTGCCGCCTTCGTCGTGCCGGGATGGAACTCGGCCAAGTACTGGTCGAGATGCCGTGCGGTGGTGTCCATCAGCGGGACGGTTCTGCTTTTGCCCCCTTTGCCGGTGAGTGTCACCCGCGCAGCGCCGATCGTGGTGTCGATATCCGCCAGCGTCAGGTCCAGGATCTCCTGGATCCGCGCAGCGGCATCGAAGGTGAGCAGGATGAGGGTGGTGTCCCGGCGCCCGTGGCTGGTGTGCTGTCCGGGGGCGCGGATCAGCGCGTCGACGGCGGGCATGCTCAACCCGTCCGGCGCCCGCGTCGGTGTTCGGGCGGGTTTGACCTGGGCGACTTCCAGCCAGATCGACACGAGCGCCGGGTCCTCGCCGGCGCAGTAGGACAGGAACGACTTGACCGCGGCCAGGCGCTGGTTGGCGGACGAAGCACCGAGATTCCGGGTCTCCAGCAGCCAAGTGAGAAAGGCGGTGATGGTGGAGCGGTTGATCGCCTCGAAGCTGACCTCGGCCAGGGAAAGGTGCTGCGACTCTCGGAGGTAGTCGAGCAGGGCGTTCAGCGCGGTTCTGTAGGAGCGGATGGTGTGGGGGCTGAGCCGGCGCGACCGGGGCAGGTGGATGGTCAGCCAGGAGCGGATCAGGTGGAAGAACTCATCGGAGGCCATCAGAGGCCTCCAGCAAAGAGCCTTCGATTCCGGTGTTCGCGATCCGGCGCAGGTCGACGTGGAAGTCCGCGGCCAAGTGGAAGTAGTACCAGGTGTCCTCGGTATTGGCGTGTCCGAGGTGCAAACTCAGGTAGGTCACCAACGCTTCCGGGTCCTTTCCGGCGAGGACCCACCGGTTGATGTTCTCGATGACGTGGGCGTGGCGGAGGTCGTAAACACGCGGCGGCGAACCCGGGCTGAACACGACAGGCGGGTCGGCGGCGGCCAACAACTGCTGGAACCAGTAGTCGATAGTGCAGCCGCTATAGAAACCTCCCGAACGGTTCGGGAAGAACGGCGTCCGATCCGGATGGAACCCGCTGATCGTGGCGTCATAGTTTCGGCAGTAGTCGTGCAGGTCGGGCGACAGAAACACGATTCGGTCCTTGTGCCCTTTGGACTGCCGGATACTCACCGCTCCGCGGGCCAGGTCAACGTCGTTGCGGTGCAGCGTGCGGGCTTCACTCGGCCGAAGGCCCAGGCAGTAGATCATCCGGAAGATCACCGGGATGATCACCTCCCGTCTGCCGCCATAGCCGGTGGCCTGGATGTTGTCGGCGACGTCGAAGAGGGACCGCAGCTGCGCGTGGGAGAAAATATGTGGGCGGTAACGGATTTGTTTGCCGGGAATGCCCGACGGGATGACATAGGCGCTCATGCCGAGCGCGCCCATGTGTTTGGCCAGTTGCCGGATCGGCGTGATCCGCCGCATCTGCCCGTTGACGTGCTCATCAGGGCGGGCGACAACCCAGGCCATCGCCATCTCCTTCGTCAGGCTCGATTGGCCAGGGAAATCCTCAGCACACATCCGGTCGAACTGCCGCAGATGCGACTCGGAGGTCACGTAGGGCAACCCGGTCGCGTGTTTGACCTCGAGCAGCGACTGCATCGGGGCGGCCAGGCCGCTGAGGAGGCCGCTCATGACCGTGTCCTTTTCGGCTCGATGCCAGCGAAGTCGAGGCAACACGCCCGCATGCGCTCGTCGTCGGCGGCGAGGTAGTGTTTCGCCGAGGTGATTCCCCGGTGCCCGAGGGCTCCGGAGATCACCGGCAGCGGTGTGCCGTCCGCCAGCAGCCGGGTGGCGAACGAGGCCCGCAACACCCGGAAGCCGCGGCCCGTGCCGTTCTGTGTCACAGCGCCAGAGCGAGCAAAGGCCCGTGAGGCGACCCAATACAAACTGTCGGTGGGGCCAGCCCGACGTAGGGGGCGTGGGAGCGCAGGAACACATGGTCGTCATCACCGCCGGCGGGCCTGCCGTTGAGGAGATAGTCCGCGATCGCCTCACCGACCTCGGCCAGCAGCGGCAACGTCACCACCGATCCTGTTTTGTTCTGGGTGAGGGTGAGCTGCGCGTGCGGCCAGTCGATATCCCGCAACCGCAACCCGGCGATGTCCACCGGCCGCAGTCCCGTCCGGGCGCCCAACAGCAACAGCGCCCGATCCCGTAAACCCATCGCTGTGGTGACGTCGGGCGAGTTGGTCAGCGCGGCAACACCCTCCGCCGAAAGCACGCCCACCGAGGCCACACGTCTGGCGAACAGGGCCGGGACCGCCCGCGACAGGCCCGTGCCGTAGCCGGATTCCTCGAGGAATCGACACAACACCCGAAGCGCCGACACCACCGTCCTCATGCTCCCGGGCTGGTAGCGGCTGCCCAAGAACACCACCATCGCCGACACGTCCGAACCCGACAGCGCCTGGACATTCTTCACGCCGCGGTCGGGCGGCCACGCCAACGCGGTGCGCGACACGGTCGCATACAAATTCTGGGTCGCGGCGGCCAACGACTGGCCCGGCAACCAGAGCTCGAACTGTTCCTGGACCGGACGGAAGACGGCATTCAGCGCGTCATTGGGATGCGCGGTGCGAGACAGACTCCATTCGTAGGACCCGGTTCGTGCCACCTCCGACAGCACCAGGGCGGCCTTCCGCAGGAGCTTGTGTTTCCACTCCTTCATCCGGGCGTCCCGATGCTCCGCCGCGACGAACTCCACAAACGCGGCGACGGTCGCCTCGCTGAACTCATCGACAGCGTCGCGGGAACAGAACCTCGCGAACTGGGACCACGCCCACCGGTACTGCATCCTCGTCGACGGCGCATGGCCCAACGGACCCATTGCCGCCTCAGCCCGCACGATCAACTCGCCTATAGAAATACTCATCTCCGGCTCACCTCCAGTGAAATCAAAAGAGATGAGCCAGCGTAAACAAGCCGCGATTATCCCGAGGAAATGGGCACTCAGGCCGCCACCGCACACGCCTCGCGGCCAGAACTCGGGATAACAGAATCCTCGGGATAGTCGCGCGGGTGCCGAACTCTGCCGGGGAGCACCGCGGCCGAGTAGTGCGCAGCCATCTCCCGGTAGGCATCGTTCAAAACGACCTCCCCTTCCTTCGGGTGGGAGATCACCCCTGTCTTCAAGTTGTCGGGCACCAGGCGTGGGACGCTGCCGCCGAAGAACGCGAACATTGCAGTGTGG
>NZ_SOFP01000021.1 GCF_004402785.1 Cryobacterium algoritolerans
CGCTCGCCGGTGTCGTGGTGGCCATGGCCGGCGGGTTGGTCGAGGTGGTGAGTGGGGTGTTCATCGGAGGGTGTTCCTGTTCTTCGCGGCCGCCTCGTAAGCGGCCAGGTTGATCACGGTGGTGGGTTCGGCGCTGCCAGTCAGCGCCATCGCGGCGCGGCGTGCCGCGGTGCCGGGTGGGATGCGTTCCTTCTTCCGGTGTGGCCGGCCGGGAGGCGCGGAGGCCAGGGCGATGGTCTCCAGGGCGGTGACGTGTCCGCTGTCGCGGATCGTGACCCCGAGGCCGGCCTCCGCGACGGTGTGGCGGGCGAGGACGACCCCGGAGGTGGTGGCGATGTCGATGGTCGTCGCGCCGAGGCGTTGATGGACGACGACGCGGGCTGCGGCCAGTTCCGGCGGGACCGAGTAGCGGTTGCCGCGCCAATCGATCAGCGCCTGCCGTGTCGCGGTGCGTTGCTCGGTCACGACGACCGGGAACAGCGTCGGTGGCAAGGGTTTGAGCCGTTCCGCGGCGAACATGACCGCGGCCGTCGTTGACCCGTCGCGGCCCTCGCGGCGTCGGCCGTCTTGCCGGGTCGCGAACGCGGTAAGGCGTTGCTGGGCTTGCTCGAGGGTGACGTCGTCGGGGAGGTTGCGCCACCACCGCTGCGCGGCGGTGTGGTTGTTCTTCTCGACCACGCCCTTGCGGTTGCCCGACCGGGGCCGGCAGGCCACGACGGTGACGGCGTGGTGCTTGGAGAACGCGGCGAACATCGGCGTCAGATCACTCGTCCCGGCCTTCAACACGGTGCTCATCCGGTCGAACCGCCAGGACTTCGTCACCCCACCGAGCAGGCTCAGCAGGACCGTCATCGCCGCCAGCAGGTGGGGCAGGTCCATCGACGGGGAAATCACCGCCCGCCAAACCCCCGAGTGCGCCAGCGAACCCACGAGCACGTAAGCACGTTTGGTTGGGAACGCCCAGCCGGACGGGGCGTCGGGCAGCTCGACCCAGTCGAACTGAGTCTCCTCGCCCGGCGGGTGCTCGATGATCGCGTTGGGCCGCTTCGTCACGTGCGCGCAGGCAGTGCAAGCCGGCCGCAAGCTCCGGTCTCGGATCTGGCGGGTCAGGGTTTGATACGACCCCTCGAAGCCCAACGGGACGAGCTCGTCCAGCAGCGTCGCCGCCCAGAGATGCGGGTCCTCCGTCAGCCTCGCGGTGACGTAGTCGATGAACGCGTCGAACGGGTCCGGGGCGGCGCGTTGACGCACTCCCGGGGTGCGTTGTCCGGCCAGATAGGCGCGGATGGTCTTACGGTCGTGGTCGGTGCGGCGGGCGATCTCACTGATCGTCATCCCTTGCCGTTTGAGCGCGTGGATGTCCACGTCGTCCTCCTCTGAAAGCATAGGAGCAGGGCCTTTCTCGAGCTGGTGCGTGGTCGAAGACCATCAGCATCGAGGAACGCCCGCTTCTATGTGCGGAAGCGACCCGGAGTGGGGAATTTCAGTGAGCAGAACTGGGGAATTTCAGTGAGCGCCGTCACGGGCGCGACGTGGCGGTCGACACCTTGTCCCGCTTGGTGCGGGAAGAGTCAGCCGCGCGCGCATGAGCCCGTGCGGAACACAATGAGCGCCAGCCCCAAGAAGGCCGCGGAGCTGCACAACGCGAACCTCCAGAACTGAAGCCGCCACACCAGCGGTTCCGGGCCCGCTTGACCGGGCCGAACAACCCGCGACTCGACGGCAGCGTTGAAAGGCTGGACACCATGCATGACCGGGTTCCTGACCTGCATCCTGTAACAACTAAGACCCCTCAACTGTGAACAAACTCTCAGGAGTTGCCGACCGTTGAGGGTTCGGCTTCGGGCACTGGGACAGGAGCCACGAGAGGCACCCTGTCGTCCGACCCGCTGTCGTTGAATTCAGAACACATTCGGAATACACTCTGTATATGGCTTCAATAACACTCACACCTGCAGAGCGACGCGTCGTCCAGTCGTCGGAATTGTCCCGGAATTCAGCTGCAGTCTTCGCTGCCGCTGAGGAAGCACCCGTCGAAGTCACTCGGCGCGATGGCGAAACGTTGATTCTCACCACGAAGCGTGAAGCGGCTGCCCATGAACGGATCCTCGAGGTCGCCGCACAGCTGATCGCCGTGTCACTGGATGACAGAGGCACGCTGGAGGATCGCCTCGCACGACCGTTTCCCTGGATCAAGCTGCTCAGCGCTCAGGATCAGAGAACTTGCGCACAGGACATCATCGACACGGCTCGTGGCGCATTCGTTGTGAATCAGCCGGGGCGGATACTCACTGAGATCAAGGCGTGGCAGAACACTGCAGAGGCTGTTGCTGCCGGCTGGGGACAGGAAGAACCGGATTGGCTTCGTGAACCTGTGGCGGTCAAGAAGCCCCGCGCCCAATGACCCCGAAGAAGGGGCTCGTCGCTCGCCCCCTCAAATCATCAGAATTCGCCATCGAGCATGTGACGAGTCAAGCCGTGACTGGATGGCGCGATATCGTCGCTACCCAGAAAAGCTCAGCCGCGGACGCCTGGAACCGGCTCACGAAGGCCCCGAACCAGTCGGACCCCAAATGCCACCAGCTCAAGGGCCAACTCGCAACGATTGTTCGTGACGGCGTCGAACACGATCAATGGCAGTACGAACTCTCTGGGGGCGCACGCATTTGGTTCTACATCGAGGGCGGAACAGTGAAGATTGTCCATGTGTTCACGAGGCACCCGAACCAAACGAAGTAGGCGTGAGCGATCGCTAGCGGCCTCGAGCTGTTTGAGATCTCGCCCGCAGGAGATCCCGTTTAGCAATCTCCTACCCCTGGACTCGGACTATCCAGCCGACAAGCTCACCGTGGAATGTGCGCGGCTTTCGCAGGCTGAGCACACTGTGCTGCATGGCACCCCCGGTTTCAGCCACCCCGCGCTCCTCTGGGACTTCCGACGGGTAGTACCGAACCGAGATCTGATCAATTCGAGCCACATGACCGGATAGATGAGTCCAAACCAAGGGTTCGGAAAGGTCCTGGGTTGCCTCTGCATAGACGTCACGCTGTAAAGGGACTGTTCGGCGGCCGGCGAACAGTCGGGCCACCCAATTCTGATCCATCGGCACGAGAGCCCAATCGACGTGTTGATCGACTGCGACGTCAAAGCCGTCCTCGGCGACCTGCCACTCTGTCAACCACACATCGGTTTCGTGTGGCCCCCTGCTTGGCACGATGTCCTCTGCATCAACCGGCTCTTCGTCGCTTCTCAGGAGTGGTTCGTAGGAGAAGACGAGATGCTCGTGGCTGCTCCCGTCGCGGGAAGCGACGCGTGAGCTCTGCGGACTCGTCGCCGAAGATCGCTCGCTTCTGGGGCTCGTCATGGAACCAGGGTACGAACATTCATTCCTTCTGGCGAGAACGTTCAGTCATCAGCGTCAATCTGACGTCGGAACGCCCGATAAGGGTTGGCCCTGTGGGTCACAACGCGAGTGTCCGTGCTTGGCCATCGTGGGTGGTGATCCGCAGGAGAGCGAATTAACCTTCGGTCTGCGGGATGCTCGCTACACCAACCATTTCGATCGCACCTGGACGTCGGCGTCTTCGTAGCCGAGGTGGTCGTAGAAGCCCAGCACTGCCTCGTTGGCTGAGCGGACCATGAGTTGAACCTTCACGGCGCCTCGTTGGCGAAGCCAATCTTCGGCAACCGTCATCAACTGTCGCCCCAGCCCGGTTCCGCGCTGACTCTCATCCACGGCGAGGTAGTAGATCCAACCACGGTGACCGTCTTCCCCGACCATCACGGTGCCAACCAACCGCTCATCGACGAAACCTCCAAAGACCGTGGAAGTATCGCCGTCGAGGGCGCGCTGCAGGTCCCGCTCGGGCGGATTCCAAGGTCGGGTCAGTCCTGCTTGGTGCCAGAGCGAAATGACGGCCTCCGTGTCTGCAGAAGTCAGGTGGGAGATTCGCATAGCTCCAGCTTGCCGGAATTGGGAAGCAAACTAGGACCGTTGTCGACGACCGGTCACCGAAAGTGCCGCACGGTCATGAACAGTCGCCGTGGGATGCTGATTCTGTGGAATTGAACACAAGTACCGACAGGCCGGTCGTTGTCATTCGACCGTATGGTCACGCGGATGCCGCAGACACGTTGGCCATCTTCCTTGCCGCAGTGACCGAAACCGCTGCCGCCGACTACTCGCCGGAGCAGATTCAGGCATGGGCTCGGCCAGAAGCGCGCGAGCAATCCGCTTGGCATACCGCGATGCAGGAACGGAACAGTTACGTGACAACCATGGATGGAACGCCAGCAGGCTTCTCCGACGTGGACTCTGAGGGATATATCGACATGATGTTCGTCGCCCCTCGCTACCTGCGACGAGGGGTAGCACGGCAACTGATCGACCACGTGGAGGCCCGCGCGCGCCAGGAGCATCTGACAGAGCTGACAGCTGACGTCAGCATCACAGCCCGCCCCTTCTTTGAGCGCTCCGGATTCACCGTCGAGGCAGAACAGCACCCAGTGACGGCCGGCGTGCGGCTGACCAATTACAAGATGAAAAAGAAGCTACTCGGCAGCGAGGTGCTCCTGAACGGGCAGCTTGTTTGTCACACCCAGGACCAAGCGGAAACCGTCCGGGAACACCTACAACTGCACCTTGCCCTCACCCGCGCCGAACCGGGATGCCGTTCGTTCAACGTCACCCGGACGAGCAATCCCCTGATGTGGCAGGTCGAGGAACGCTTCGAGCACGCATCCGCCTTTGAAGCCCACCAGGAACGCGTCGCCACCAGTGAGTGGGGTCACGCCACCGCGGGAATCGAACGCCGCTACTCCGTGATCGGCCTATAGCCACTCGCCCGGCTCAACAGCTACCCCTCCGTGGCACCCCAGTTGGGCAACCTCCTGCCTCCGCAATTCACGCTCCGTGCGCGTCACTCAAGGTTCGTCGTACGCCAATGCATTTGCAGTTCGAAGACATGCCTTCGCCACTTCTAAGGCCAAATGAAAACCGGTTCAGAAACGCCAGGTGAGTTCTAGGCCTTTGCGACGCTCACGGACACCGGCGTCGCGTTTGCGAAGAGGTCGAGCACGGGGCAGTGGGCGTCGACCGCCGCCCGCAGCTCCCGGTAACGGGCGTCTGTCTCCGGGCCCGTGATGGTGACGTCCAGGCGCACCGCGGTGAAGCCGGCGCGAACAGACTTCTCGATACCGAACAGGCGGCGGGCGTCGAGGTCGCCCTCGGCCTTCACGTCGATCTCGTCCACCCGGATTCCCAGGGCTTGCGCGTAGAGGCGGTAGACGACGATCTGGCAGGAAATGAGTGCTCCGAGTGCGAACTCCACGGGGCTGGCGGCGATGTCGTCTCCGGCGAGCGCTGCTGGCTCATCCACCCGGAAGCTGTGCTTGCCTGCGGTGATTGTCGACGCAACCGAGCCCTCGCCCGTGCCGCGTACGCGGTAGGTCAGCTGCCCGTTGGCCACATCGGCGGCGATTCGTTCCCCCCAGGCGGTGCCGGCCTCGGTGAGCCGCGTGGCGCGCTCGTCGGCGGTTACGGAGGTTACGGGGGATGCGTCGAGGAGAGTCATCCGCCGACAGTACTGCGGATGCCGCGGCTCGCGACGAGCGCTGCGTCACTGCGGGACTCCCGGCGTAACACTGCGCCTTCTTGCACACCCCTCGTAGGTGAGGATCGGTTCGGTGGGCCCTGGCACGCGGTGCAGCGCTTCCACGGGCGGCGCCATTTCCAGGGTGCGCTCAACCTCCGTCTTGCGGGACAGCGGATGAGCCCACGCGTGAGGGGAGAATGTCACGCCCTTTCAGCAGCGTCGGAACTGGTTGCAGTGGAGACGTGAAGACGATCTTGTACTTGTGTCCATTGGATACGCGTTGGTCACCCTCGTAGAGAGACAACTGCGCGCCGCGAAGTAGCCGCGCGATCGTGCTGGCTCTCGACGCCGAGACGCACACGACCTGGAAATCGGGGCACCGCATGACTAAGTCACGTGGCCATACTGGCCTATGGCAAATACTGGGGGCAATCCTGTCCTTCCTTGCCAAGGGCATCGGTGCCGGGCTGTCCTCGATCGCCACCATGACTTTCGGAGGCCGAGCTGCCCCAGGCGATTTGCCAACATCGCCGCCGCCAAAAGAGTATCGGCCGTAGACGACCGGCACCGCCTCAGCGGATTCAGCTCAAGAAGATCTCTCGTCCGCGGACAGTCCTGCTGCCGACATCAGTGGAGCCGGATCGCGTCGGCGTCGCGGGCAGATCACCTGTGATGGGTTGGAGACAAACCGGCATTCGAAGGCGCAAATGGGCTCAATCCCGGCCGGTGTGCCGGTGATGCGACGACCGGATCGCTGCGCTGAGCGCCCCGGCCAGCCAGCGCTCGACGTCATTCTGCGATCGCAGCCTAACCACGACAAGGTGTGGGTACTCCAACTCCAGCAGCGGCACCAGCACGTCGTACTTCCGCCTGGTCGAGATAGCCCACCGCACAATGTGCTCACGGTCGGTGAACAACGTGCGGAAGGGTGCCTCGACATTGCCGTTCCACAATTTCTCACGGTGAACCCGGCGACGGATGGTGCGGCGGATCACTCGAGGAAGCGTCACTCGCATGAAGGGGAGATCCAGCCATACGAGCAAATCCGCACGCTCGGCAAGCATTGGCCGAGCGGCGCCGTATTGCCACTCTGTCGTCCAGGAAGCGGCAGTGATAAAGGCCCGTACATCGTCAAGGAATTCCGGACGAGGAACCCAATTCGGGCCATGGAATAGCGAGTCGATTTCAGTGTGTGGCCCGCCCGTGATGACAGCAATCCGCGCGGCAAGAGTGGTCTTCCCCGCGCCAGAAACGCCCGCAACAAGTACGCGACGTGGGCGATGAGGGAGGGCGCCGTCGTGGGAGAGCATCGACTAAGTGTAAACATGCTCGGTCACGACACTGGCTCAGCCTTGCGCCGTGGGAATTCCCGAGCCGGTGATTGTCAGCAACCACTGCTCGCAAGTGTCTGGGCCGTTTAGTGCGTTCACCGTTCCCAAATGCCGCTCCCCCGGGACTTCGGAACTCGGCGAGTTGGCGCCGAATCTGCGTCCTAGAGGTCCGGCATGCGGGCGCGCAGTTGGCTCGACTGTCAGTTGCCTCCGGCCACCTGCTGTCCAAGTGCGTCAGATTCCTCGACCACGCTGGGAAGACCGTGCTCCGAGCGGCGCGGGGGGACGGCGAGGCCGTCGACGGTGATGCCCCTTCCCACTCGTACCTCTGGCTGGGATTCGTCAATGAACCCAGTGGGACCGATAGGGGTGCGTACCTCGCCACACGTGTTTGGCGCGTTACGGACACTGCACAACGACGGAGCCCGCGGCATCTGACTCGTGATTCAATCACGATCCCGATCAGGGGCAATTTGTCATGAATCGCTCGGCGATGACATTCAATAGTCAAGGGGGTGGTTATGGAGACTGTGGGGGTGTCGGACCGGGTGCTGTTGCACCGGTCCGCGACGGGGGATCGTCGGGCATTCGGCGCACTATTCGATCGGCATTCCCGGGCGCTTACGCGCTATGCCTGGGCGCTGGTCTCGGACCGGATGGATGTGCAGGACATCGTGCAGGACACGTTCGTGACGGCGTGGAACAAAGCTAGTTGGGTCACGATCGCGGAGTCCTCCGCATTGCCTTGGCTGCTTGTGACCTGTCGTAACCACGCGCTGAATCTCCGTCGGAAGAAAGCGAATCACCGAACCGAATCTCTCCCGGATGGTCTGGCGGATGTGGCGGTGAACGAAGACCGCGCCCTCGCGGCGCAGCGCCTGCGCTGGGTCTTGACAGAGATCGAGTCTCTCGATGGCCTGGACCGACGCATCTGCGAGTTGTGCCTGATCGAGGGCCGTTCCTACGCGGAGGCGGCTGTGATCGTGGGCGCAAGCGTGGGGGCGGTAGGCAAACGACTGGAGCGAGCCCGAACCCTAATCAGAACGGCGGTGAGCAACAATGAACAGTGAACACGGCAAGGGTCGGTCGCATCCCAGCGAACCGCCCGTCGGAGCGGAGCTCGACGCCTTCGTGGACGAGATGAAAGCCACGGTGCTCACCCGCATTGAGCGCAGACCCCGCAAGCGATCCGGTCTCGGTCGCGGCGGCACGATTGCCGTCATCGTCACCCTGCTGGGCTTGGGAACCGTGGCCGGCACGGCGGTCGCGACCGGCGTGCTCAATACCGGTGAGCCGAGCTCCGGGCCGGCCACGATCCCGCTCACGGTTCCCGACTTCCCCGCGAACTGCCTTCGGGTCACGTTCACCACCCTGACCACTGGCAGCTACACCCTGACTATCCCTGGGGTCCCTGGGGCGGAGATGACGATGAAGTACCAGGACGGGTCAGGGGCAGGGCTCACGGCACAAACGGCCGAATTCCCGCTCCTCGACGCGTCGGTTCCGAGAGTGCTCGTGATCACAGCGACCCCAGGCGGAAAATACGGGGTGGATGCCAGCTACGTCAACCGCGTCCCCGCCGACTACCCCAACAACGATCGAGGCCAGACATTCGGCACGCCCGGCCCAGACGCCACAAACGTGCCCGACCTGCTCTTCGCCGTCGGCGACGACGAACACGGCCAGCCGGTGCAAGGCTACGTGTTGAGAACAAAACTGACCGCGCCCCCGACCGACCTCAGTGGCGCGGCCGTTCTCGACTGGCTTACCGCCTTCCGGGCCAAGTACCCTAACGGCCAACCGTTCCCGCTCTCCGGCAGCGACGGCACCACCATTCTCGGCAGCTTCCGCCTCTACCTCTGACAGGAAACCATCGTGACCACGCCACACGTTCCACCGGCACGACGCCCGCTGCGAGCCGCCGGGAAGGGCCTCGCGCTTGTCCTGGGCGTATTGCTTCTTAGCGGATGCGTCACCGCGCCGCCATCTGCACCGACGGCTACGCCCATCCCAGCCCCCACCCCGCCAGTGATGACCGCAACCGCCCGGCAGGCGCTGGCCGATCAGGCGCAAACCGCCTTGCGCGACGGATTCGTCGCAAGCTACCCCGACGTGGCCGTGCCGATGGCAACGCGGGAACGATTCCTGAGCCTGGATGAAATCCCGTCGGTGATCGCCGCCTGCCTGACCGATGCAGGAGTCCCCGCGGCCGCAAGCCCGAACGGCGGCATCGAGTCATACGTGGCGCAGGGCGATGAAGAGCGTCACGCGATCGCGGACTACGTCTGCAACACGCGTTTTCCCAGCGACCCGAAGAACTCGGTGCCCCTGAACGAGTCGCAGATCACGTACCTCTACCAGTACCAAACTACGGTGCTCACGTCTTGCCTGGAGTCCGCCCACATCCCGGTCGATACCCCACCGACGCTGGAATCATTCATGGCCAACTACACCGACCAGGGCCCCGCCACCGTGGCATGGAAGCCCTATGCGCACGTCGACCCGGGGCCCCTCGGCCAGGGCATCTACAAACAATGCCCACAAACGCCCGAACACCTCTATGGCTGACTACGCAGTGATTGATTCCCGCCGACTCACCCTGACCCCCACCTCGAACATCATCGTGGCCGCCGTCCTGACCGGGTGCGCCAGTACTCCGTCGACGGTCGATGGAAGCACGCCCAACAAGGCTGGTTCGGATCCCACGCCATGACCAATCGCGGAGAGACGGTTGTTTCGCAGCTCGCTGCGGCCGTTGTTGTCGCTTCGGTATTGCTCGCAGCATGTGTGGCAGGGCAGGCGTCGTCTGCCCTGGGACAAGCCGTCCTCAGGGCAGATGTGGTCGCCATCGCTAAGACGGCGTTGACCGTATTCGGAGCGGTCCTTGCAATGCTGGCGTCTGGGCGGTTCCGAGAAAGCCGACGGCGGATGTGCGCGGCTTGGGGTGTGTCGGTTGCGGGCATCGGCCTGTTCCTCTTCGCAGGATTCCTGGTGATTCTCACGCTCAGTTTCCTCCAGATGGATGCAACGGCGCCATCGACTAAAAGGCAGCTCCGTGCGCAGATTGCCTGGAGATGGTTGCCGATACTCACTCTCGTCACATAAATTGCTGCGCTCGCCTTCGGCTTCTTCTCGCCCGCGAAACCCGTGACGGTGAGCAGGCGCCCATCCATGCTGGCTGGCGTGACCTCACTGGCCATGCCGAGCGCCCTCGCGACGATGTTGTTTGTCCAGCTAGGTTGACTACGCCCTACGTCTGCCCTCTCGCGGCCACCTGAGCCAGCTGCCAAACCGGCGGCAATCAGTTACCTGGCCCGCTACGTCGAGAGAAGCTAGCGATGCTCCAAGAGACGCACATCGACTTGAGGATGCGCGGATCTGATGCGCCGCGGATACGCCGCGTTGAGGGTTCGGCTTGTGGGCCTCGCGTTGGCTCTCGTTCTCAAGCCGAACTGAGGCAGGTGTGGTGACATCAGTAGAGGCTGCCCATGGCGGTTCTCACTTCGTCCAGCGTCGTTGCAGCAATGGAGTTAGCGCGATCGTTGCCACGTCGAAGCACCTCGGAAGCTAGCCCTGAATCCTGCGCGAGTTCGGCACGTCGTGCTCGAATGGGAGCAAGAAAGCTGTTGACCGCATCGGTCGTTAGGCGCTTCAGTTCACCGCTGCCTTGGTCCCCGATCTGCGCCGCGATTTCCTCCGGTCGTTTGCCGAGGCAGAGCGCAGCCGTCGAGAGGAGTGCCGAGACGCCTGGTCGACTCTGCGGATCAAAGGAGATCAGACGGTCAATGTCGGTGATAGTTCTCCGGATGGCTGCCGCGGTTTCATCCTCGGTCATCGACAGGGCGATCGCGTTTCCGTAGCTTTTTGACATCTTGCGACCGTCCAGCCCGGGGATCTCCGGCGACGCTGTGATCAATGCGTCGGGCACCGGGAAAACATCTCCATATCGCTCGTTGAATCTGCGCGCGATCACACGTGTCATCTCCACGTGAGGCAGGTTGTCTTTTCCGACAGGGACGAGGTTCCCCTTGCAGAAAAGGATGTCAGCGGCCTGGTGCACGGGGTAGGTGAGAAGAAGACCGCTCAGGGCTCGATTCGAGGAGGCGAGTTCCGACTTCACGGTCGGATTCCGACGTAACTCGGCCTCCGTCACCAGACTCAGAAACGGAATTATCAACTGGTTCAGGGCTGGCACTGATGAGTGCGTAAAAATTGTCGTTGCTTCCGGATCCAGGCCCGCAGCGAGGTAGTCGAGCACGGCGCTGTAGACGTTCTGTCGGACGTTCGCCATCGTGTCCCGGTCGGTGATGACCTGATAGTCAGCCAAGACCAGAACCGTCTCGACCCCAGCCTCTTGAAGCCTGACACGTTCACTGATGGTGCCGAAATAGTGGCCAAGGTGAAGCGGACCGGTCGGTCGCTCACCAGTAAGCACTCGAAAACGCTCCGGATGGGCGTCAACATCTCGGGCGACGACAGCCGAACGCTCGGCCATGGCAGTAAGGGATTCCACTTTGCACTCCTTGAAATAGGAGGGCTGTACGAAGTCCTGACCTGAGGTCCACGAGCTGCGTACAGCCCGTGAACATGCTTCAACCGGCTGCTAGCGCGGCCACCACCACGAGGAACGGTTGAAAGTCATGACATGAGCCTAGCCTCACGCTCGGTGCGCGCCGACCCTCCACGGGCGCGATCTCAGCTAAGGAGAAACGTCCGCAGGGCGATGATCCAAGAATTGAAGGCATCGAGGTGTGCATCGTGTGATGCTCCGGCGAGGTCCACGCGTCGCACTTCGCGGCCGCTGTCCACGAACTCAGACTTCTCCTCGGCGGTAAAGACTCCCTTTTCTCCGTAAACCACGAGCGTCGGGGCAGTGACGCTCTCCCATTCGTCCCCGCGGGGTCGAATAGCCTCGTTTATTGTCGCGACCATGACGCCTGCATTGAACCGGGCGTTTCCAATCAAGGCGAACGAGGGCCAAGCTCCGGGACCTCCAGCGCCACGAGCATCGCGATCGTGGTGCGGCGGCTCAACATCGTTGTAGAACTCGGCGTCCCGTAGGGGGTTGGCGGTTTCAAGTGGTCGACGCAACGATGGGCTTTTGTAGGTTTGAGAGTAGTCGTTGCATGGCTTGGGCGGGGGTGATTCCGCAGAGTGTTTTGCGGGGCCGGTTGTTGAGTTCGGTGGCGACTTCGAGCAGCCGCTCGGGTGAGTGCGTGGCGAGGTCGGTGCCTTTCGGGAAGTACTGGCGCAGCAGCCCGTTGGTGTTCTCGTTGGTTCCTCGTTGCCAGGGCGAGTGTGGGTCACAGAAGTAGATGGCCATCTTGGTGGCCAAGGTGATCTGGCGGTGCTGGGCGAGTTCGGTTCCTTGGTCCCAGGTCAGGGTCTTGGCCAGCTGCACGGGGAGCGTTTTGATGGCGGCCAGCAGGCCTTCGCGGACCGTGATCGCGCTGTGGTCGCCGGGGAGGTGGACCAGCATCGTGAATCGGGTCTGACGCTCGACCAGGGTAGCGATCGCGGACCGGCAGTTGGATCCCAGGATCAGATCGCCCTCCCAGTGGCCAGGCACGGCACGGTCGGCGACCTCTGCGGGTCGCTCGCTGAGCATGATCATGTTTGGGATCTTGCCAGAGTTCTTCGCGGCCGGTCGTCTCGGACGTCGGATTGCACGGCCGGTGCGCAGGTGTTGGTGCAGGTCAGCGCGCAGGTGGCCGCGGCCTTGAACGTAGAGGGCCCGGTAGATCGTCTCGGGGCTCACCCGCATCTCCTGCCGGTCTGGGAACGCCGAAGCCAAGTGATCGCTGATTTGCTCCGGGCTCCATTTCACGCACAATTTGGCTTGGACCAAGGATGCCAGTTCCGGATGGTCGAACTTGCTGGCCTTGGGGCGGCGGCCGCGAAGCTCGGCCTGCTTCTGGGCCGCATAGGGCGCATACCTGGTCCGGGCTCGCGGGCCGGTCTTGGACCCACCTCGGGTCAGCTCGCGACTGATCGTCGCGGCCGACCGGCCGACTTGGCCGGCGATGACCCGGACCCCGACGCCGGTCAGGTGTAAGTCCGCGATCCGGAGTCGCTCCTCCAGACTCAAGTATCGCCCTGACAGTTCCGGCTTAGGAAGTGGGGCCCGTCCTCCGGTCGCTTGGCGCCAATGCCGTCCCGTTCGTCGATTCACCCCCACAGCATCACATGCCGAAGTCAGCGTCGAGCCTTGGGCCATCAACACCCAGAATCGAGCCTGCATTTCAACCAACTCATGCTTCAACCACATGGACAACACCTCACGATCAAGCGGGTGTTGCGACGACCGGTTGAGCCCGCCGTTAGCTTGCGGGCGTCCCTATTTTCCGTCCCGGACACTACGTACGAAGTTGCGGACGTGTGTTCCCAGCGCTTCGATGCGTCGCTGTCGCGCTGCCTCCAGGTCGAAGCCGATGTAGGCGACCGGGGGGAGCTTGCGGACGTTTGCAGAGCATTCGAAACCGGCGCATACGAGAGTGCCGACCGTGTCTCCGTTGCGCCCTGCCTGGCCGGCCCGCTTGATGCTGAAGAACACCACGTCGTTCGGGAGATGCACGTCTTCGCACCACGAGCATTGGGGCCGAGTTTTTGTCTTCCCGTCGGCTTGACGAAGCAGGATACCGACCAGGCCCTCCTCGAGTTCAACGATGACATATCCGATTCCCGGGATCTTGGGGTCCCGCCAGCCGAGGTAGTCGAGGTTGTCCCATGGCAGGTTTTCGAGGTCCCGGGGAAGGGTGAGCGCCTTTCGTTCCCTGAGTGAAGAATTGATGAATGATGACCGAATGTCTGTGGCGGTGAGCTGGAGCATGAGATGCGGATGCCTTCTCTGTCTGTGTCGCTGATCCGTGGATTGCGAGTGGTGGGGTCCTGGGTGGGGAGCGCTAAACGGTGTCGTCAGGCCGGCGGCCAGTTGTTCAGGACAACATCGAGGGCGTCCAGAGCCCTGGACCACGATGCATCCGCTGCGCGCTGCGTGTTTTGAAAGCCACCGGAACATTCCAGACTCACGTATCCGTGGAACACGCTGTGCAGTAGCCGCACCGCGTCGGTCTGGTCCGACTCCTCGAGTGCGTAGCCCCGGAGGATGGCCCTGGTCATCGACGCGTGCCTACCCGCCGCGCTGGCCGCGGCGACCTCAGGACCAAGCTCCAGCAGTGTTGCTGCGTATCGCCCGGGATGTTCCTTTGAGTAAGCCCTGTAGGCGTTGGCGAAGGCGACCAGCGCATCCTTGCCTGCACGGCCAGCCAATGCGGCACCGACTCGGTCGGCGAGTTCGGCCAATGACAGCACGGCCACCCTCGTCCTGAGGTCCCGCACATTCTTGATGTGGGAGTAGAGGCTCGCGTCCCTGACGCCGAGGATGCGCGCAACAGCCGAGACGGTCACGCCCTCGAAACCGATCTCGTCAGCCAGGTCAGCCGCTGCGAAGGTCACGCGTTGCGTCGTCAGCCCTATTCGTGCCATGACGGCCACCTTTCCCCCGTTCCTACGATAGCAATGTATTTGCCTAATGCCTCTAGGTAATTCCTTGATGTCGGTGAGGAGTCTTACTCTCGGATAGCAGTCACTCGATGCAGAGCCATCGCACCGAGATGGGCGCCAACACACACGCAATGCAAGCTCAGCACGCGCGCACGCACCCCCGAGGTCACAGCCCGTAGAGGGTTGGTGTTGCGAGACGTTGATTCACAGCGAGAGGGCTTGGAGGCACGAGGATTCACTGTCATCGGCCGATCTTGGAGTGCCCGGCTTGAACTGAAGGATCCGCCAAATCTGTCGAACTTCCGCCAGGCGCACTCGCGAGTTCAGGCTGCCGGACTCAGCGTTTCCGAATTGACTGTGACCTCCTCGGCCGAACTGTATGAGCCGGAAAAGACAAACAACGCCGACTACCCATTCACGCCAGCCACCTCGCACGAGCTGTTGGATGCCGATGCCACTCGAGACCTCTGGAACCGGGGCTTTCGCGTGTTTGGCGCGTACGACCGCGACGAACTGGTCGGGGCGACCGTCAACGCACATCGCGATCGCCACGTGGAGACGGAATGCACGTCGGTGTTGGCCAGTCATCGAGGCCGCAGAAACCCTAGCTACGGCGTTGGCTATCCACTTACGTGCGGGCTCCGGCGTGCAGGGCGATCGAGTCTCCAGCGCCCACGGTAGCGGTGAAGGTTCCGTCAGCGGCGACGAAGTAGCTTGGGCCCGAGCAGGAGCCGCCCGCGCCGCGGTCGCCGTGCTGAACGTCGCAGTAGCTTCCCGCGGGCAGGGAGGTCTGGAACGTCCGGCTGATCGCGCCACCCTCGTGGTTGATCACGACGAAGCCCCCACTGCCCCGACCGAAGGCGATCGCGTTGTTGCCGTTAGACCACCAGTTCGTCACCGAGGTGCCCGTCACGGTATTGCGGAAGGCGACCATGTTCGCGATCTGCCGCCAGGCGTGCTGGCACTTCCAGCCGTCGCTGTAGCAGGCGTTGACCGTGCCGCCAGTCGGTGGGCCGGCATCCGTGTTGCTGAATTCATAGCCCGAGTACACGTTGGGCGAGCCGTAGGGCCAGGCGAGCATGAAGATGTTCGCGAGCGTGTAAGTGTTGCCGTCCTTATAGCTGAGGGTCGAGCCGTTGCGCTCGGTGTCCCAGTTGTCCACGAAGACCCGCGCCTTGTTGCTCGCGAGGTAGCCCCAGGACTCGCCCCATGTGTTCAGGTAGGCGATCTTGTCGCTGGTGAACATGCGTTTGAGGTCGAAGGCCCCACGGAATTCGTCGACATCGCCGGTCGAGGTGTATTCGCCCGGCTGGACCGCCTCGTTCGCGCCTGCGATGACCTCCTGCGCCCAGTAGA
This sequence comes from Cryobacterium algoritolerans, assembly GCF_004402785.1. Lineage (GTDB taxonomy): Bacteria > Actinomycetota > Actinomycetes > Actinomycetales > Microbacteriaceae > Cryobacterium > Cryobacterium algoritolerans. The sequence continues at coordinate 15,785 of NZ_SOFP01000021.1, forward strand.
CGCTCGAGTTGGTCAGCTTTGCCTTGATGGCGGAGAGGTCGGCCGCGGCGATGTGCTTGGCGCCGTCGATCCGGAAACCGTCGACGCCGAGGGCGCTGAGGTGGTTGAGGTACGCCGCGATGGTCGACTGCACGTAGGTGCTCGCCGTGTCGAGATCGGCGAGGCCGACGAGCTCGCAGTTCTGCACGTTGGAGCGGTCGCTGTAGTTGGTGATCGGGGTCCGGCAGGAGTGGAAGTCCTGGTTCTGGTAGTAGCCCGGGTAGTCGTACTTGCTGTAGACGGTGCCCCCCGTGCCCGTGCCGGAACCCGCACTCATATGGTTGATCACCGCGTCGGCCACGACCTTGACACCGGCGGTGTGGCAGGTGCTGACCATGCTCGAAAAGGCGGCCTCGTTGCCGAGTCGCCCGGCGATCTTGTAGCTGACCGGCTGGTAGGAGGTCCACCACTGCGAGCCCTGGATGTGCTCCTGGGCCGGCGAGACCTCGACGAATCCATACCCCTTGGGACCAAGGGTATCCGTGCAGGCCCGGGCGACCGATGCGAAGGACCACTCGAAGAGCGTCGCCGTGACGTCCTTGGCACCCGGCGGACTCGCATCCGCCCGGGGCGCTGTCACTCCTACATCGAGGCTCAGAGTCAGGACGAGGGCCAGGCCGGCCACCGCTGCAAACAACGGACGGGTTGATCTGCGCACGATGAAACTCCTTGTCGCGCGAGCCAGCGAACCACGCCGACGCACTCCATTGGGAATGGGCGATTGCGAGCGAGCCGCGGAAGCGGAACTCGGCAAACGAGGTGCTGAACCCTCGAGTCACGCTACTGCAAGCGCTTGCAATAGTGCAAGCGCATGCCGAGGAATTGTGCGCCAGCCCCTTACCACTCGCCCGAGGGCTGGTGGAATCCTTCCGGAACGCTGGCGAGGGGTGCCCTCACCCTCGTCGGAAGTTGCCCGACAGAAGAGTCCGTAGGCGATGAAGCCGAAAGGCCGACCAGACAAGGACGGATTCCAACGCTTCATCTATCCCACACCCGGCACCTACATGGCCATTGATCGTGCTAACGGGAAGCGGGTCAAACCCCAATACCGTTCAGTTAAGCTTGCCCGTGTTGCGTTGGGGGTATGGCGCGTACGGGGTGGGTGAAGCCGGTCTCTGATCGCCGGTTGTCGGATTTGGTGTCGGTCGGTTTGCTGACCCGTGTGTTTCCGGCGGATGTCATCGACGAGGTGGTGAAGGCGGCGGGGCGGACGGAGCGGCGAAACAGGGCGTTGCCGGCGCGGGTGATGGCGTATTTCTCCATCGGGATGGGTCTGTATGCCGAAGCGTCCTACGAGGATGTGTTTGCTCAGCTGACGGATGGATTGTCGTGGTCCTCGGGCTGGTCCGAGATGTTCGTGCCACCGTCTAAGTCGGCCATCTTCCAGGCGCGTCGTCGCCTGGGGTTCGAGCCGGTGCGGGACTTGTTTGCCCGCGTCGCGCGACCGCTGGCGGGGCCGAACACGCCGGGGTCTTGGTTGGCGGGGCGACGTTTGATGTCCATTGATGGAACAGTCCTGGACCTGGCCGACAGTGTGGTGAATGCTGAGTTCTTTGGCCGCCCGCCGGTCAGTCGGGGGGAGCAGTCCGCTTTCCCGCAAGCACGCCTGGTGGCGTTGGCGGAGTGTGGAACGCATGCCGTTCTGGACGCAGTGATAGGCCCGTGCACGACGTCGGAAATTGAACTCTCCCGGGAGCTCGCGGGGCGTTTCCAGCCGGGCGTGCTGGTTCTGGCCGACTGCGGCTTCTATGGCTTCCGGTTGTGGGCGCAGGCGGCCGCGACCGGCGCTGACCTGCTCTGGCGGGTCAAGACGAACCTCCGCCCCCGGTATCAGGAGACCCTCGCTGACGGGTCCTGGCTGGCGAAGATCATCCCGACGTCGGGCCCCGGGCGGCAGACGACGACGCCATTGATAGTGCGGGTCGTGGACTACACGATCGACGATGGACGCGATAATCCCGACGCCTACCGGCTACTGACCACGATCCTGGATCCGGACGAGGCCTCGGCGGAAGAGTTGGCGACCGTGTATTCCGAACGGTGGGAGATCGAGTCCGTGTTCGACGAGTTGAAAACGCATCAACGCGGCCCCCGCATGGTGATGCGGTCCAAATCCCCAGACCTCGTCAAACAGGAAATCTGGGGCCACCTCTGTTGCCACTACGCGATCCGCACGCTCATGATCGACGCGGCTCAGCACGCCCACCGCGACCCGGACCGGGTGTCGTTCGTCGCCGCTCTTCGAATCGCCCGCCGCTCCGTGGCTCAGGGCACTTTTTCCCCCTCCGCGCCCTGATCACGCCACGGCCATCTGGCGTCATGCAGTACTCGCCCTCGTCCGACGGCTGAACCCCGCTCGCCGACGAAGATCAAACTCCCGAGTCATCAAGCGCAAGATCTCGAAGTGGCCCGCCAAACGCCTCCACCACGCACAATGGCCACAACCCCTGCACGCCTCAGAAATCACCATTCAAAACGTTTAACTGAACGGTATTGGGTTAAACCCCAGACCCCAGCGAGCATCACCATTCCGCAGGATGCTGGAGCACCCGCCGCGAGGAATCAGGACCCGCGATTGCCGCTGAAGCACCTCCAGAAATTCGCGTTCAAGTCTCCTGAACACCGGAAGTAGTTCGGCATGCGCAGCGTCGTCGAGTCCGCGACCAAAACACCGAAGTCGAAGAACTTCGAAGACCTCGCCAACGTGAGCAAACGCTTCGGCCGCGGGTTCGCTTTCAACTACCTCGCTGCCATCCTCGCCGCGGTCTCATTGAACCTCCGGAAGATATTCGACTTCTTCGACGACCGCCACAGCAATGCCCCGCCCGCTGCGGCCAAATCAGCCCGAATCTCGTCGCATCAACTTCGAAGAGGCGTTACTAACACACGCGCCTAGGGTCACGTCCCAGGCATTCAGCTCTAAGTGCCTGTCGGTGATCTTCGGGTGATCCGACCTGACGCGATGTGCAAGCGCTGGCCCAGCAAGTTCCTCACCCGCTTTTTGTGCATCGGCGGTGCGAATCTTCTGCCCCGCAGAGAACATGGCAACCGCGGCGAGGCAGTACGCGTCCTGGGTGAACTTCGCCTGGAGCGCGTTGTGCTCGGGGGTCTCTGCCGGCTCGATGCCACTGCCGCCCAAGCCGGCAACACTGCCGTTCACGAAGAACTGAACGAGCGTCGGGTTCTTCTCCTGGAACCAGGGCTGGGCAAGCGCCCACTGCACGTACGCAGGATCAGTGGTCATCACCTCGGCCGCGGACTTGCCACTGTGCTTGCCGAAACGGATCATCGGCGGGTCTTCTACTCTGACGATCTCGGACATGTGATTCTCGTTTCTCGATTGTGTCTCAGGGTGGACCACGAAGCCGTCGGCAGTGCCAGGCGTTTCGTGGGAGGGATCGTTGTGGGGACGCGTGTCGAGGCGGCACGTGTCAGTGGTGGAGCACTGGAATCTCAGGGCGCTCAGGCGTGCGTCGCGGCCTGTATCCCGGGGCGCATCCGTGGATCAGGCCGCGGTGACGACAGATCAAAGCTCTGTTGAGGTCGTCAGTGAGCAGCCATAGAGTTACGACATGACCGTATCGACGCCCGGGAAGATCGGAATTTGTCAAGGTGGATGAGGCCAGCGTGAGTTTAAGCAGCTAGTTTCGGGTCAACCTCTTGTGGTTCGGCGGGCCTGTTGATCCAGGCCGCGTCGGGGGTGGCGAGGATCTTTGGGTCGAGGTTGGTGCTGAAGCGTTCCGGGTTTCGGGCCCGTGCTTTGTCGAGGGTCGCCGCCCGCTCGGCGGCTTTGCCGGCGGCGAGGCCGTAGTGGACGTCGGCGGGGGTGTTGAGCCCGATCCCGGTGTGCCGGTGGCTGTGGTTGTAACCCTCGACGAAGGTGTTCATGAACCGTCGGGCATCGCCGAGGCTGCCGAAGCGTTCCGGGAACACTGGGGCGAATTTCAGCGTCTTGAACCACGACTCCGAGTACGGGTTGTCGTTGCTGACCCGGGGCCGGGAGTGCGACTTGGTGACCTCCAGATCCGAGAGGAGCGCGGCGACGGTCTTGCTCGTCATCGACGTGCCCCGGTCCGCGTGGACGACCTGCGGGGTGCCATGGATGGAGAAAGTCTCTCTCATCATCTCGGCGGCGAGGACTGCGGACTCGGCCGGATGGACCTTCATGCCGACGATGTAGCGGGAGTAGATATCGATCATCACGTAGGCGTCGTAGTACTTGCCCTTGACCGGGCCGGGCAGTTTCGTGATGTCCCACGTATAGACCTGGCCGGGGCCGGTGGCGACCAGTTCCGGGATCGCCCGGGCCGGGTGACGGGCCAGGCGTCGGCGTTCCTTGACTTGCTTGTTC
>NZ_SOFP01000031.1 GCF_004402785.1 Cryobacterium algoritolerans
CGCTCGCCGGTGTCGTGGTGGCCATGGCCGGCGGGTTGGTCGAGGTGGTGAGTGGGGTGTTCATCGGAGGGTGTTCCTGTTCTTCGCGGCCGCCTCGTAAGCGGCCAGGCTGATCACGGTGGTGGGTTCGGTGGCGCCAGTCAGCGCCATCGCGGCGCGGCGGGCCGCGGTGCCGGGTGGAATGCGTTCCTTTTTCCGGTGTGGCCGGCCGGGAGGCGCGGCGGCCAGGGCGATGGTCTCCAGGGCGGTGACGTGTCCGCTGTCGCGGATCGTGACCCCGAGGCCGGCCTCCGCGACGGTGTGGCGGGCCAGGACGACCCCGGAGATGGTGGCGATGTCGATGGTCGTCGCGCCGAGACGTTGATGGACGACGACGCGGGCTGCGGCCAGTTCCGGCGGGACCGAGTACCGGTTGCCGCGCCAATCGATCAGCGCCTGCCGTGTCGCGGTGCGTTGCTCGGTCACCACCACCGGGAACAGTGTCGGCGGCAACGGCTGGAGACGTTCCGCGGCGAACATGACCGCGGCCGTCGTCGACCCGTCGCGGCCCTCGCGGCGCCGACCGTCTTGCCCGGTCGCGAAGACGGTCAGGCGTTGCTGGGCTTGCTCAAGGGTGACGTCGTCGGGGAGGTTGCGCCACCACCGCTGCGCGGCGGTGTGGTTGTTCTTCTCGACCACGCCCTTGCGGTTACCCGACCGGGGCCGGCAGGCCACGACGGTGACGGCGTGGTGCTTGGAGAACGCGGCGAACATCGGCGTCAGATCACTCGTCCCGGCCTTCAACACGGTGCTCATCCGGTCGAACCGCCAGGACTTCGTCACCCCACCGAGCAGGCTCAGCAGGACCGTCATCGCCGCCAGCAGGTGGGGCAGGTCCATCGACGGAGAAATCACCGCCCGCCAAACCCCCGAGTGCGCCAGCGAACCCACGAGCACGTAGGCGCGTTTGGTTGGGAACGCCCACCCGGCGGGCGCGTCGGGCAGCTCGACCCAGTCGAACTGAGTCTCCTCGCCCGGCGGGTGCTCGATGATCGCGTTGGGCCGCTTCGTCACGTGCGCGCAAGCGGTGCAAGCCGGCCGTAAGCTCCGGTCTCGGATCTTGCGGGTCAGGGTTTGATACGAGCCTTCGAAGCCCAGCGGGACGAGCTCGTCCAGCAGCGTCGCCGCCCAGAGATGCGGGTCCTCCGTCAGCCTCGCGGTGACGTAGTCGATGAACGCGTCGAACGGGTCCGGGGCGGCGCGTTGACGCACTCCCGGGATGCGCTGACCGGCGATATAGGCGCGGATGGTCTTGCGGTCGTGGTCGGTGCGGCGGGCGATCTCACTGATCGTCATCCCTTGCCGTTTGAGCGCGTGGATGTCCACGTCGTCCTCCTCTGAAAGCATAGGAGCAGGGCCTTTCTCGAGCTGGTGCGTGGTCGAAGACCATCAGCATCGAGGAAGGCCCGCTTCTATGTGCGGAAGCGACCCGGAGTGGGGAATTTCAGTGAGCAGAACTGGGGAATTTCAGTGAGCGCCGTCAGAAGGGCAGTGGAACAACTGGCAGCCCTGGGCGCGACGGCGCGGCAGGTCATGCCGCTGAAGTTACCCGATAGCCGAAGGCAGCTTGGGGAGCTCCCAGACCTGGGAGACTTCGTTGGCAACCTGAGGCCACACCAGCCGATGACCATCCTTAACTGAGGCGATTTGAGCTGACGAGCGAAGACTAGGCGTTGACCTCGCCGTGGTTTGAGTGGTGCCCATGGGCGATCCAGGCGCACCCGTGCGCCCAGGTCAGGGTCGGCTAGTTGTGGGCGCGAGACGTTCCGCAAGTTGGACACGGGGTAGCCATGCCACGATTCCCAGAAGGGCCAGGACAAGAGCGAGTTGGGCAATTCCGGTGCTGAAGTACAGTGCTTGCAGCACACTAAACCCGCGGATTATTGCCGTCTCAATCATGATCCAGATGATCATCGCGAAGCCCGCAACAGCGCTCCAGAGCAGGAAGGTTGGACTGTGCCGCACCGTGAGCACGGTTGCGAGCGCCTGCGTACCACCAATAACGACAAGCAAAATGATCGCTGGCCCGACAAAGGATGGGAAAGGGCTGTTCTCCAGCATCGAGAGGGGCATGCCCAGTCCGTCGGTGAATAGCATGAGTATGCCTCCGCTCACCGCTGAGAGCGCGTTGAAAATTGCGACACCGAGAAGTGTCCGCCAAACAAGCTGGCTCAAGTAGTGGGGCGTCATGTTATTTCAGCTTTCTGATTACGAGCAATTGGCTTAGGTGTGGTTGTAGAACCGCGCTCTTCAGGAAGGTAACCAAGCCCGACGCAACCTCGTTTTGCTTGCATTGCAGAACTCACGAGGGTCACGTCCCGCTAAGTGGTGGAGTTTCTCGACACCGTGCGGGTCAGTTGATTTGATTATGCAGCAATGAGCTCGGGAATGGGAATCACCCCCGTCAGCGCGTCGGCGTCGGGGGTGGTGAGGGCGGTGTTGAAGGCTTCCAGCTGCCGCATGGAGTCCTCGGAGAGGTAGCGGCGGGCGCCAGCTTCCCATTCGTCGTGTTGCTCGACGAGGACGGCTCCTGCGAGGCGGAGCAGGGCCGCGGGGTTGGGGAACACGCCCACCACGTCGGTGCGTCGTTTGATCTCCTTGTTGAGGCGTTCGATCGGGTTGGTGGACCAGATCTGCCGCCAGTGTTTGGGCGGGAATCCGCAGAACGCGAGGATGTCGGCGCGGGCGTCGTGGAGCATCTTGGCGACCTTCGGGTGGGACCGTTCGAGCATCCGGGCGACCTCGTCGAACTGGGCCTGGACGTGCTTCGCGTCGGGTTGGGCGAAGATGGTGCGGATGACGGCGGCGACCATGTCCTGGCTGGCCCGCGGGACGATGGAAAGCACATTTCTCATGAAGTGCACCCGGCAGCGTTGCCAGGCCGCGCCCTGGAACACGGTGCTGATGGCCTTCTTCAGGCCGGTGTGGGCGTCGGAGATGACGAGCCCCACGCCGTCCAGTCCGCGGGCCTTCAACGAGCGGAGGAACTCGGTCCAGAAGACCTCGTTTTCGCTGTCGCCGACGTCGAAACCTCGGACCTCGCGGCGCCCGTCGGCGGCAACACCGATAGCCACGACCATGGCTTGCGAGATGACGCGGTGGTTGACACGGGCCTTGCAGTACGTAGCGTCGAGGAACACGTAGGGGTAGCCGGTTGCACCGAGGTCCCGGTCGCGAAACGTGGCGACTTCCCCGTCAAGATCAGCGCAAATCCGCGACACTTCAGACTTGGAGATGCCGGTGTCCGCGCCGAGGGCCTTGACCAGATCGTCGACTTTCCGCGTCGAGACACCGTGGAGGTAGGCCTCCATAACGACGGCGAACAGGGCCTGATCCACCCGGCGGCGCCGCTCAAGCAGGGCGGGGAAGAACGACCCCTGGCGCAGCTTGGGGATCTTCAGGTTGAGGTCCCCGGCCGTCGTCGTCAAGACGCGGGGGCGGGTCCCGTTGCGCTGGGCGGTGCGGTCGTCGGAGCGTTCGAACCGGTCAGCACCGATGTGCGCGGTGGCCTCCGCGTCGATGAGTTCTTGATAGAGGGTTTCGGTCACCATTCGGATTCGATCGGTGACGTTGGTGAGCTTGAGTTCCGCGAGGAGCGCAAGCAGGGCAGACTGGTCTAAAGCCATCGTGTGATGTGTCTTTCTGTGAGTTCTTTGATCGGTTCTCACTGACCATCGCACGATGGTTTCCTACGTTGTTAATCCAACGCTCAAACTCCGGGAACTACACCACTCGGGGGGACGTGACCCGATTTCACGGCCCGCTATTCCATGGGAGTCGAGTGTTCTGATATTTTCTTGCACGGACATGGGTACCGTCATCTGCTTCCTGGTTCCTTCCGGCGCGACCGCTTGGCAGTTGCTGCGCCGTAAGGAACCTATCTGGGGGTGGCGGGCCCATGCCCCCATCGCTTTGGGGAGGGCCGCGGCCACCGGGTGATTACAATCTCTGCGCAATCCCTGATTCCAGCATTTTGGAAGGAATTTGCTGGCCTGATTCTTAGCACTCTTTCGGCAGGAAACCGGCCGCTAACTCGGCAGGAATCCAGCGCCGAAACGGCCTACAAAGAGTTGATCACACACAACTAGAACAGCCAACGTAGCGATGACCCCGAGAGGTGCCCGCAGCGGGAACCCACTTCGGGACAGTTGAGGCTACGCACTGCAACGAGGCTGGCAATGTTCGCTGATTTGTGCACCGGTCAGTGGTTTGAGGTCAGTGTCTGGCCGATGATGCGGGCTCCGTCCGTGAACGCACCGGGGTTGGGTCCGGAGTAGTCATTTCAGCCTTTTCCCAGCGAACCTCGATTGTCTTAATTCCGCAATCTCGGTTACCTCCAACGAACCATTTACGATTACGAGGAGAGAACATGCCTTTTATTACCGTCCCGGTTCACAGCGGGCCCGACGTCGTACTGCATTACGAAGACGTCGGTGCCGGTAAGCCCGTTGTACTAGTTCACGGCTGGCCCCTCAGTAGCCGGTCGTGGGAGGGTCAGGTGCCCGCGCTGGTCGACGCTGGCTACCGGGTGATCACGTACGATCGCCGCGGGTTCGGCCAGTCGTCGCAGCCGTGGAATGGGTACGACTATGACACGTTGGCTGCCGACCTGAAGGCCGTTCTCGACACCCTTGACCTCCGAGACGTTACCCTGATCGGATTCTCGATGGGTGGCGGTGAACTTGCCCGTTACGTGGGCACTTACGGTACCGATCGCATCGCAAAGCTCGTTTTCGCCAGCGCAGTGCCACCGTACCTCTGGAAATCAGATGACAACCCTGACGGAGGCGTCGATGCCGCACTGGCTCAGTGGTTCCACGACGGGCTCACCGGAGACCGGCCGGCATTCCTGCACGAATTTCTTCAGATGTTCTTCACCGCCGGCAAGCCGTCGTTGACCAACAAGCCCAAGGTCAGCTCCGAGCAGATTGCTTACAACCTCGATATTGCCGAAATGGCGTCGCCGAAGGGCACGCTCGATAGCACCACCGCGTTCGCGACGACGGACTTCCGCGACGACTTGACAACAATCACTGTGCCGACCCTGGTGATACACGGTGACTCCGACACCATCGTGCCGTTTGAAGTCAGTGGCAAGCGCACCCACGAGGCCGTTTCTGGCAGCGAACTTGTGCTGATTGAAGGGGCCCCTCACGGTCTCACCGTTTCACACAAGGACGAATGGAACCGGCACGTACTCGCGTTCCTCGCGAAGTAACAGAACCGAGGAGGGCCCCTCGACGACGGGTGAAGAGCCCTCCTCTTTTCTGGTGAGCTCACAGCATCTGCAACGACTGCAACTCGACAATGGAATGTTTGTCCGCTGGCGGCGACGTGGAGAATTTCTCTAGGTGATCGCTCATCTGTGCCTTAGGGTAACGGCACGTCTTTGCGCCTTCGGTGCTGAGGCCGTTCAATGACTGCGTGTAAAAATCTATTCCACAAATAACCGCGCAAGCGAGGGGAGCCTGCCGGCCAATGGTGGCGCAGGCTCCCCTCGCCTAGTGGGTCCAGTCGAGCGTCGTACGCCGCACCAACGTGCCTCCCGGGGCCATAGACGCGATCCAAGACTGTTTCCACGAGCTCACCCGGAAGTGTCCAGCCGCGTTATCGGCGATATGGGCACCCCCTGACCCCCACAAATCGATCCACGATCAATCCTAAGAAGAGAGCGAACACATGAGTCAAGAAGTGAATATCGCCGCCCAGCAGAAGTTCGGTGAGGCCGTGAACAGCGGACAACTCGACCTTCTCGACGACCTTGTGGCCGAAGATGCAGTCGACAATGACCCTGCCCCCGGTCAAGGCCCAGGCCCCGCCGGCTATAAAGCGTTCTTCGGTGAGATGATTGCCGCTTTTCCAGACCTGCACCTCGAAGTTGAGCGCCTCGTCGCAAACGACACCGACGTCGCATTCGCGTATACCCTCACCGGCACCCATCAGGGCCCCCTGATGGGCCACTCCGCTAGCGGGAAAATGATGTCCGTTCGTGGCATGCAAATCAGCCGGTTCGAGAAGGGGAAACTGGTCGAGCGGTGGGGTAGCAGCGACCAGCAGGGCATGCTCGAACAACTCGGTCTCACAACCTAACCTGCGACAACTGGCGCAACCAATCAGAAAAGGTAGGGCCGAAGACGCTTAGTTAAAAACTATTCACGACGCGAGACGGCCTCACGACGAGGTCTTTGTGGTCGCTGTCGGTGCTGATGAGGTGCTGCACTACCCGGTATCCGGCGGCCGTGTAGTCGCGGTGGGTGTTGATCCCGTCGCAGGAGTACCGCACAACCCGGGGCATGTCCTCGCCGTCGAACGCGACGAGCGTAAACCCTTGGTCGTCGTACCCGTCGGTCATGCCGTTGAACTTGCGGCCCTCATACTGGCTGGTTACCGCGCTCACCTCCCGGTCGGTGGGTCCGTCGCTCCACGACACGTTCATCCATGCGGACGCGGTGCCGGTGCTCATTCGGACGCTGAACTTCACGCCGGGAAACGCGTTCTTCAACGCAGCCCGAACCAACTTGGCGGTGTCCTTGGTGCTGATGTAATCCGTCATGTTCGTATCTCCTTAGTTGCTCAGTGCGGTGGTGGCCTGGTCGGCCTGGATGGCTTCCCACACGGCAAGCCGGCTCCGGAGCTCAGCAATCCGGGCGAGCTGGTCGGCGGTGCGCGCGGCGACGACTGCGGGGTCCTCGGAAGTGCGTGGTGTGGCGTATCCGTCCCAGTTCAAAAGGCGTTCGCGCCTCCGGATCGAGCTGTTGAGGTGGCGGATCTTCCACTCGACGTCAGCACGCAGTGAACAATCCCCCAGACGAAAAGCAACAAAGTTGACGTGCACCGAACTAGACAGTCGGGTACCAGGACTCCTCGTTCATCTGCGGATTCGCACCAGACGTTACGAACCAGCGACACCGGCGGGAAGAGTCCGTGTCGTCATCGCGTCGGTGTCCGCCGATGACCTCAACCTCTTCTTCGGTATCGGCTCATGCGACGTAGATGCTGCGTCCGTGACCTCCGCCTGTCGTGGGAAGACTTGTGACTGCGCGTCGAGAGCCAGGCACCTTTGAATAGGTTGCGTGTCGAGACCCGTATTGTCCGTACACTTTCAGCGCTGAAAGGCGGCTGTGGTCTGATGCCACGCACCGTGCCCTCAATTTACGCGCTCAGGGCTTCATCCCGGACGAGATCGACGAGCCAATCCGACAGCATCTGCCCGTACATCGGGTCAGGTGCCTGACCGTGTTGATGCGCGTGCCAGCGTGCGGCCGCGGCTGGCGTCGATTGGCGCGAGATGAAGTCGGTCAGCGGACAGTCGGCGAGCACAGTTGGGTGGGGCGAGGTCCAGCGCAGAAACTGCCAGTGGTAGGTGAGTGCCCCGAGGGCGCTCCGCAACGCGTTGGTTCGAAGCGGGAAGGCGAAGCCCGCCACCCAGCGCGGCACCTTCTCTGCCGGCATCGGACGGGCGAAGAAATACCCCTGTCCCAGCGGCACTCCGAGGATGCTTGCGGCCTCTGCCATTCCGCCGTCCTCGAGTCCTTCGATCACGACGCTGACGCCAAAATCGCGTCCCATCTGGGTCAGCGCCGCGATAGTGCTCAGCGTCTCCACCGGCTTGGACCGGATGTCCACGAGCAGACCACGGTCGAGTTTGATCATGTCGAAGGGCAGCGCGAAGAGGCGTTGGAGGGTGCTGTACCCCGAGCCCAGATCGTCGAGGGAGAGACCCACCCCGAGACTGAGGAGACGGTCGATTGCCTCGATCTGCACGTCGGATTCCATTCCGAGGGTCTCCAGCAGCTCCAGGCCGAGCCGGCCAGGCTCGATGCCGTGGAGCTGGATCGCGTCGCCGACCCACCGTGTACAGTCTGGATGCCGGAGCGTGGACGGCGAGATGTTCACCGACACCTTGGTTGACAGACCCTCGTCGTGCCATCGGGCGATACAGGCGAGCGCCTCGTTCAGGCCCCTCCGGAACAGCTCGTCGAGGTCGGCCTCATCCAGGGCGGGAAGGAACCGGGCTGGTGGAATCACCGTTCCGTCCGGCAGAGTCAACCGAGCCAGGGCCTCGACTCGCCGCAGCCCGCCTGTGCGCAGGTCCAGCACCGGCTGCATGAACATGGACAGCCCTCCGGCGAACAAGTGATCCCGGTAGGTCCGGTCGGCAGGCACGTCCGTCGTGTCCTTCACCCTGTCGACGCGCCGGTCTACCGCTGCCTCGGGAGCGTCCGGGGCCAGCGACCACCACAGGCCCGCTGGCCGGTCCGCTCGGGCTTGACGGAGGGCGGCGTCCGCTCGATGGAGGAGGGAGCCAGCCGCACCGTCACCCGCGATGCGAGCCAAGCCCATGCTCAGATCGATGGTGCAGTCCTGGTCCAGATCCTGGTCTGTGAACGGGAAGGGGGTCTCCACGGCCTCGTGCAGGCGCGCCAGTGATTCCTCCAACCGGGTTCCTCCGTCGATGTTTTCGAGGACGACGGCGAACCGGTCACCGCCGAGGCAGGCCAGGAAATCGCCTTCCACCAGCCGCTCTCGCATCCGGCGTCCGAGTTGTTTGAGCAGGCTGTCGCCCGCCTCATGGCCGAAGGCGCCGTTGATCGATCGGAGCGCGACGACGTCTACCAGGGCCAGGGCTGCGCCTTGGCGTGCCCTGCGTGTGGACAAGTGCTCGTCCAGGGCGCGGCGGTTCGGCAGGCTGGTCACCGGATCATGGCCAGTCTGGAACTGCAATCCCTCCTGATGTGCCATGCGCGCGGTGACGTCGCGCTGGACGCTGACGAAGTGGGTGATCGTTCCGGCCTCGTCTCGGAGAGGCCTGATGCTCAGACTGTTCCAAAACGGGGAACCGTCCTTTCGGTAGTTGAGGATGTCCCCCTCGTACGGTTCCCCGCAGCTCAACGCCCGCCGGATTGCCGCCGTGATTACAGGGTCCGACCCAGGCCCCTGCAGAATGCGGCAGTTGAGGCCGAGCAGCTCGGCCTCGTCATAGCCCGTAATGGCGGTGAAGGACTTGCTCGCGTGAAGAATTCTCTGCTGCGGATCGGTAATCAAGGACGCCTGGGACGTGGCAGCGAATGCGCGGGCTAACACTTGCGCGACCTCGTTCTCAGCCGAGTCGGTCGTCGGACGCTCAGGAAAGGTTGCCCGCAGTCCGGATTCGGCCGCAACTGACATGCGTGCGCGGGCGGACCATTGATTCGTTTTCACGCCGACGAACCAAGCTCAAGGGAGAAGCTCATCGTGCAACCCTCCCATTCGTGGCAGGTACGCGCCGAAAATCTGCTCCGAGACCTAGTTGAACTACATAAATGACTCTACGAGACCATTCAGGCGTTCTTTACCAGTGACAGTCGGCAGGGGCAAGACCGCGCGCGGATTCGAGAATTTGCACGCTCATCAGTAAGACGGTTGCCGACGGCAAAATCTCGCTCCGTTGAACGTAGTGCTGCACCGTGATCTTCGTGCCCGTGTGGCCGAGCAGCTCTGCGGCGAGTTCGATGCTGGCGTTGGCGTTGACCGCGAACGCAACCGTGCGGCGGAACATGTGCTGGGTCACACCGTCGATCCTTGCTCCCCCGAGCACGTGACGCAATTGTCGACGCACGTTCGCGGTGGTCAGAGGGGTGCCGTCCCGGGACTGGAAAAGCAGTGAATCCAGGCCCATATTCCCGGCATTGGCGAGACGCCGGCGGACCGCGTCAGCGGAATATGTGGGCAGTGCAACAATGCGACGTGACTTAGCGGTCTTGGGGTGGTCTTGCCGGAAGGTCAGCTCGCCGTTCCGGCTGAAAATCGTGCCTGCCAAGCGAATGAGGTGATGTCCACGTCCCGGCGGCGGATGGCCAGCACCTCACCGATCCCGGCCGAGGTACCGAGAATGACCTCGATGATCGCACTGAGCTGGCCGTCGGGCTTTGGGGTGGAGATGTGATTGACGGCGCTCTCTCACTGGGCGATCGCCGCGCGGATCACGTTAACCTCGGGGGCCATGGGCGCATCGGGGATGTGGTGCCCACGGTACAGGCGGGACGCGTGGTCGATCGGATTTACCGGGATGGAGGGCATAGCCATCACGTCAAGCTCATGAAGGATTCTCGCAGGGAGGGTGCGTGATCGGCCCCGCCATCCAGTCCGCGATCGGCGACGTGCCGGGGGTTGAGCCGCATTGGAACGGTCAGTCACGTTTGGGTGTCTCGCGGGTTTGGATTGGCGGGTTCTTGCAGCCTTACCGGGGGCGATCGCTGTCGTCCAGGAAGAACACGCGTTCCAGATTCGCCCGCGACGGCACACCAGTAAACCGCCAGTACGCAGCGACCTCATCGTCAGTCAGAAAATCCACCGGCATCTAACGATGCCTACGCCCCCGCCGGAACGCAAAACGACCCCCATCGGAACGACCAATCACGCCAGCCCACGCTCGACAGCCTTCTAAACGTGACTGACCGTTCCAATGCGGCTCAACCGCCGCGACTGTCCAGCGTTCAGGGCGGGCCAAGGACTTCGGCAAGGAACGGCCGAAGCACGGAATCCCTCTGCGTCGACTCCATCATCCAGGCGGCCGCCTAACTGCGCCTCGTGGCTCAGTTCCGCCGGATTGAGTACCGGTGCTCCGGTCTGCCTGTCTGACCGTATCGCAGTTGGAGTTTTACGGCCCCGATGTGCTCGAGCTGGGTGAGATAGCGTTGCGCTGTGGCTCGGCTGATCCCAACCTGAGCAGCGATGTCGGATGCCGATAGGCCAGCACTTCCACTGCCGATCGTTTTGTACACGAGTTGCAGAGTCGGAGCGAGGTGCTCGATGTCGGGCATATCGGGGTCTGAGGGCATGGGTCGTAGCAGTTCGAAAAAGCCATCGATTTCCTCCTGGCCTGCGTCGGCCGGCCAGTCGGTTAGTTTGGCGTGAGCCGCCCTGACTGCGCTCAAACGTTCTGCCAGAGCAGCGAAGCCGAATGGCTTCACCAGGTAGTGCACCACGCCAAGCTGGACCGCGGTGCGGACCGCAGCGATATCTGCGGCGGCGGAGATGATCAGCACCATCGGAGGTCGGGGATTGTCGAGCAGGATACGTGCGACCTCCAGTCCGTCACCGTCAGGCAAGTGGATGTCCAGCAGGATGAGGTCGGGCTGAAGTCGTTGCGCCATCTCGATGGCGTCTGCAGCGGTGTGTGCCTTTCCGACCACCAGGAATCCCGGAACCTTTTCGACGAAGCCTTCGTGCACCGACGCGACTCGGAAGTCATCGTCGACGACGAGGGTGGTCAGCGCACTGTCGCTCATATGGTCACTGTCCTTCTCTCGCTTTCGGACGCCGACCGGGGCAGCACGATCACAAACGTTGCCCCTGGCCCCTCTGACACAGTGATGCTGCCGCCGAATCGGGCTACAGTGCGCTGCACGAGCGCGAGGCCGAGGCCACTGTGCCCCGCACTCGATCCGCGCTTGGTGGTGAAACCGTTTCGGAACATCTGCGGGAGCAGGGCGGCCGGCACGCCCGGCCCGGTGTCGATGACTGTCATCCGGAAGTCGTCCTCAGTTTCCAGGATACCGACCTGAATGCGACGCGGCGGGGGCGTTCCGGCGACTGCGTCGAAGGCGTTGTCGATCAAGTTGCCGAGTATCGTCGTGAGCGCCTGGACCCGGTCTGGTGCAGCACTGACGAATGTCTCCGGATCGAGCGACAGCTGGATACCTCGCTCGTTCGCTTCCGCTGTTTTGCCGAGCATGAGGCCGGCGATCTGCGGAGAGGCGATGTGGGTGCGCAGAGTCTGATCGAGGTCAGCCGCCGTGCCTCGGATTTCATGGAGGTACTCGAGGGCTTCCTCGGTTCGTCCGAGCTCGAGCAGACCTGCGATGGCGTGCATCCGATTGCTGAACTCGTGCTGCTGGGCGCGCATGGACTCGGTCAGGCTGCGTTCGCCGTCCAGCTCCCAGCTCAAGGCCTGCGCGACGGTGTGATCCTGCAAGGTCACCACGACGCCGTGCGGACGGCCCGCGAGGGTGACGGGCATTCTGTTCAAGACGATCCAGAAGTCCTCGGTGATCATGATCTGATCGGTGACGACGCCCGTGCCCGTGAGCGCGTCGCGTACCGGGCCGGGCGGCAGCACATCGTCCACGCGGTGTCCGACGACATTCCCCGCGAGGTGCAAGAGCCGCTGAGCCTCGTCGTTGTTGATGCTGATCCGCCCGGCAGGGTCGATCGCGATAATGCCCTCACGGATTCCGTGAAGCGTCGCCTCTCTTTCCTGCAGCAGCCGCGCGATCTCGTCGAGCTCCAGCCCGAACGTGCGCTTCTTGAGAAGGGTCGACAGCCCGAACGAAGCCAGCCCTCCCAGCAGCAGCATGACGAGGAACCAAAGGCCGTAGGAAGGCAGCTGGGTCAGTAACGCGCTGGAGACCGCGTCCTCCTTGATGCCCACCGAGATCTCACCGATGAAGGCGCGATCCGAGGAGTACAACGGGACGATCGCGTTGGCGGTGATCCCCGTCGAACCATTGTTGACTCGCAAGTGAACCTGCCCGTCAGAGGCGATCAGCGGTTCGGACACCGATTTCCCGATGAGTGCGACGTCGGGGTGCGAGACCCGAAGGGAGTCCCTGTCGATCACCACAACGAAGGCGGACCCGGTTTTCTGTGCGGTCAGCATAGCGAGTTGCTGCACACGCGCTTCACATGACGCATTCCGCGCGGCGAGACAGCTCTGTACCGAGGCATTCTGTGCAAAGGTCTGTGCGATTGCTGCTGCCTGCGTCTGGTACTCGTCGTCGAGGTGGCCGCGTGCCGTGGTGGCGAACAGCAGGAATCCGATCGCTGTGGAGGCGGTCAGGATCACCAGATGTGCCAGGAACATCTGGGTTGAGAGTTTTCTGATCCGCCTTCGCATCAGTTGATTGTTGCATTACATCGCGTGAGCGAAATGCGCAGAATCCCCTTCTTATGCGCACAACCAGCGCATGGCGCGAAAGCGAGACAGTTGCGCAGCTTGCTGCCATCGTCATTACGCACAGGCAACGACGCAGTGCGACGACAGAGAGGTCACAAGCATGGGTGACACTGACAAAACCCCGAGTCGCACGCCCGTAGGGCCCGGGGTAGCCGACGATCCAGCGCGAATCGAAATTGTCGCATTGACGAAAAGATTTCTCACGCCGAAAGGCGAACCTTTCACGGCGATCCAGGATGTGTCCCTCACAGTCGAGGCCGGACAGTTCTGCGCCATTGTCGGACCAACCGGGTGCGGAAAGTCGACGACGCTCGCGCAGGTCTCGGGACTGGAAAGGCCGAGCGGCGGTTCCGTACAGGTCGGCGGACGAATCGTCGACGGCATCACGAACGGCGTCAGCTATATGTTCCAGGGAGACGCGCTCTTCCCGTGGAAGACGGTCCTGCAGAACGTGATGATCGGCCCGGTACTACTCGGCACGTCGAAGAAGAAGTCAATGGCCCTCGCCATCGACTGGTTGCGCCGCGTGGGCCTCACAGGCTTCGAGGACCGCTACCCCCACCAGCTTTCCGGAGGCATGCGCAAGCGCGTCGCGATGGCCGCGGCGCTCATCAACAACCCGCGCATCCTGCTCATGGACGAGCCCTTCGGTGCGCTGGACGTGCAGACCAAGGCAATCATGCAGACGGAACTCCTCGGGCTGTGGGAGGAACTGCGCCCTTCGGTCCTGTTCATCACACACGACCTCGACGAAGCCGTCGCGCTGTCTGACCGCGTAGTCATCATGACCTCCAGCCCCGGCACGATCAAAGACGTCTTCAACATCGACCTGCCGCGTCCGCGTGGGGACGTCCAGACGCTGCGACACGAGCGGCGATTCATCGAGTTGCAGACCCAGATCTGGGAGTCCCTCCGGGACGAAGTCACACGCGCCTATAAGCGCTCCGCGGGGGTGGCCGCATGATCGCCCTGGTGCAGCAGAAGGCAATCGTCACGTCAGGCGCCGAGGCGATTGTCGGATCAGCGACACAGCAGTCCGAGTCGGACCTGCAGGCGTCGGCGCGCCGGACCCGCACCCGAAACACGTTCTGGGTCTGGGTCGGTCGGCTGATCCTCGCGATCTTCGTGTTCGGCGGCTGGCAACTCTTCACCGACCTCAAATGGGTCGACCCGTTCTTCTACGGACAACCCAGCATGGTCTGGGACTCACTGGTGAACCTCTTCACCAAGGGCACCGCCTTCGGATCAATCTGGGACCAGCTCTGGGTCACCGTACAGGAAGCCTTGTTCGGGTTCCTGTTCGGAACGATCGCCGGAGTCATCAGCGGAATACTGCTCGGTTCGAACCGGTACTTGTCTAACGTGTTCAGCCCCTATATCAAGGTCCTCAACTCGATCCCCCGCATCGTCCTCGGTTCGATCTTCATCGTCGCGTTCGGCCTGGGAATCGGCCCGAAGATCCTGTTGGCCGCCGTTCTGGTGTTCTTCGCGGTCTTCTTCAATGCCTACCAGGGTGTCCGAGAGGTGGACCAGAACCTGATCGCAAACGTCCGCGTCCTCGGTGCGTCACCCTTGCAGATCGCCCGCCACGTCACCATCCCGTCAGCGATGACCTGGATCATCGCGAGCCTGCACACCGCGTTCGGCTTCGCCATCATTGGGGCACTGGTCGCGGAGGTCCTGGGAGCGCAAAAGGGAATTGGCCTGATCATCAGCCAATCTCAGGGCCGATTCGACCCGAACACGGTGTTCGCGTGCATGGCGATCATTGCAGTCTTCACCCTCGGTGCGGAATACCTCATCACGTTGTTGGAAAGGTCCGTCCTCAGGTGGCGGCCGCCGGTGCGGTCCGAATCTCAGCCAATCTGACACGAAACAGCTCACCTATCCGAGCACGGCCGTGGCGGTTGTCTCTCGTCAGTCACGGCCTCTCCAGACCCGTCGCGCGCTTCCGTGGGCGACGACACCGAAAGGAAACGCACACACCATGAAAAAGCACAGCATCGTCGCTGTTGCCTCCGGAGTAGCAGCATTGTCGCTGGTACTCGCGGGCTGCAGTGGCGCAGGAACCCCCAACACAAAAGCATCCGACGGATCAGCTCTTCCGACGGTCTCCATGATGGTCGGTGGAATCGACAAGCAGATCTACCTGCCCTATCAACTTGCCGAGAGCCTCGGCTTCTACAAGAAGTACGGCGTCAACATGCAGCTGTCGACCGAGCAGAACGGCGGCGTCGGCGCCGAGGAGGCCATGATCTCCGGCCAGGTCAACTTCTCCGGCGCCTGGTACGTTCATGCCCCCGATTTCCAGTCCAAGGGCAAGAACGTCATCAACCTGGTACAACTCTCCGGCGCCCCCGGCGAGCGGATCATGTGCAGCCCGACTGCCAACGTCAAGACGCCCGCCGACATCCGCGGAAAGAAGATGGGTGTCACTGACCTCGGTTCCGGAACAGACCAGCTCACTCAATTCGTCGCGTCGAAGGGCGGAGTGTCGCCAAGCGACTACACGACGATCGCGGTGCACGCAGGTGCAACCGCGATCGCAGCTTTGCAGCGCGGAGAAGCCGACTGCGTCATGACAACCCAACCGACGGTTGCCGCTCTCGAAGCAAAGGGTATCGCCGTCTCGTCGCTCGACCTGGCGACCACGGAAGGTGCGCAGCAGAACCTCGGCGGCGCGTGGCCAGCCGCAGGTCTACTCGCGCAGGCAGACTGGGTTGACAAGAACCAGGACACCGTGCAGAAGGTCGTCACCGCGCTCGTCGCGACGATGGACTGGATACACACTCACACCGCACAGGACGTCGCGGACGCACTACCCCCGGACTTCGTGCAGAACAGCACCGTCTCCAAGGACCAGTACGTCGCTGCTTTGAAGGCCGACTACGGGCAGTTCCTGCCGGACGGCCTCATGCCGGCGGGCGGTCCGAAGACGATCTTCCAGATGGAGAACGCCATCGGAACCGATGTAAGCAAGGTGACCTACCCGTCGACCTTCACCCAGCAGTACGCACAAGCCGCACTCAAGCAGCTCAGCATCACCCCGACTACCACAGCGGCCGACACAGCGACCGGATAAACCGATCCGACGTGAGGGGCCCGAGCGGCAACCGCACGGGCCCATCACGTCTGCGTGCTCCCGAATCCTCCTCGTTCCGTCGTAGGCTCATGAGGACTTGAGTTCGACAGTGACTCTTGTGACCTCTCACCCGGGTATCGCGGATCCTTGTTCGTCGTGCCGAAGTAGCCGGCCACCTTGTCGCCCGCGTAGATGCGATCCAAACCGGGGGAAGTCACCGTTTTGGCGGCGCCGGCGAAGGTGTCTCCTCCTGCGGTGTGAGTGGACAGGTAATCCTCGGCGAAGAGCGCCGCGGCCGTTGAGTTCCAAGTGATGGGAAGTGTTGCTAGGTCATGTAGAAGTGGCCCGAGTGCAACGACACTGAGCGCGACAGGCTAGGGGCAATCGTCGCAACAACCAGGCGTGCTGATGCAGAGTTAGGGCTGGCCTCGCTCCTCGTTTCAAAAGGGGACCCTCACCGCAGACGCCCGCGCTGCGAAGAGGCTGCGGCGCTTCTGCTGAACGAGCCGTCCCGTAGGCCCCGCCCGAATATTCGCGCTCAGGTGCGGCAAATGCCGCGCCTTCTGACCGACTTCAGCGTCGAAGGCGTGCCAGGGAGCTGGTCCAAACAAAGTTAAGCGTCGGGATCGTGGCCGAGCATTTTGAGCAGTTCCCGAAGAGAATGTGCTACCTGCTCGTACCCGTGTTCATAGAAAAGGGGGGGGGTCAGCTCATGCAGGCCGGTGTCGTCGAGTTCGTGAAGCATTTCAACTGTCTCGAGGACGAACGCCTCGACTTCAGCGGACAGTTTCCCGGGCCAGGAGGCGCCGCCTCACATGGTCATCGTTCTCGAGTTCAGATCTCTTCGCCGGTGGGATTCGTGCGCATCTCCGCAAGAATGTCCGTAGCCAAGAGGGACACGGCCAGGGCCACGGTGGCGGGATCGCCAATTTCTTCTTCCGCGCGGCCAGCCATCGTGGATCCGAGGGATTCTGGGCCCTGGGCGAAGAGCCCGTCCAACTGATCGAGCGCGTAACTTGTGGCCGGGCGGCTGAGCGGGTCGTTCAGGAGCATCCCTAGGGTGGCGGCGATCGAGGCAGTGTCGACAGCGACCAGGAGCCGGTAGATATCGTGGGCATCCTTATCGTTGAGCCGGTGCGGGGAGTCCGCGCGCTCGGCGATCTTGTGGATCTTGGCCACGAGCAGCGCCGCGGGACCAGCGACCCGGGCGCTATAACGGCGAGAGTCGCTCTCATCCAAAGCGCTGATGTCCATGAAGGAGTTGTCGATGACAGCCGCTTCCAGCCCTCGAGCGCGACGGGTGGCGCTCTTGTGGTGGGGCGGGATCCGTGCCCCGCGGGTGTTCTTCGTGCCTGTGCCGGCCAGATCTTCGGGCACCATCAGGTCCACGGGGATGCCGGCGCGATTCATCCACGCTCCCGGCTGACCGCTGAACGTGTTGAGGTGGAACCCGGCCCGGGTCATGGCCTCTTCGAGAAGAGGGTCATCATCAAGCCGGCGGGGATCGAGAGCGAGGTCGCTGTCCTTCGTCGCCTCGGCGAGGGCGACGAGTGCGTTTCCCGTGTGCAGATAGATGGCTTGGGCGCCGATGACGATGACCGCGTCCCGGTGCTCGCTGAGTGCTTCGAGGGCGTCAAGCAGGGCTTAGCGCGCCTGCACGAGCAGGTTGTCGGAGTCGCCACGAGGACTCATTGCGTTCCATCCAATCCATTAGTTCTTCGGCTTCTGCCGGGTTACGTCCCGGCCCGGTCATCAGGTCGACGGCCACCTGCGCGGGCGCCACGATCACGGTTCCATCGGCGGTCGTGATGGTTCGCTCGAACACGACAGCTGTTGCCGGTTCCGCCAGGAGGACGTTCGCTCCGGACTCGGCCGGACGCAGTCCCCAGGCCGCGGCGGCTTGTGCTGCGTCGGCGACGTAGACCAGGGCCGATCGTGCTGGGGCGTACGGTGCCCACTCTGCTGCGGCGGTCGTTCCCGTCACGGCGTACTGCACATCGGCAATATCCGTTGCCTTCGTCAGGAGTGTGGCCAGGCCGCGGGGCTCGATGTAGCGGGTGATGCGGCTGCTGCGGACGAAGCCGTAGTCCTTGCTCCACTGCTGCAGCAGACGACGCCAGTCGCGGAGAACGATTTTGCCGTCCTCGTTCCGGGTGACGAGGTCCTCACGTTCGAGGTACTCGACCACACGGTACGTCGCCCCTGTCGAAGCACCGGACAGGTCAATCAGCTCACGGATGCTCCAGGGACCGGTGTAGTCCATCAATGCGCGCACAACCTTTGCCGCGGGGACACCTTTGAGGGTGCCGCGGGGTCGACCCGGGCCACGCCAGGGGTCGTTGTCCGCGCCGCGGTTGGCAATGAACAAGCCCGGCACGGACACGACCAAGCGCATGTTGCCGGTGGCATCGATATAGGAGACTCCCCGTTCCGCCAGTGCCTCACGCACAGACGGTGCCAGGTACCGGGCGACGACGACGGTCCACGCATTCGGGAACCTCCCCGCCGCGCCGCGCAGCTGCTCCGACACGGCGAGCACGTTGCGTCGCTCCAACACGCGCTTGGCCTCAATCACCAGAGAGGCGGTGGTGCCGTCCGGGCCCGATACTGACAGCACGGCGTCAAAGTCCCGATCACTGCCACCCGCTGCGGCCACGGGGACGAGCGACCAGCCCTCCGGCAGCTGATCACGCAGCTGCTGCAGGCACACGCGCAGAACGTCGCTAAGCGTTTGAGGCTCGCTCTGTTCGTCGCTGACCACCAGCACTCCATTCGTTGTTCGGAAAACATACCATTTCCGTCGCCAGCGGACAAGAGTGTTATACCGAACACGACACTTGAGTCGCCGCCAGGAGCGGGGAACCTAGCCATGAGCCGCGAAGGACCGGGCGGCCGCGATGACTTTCGGCCCAATTACGTCCAGCGGCTCGCCACGCAACACGGCAGCGGGGGACTGGTCGCCCAGCTCAGGGTTCATGCCCTAGAACCACGCCTGGATTGTCTTCGCGCTCTCACGTTCGATCAGGATGCCGGCAACGTAATAAGAAGTACGCAGTCTCATAACGACGTCCGCACCAGGGGCGCGGGAGCCTTCCGCCCATTCACGCACGGAGCGCGTGTTTGCAACGCGGCCAAGATATGCGACGAGCTGGGCGCCGAGGATCTCGCGGAGACCCGTGACGATCCCGCCAGTGTCCAGCCGCACAGAATCCTCGTACGCGCGATGACCTGGCTGCGCGGCGGGGACGGGAATACTCATGCTGGCAAGTCTTCCGCGTCACTGATTCAATGGCAAGAATCCTTAGTGTTTTTACGGGCAATATAACGGGTAAAATAACACTTAATATGACCGATAATGGTTATTACGTCGGCGGATTCAAGTGGTGTCGGCAACACCGGTTTGATTTGTTGGGTTCGAGATTAGCGTGGCGAGGACTTCTGCGGGCGTTCGGTAGCCGTGGCGTTTGCGGGGCCGACGGTTGAGTTCCGCAGCAACGTTCTCGAGGATCCCGGGCCCGTGGAAGGACAGGTCGGTACCCTTTGGAAAGTACTCGCGCAGGAGCCCGTTGGTGTTCTCGTTGCTGCCACGCTGCCAGGGCGAGTGCGGATCGCAGAAATAGATCGGCATCCCGGTCGCCATCGTGATTTCCTGGTGTCGGGACATCTCCGCTCCCTGATCCCAGGTGGTCGAACGGCGCAGCTGTTCCGGGAGAGTGTTCATCGCGACGATCATCGCGTCGGCCACCGTGCGAGCGGTGTGATCCCCGGGCAGATGCAGCAGCATCACGTATCCCGTGGTCCGTTCGACGAGGGTTCCGATCGCGGACTTCGACGAGGTCGAGCCGATGATCAGGTCGCCCTCCCAGTGCCCGGGAACGGCACGGTCCTCGATCTCTGGCGGCCGGTCAGAGATCATCACCATCTCCCGGAACCTCTGCGGCCACGTAGAGAGCCTGGTAGATCGTCTCGTGTGACACCTGCATCTCCGGATTCTCCGGATGTTCAACTTTTAGTCGACCCGCGACCTGTTCCGGGCTGAACCGATCGGTGAGCATCGTGGTGACCTGTTCCCGTAACGCTAACCCGTCCAGCTTCTGGGCTCTGGGCCGGCGAGCCCGCGCCCAGGTTTGCTCCTGCGCGAGCGACGGCACGTAGCGGCCAGTGACCGTGTTCCTGGCCACCTCCCGGCTGATCGTTGAAGGCGCCCGGCCCAGAGCCGCGGCGATGCGGCGCACCCCGTGACCGCGGGCGAGCTGGAATCCGATCTCTTCGCGCTCTCGCAACGATAAGAGTCCGGAACGGGCAACACTGAAATCCTGAACCGGTGATGGCAGCACCTTCTGATGCTGGCTTAACCACCGATACCCAGTCGGTCGCGACACCCCAGCAGCCTGCGCCGCGACGGCCACTGATAGCCCCGCGTCCAGCCCATCCCAAAACGACAAACGGACGCTCAAAGGCGACCACGGTCGAGCCATCGATAACACCCCACAGAACTCAGGGTGTTGCTCTCACCACCTGAACTCGCCGACGGTACTCACCGTTAGTTATAAGACATCTCCAGTGACGAAGCTGATCGGCTACGCGCGCGTATCGTCGCGCCAGCAATCCGCCGACCCGCAACAGGTCGATATCCTGGCGGCAGGCGTCCGCCGCGACGACCTCTACTCCGACCACGGCATCTCCGGTGCTCGAGCATCACGCCCAGACTTCGATCGCGTCCTCGACGCCCTCGAGGACGGAGATGCTCTCGTCATCACTACTTAGCTTGCCTGGATCGTGCACACCGACACCGTTCTCGGCCGCGTTTACTACTTGAAAGACGGCCTCCGCGTCATCTTCAAACTCCCGATCGATGAAGCACGCGAAGCACTCGAAGAATGGGTCGCCTAGGGCCGCCCTGATGACAGCAGAAGCTCATAACTCGGTTCGCTTCTTTCGTGTCTACCTCGATCAGCTCAACTTTCAGCTGTGGCAAGCCGGTCTGGCGCCTGTCGCGTTACGGTACCCCCGCGTTCCAACGCGAACCCGTTCCGCACCCAATACTCGTACCCGCCGATCATCTCGCGCACGTCGAAGCCCTCGGCGAGCAAGCGACGCGCGGTATACGTGGCGCCGTTGCATCCGGGACCCCAGCCATAGACGACGAGGGTGCGGTCCCGGGGCAGCATGGTGAGACGAGCATCCGGGGTATCGGCGGGAAGGTGTAGGGCGCCGGCGACGTGACCGTGGTCCCACGAAAGCTGCTTGCGGGTGTCGACAATCACGGCTGTGTCGGCCGTCTGGGCTCGGGATGCGGCAACGACGTCGATCTCGTACGCAAGTCTCGCGTCCACGAACGCCAAAAGGTTGCTGTTTGAGACCACGGTTACTGCCCAGCAGGAACGATCTGCGCCGCAGGTTCGAGTAGCGCCACCAGCTTGGGCAGCTGCGACGGGTCCTCGAGGGCCGAACCGATGGCGACGACCCGCGCGCCTGCGCGCAGGAACTCTCCCGCATTCGCGGCATTCATGCCTCCGGTGGTGACAAACCTCGCCTGCGGGAAAGGTCCCTGCATCGCCTTGATCCACGCAGTCCCGAGCACTGATGCCGGGAACACCTTGAGCCAGGTCAGACCCTCTTTGAGCGCGAGCTGCACCTCGCTCGCCGTCGCCACCCCCGGCATCACGGGCATCCCGAAATCGGACGACGCCCGCACTACCTCGAGATCGAAGCCGGGACACACGGTGAACTCGGCCCCCGCTTCCGCCGCTTGCCGCACGTGTTCAACCGAGACGACTGTGCCTGCGCCAACAACCTTTCCCCGCTCCCGGGCTGCCATGGCGACGACCCGCAATGACTCGATGTCCTCAGGTGTCTGGATTGGCAGCTCGACGACGTCGATGCCGAGGTCCCAAGCCATCGTCGCGACGGTGAGGCTACGCTCGACCCCCATGCCACGCAAGATCGCCATGAGTGGCGCTGCGTTGAAGATCTCGGTGAACTGTGCATTATCGACCATAGTCAGACTGAGCCTTTCATTCAATGGGTTCGGTGAGCAGGAGACGTGCGACGCCGCCGACCGGAACGGAAGTCGATGCTGGTTCCGCGACGAAGTCGCTAGTCGACAGCAGCACCAGCCGCGCGCGTTCGTGGCCGGCGCGCAGCCGATCGTCCGCGCTGGCACCGCGCAACAGGGCGGCGAGGTAGCCGGCGGCGAACGCATCACCAGCCCCGACCGCCTCCAACACCTCCGTGGGGATTGCCGGCTCGAAGACGCTTCCGCCCGCGCTGAAATCAGTGGCGCCAACGTCGCTGTCCTTCACGACGAGCCGCGCGGGTTCCGGCAGCAGTGTTCGCACGTCATTCGCCGTGCAGCAATTCCAGAGCGCGTGGGCTTCATCAAGGCCGACGAAAACGATATCTGCGCGGCTCGCCAACGCGAGCAGCACCGAGGCCGCAGCACCCTCCGACCACAACGACGCCCGGTAATTGACATCGAAACTGAGTATCGCGTTGCTTCCCGCGACGCGTTCGAACACCGTGTCTACCAGGGCGACACAGCTCGCCGACAGTGCGGGCGTGATGCCCGAGAGGTGCACAATGTCCGCGTCTTCAAGAGGAATGCGTGCAACTGTTGCAGGGCTCATTCGGGATGCGGCCGACCCACTGCGGTAATAGACGACGCCATTTCCCGGGTCTTTGAAGTACACGCCCGTGGGCGCATTCGAGTCGCACGTGACCCACCGAGTATCGACGCCGTGGCTTGCGATTGACCGACGGATGCGGTGCCCGAAAACATCGTCCCCGAGCGCGCCCACCCACGCCGACGAGAGGCCCAGCTGCGCTAGGTGACACGCCACGTTGGACTCCGCACCGCCGGGGTGAAGGCGCACGTCCTCGGCGGTGGCTATCGATTCGGCACGCGCCGGGGTGAACATCATCATCGTCTCGCCGATGGCTATCAAGCGCGGTGTGGCCTCGAGCGTCATAGCCCAACTATGACGTTTATCGTGTGACATGTGCAACTCACGTTGCATCATTTGCACATGTTAACAATGACGAGACCTACAATTAACTGGCGTAACGTGAGCAGCCAACGCAACAGGATGTGCCAGGGTGCACCCGGAATCCCGAAAGGGGACACGATGGCACGACCGCTTTTATTGGACGAGTTGGGGAACGAACACTTGTCTGCACGCGACAAAGGGATCCCGGAGCGCGCATTCGGCATGACAGTGACCGAGTTCCTCGCAAGCGGGCCCCGACTTTCGGAGTTCTGGACACCGATCGTCACGCTCGACGACGAGGCGATTCAGAGCAACCTGGCGGTGATGGCGCAGTGGAGCGCGTCGCACGGGCTCAAGCTAATGCCGCACGGCAAGACCACCATGGCCCCCGCACTGTGGCAGAGGCAGCTTGACGCAGGGAGCCTCGGCATCACCTTGGCGACGATGGGGCAGGTCCGCACCGCGCGCAGCTTCGGCCTGGACTCGATCATGCTCGCCAACGCGGTCGTCGACGACCGGTCCCTGCGCTACCTCGCCACCCAGCTTGCTGACCCGGAGTTTCGCTTCGTCTGTTGGGCCGACTCGATCGCAACGATCGAGGCGATGGAGCGCACTCTCCGCGACGCCGGCACCCCGCGACGCGTCGACGTCTGCGTCGAAATCGGTGCCGCCGGCGGGCGCACCGGGGCGCGCACCGTCGCCGAGTCCGTCGAGGTCGCCCGGCGGGCCGCCGCATCTGACGTCGTCCGTCTGGCCGGCGTTGCCGGGTACGAAGGCAGTCTGGGGCACGACCGCTCGGATGCGTCGCTGGATGCAGTGCGCGCATACCTTCAACGACAGGTCGAACTACATCATGCACTGCATGATCTCTACGACGAGGACGGCGACGTCTATGTGACCGCAGGCGGAAGCGCGTATTTCGACTTAGTTGCGGAGGCGTACGCCGACGCGATGGCCGCCGATTCGGGCACCTTGTGGACCCTGCGCAGCGGAGCGTACATCGTGCACGATGACGGTTTCTATCGCCGAATCTCCCCACTTGACGAGGGCGCCGCGGCACCCGGCCGGTTGCGCTCTGCGATGCGTGGCATTGCCCGCGTCGTGTCGCACCCCGAACCGGGCCTGGCCCTACTCGACGGCGGCAAGCGCGACTTCCCGTTCGACGAGGGACTGCCGATCCCACGTCAGGTCGCGAACGACCTGGGCTGCGAGTGGGAACCCCTGACCAATGCGTCGATCCTCGCCGTGAACGACCAGCACAGTTACCTGGGGCTCACGGTCGAGACTCCTGCGCTCGTTGGCCAGGATGCTCCGCTCGGCTCGGTCGTCGCGCTGGGGCTGTCACATCCGTGCACGACGTTCGACAAGTGGCGATACCTGCCGGTGGTGGCCTCACAGGGCTCCGACCGCGTGGTCGACCTCGTCCGCACGTTCTTCTAACCGACACGCGCGAAATGGGGCCCAAAATGCGATTGGTTATGCGCGGCGGAACGGTAGTCGACGGCCAGGGGATGCGACGCGCCGACGTGGCCGTCGAAGGCGACACCGTGAGCGCGGTCGGGGACCTTACCGTCGGGCCGGACGATCATGTCATCGACTGCCGGGGACGTTACCTGCTCCCCGGTTTCGTCGACACCCATTCCCACGCCGACGGCCTTATGGAGGACGAGTCCGTGCAGCGGTCTCTGCTGAAACAGGGCGTGACGACGGTGATTACCGGGCAAGACGGCATCTCCTACGCACCGGGTAATGGAGGGTACGCGAGTGAGTACTTCGCCGCCATCAATGGCGATCATCCGAGATACTCGGGCGGTGGCGTTGCGGAGTATCTTGCTGCGGTCGACGGACGGTCGAGGCTGAATCTCGCCTACCTCGTCCCCGCAGGAACGGTACGCTGGGAGGTGTGTGGGCGATCGACAACGCCGGCGGACGATGCGCAGCGTGCGGCGATGGTCGCCCTGGTCGACGAGGGCATGCGCGAGGGCGCCATTGGCCTGTCAACGGGCCTCGACTATGTTCCCGGCCTGTTTGCCGGCGCAGACGAGATTGCTGCATTGTGCGAGCCGATCGCCCGCAACCGCGGCATCTATGTCACGCATATGCGCGGCGGATACGAGGACAAGTCGGCCGCAGGCATCGAGGAGATCGCGCGCATCACTGCGGCATCCGGCGCGCGCATCCACATCTCGCACTTTCACGCACAGGCGCATATCGTGCATGACCAGCTCGACGCTCTCCGACGTGCAGGTGTCGACGCAACCTTCGACGCGTATCCATACACCCGGGGCTGCACGATACTAGGCATGCCGTTGCTGCCGCCGGAACTCTCGGCGCTCCCGGCCGACACCGTCGTCGAAGTCATTACCGATCCGGCCGAGCGGCAGCGCTTGCGCCGCGACTGGTTCCCGGCTGTCGAGCGCAACGCCAGCCTCGGGCCCGAATGGCCCTCGATGATCACGCTCGCGCATGTGGCTGCGCCGGAATTCGCGTGGACACACGGGCTCACTCTTGAGGATGCCGCGGCCCACGCCGGCACCGACGCCATCGATCTCGCCCTGGATTTGCTCGCCGCCTCCCGCCTGCAAGTCAATGCCGTCATGGCGGTTCGGCACGAGCGCCCAGTCGCCGAACTCGCCCGCATCTTCTCGCATCCGGGCCACATGGGCGGCTCAGACGGCATCTTCATCGGCGCGCATCCGCATCCGCGTGCCCGCGGGACCTTCGCCCGATACCTGCGCGAGTATGTGCGCGAAACGCAGGAATGGTCGTGGTCGGACGCGGTAGTTCACCTTTCGACGGCACCGGCGGCTCGCTTCGGCCTGGGTCGACGTGGCCGGGTTGCTGCCGGGTGGATCGCCGACCTCATCGTGGTCGACCCGCGCACAGTGGCAGACACCGCTACCTATGATGAGCCACTGGGCGAGGCCGTCGGGATCAACGACGTGTTGGTGGCCGGAGTGCCGGTACTCGCCAACGGCGCACTCGCGGACAGCACACCGGGCCGGGGCCTCAGGCGCGAACACGCGGAAGGGTAAGGGAAGCCATGTCACAGAGCGTAAAAAGGGCAGCGCGCATCATCGACTCGATCGCCGCGCAGCCGAAGACGGTCGCTCAGCTCGCCGAGGAGTTCGAGCTGCACCGCTCGACCATGTTCCGAGAACTGAAGACGCTCGAGGAGGTTGGCTACGCCCGTCGGCGCCAAGACGGAACCTATACGCTCGCCTTCCACCTCGTGTCCCTCGCGCAGGCCTCGCTTGAGAACCTCGACCTGCGCCAGGCCTCCTACAGCCACGTTCGCCAGCTACACCAGCTCGTCGGCAACACTGTGCACGTGGCCGCACTAGTGGACGATGCGATCATCTATGTCGACAAGGTCGAAGACGTCAGCGGCGTGCGCATGTACTCGCGCATCGGTGCCCCGGTGCGCCCTTACTGTAGCGCCGTCGGCAAGGCGATCCTCGCCGACCTCGACACGGCCAGACGCGATGCCATTCTCGCAGGCACGACGTGGAAGAGGTACACCGACACGACAATCACCACTCGCAGGGCGCTGAATGTCGAGCTGGACGCCGTGGCCCAACAGCGGTGGGCCGTGGACAACGGCGAGTTCGAGGATTTCGTCAACTGCGTGGCCGTGCCCATCCGGACTTCGGCGGGGGTGGTCGGCGCACTCTCGCTCACCGCGATCCGCATGAAACACGACCTGGAGCAGATCAAACAACACATCCCGCTCCTTCAGCGCACCGCGGCGCAGATTGCTCGCGAGCTCGGGTAGCCGGCCGCGGCGAGCATCGGAATCACCGCATTCGGCCGCTCCCACACGGCGCGGGAACGGCGTTCGGGCCGCTCCGCGCGGGTGTGGTTGCGGAGCGGCCCGAACTTGCAAGTCGGCTCAGCGGCCTACTTGTCGTCGGGCAGAACGGCGACGACATCGATCTCGACGAGGATATTCGCCAGCTGCGACCCGACAGTCGTGCGCACGGGGTACGGCTCCGCGAAGAACTCCGCATACGCCCCATTGAATTCGGTGAAATCCGCCAGATCGGCCAGGTGCACCGTGGTCTTGACGCAGTCATCCATGGTGAGCCCACGCTCGGCGAGAACGGCCTGAATGTTGCGCAGCACCTGCCGAGTCTGGTCGGCGACGGAATCTGCCACATTCCCAGTGGCAGAGTCCTGCGGCCCGAATCCGGCCGTGTAGAAGAACCCTTTCGCCTCAATGCCCTGGCTGTAGGGGCCGGCGGGTTGCGGTGCGTTCGTGGTGCGGAAGGCGGTCTTCGCCATGAATGTTTCTCCTTTTCGTGAGGGCTGAGGGCATGTGCCAGGGCACCCGTGGACTTACGCCGCCTCGGGTACCCCAGTCACAAGCTATGCGAGCGCGTGAAGTCGACCCGCGTTCTCTACATCGGGCCGGAACGACGCGTACCCCGTGGCGATCACGCCGATGAGGACGACAACAGCTGCGAAGATGATGATCGGCAAGATCGAGCCGAAGGCCAGTGAGAGCGCGGTCGCGATCAATGGGGCGAACCCGCCGAGCATGTTCGAGAACTGGTAACCGATGTTCACGCCCGTGATGCGCGCCTCCACATCGAACATCTCGGTGAGCATCGTCTGGAGGGTGCTCTGCATGGCAACACCTGGAATAACGAAGCCGATGACCATGCCGAGCCAGATCAGCACCGCGACATTCGTGCTGTACAGCGCGAAAGCGGGGTAAAGCAGCAGCGCGAAGACGATGGCAGCGGTGATGTAGAATTTGCGGCGACCAACCTTGTCGGAGACCCACCCCCAGAACGGTGCGGCGAAGATCTGCAGAACGCCGACGATCATCGTTCCGATGAAGCCGACCTGTGCGTGGGTGCCCTTGGAAACGATGAAAGCGATCCCGAAGGTCAGCACGACGTAGCTGGCAATGCTTTGCGGCAAGCCGATGAGAATACCGAGGAGCGCGTTCTTCGGATGACGAAGAGCCTCTTTCAGCGGGTTCGTACGCTTGACCTGCCCAAGCTCAACGGCCTGGGTGTGCTGTTTGAACTCCTCGGGCTCCTCCAACTTCGAGCGCAGTACCACGGCGATCACGGAGAGCACGAGAGCAAAGACAAACGGAAGGCGCCAACCCCATGCCATGAAGAACGATGCGGAACCCGCGCCCAATAGGGCCATGAAGCCGGCCGATGCAACGTTCGCGACACCGGCACCAGAGATCAGGAGCGCCCCAAAAAGGCCGCGCCGTCCCACCGGGGCATGCTCGACAACGAGAGTCGCAGCTGCCCCCATTTCACCACCCACGAACAATCCCTGCAGCAATCGGAACAGCAGCAGCAGAATCGGCGCGACAATCCCGATCGACGCATAGGACGGGGTCAGGCCGATCGCGGCCGTGCATATCCCCATCCCGATCACAGTAGCCATCAGAGCGGGTTTGCGCCCGAATCGATCGCCAATGTGACCCCAGAAGAGGCCACCAATGGGGCGCAACAAGAAGCCGAATGCGAAGCTGCCGAACGATTCGAGTACCGCCACTGCCGGGTCAGTATTCGGGAAGAACACCGCGGGGAACACGACGGCCGCCGCGAGTCCATAGAGGTAGTAGTCGTAATACTCCATGAGCGTGCCGATGGCTCCGGCAGCGACCATGCGGAGTTGCTTCGGCGATATTGCAAAACCCCACGCCGTGCGTCGTTCTTCTTGTACCTGGACCAATGAGAGCCTCCTTGCCCTGACTGCAGATCTGCGAGATGGTGCCGGAGTTGTCCGCCGCGCGACCACTGGATAAGCTAACACCAATATGAACAGAATGTCTATACGCTTAACAATTTGTAAGCATTCAAGGCGTTGGATAATAATGATGACCTAATGACTGAGGGAGACATGATGACCGCACTTTCGACTCCGTCTTCGATGAGCCAGCTTGCGCACATGGGGGCCTATGAGTCAGTGGCCGACATTCTCACCACCTTCCGCCCGGTCATGCACGCAATGGCGGCCGCCGCCGGCCCCGGCTGCGAAGTGGTCCTGCACGACCTCTCTGCCCCGGATCCTGACCTCAGCCATACGATCGCAGCGATCGAGAACGGGCACGTTACCGGACGCGAAGTCGGCGGCCCCTCCAGCAGTCTTGGAATCGGCGTGCTTCACAATCAGGGAGCAGACCACAACGCGTTTGGATACCGAGGCTTCACGAGTGATGGACGCCAGTTGCGCTGCTCCTCGGTGTATTTTCGCAACTCAGCCGGGCGGATCATCGCCGCGTTGTGCGTGAACTTCGACGTCAGCACGATAGAACAGGCCCGGATCCTGCTCGACGGCTTGCTGCCGCAAGCTCCGTCCAGTTCTCACGACCAGCCGAAAGAGTTCTTCGGACAGGACTTGGTGTCTGTGATGGATGCGATGGTCACCGAGGCCATCCGCGAGATCGGCAAACCCGTGGGCCAGATGAACCGCGACGACCGCACCGCTGTCCTCACCAGGCTGGACCACCAGGGGGCTCTGCAGATGAGAAAGGGCATCGAAAGCATCGCCGCTCGTCTGGGTATCTCTCGCGTCACCGCTTATTCCTACCTTGAGGAGGCACGAAATCAGGATGCGGACGAGGTCGCGGGATAAAGCCCTGCCTCTTACCTTGCGCTTGAGCCGTTTGATCTCCTCCAACTCATGGCTTCGGTGAGCACCGTACGCATCAAATACTCAACACGTCGAGGGAGGCGTAAGTAACTCTTGCGTGTTAATGCTGCTTGAAAACGGGACCAGTTCTGCCGGGTGAGTTCTAGCCCTCATTGCAAACACTCCTCATATTAATTTGGGAGTGTGGAGATGAGGCGACGAGGGCGCAAGAGACACCTCAACCGTGAGGACGAAACGGCCTGCAACCCCCGCACCGTGACGTCGTCGCCACGCTTGCCATGGCGATATCGAGCCGACATCGTCGAGCTTGGCGTGTCGGTGGCGCGCCGCCCGATGGGCAGGTCGAGTGCGGCGATAATCGAATCCGGACTGCCCCGTTGGCCGACGACTCATGAAAGCGCCCGTCCAACACTTCGCCAGCCGTGTCAGGCACCCTGTGCAGCGTTTCGACCTGGTGTGTATTCGACGCCAGGAGACGAGGTACCGCGAACACGTCCCGCTCCCTCAGCGGCAGACATGGCTGCCTCCGCGGAGAATCTTCCTGCCTCGGCGCGGAGGTAGACGTAGACGGTTTCACGGCTGATCCCAAAGTCTCGAGCGAGAACAGCTTTCGGCACGCCGGCGGCGGCCTTCCCACGAAGCTCGGCGGCGCGAGCCGCGTCGAGTGAGGGGGCGCGACCGCGGTAAGCGCCACGCCTCTTGGCCAGGGCAATGCCCTCGCGTTGACGTTCCCGGATCAAGGACCGCTCAAACTCAGCAAAGGCTCCCATGACGTTAAGGAGCAGGTTTGCCATCGCGTTATCGTCGCCCGTGAAGGTGAGTTGCTCTTTCACGAACTCGACGCGTACCTTCTTCGCCGTAAGCCGGCGCACGATAGAGCGGAGATCATCCAGGTTGCGGGCAAGGCGATCCATGGAGTGCACAAGAACGGTGTCGCCGTCTCTGACGAACTTGATCATCTCCTCGAGTTCGGGCCGGTTCAGATCCTTCCCCGACGCCTTGTCCTCAAAGACCCGGTCGACGGCGACGCCATCAAGCTGGCGGACGGTGTTCTGGTCGAGGGTGCTGACTCGCACATATCCAACTCGTTGGCCCGTCACGGAATCTCCTGCCTGTTCTGTCAGGTTGAACTCTAGGACCCCGCATCAAAGACTGTTGACCAAAAAGAATTCGACCCTATCTTGACGGTCCTGAATGCCGCCGCCTGACGTCCATTTGGGGTGTACCCAACCTTGTCATATCGGTTAGGCGACCTTGTGAAGCGCGAACTAATAGCGATGAGCAAACCTCCGGGCCACATATCGCTGCGCTCACGGGATTCCACAGCTCTGCTGGGCCACGCTCGGTTGATCAAATAGTGATCGCGGCCACACCGGGCGCATGGACGGCGCCGCGAAGACTGACCACTCCACCATGTATGTCGGCTTCGTCAGGCGCGCTATCGTTTGAGCAATGAGCACAGGCAACGATACGACCGGTAAATTCTACGAACATGAAGGCACTTGGATTTATGAGTTCGAGGAAGGCGACGACGTCGTGAAGAGGCAGTTCACCGCCGATCCCCGTCTTGCCGGCAACAATGCTCGCCTCGACACCTCGACTCGTATCTTTTCCAATGGGTCATGGCAAACAACCTGGTACGACGCCAATGGCGTGCCCACTGTCGACACGGTCGAATCGTAGAGCCGCTGGCAGAACACTCGGCTGGTACCGAATGTGTTCCATCGCCGGCGAAGAACGCGGGAACTAGGCCGACGTCAGTTGGTTCGCCGACTCACATCTGATCCATTGGCAAGACGCGGGCGGTCATCCTGCTAGCTTTGGGATTAGTGGGGGGACACACATCTTGACGACTCCGGCGTTTGGCGTACCAGCCTCGAGGTTGAGTACCTCGGCAAATCATTTCTACAGCGACAATGGCCGCCGCGGACGGTATGGAGTGGCATACCTGCGAGCCTTGTGCGCGCATGC
Organism: Cryobacterium algoritolerans; assembly: GCF_004402785.1. Lineage (GTDB taxonomy): Bacteria > Actinomycetota > Actinomycetes > Actinomycetales > Microbacteriaceae > Cryobacterium > Cryobacterium algoritolerans. Next base: position 31,646 of record NZ_SOFP01000031.1, read on the forward strand.
AGGCGTCGGATTCGCTGAGACGTCCCCCGACGAAGATATCGATGCCATTGACGCGACTCTGAAATTCGGACGCGCCAGCGCCGAGGTCCAGGTGAAGTGCACCGGCACCTTCAAGGTCGGGACTGGTGCAGCCACACTGCCACTTGAACCCGCCTGGGTTACGAAATGGGCGAGCGCTTATCACCCCATTTTTGTGGTGCTCGTCAAAGTCCCAACGATAATTCCTGACTGGATTGAAAGCACGCCGGTAAGCACCAACCATCGAGCCGTAGCATTCGCTAAGCGATTCGATCGAACCTTGCACACCACTTCGATGAAGTTCACACACGCTGACCAATTAACTGCAGAGACGCTCTATGACTGGCGCGACGAAGTTTACGACTTCTATGAGTCCTTTGCAGGGAGCACGACATGACCCAGGATTTGTCCGCAGGCCTCGCGGCGCTCCTGCGACGACGTGGCTGGGCGCTTGTCAGAGCAGGGGCTTCAGGCGGCGCTGATTTGTGGGCTCTGCCAAACACTCCAACAGAGATGTACTTGCCACGGACAATGCACCGCGGTTCGTTCGAAGCAACCGACGTGATGGAGCGAATAGCCACGGCCCACGGTGAAAAAGTTCGACAAACAGAGCAGGCGGTTGATCTGGTCCAGTTCGATGTCACCAAGTTTCGCGTAGACAACGACCGCTTTGGCACTCAGACAATTCCACTTGAAGCCGGCGCAACCGTAATCACTTCGGCCTTTGGAATGATCCGTGCTGCTGCAACAACCTCCCGTCGACCCCGTTCATCGATCGGCAGCAACTACAGCACACTCGGCGACGAGGTGGCGCGAAGCGCCCGGCTAGGACACACGGAGGTCGGTAGTTTTGTGTTCCCGGTACTAATGCAGGTTAACGAGCCATTGCCAGAGGCAGAGGCGACCTTGGGAACAGAAATGTTTGATTCCGTTCGTCCAGAATCTGACGAGCGAAGGGTCATTCGTACCCTTGCTCAGGCCATATCGGTATTCGAGCAGCAGGTCATTCGGCCCGCCCGTGAACCGCGTGCAGCTGATCTCATACCGGTTGTCATTGCGGGTGGAAGCAAAGAGATCTTTGCTCAAATGAACCGGGCACTTTCTGAGCCGAGCGTGTCCTGGCTCGAGACAAGCTTCGCGTGGGCACCCTCCGAGACGGTTGCTGACGACACGCCAGTTCTCGTCCGAATTCCATCCGACGCTCGGGATCTGGTCGCCAAGACCGTCAGACTCCTTTCCACGCGAGAGAGCGAGCCACTGCGAGTAGTCACTGGACCGATAACCTTCATCGCGCACGCGCCCGGCGATCCATTCGGTGAGATCGCCATTCAGTCGCCACGGCCAAGCGGGTCAGGCGTAGGTCGCGTAGAAGTGCGCGTGCGGGCGGAAGAACTCAGCCAACTTCACCATTGGATGGACACTGCGACCACGGTAGTTGTACAAGGAGTAGTCGAGCGCCGGCCCGGTAAGCCCGCGAGGTTACGTGAAATCGCCACACCTCAGGCGCTCTCCGACACCATAAGCGGGATCTGAGCTTTTATAGTGGAGCGGAAAGTCCGCCCGATGCGCCAACTGGCGATCACAGGACGCGGCCAAAGAGCGCCCGAAACTCACATTTCACGACGCGGCAGCAGTTGCCGCGACATGGCGCAGCACGTCGATCAGGTTCGTTATTTGGGCATCGGTGAACAGTTCGTCGGGGCCGTGGGGTGCGAAGTCCGTGAAGGGAGCTTCGTAGAGCAGGCCGGTCGCGACTGCGCCGCGTTGAGTTAGCTGGTCGATGATGAGTTTCACAAACGCCAGCTGATTTGCGGTGAAGGTTGCGTGTCCGACGAAGGCATCCAACGCGTCGGAGGCGGCGCCCCGGTCCATGCCCGCGACTGAACGGATGAACAGGCCGAGCCCGTTGGCTTCAGCGGTTCCGAATGCGATTTCTGCGGCCGAGAAGCCGCCGGTCTCGGTGAGGATGCGTTCGAGTTCAACGAGGTCGAGGCTCGTGAGCTGGCGTCCCATGCGCAACTTGTGCAACACCACCTGGTCTTGGTGTTCGCGGAGGAAGGCGAGGAGCTTCTCCCGGAACCGTTCACGATCCACACCGGGCGTTGCGATGCGGATCTCCGCCGGCTCAAGCTCACCCAGTGTGTCCTGGAAGTCGGTGTAGACCATCGCCTGTTTGGTTGTGTCGATGAGGCGCACGAGGCTCCGCAACCGCAGTCGCATCAGTTCGAGCAGACCGAGTGTCACACCCTCCCACCATTCGTCGCTGGCGACGGCCTGAATGAGTTCGAGGTTCTGTTTGATGATGGGGATGTTTCGTTGCTCACCGAGCACCTCGACGATCGCTTGCAGGCGTGTCTTCGCCCATATGAACGCGTTCACATCGTCAGGTTCAACGCTCACGACCCCGAGCTGGGCGCGTAAGGCGAGCAGATCGAAGCGCTTGGCTGTCTCGTCCGTGTCGAGGGCATCCTTGGAGGATGGAAGCCCGGATAGGTTCTCGGCCGCTGCGTCCAAGTCCTCACCGGTCGGGGTGGTCCAAGCCCCGGCTTCGGCAAAGCGTTCGACGTGGCGCAGGTGCCGGCGGACGAGGAAGTTGCCGTGGTTCATTCCGGCGACGGCGCCGTGCAGGCTTGCGGCCACCGACCCGCGCAGGGTCCGCTGACTCGCGTCAGCTGAGCCGAGCGCATCGATCGCTCGCAGGAGATTCAACCGCGCTTTGAAGGACCGTTGACGCAGCGGTTCGGGCTGGCCCGAAACGGTGCCTGGCATATCGACGTTGAAGAAGGCGATGTTGTCGCAGACGTCGAAGATCATGAAGTCTTCTTTGTCGGCGCCGGGGCCGTAGAGGTCGGGGCGTAGGCGGGTGCCCCGGCCGATCATCTGCCAGTACTTGGTTTTCGAGTAGACGGGCTTGAAGAACACGAGGTTCGCCACGTCGGGAACGTCTATGCCTGTGTCGAGCATGTCGACGGAGATTGCGATGTGTGGGGCGCTGTCGGTCTTGGAGAATTCACCGATCAGGTTCTGCACGAACTCGGTCTTGTAGGTGAGGACCCGGGCGAATTGACCGGCGTACTCCGGGTAGTTGATGTTGAACCGGGCTTCGATGAACTTGGCATGCTCGTTGTTCTTCGCGAACACGATCGTCTTGCCGAGGCGGTCTCCGCCGGCAACCCGGCGCCCCTCGGTCATGAGGACCTCAAGTACTTTGTCGACGGTGTCGGCGTTGAACAGCCACTTGTTCACCGCGGCCGCGTCGATCTCGTCGGGCACGAGGCCCTCATCCCAGTCGAGTAGATCCCACTGGTCACGTTCGTCCGCGGTCAGATCCGCGTAGCGGATGCCACGGGCCATGAACCCGAGCGCAATCGGTCGGGCGACGGGCGGCACCAGGTATCCGTCGGCAATGGCTTGGCCGAGCTCATAGGAGTCCGTGGGTACGCCGTCTTCGAGATTGAAGAGGCTGTACGTGTTGTGGTCGACCTCGTCCTTCGGTGTCGCGGTCAGACCCACGAGTAGGGAGTCGAAGTAGGAGAAGATCTCGCCGTATTTTTGGTATACCGACCGGTGGGCTTCATCGATGATGATGAGGTCGAAGTAGCCGGGGCCGAACCGGCGCAGACCGCCTTCTGACCCGGCTCCGCCCTGGTCGATCAGGCCCATTATCGTGCCGTAGGTGGAGACGAAGACTCGGCCGTCGGAATCGCGGTCCGTGAGCAGGTTCACCGGTGCGGCGTCCGGAAGGTGCTTCTTGAACTGCCCGGTCGCCTGGTTCACAAGTGCGATGCGGTCGGCGAGAAACAGCACTCTCTTGGCCCAATTCGCTCGTATGAGCACGTCGGTCAAGGCGATCACCGTGCGCGTCTTGCCGCTGCCGGTTGCCATGACGAGCAGCGCCTTGCGTTCGTGGCCTGACTCGAAGCTCTCGGCGATCTTCGTCACGGCCTGCACTTGGTAGTGCCGCCCAGCAATGTCCGCGTTGATGCTCGTTCCGGGGGTGCTGCCCGTGCTCACGAGCGGGTGCTTGGCCGTTCGCCGCTGCACCAGTAGGGCGAGCTGGTCCTGGGTGTAGAACCCGGCGACCGGGCGCGGCGGGTACTGGGTGTCATCCCAGATGTGGTGTTCGTACCCGTTGCTGTAGAAGATGATGGGGCGCTGACCGAACTGGCGCTCGAGGGCGTCAGCGTAGAGCCGGGCCTGTTCCTGACCTACTCGCGGGTCACGTGTGGTGCGTTTGGCCTCCACCAGGCCAAGCGGCAGGCCGTCTTCTCCCCAGAGCACGTAGTCGACGAACCCTTTTCCGGGGTCGTCCCGCTTTGCCCCGGCAGCCCGGGGCATACCTGTGACCGGGAACTCGCGATCGCGAGTATCCGTGAGGGGCCAGCCGGCTTCGCCGAGCAGCAGGTCGATGAACAGGTGCCGGGTTTCGTCTTCACGGTAGTCATAGGTGTCGACGATGACGGCGTTCACTGTCTTCGCCGCGGCCATCGCTTCACGCAGCACCGCCAGCTCAGCAGTGAGGTCGTCGTTGTCCTGGTTGGCCTTGGCCAGCTGCGCGTCTTTGCCAGCGTTGGCGTCGGCGAGTTTCTGCAACTGCTCCCGTGTGCGGGCGGCGGCCCCCGGCTGTGGGCGCGGAATGGAGGCACTGTCGAAGAGCACTCCCGGCGCGGGGCGCAGCTCGGGCGCGGAGGCATAGTGGGTGGCCAACCAGATCAGCACGTGGAAGAGCTCTCGCACCACGGGCAGGCTCTGCGTGTGTTTCAGAGCGCCGGCCTGGTGCACGGCGTCGTTGCCCCGCATCCGAATCACGTTCATCTTCGCGTGGATGCCCGGGCCGACGAGTGCCTTGAAGGTGGGCTCGAACAGCAGGCTGGAGAGGTCCCTGTTATACGGCAGAGTGAGCGAGTCATCGGCCCGGTACAGCCAGTGCACGACCAGTTCGATGGTTCGCCGTGCGTAGAAGACCGACGACCGCGGTTCCCCATACGCATAGTGCTCCGAGCGTCGCGCCTCGTCACTGATCTCTGGCCACGCCGCCGTCACGAAATCGAAATTGCCCACCGCTGAAATCCCCCGGTCCCCAAACGCTTACAAGGCTGACTCTAGCGGCCGCCAGCGCGGACGAACGGGACCGATCTCACTCGAAGTAGTCCTCGTCAACCTCGACGACCTCGTACGTGCGTTTGATCTGAACGCCAACGCGGTAGCGAATCATGAGCTCCGCCAGGCGCGGCCCGTCAATGAGGACCACACGGTTCGGGATCTGCTCAACGTAGTCACGAGCACCCTTCGAGAAGAGACTGGTGGTCACGAAGACGCCCTGTGACGCACCCTTGCCGGCCAGCGCTCCCACGAACCCCTGAATCTCCGGGCGTTGCACCGTGTTGCCGTCCCCGTAACGCTTCGCCTGCACGTAAATCTGGCTCAGTCCCAAAGCGTCTTGGTCGATGACACCATCCACCCCGCCGTCGCCCGAGCCGCCCAGACGTCGCCCGCGCTGCTCGGTACCGCCGTAACCCATCATGTTAAGCACGTCGACAACGGCCTGCTCAAAAAAGTCGGGATGCTGCTCTCGCAGCCGGCGAATCAAATCGACCGCTGCTTCCGCAGCAAACGCCTGCACGCCAGCCTCAATGAGCTCAGTCGGGTCCTCGTCGATACTGGAAATTGAGACGGCCGGGGCCGAGGCCTCGCCGCGCATCTTGCCGCGCTGCGGAACGTACGCCTGATACGCGGGGATCTTCTCGAGCTCCCTCACGCCGAATCCATCAGGTGATTGAGCGAGCAGGTTTCGGCCGGTTTCGGTGATCTGCATGACAGCCCGAGCCGGTTTCGAAAGCGCCTGCGCCTGCGAAAGGGCCGATGTGGCCCAGCCAATGCGGTTGAGCGCCCGGTACTGACCGGACGGAAGCATCTCAACGCGTCCCGCGGCGGTGATGCCAGCCTGGTCGAGCGTGGCCTGCTCAAGACTCTTCTTCGACCAGGTGTTGCCATCAGAGAGCACCTGCAAGAGCGGTTTCATAAAGGCGTGCCACTGCGGAAGCGTGGAGATGGACTTCGGCTGCTCGACGGACTCGACCAGATCACTCATAGTTCTCCTCGGCAGGCACGGTGCTGGAGGGACGCGAACAGCTCATCAGAATGCGAGATTCCGACCAGAAACGAGAGGCGCAAGGAATTGATCTGATCTATGACTGCGAGAAACACGCGCTGGATGTCGAGAGGCGGTACTTGGATAGTAATTCCCTTGATAATGCCGAGGTTCAGGTTCTTCTGACGAATCCCGCGCTGCAAGAGTAAGACCTCGGCGCGCTTCGCCTGAACCGCGAAATAGACAAACTCAGGTAGCGCTTTGTGTTCGTCTAGAACGCCGAAAGCAATCGCCTGATTACATGTCATTGGGATGGCAGCGATCGCAGATTTGAGAGCGGCAGTATCGTACATTCCAAGCAGCAGGGCGCCTTGGGGAACGTACCTGGCCGCACTTTGGTTCACGGCGCTCTCCGAGATCAGTTCCTTCGTTGTTCGAATGAACATCGAGTTCAGTTCCCCTGAGGTTGCCCAAGGAATTGATCCCACGAAATACTCCGGCACTGCTCTCGACGGAGTGCCGCCGGACCTCCAGATTCCAATCTCCTCAAGAGAGTGCGTTGATGCCAGTTCAGCGGAGCTTGTCTGCAGTTCCTCGAAGGCAGAGTCGGCGAGCTCGTCGAGGAGGGTTAGGGCGTGGCGGCGTTTGGTGCGCAGCTCGTCAGCCTGATCGAGGATCGCCGCGATACGACGCTGCTCAGGCAGAGGGGGAAGCGGGATTTGTATCGATCTTAGGAAATCAGCGGGTACTCGCTGCTGGCCTCCACTACCCGTCATTCGTCGCTGACCCGCAGAACGGACCTCCGGGCCACGAATCAGATGCAATAGATAACGAGCATCCGCCCTTTCTTCATCTGCGCGCACTACATGGAATTCCGTCGAACCGAAACCGATTGGATGCTCCAGCTGAGCCTGGGCGATCTTCCCATTCTCAAAGCAGGGTGTGATCTTGGCGAAAAGCAAGTCGCCGTCGGTAAAAGCCGTGTAGCCCTTCTTGACCTCCCCATAGGTTCGTGACATTCCCAAACTCGTCGAACCGTGTTCGGAGACGTCAGCCATGCCCAGGAATGACACTTCATCGCCTTCGTCGAGCACAGAACCAAGTCTTGGATTGATCTCGCTGATCTCCTCCAGCCGCACCGTTGGCCAAGTCATTCTGCCGCCGCCAGCGAGATTCGCAACTCAGCCAGGCCCGCCGCGATCTCTGCATCCAGCGCGGCGAGGTCATCAAGGATCTTCCTCGGAGGTCGGTGAACAACGACCTCGTGCTCGACCTCTTTGTACCGGTTGAGCGAGAGGTCGTAGCCCTGGGCGACGATCTCGGCTTTGGACACCATGAACGACTGCGCGGTCCGCGGTCGACCCAACTCGACGCCTGTCGATTGGGCGATCGCTGACCAGCGGGCGAAGACGTCGGGCAGGTTGTTCTGCTCGTGCACCGCGGCATCTAGCTCGGTGCGCTTGTCGTCGAGGGAGAATCCATCGGCCTGTACGTCGTAGAACCACACGTTGTCGGTGCCACCGGAGCTGGTCTTCGTGAAGAAGAGAATGGCAGTGGAGACTCCGGCGTACGGCTTAAAGACGCCGCTCGGCAGCTTCACGACCGCGTCGAGCTTGTGGTCCTCAATCAGGATGCGCCGCAGGTCCTTATGGGCCTTCGAGGAGCCGAAGAGCACCCCGTCGGGCACGATGACGGCAGCACGGCCGCCGTTCTTCAGCAGTCGCAGCGTGAGTACAAGGAAGAGCAGTTCGGTCTTCTTTGTCTTCACGACGTCGAGCAGGTCCTTGGCGGTGGTCTCGTAGTCGAGGCTGCCGGCGAAGGGCGGGTTGGCGAGCACGAGCGTGTAGGAATCCGTTTTCGGGTGGTCCTCAGCGAGGGAGTCGCCGCGCTCCATGGTCGGGTTGTCGACACCGTGAAGCATCAGGTTCATGCTTCCAATGCGAGCCATTGCGGCGTCGGAGTCGTACCCGGTGAACGCTGGGCCGTTGAAGTGGTCGCGGCTGAGAGTGTCTGTGAAGATTTCGGGGTGATGCTCGCGCAGGTACTCGCCGGCCACGACCAGGAAGCCGGCTGTGCCCGCGGCGGGGTCGATGATCACGTCGGTGGGGGTGGGCGCTGACATGTCGACCATGAGCTTGATGATGTGACGGGGGGTGCGGAACTGCCCGTTGGTGCCAGCTGTGGCGAGCTTGGAGAGCATGTACTCGTACACGTCACCCTTGGTGTCGCGGTCAGCCATGGGAATGGCGGTGAGGAGGTCGACGACCTTCACGAGGAGCGCCGGGGTGGGGATGGTGAAGCGGGCGTCCTTCATATTGCGGGCATAGCTGGAGCCTGTCTCTCCGAGCTGCTGCAGGAATGGGAAGACGTGTTGCCCGACGATCGTGAACATCTCATCGGCAGACCGGTTCGCGAACACCGACCAGCGCAGATCGTTGAAGTCGCGTGGGGCGCGGCCGGTGTCATCCTTCCCCTCAGGGAAGACGCGGTTCTCGATCGGTTGGCCCGTGCGGTTCGCCTTGTTCTCGACGAGGGTGTGCAGGTCGTCGAGGCGTCGGATGAAGAGGAGGTAGGTGATCTGCTCGATCACCTCGACGGGGTTGGCGATGCCGCCGGTCCAAAACGCGTTCCAGACCTTGTCGATCTGTGACTTCAATTCCCCAGTTACCACTGTGTGGTGCTCCTCTTGCTGAAACGCTGTGCTGACCGGTTTCGTTCACCGGCGCCGCTGTCGAGTTTGGCAGAGTATCGGCCGTCGCCGGCATTGGGACGGGGTTGCCATCCATCTGATGACCGTACGTCGGCGCCGACAGTTTGGTGGGGATGTCCCACGCCTCGTCGTTCAGGATGTCGACAGATTCTTTTCGGCCGTGACTTTAATCGAGCTCCCCACTCGGTACTGGGAGTTGATTCTGATTGGTTCGATCAGTCGTTGGTCCTCACTGTCGAGGGTGCGGACGTTGTTGACTGTCCGGGCTACCGGGTACGCCGTCATTGTCTTGGCGATAGCGATGGAGCTGCGGTCAAGCATCGAGAGGACTTCTTCCTTGTCGGTGATCTTCTCCGGGCGCAGCCATTGTTCCCACACGTCCAGGGTCAAGAACACGGGCATCCGGTCGTGGATCTCACCGGACGTGTCTCGAGCTGCGCGGGTGATGATCGTGAACGTGATCTTCCACACGTCTCCCTCCTGGCGGGCAGCGTAGAGGCCGGCCGCGGCCAGCAAGTCGCTGTCGCTGTGGAGGAAGTAGGGCTGTTTGCCGTCGTCCATCTGCTGCCACTCGTAGTACCCGGCCATGGGCACCAGGCACCGTTGGCTGGCAAATGCGCTCCGGAACATGCCGTTACTGGCCACAGATTCCAGGCGTGCGTTGATGGGGGCGGGGCCACCCTGCTTCGCCCAACCCGGCTTCAATCCCCACGAGGCCAAATCCAGGTCACGCTGCACCGTTTCGTCGTGGATCCATTCGCGCACGACCGGCGCCGGATCCGTGGGGGCAACACTGTACGAGGGTTTCCAGTCGGCGGCGTTGTCGCCGGTGGCGTCGAAGACGCTCAGCAGCTCGTCGGTGGTGCTGGGAACCACGAATCTGCCGCACATGCTGTTGAAGCTACCGCTCCCCCGACCTCACCAGCAATGGAATCAACCCGTCGCCCTCCGGGCACAGCCGGGAAGAGGTACGTCAGACGAGTCGAACGACACCGCACTCCGGGCAGCACCAGAAGGGGCCTTCATCTGTGCCCTCGATCACCATGCGGACCAAGCATCGTTCGCAGTTCGGCGCACCAAGGTCGTCCATGTCGGCCATACTACGCACGCACCCGCGTTGGATGACTAGCGGATCTGGTTGCCTTCTCAGAAATCGCTGCGATGACCGGCCGGCCCGACGGATCATGGTGAGATGTCGCCTTCGTATCCCTCCCCCAGGGTTGTGTGAGGGTGAACAGCATCCGGGCTGCTGGGTGTGGCGCGACGTGGACCGCTAGCGGAAGTTCTTCTTCGAGTCCGTTTCATTGGGGTGGCCGGTGGCGGCTCTCGTGATGTACACGCGTCCTGGCTCCTTCACCTTCGCATTGGGCTCGTGAACGGCGTACCAGAGCCGTGCACCGTCGGTCACTTTGTACTGCCACTGTGGAAGGGCTTCACCGTCGACCAGGACCGTTTCGAGATCTCCGCGAAGTCGGTAACAGCGATCAGGGTCGTACTTCGCGGGATGCGCGGTGAGGTAGTCGAAGGCGTCTGCCAGGGCATTCTTCGCGGACGCCTTCAGATCAGTCCAACCGCGTTGGGCTGCAGCACTGCCGAAGAAGATTTCGTACTCGGTGCCCTTGATCGGTCGCGGAACCGGGGTACCGCGCTTCCCTGCCATCTACGGTCGGATAACGCGGACAGGAACAGCTGGCAGCTCGATGGGCTCAACAGGTGGCATACCCATCGCGTAAGCCAAGGCTGTTTCCTTCCACTCCTGCTGCGCGCGCAGCAGCCGCTCAAACGTCCCCAGCTCGCTGGCGGCATAGAGCAGCTGCTCGATCTCGGCCGCGTACGCGCTGAGTTCTTCGGAAGTGAACTCCCCCGTCCACGCAAACAAGTCGGTCAGTGCTGCCGCGACGTCGCCCTTGTTCCTGCCGATCGCGCGGATCAATCGACTCGACAGCGCGACACCATTCTCGAGGACGTCAAGATCGTGACCGCGAAGAATCACCAGATCGTCACCGTCACGGCGCGTGATTCGAACCTGGCCCTCGTCGATGTGGGCCAGAACCTCCTTGGGCTTGCGCAGAAGGTCAGTGAAGGTTGCGGTACTCATACCTACACACTACATCAGATAAACATCTGATTGACGGCCTGTGGTAATTAGCATTGCCGGCTTAGGAAATTACGAACTTACAGAGTTACGAAGTTGATCCTCCGTGCTTCCAGCAAGATTGTCGGCCCTGGCCAACAGCAGATCTACGGCTATGCGGATGAGCGTGTTGTCTGTAATGCGCTCCCCGCCGTCTGTCTTGTTTCGGTTGATTTGGCGAGCCTTTGCCGCGAGGGCATCCATCTGATCTCCGCGTAGGCGAGTCTCTTTCCGTACGAAGGAAAGATAGTGGGCACCTCCCCCGACATCAGGAGCCTCATTTGGCTCCTTCTGTTTGACTGCCGCACGGCTCGACGGCGCAGGAGCAATCTCAGGTGCTGGTACTGATGCTGATGCTGATGCTGGTACTGGTACTGGTACTGGTACTGGTACTGATTCAGTCATAACCGGCTCGCGGACGATTGCCTGTGCAGCTTCTCGTTTTGGATCGCCGAGCAGCTGGGTGAGTTTCGTTCTCGCCATCACTTGCCTCCTTTGGTGTTGGCCCAGTAGGAAACGAGCTCGAGGGCAACTCGTCGGTAGTCCTCGCGCGCCTTGCTGGCGATTCTGGAGTCCCCGTCTGCGTATTGGGTTACAACACGGCCCTCAATGGGTGCCATCTTGTGGATCTTGTAATCGCGAATCGCCGCTTCGAATCGCGCAAAGCCAGCTCCATCTAGTAGCCCCTGGGCATCAACCAGGTCCGACGGAACACGCGGGTCGACCCGATTGACCAGAACCCGATAGTTCACGCCGGCCGGGACGACTACCTCATTTATCGTGGCCATCAACGGAGCAAAAGCGAGTGGCGACGGCTCGGTGGGAAGGATCACGAAGTCGGACTCCCCCAGGACGGTAGAAAGCACGTCTCGTCCTTCAAGAGAACCTGGGGTGTCAACGAAGACCACGTCATAGGGCAGTTCCCGCAGCCGGGCGAGATTTCTCGGGTCAGTGTCGTCGGCGACATCGAATGGAAGGCTGTCCCCCGCCCTGTCGGCCCACCACGCTGATGATCCTTGCGGGTCCACGTCGACAACTAGGACTCGGGAGTTCTCAGCGCAGACGCTCGCGAGATTCATCACTGTTGTTGTCTTGCCGGCGCCGCCTTTTTGGTTGGCTATTGAAACAATCCGCATTTGATCTCCGCTCTGTAACTCTGTAAGTTCACGACTCCGTAAGTATCGAAGTTCGGTTGTTACTAAGTCTGTTAGTTCGAAAGTACCAGAGTCTGGAACCTACAGACTCATTCAACTTGCGCGTGTTGCACTTACAAACTTCCGAAGTAACGAACTCGCGAGACACCGGACAATCGGAGTTCCAGACTTGCGAAGTTCCGGACTCACGAAGTTACAGACTCATTAGGCGTTTGGGCCGGTTCTTGCGAACGCGCCAAGGAACGAATGTGGGCGAAGTTCCGTACTTACGTACTTACGAAGTTACAAAGTTACGAAGTTACGAAGTTACGAAGTTACGAAGTTACGAAGTTCAAGCAAAGGCTAGCTGGCGGGCCCTCGAAACCGAGAAGCGACCAAGAGTCGAGTTCGGCCGGGGCCAGTGACCAGATCGGTCCGTACGCGGTTTCGGGCCGGCCAGGGGAGCGGTCTGGGGATCTACACATAGGTGACGGGGCGCCGCCCGCGCCAACGGTCTCGAGAATGGGCGCACATCGTCAGTTTGACCGTTCACTGACATCGCGATGAGCGGATTACTGACATCCCAGTGAGCATTCTCAGCAGACGACTTCGAAAAATGACACGAACGGTGAGCACTTTCATGTTTCGTTTTTCGTTGTTTTGTTACGTGTTTTGTGTTTTGTTCTGTTAGTGTGACGTTATAAATAATCTGGTGCAGGTGGAGCAGCGTGTGTGTCGGTTTCCGGGGTGTGAGCGGTCTGCTGTGGCTGCGGAGGCTGGGACGGGGCGGCCGCCGGAGTATTGCGATGATGAGGGCCACAACCGGGCCGCGGCGTGGCGAGCACGCCGGCGCCTGAGTACGGAGCCTGCGCGGGATGTCGAGGATGAGAAGCGTCCGGTGGATGCTGCGCGGCAGCGTGCGAGTGCGATCCGGGGTCAGGTCGCGGGGATGGTCGAGCACCTCGGCGCCCAGCTGAATGCCCTGGTCGAGGAGCTCCGCACGGTCGCGGATCCCGATGCGGCTGAGGCGCAGATCGAATCCGTCACGAGCGAGGCGGCCGAGCAGGTCGCGTCGGCGTCGGCGCGGGCGACGCGGGCGGAGCAGGCGCAGCGGCAGGCGGAAGCGGAGCGGGTGGAGGCCGACGCGGCCGCCGTCGAGGCCTCCGAACTCGCCGAGCAGCAGCAGGCCGCCTTGGCCGAGACCCACGAACAACTGGCCGAACAGGCCCAGGCGCTGGAGCAGATTACGGTCGAGCTGGCCGAGACCCGGAGTGCGGGGGAGGCCCGGGACCTGGCTGCGCAGGCGGAACTGGTCGAGCTCCGCGAGCAACTGGCCGCTACTCAGGTGCGTTTGACTGAGACCGAGCAGTCCCGCACCGAGGCGACAGCCCGTGCAGAGGCCGCGGTCATGGCGCGGGCGGAAGCGGACGAGCGTGCCCGGGGCGCGGTCGCCCGCGCTGACGAGGAAGCGGGGCGGGCCATGCGGGCCGAGGCCGACCTGGTCGTTGCCCGGGAGCAGCTGGACCAGCTCCGTACCGAGCGTGAAACGTTACGCGAACAGGTCAGTGAGCTTCGTGGCTCGGTGGCCACGGTGAGTGTGGAGCGAGACGCGGCCCGGACTGACGCTGACCGGGAGCGGGTCCACGGGGATCAGCGGGTCGCTGATCTCCGCACCAGCCAGGACCAGCAGTACGAGCAGATCCGCACCGAACTGGCCGAAGCACGCCAGGACGCCCGTGAACAGCGCACCCGCGCCGACACCGCCGAAGCACGAACCACCCCGCCGACGACCAGGAAGCCCGCCTCGAAGCAGTAAACGTCTCCGCCCTCATCAGGTCGACGGGCCCGCGAGAGCCACGGGTTGCTTTGGTGGGGGCGAGCGAGGGGACTCGCCCCTCGCCGCCGGCCGACGGCCGGTGTTACGCGCCCGAGTGCTATCGGCGGACCGTGCCGGTGGAGGAGTAGCGCCGGGTTGCCCCTCACCGGCTGGCCTGGGAGGGCCAGCCGGTGGCCACGGCTAGATGTTGCGGAGCATGCTCACCACGGTGGGGAACGGGGACAGGCTCTCCACGAGGGCGTCGACGGTCCGGGCGTCGGGCTTCTGCGCGAAAGACTCCTGGATTCGGGCGAGCTGTGCGTCGGTGAGGCCGACGGTTTCGCCGTCTCCGGTGACGCTGACGGCAATGGCGGTGCCGAAGATGACCGTTCGGGAGCCGAGGCGGTGGGCGAGCACGGTCGCGGGCAGGTTCAGGGTTGACCCGTTGATGAGTCCTTCATCATCGACGAAGAGGTCGATCTCGTCCTCCAGGCCGACGACGTCGAACATCCGGCAACCGATGGCGGCGATGATGTCCGCCCCGATGCTGACCTCGTTCACGTCCAGGGTGGTGATGGTTTCGGTCGGGTTGATCTTGACGCTGCGGATGCTGGTGGTCATGGGGTTCTCTCTCCAGGGTTGGTGAGGTGCGCGGGGTCCCGAGCTCTCTCGTGGGCAATGGTTGTGTTGTCGTCCACCGTTTTTCTGCCCTTGGTGGCAAGAGAAATCGATTGAGAGCGGGAGTGCCGGAGTGCCCGCACTCTCGTGCGAAATAAGGGAGCCTGCGACCGCGTGCGAGAGTGCGGGTGACGCAGGCACGGAGCGAACTACGATGATTGGCCACCAAGGGAAGAAATGTTTTGAAAGAGTCAGGCCGGCGCAGCCGGCTCCGTGTGTGTCCGGCCTCCAGGCCGGATTCACCTGGTGGGGGAGTGTGAGGGGGCAACATCCCCCTCACGGCGGCCGGCCCCGGGGCGGGCCGGCCTACGCGGCAGTTATTCGGGCCGCAGGAGCTGCTGGATCTCCGCATACTGGGCAGTATCAGTCCACGTGTAACCGGTGCTGACGCTGACGGTCTTGGGGTTGGCGCGGACGACGTCGCGCCACTGGCCGCGGATCTTCACCCGGTCACCCTTCTTGACGGTGCTGCGGTCGTAGCTGGTGGCCGTGCCGCTCTCGATCTGGGCGGCGCGCACGGCTTCCCAGTACGCGATCTGGTCGCGCTTTTCGGCGAGGTTGGGTGCGAGGTGGTCTGCTCGGGCCTGCTTCTGGGTAGCGGTGGCGTCGACGTAGCCTTGTGCGTCGTCGTAGCGCAGGGCGATGACGCGTCGTTCTAACTTGCGCAGCTCAGCCCCCAGAGTGTTGATGCGGTTGGCCACGGTGACGGGCCGGTAGCGGGCGTCGGTGGTGTGGGTGGCCGCGTTGGCCCGTGCCTGGGCGTGGGTGGCGTCGGCGCTGGCTTCAACTGATTTACGCATGGCGGTATCTGCTTTGGCGATCGCGTTGCGGTGGCGGCCTTCGGAGTGGTGGCCAATCTTGATCGGTTCTCCTCCTTCGGGCAGGCGGTCAAGCGCTGTCCGGGCGCGGGTCCACGCGTCGTCGCTTGCGGTGGCCTTGCGGTCGGCTTTGGCGGCCAGGGCGTCGACCCGGTCGGCCTGACGTCCGATCTTTCCGGCCTCGACCTCGGCGGTCGTGCGTCGCGTGCTGTCGATGTCGGTTTCGACCTCGAATCCGGCCGCTTCCAAGGCCTTCTGGGTGCGGGTGATGGTGTGGAGCTGGGGGAGGCGGTCGCGGGACTGGGGGACGAACCAGGCGCTGATGCTGCGCCCCCAACGCCAACCAACGGTCTTGAGGACGTCGGCGGTTCCGTCGCCTTTACTGGTGCCGTCGATCATGGTTCCGGCTGCGTGGCTGTGGGTGATGGTGAGCATGGTGTTTTTTCCTCGTTTAGGCGAAGCTGTCGGCGTAGCGGGTCGCGGTGCGGGTTTCTCCGGGCTGGGTGTCCACGGCCCCTTCCGAGGTGCACCCGCTGCAGGCGCACCCGTCCGCGTAGCGCTCCCTCGGGTAGGTGTTCTCGTACCGGTAATCGGACTCGACCATGGGATCTCTTCTCTTCGTGAACAACTGTTTTTTGGGCCTGTCTGGCAAGAGAAATCGATAGCGACCGGGAGTGCCGAAGTGCCCGCAGTGCCGGGCGAAATAAGCCCGCAGGGCGCGTCCGGCACTGCGGGTGACGCAGGCACGGGAGGGAGCTACGATGATTGGCCAGATAGGACAAAAATGCCCGGCAATCAGCGCCGCACAGCGGCTCCACATCGCTTCGGACGGCTTCGCCGTCGCAGTATCAGAGTGATATCACCGTGATATTCCGCAGCGGGGGAGTGCGAGGGGGATTCCTCCCCCTCGCCGGCCAGCTCGGGAGCTGGCCGGCTGCCCGGTCTAGAGTGCGGCGGCGTCCTCAGCGTTCGTGATGAGCTGTGCACCGAATTCGCGGATCAGGCGGTGGCATCCGGCACTGGTCGGGGACGTGACCGGGCCGGGGACGGCGCCCACGGGGCGGGCGATTGTGAAGGCGTGGGTTGCGATGTTCAACGATCCCGACCGGTAGCCAGCTTCTGTGACGACAGTTGCGCGGGCGGCGGCCGCGATCAACCGGTTTCGCATCAGGAACCGGTACCGGGTGGGGCTCTGTCCGAAGCCAATTTCGGAGGCAACCGCGCCTGCCTCAGTAATCCGGGTGAGCAGAGCGTCGTGGCCGGTGGGGTAGTACCGGTCGAGTCCGCCTGCAAGGTACGCGACGGTGCGCCCGCCGCTAGCCAGCGCTGCCCGGTGAGACATTCCGTCTACCCCGTAGGCGGCACCGGAAATGATCACGTGGCCTCGGCTGACCAATCCCGCGGTGATCTCCATAGTGACGTGTTCGCCGTACCCGGAGGAGGCTCGAGCCCCGACGACGGCTGTGTTCAAGGGATCGGCCAGGATCTCGGTGGTACCTCGGACCCAGAGCGCGTAGGGGGCGGCGGTGCCGAGGTCGTTGAAACCTGCGGGCCAGTGCGGGTGGGCGGGGGTGATGAGTTCTGCCGACCCGGTGTCTGCGGCCGCGAAAGCTGCGGCAATGTTGCCCGTTGTGGCGCGGGGCCGGGTGCGGGCGCGGAGTGTGGCCAGGTCGAGTCCTGCCGCGTCGCCGGTGCCGTGCAGGAGAACGTTCAGGGCTTCTTCCGCGCCCAGTGCGGCGATGAGGTTTCCGGTGTCCCTGTCTCCGGGCTCGCTGATGATGGTCCAGATTCCGCGCGCACCTGCGTCGGTAGTGAATCGTTGGATGGTGGGAACGTGGGTGGTGATGCTGGCGAGCGTGTTCATGGGTTCTCTCTCCCTCGTGGACAACTGTTTTTTTGGCCTGTCTGGCAAGAGAAATCGATAGCGACCGGGAGTGCCGAAGTGCCCGCAGTGCCGGGCGAAATAAGCCCGCAGGGCGCGTCCGGCACTGCGGGTGACGCAGGCACGGAAGGGAGCTACGCTGAACCGCCAGAAAGGACANAAGGGAGCTACGCTGAACCGCCAGAAAGGACAAAAATGCCCGGTAATCAGTGCCGCAAAGCGGTTCCATATAGCTTCTGACGGCGTGGCCGTCGTGCTTTCAGAGTGATATCACTCTGATATCTCCGTGCCGCGTAGCGGCTCCCCTGGGGGATGGGTACGGCGGCTGCGCCGCTGTTCCGTCACGGCCCGGAGGGACGGGTGCCTGGTTGTTTTCAGGCTCTGGCTTCCGTGCCGGGTCTTGGGGCGAGGTTAGTCCTGTTTGGGGGGCTTGTGAATTAGTCGAATATCCGACGCTACGGTGTGGAGTTCGACGCTCGGTGGCGGCGTTCTGTGATCGCTTTGTGTCGCTAGTTTCCGAAGAGACGAGGATGCTGGCAGCGGCTTCGATCACGTCGTCAGTGGTGGCTTCGAGCTCGTTGATCTTCAGCACGCGGGCGATCTGGGGGAAGAGCGGTACCTCCACGCCAGCGCAATCGTCCTCTGGAACACGGTCTACCTCGACCGCACCATCACTGACCTCAACAGCAACGGCGGTGACATCGACCCGGATCTGCTGAGGTTCCTCTCGCCCCTGGGCTAGGAACACATCAACCTCACCGGCGATTACACCTGGCCACACAACATCAAACCCGGAAAATACAGGCCTCTACGACGTCCGACAGGACGCTAACGCCGGATATTTGACTAATTCACAAGCCACCCCGAGTAGCGCCCGGGGTTGCGCCTCACCGGCTGGCCTGTGGGGGCCAGCCGGTGTCGCGGCTAGATGTTGCGGAGCATGCTCACCACGGTGGGGAACGGGGACAAGCTCTCCACGAGCGCGTCAACGGTCCCGGCGTCAGGCTTCTGCGCGAGTGCTTGCTGGATTTGGGCGTACTGGGTGTCGGTGAGGCCGACGGTTTCACCGTCTCGGGTGACGCTGACGGCGATGGCGGTGCCGAAAACCACCGTGGGGCGGCCGAGTCGGTGGGCGAGCACGGTCGCTGGCAGGTTCAGGGTGGACCCGTTGATGAGTCCCACGTCGTCGACGAAGAGGTCGATGTCATCTTGCAGGCCGACGACGTCGAACATGGAGCAGCCAATGGCACCGCAGATATCGGTCCCGATGCTGTCTGAGGCCAGGTTCAGGGTGGTGATGGTGTCGGTCGGGTGGATCTGGATGCTGCGGATGGTGACGGTGTTCATGGTGGGGTCCTCTCCCTCGAAACAACTTGTTTTTTGCCTGTCCGGCAAGAGAGATCGATTGAGAGCGGGAGGCCCGCAGTGCCCGGTTTCCGGGGCGAAATAAGGGAGCTTGCGACCGCGTCCCGGTAACTGGGCACGTAGGGCCGGGAGCGAACTATGATCGGCTGCCGGAAAGGAAAAAAACGGGGTCAGAACGTGCCGCGCAGCGGCTCAAAAGAAGGTTCTTTCCGGCGCAGCCGGACCCGACAGGGAACTCTTGACTGAGTATTTGAAGGTTTAGGGCCACTGAATATTGCCCCGGGCACCGGTATTGCCGGGTGGTGCCAGGCTGTCGCGCGGTCGGGGGCCAGTGGCGCCCGACCGCGCGAGCCTATGTGCCTTGACCTGGCCGGCGGTGTGTCCTCGCCTGTTGTGGCCGCCTGTCTCGACCCAGATGGTGTTGTGCCCGATGCGGTCCATGATGGCGTCGGCGTGAACCCCAGAACCGAGGCGCTGGTGCCAGTCTTTTTGGGCGTACTGGGTGCAGAACACCGTTGATGCCTAGATGAGTGAGTCCTAATGGTCGTAGGCGATGAGGGATCGTTTGTTGGGTGTTCCGAGGAGCCAGTTGTGCCAGATTCCGGCGGCGAGGGCGAGTAGCCGGCCGGCG
>NZ_SOFP01000059.1 GCF_004402785.1 Cryobacterium algoritolerans
CCGATGACGGCGACGAAACCGACCCCACAAACCAGCCATTCTGACCACCTGATCAAATGGCCGGAAACCGCGCCACAATGGCAGGTTAATTAGCGCTCAAATGGCCGGTAAAAAGTTGACAAAACACAGCCTGATCATGCGATAGGCCGCTCCCGGGGAGGGTTGACGACAAAGATCCACGCCCTCGTCGATGGGAAGGGCCGGCCTCTGGTCATGCTGACCGGGCCGGGACAGGGCGGCGACTCGCCTATGTTCCCGCTGCTGATGGGGCAGCTGCACGTCGCGCGCACTGGACCTGGGCGACCCAGAATCCGCCCCGACCGAGTGCGCGGCGACAAGGCCTACTCGTCCAAAGCCATCCGTTCCCACCTACGTAAGCGTGGAATCACCGCCGTGATTCCCCAGCCCTCGGATCAGATCGGGCACCGCAAGCGACGCGGCCAGGCCGGTGGACGACCGCCAGCCTCCGACGCCGAGGGCTAAAAGGGCCGCAACGTCGTCGAGCGTTCGGGAATAACGACTTGGATGCCTCGCTTTCGCAGCATGGCCCGGTGCGCTTTAGCCGAGTAGGCCTTGTCTGCAAGTACCCGGTCGGGTCGAGTGCGAGCCCGTCCGGGGCCGATCCGGTCGACGCTGAGCGGGTTGCGTCCCCCCGAGTGGTGTAGTTCCCGGGTTTCGATCGTTGGATTAACGACGTAGGAAACCATCGTGCGATGGTCAGTGAGAATCGTTCAAAGTTCCTCACAGAAAGACACATCACACGATGGCTTTAGACCAGTCTGCCCTGCTCACGCTCCTCGCGGAACTCAAGCTCACCAACGTCACCGATCGAATCCGAATAGTGACCGAAACCCTCTGTCAAGAACTCATCAACGCCGAGGCCCCCGCGCACATCGGCGCTGACCGGTTCGAACGCTCCGATGAGCGCACCGCCCAGCGCAACGGAACCCGCCCCCGGGTCTTCACGACGACGGCCGGGGACCTGAACCTGAAGATCCCCAAGCTGCGCCAGGGGTCGTTCTTCCCCGCCCTCCTTGAGCGGCGCCGCCGGGTGGATCAGGCCTTGTTCGCCGTTGTCGTGGAGGTTTACCTCCACGGTGTCTCGACCCGGAAAGTCGACGATCTGGTCAAGGCCCTTGGCGCGGGCACCGGCATCTCCAAGTCTGAAGTGTCCCGGATTTGCGCGGATCTTGACGGGGAAGTGGCCACGTTCCGCGACCGTGACCTCGGCGCAACCGGCTACCCCTACGTGTTCCTTGACGCCACGTACTGCAAGGCCCGTGTCAACCACCGCGTCATCTCGCAAGCCATGGTCGTGGCTATCGGTGTTGCCGCCGACGGGCGCCGCGAGGTCCGAGGTTTCGACGTCGGCGACAGCGAAAACGAGGTCTTCTGGACCGAGTTCCTCCGCTCGTTGAAGGCCCGCGGTCTGGGCGGCGNTCTGGGCGGCGTGGGGCTCGTCATCTCCGATGCCCACACCGGCCTGAAGAAAGCCATCAGCACCGTGTTCCAGGGCGCGGCCTGACAACGCTGCCGGGTGCACTTCATGCGCAATGTGCTCTCTATCGTCCCGCGGGCCAGCCACGACATGGTCGCCGCCGTCATCCGCACCATCTTCGCCCAACCCGACGCGACACACGTCCAAGCCCAGTTCGACGAGGTCACCCGGATACTCGAGCGCACCCACCCCAAGGTCGCCAAGATGCTCCACGACGCGCGCGCCGACATCCTCGCGTTCAGCGGATTCCCACCCAAACACTGGCGGCAGATCTGGTCCACCAACCCGATCGAACGCCTCAACAAAGAAATCAAACACCGCACCGACGTCGTCGGCGTGTTCCCCAACCCCGCAGCCCTGCTCCGCCTCGCAGGCGCCGTCCGCGTCGAGCAACACGACGAGTGGGAAGCCGGAGCCCGCCGCTACCTCTCCTTGGACTCCATACGCCAACTGGACGCCTTCAACACCGCCCTCACCACACCCTGCGCCCGTATGGTGAATTAAGACAGAGGTAAGGAGAATCTGTTTCATGTCGAATCGTCGTAAGTTCAGTGCTGAGTTTCGGGCCGAGGCCGTGGAGCTTGTCATTTCATCGGGCCGACCGGTCGCTCAAGTTGCACCCGAGATCGGGGTGGTCGAGGGGACGTTGGGCAATTGGGTTCGCGTCTGGAAAGAGGAACACCCGGAGGTCGGGACTGCCGAGCCGGGCCCGGTCGAGTGGGCCAAGTACAAGGCCCTGCAAGCCGAGAATGCTGAGCTGAAAAGGGAGATCGATTTCCTGGGAAAAGTCAGCGCCTTCTTCGCCGCGAAGCAACAATGAACGACTACTTCGTGTTCATCGTGACGGAGAAGGCCTCCTTTCCCATTGACTGGATGTGCCAGAAATTGAAGGTCTCGCGGGCCTCGTTCTACCGCTGGTTACGCCCGACCGTGCCGACGCCGACCCAGGTCCGCCACGACGAGCTCGACGCGCACGTGGTGCGCGTCTACACGCGTGAGAAGGGCAGGGCCGGCCGGGACCAGATCACCACGATCCTGGGCCAGGAAGGCGTCAACATCGCCTGCGGCACGGTCGGGTCCATCCTGGGCGACCACGGCCTCCGCGCCGTGCGGATGCGGGCGTGGAAGAAGACCACGACCGTTGACCCGGACGCTCGGACCGAGCACATCCAGAACCACATGCTCGATCAGGAAGGGACGCGCGATTTCACGTCAACCGCCCCGGGAACCCGGTTCTGCGGGGATATCACCTACCTGCGTACCGGCTCCGGGTGGCTCTACCTGGCGACCGTCATCGATCTCTGCACCCGGATGGTGGTGGGCTGGTCGATGGCCAGCCACATGCATACCAGCCTGATCATCGACGCCCTCAAGATGGCCCGCGACCATGGCCACCTCGACGCGAATGGTGCCATTTTCCACTCCGACCGCGGCGCCCAATACACTTCGGGTGACTTCCAGAAATGGTGCGCCGCGAACGGCGTCACGCAGTCTATGGGAGCCGTCGGCGTGTGCTGGGACAACGCTGTTGCCGAGAGTTTTTTTCACATATGAAGACCGAAATGTATTACCAGCACCACTTCGAGAATCACCTCGCCGCGAGGACCGCGGTGATGGAATACATTGAATCTTGGTACAACCGGCGTCGTCCTCATTCGCACAACGGAGGACTACAACCAGCCGCCGCGCTGGCCGCTCACCACGACCGCCGCCAAACGGCAGCGGCGTAGAAGAAAAACACATCAGATTGTCTCAACAACTTGACGGGCGCACCCGACGCCGGCACGCTGACGGGGGTGATTCCCATTCCCGAGCTCATTGCAGCATAATCAAATCAACTCACCCGCACGGTGTCGAGAAACTCCACTCAGCGGGACGTGACCCAGTGAACAATCCCCAAGACGAAAAGCAACAAAGTTCACGTGCGCCGCACTACCCGGTCGGGCGCCAACACTCCTTGCCTTCCACCGTCTCGAGCCCGGTGCCGGCGGATCGGGCGTCGTACTGCCGCACGCACTGGACCTGCACAGCGCTCCCCCGAAAACCCCAAGACTTGGATGATCGCATGATGCCGAGGGGCGCTCTCGTGCAAACTAATTGCACGCTTGGGATTGCGGCGTGGAAGTCCCGTGTTTCAGCGCATCGGTCGCACCCTGCGCGTCAACTTCTGGTAGCGATGGTCACTAATTGGAGTCGAGTGCTCGAGCTCGAATTGCCCGCACGTCGGAGATGACCACTGCAGCTCTTGCATCGCACGGAGACCGTTAGGGTTCCGGGCCCAAGCGTTAGGGAATCGTTTGTTTCGCCGCCGGGCCTCCGGTTGAGGTGTCTACTCAGATCGTACTTCCCTCGGGGGACACCGCGCTGACCGGATGAATTGTCGGCTTACGGATGGAGTTTTTTGTGTTGGACATTGTCTATGTTCTCGGCGTCGTCGCCGTTTTTGCTTTGATCGGTGTCGTGGCATGGGGGGTGGAGAAGCTGTGATCGTGTTTGACATCGTGGCTACGGTTCTGGCTGTTGCCGCGGTCGGCTACTTGGTGCTTGCCCTCGTGAAGCCGGAGCGGTTTTGATGGATGTTTGGTTCGCGGTCCTTCAGGTCCTCACCCTCGTGGCCATTCTCGCCGCGGTGTACCGGCCGCTGGGTGACTACATGGCAACGATCTACACCACCCCGCGGAACCTCAAGGTCGAGCAGGGGTTCTACCGGCTGATCGGGGTGGATGCCCGGTCTGAGCAGACGTGGCAGTCCTACCTGCACAGCGTGCTCGCCTTCTCGGCAGTCGGGGTGTTCTTCGTCTACGCGATCCAGCGTGCCCAGGCCGTGCTGCCCTATTCGCTCGGCTTCCCCGCGATCCCCGAGGGGCTGTCCTTCAACACGGCCGTGTCGTTCGTGACCAACACGAACTGGCAGTCCTACTCCCCCGACGTCACCATGGGTTATTCGGTGCAGATCGCCGGCCTGGCCGTGCAGAACTTCGTCTCGGCCGCCGTAGGTATTGCCGTCGCCATTGCCCTCGTGCGCGGATTCGCCCTGCGCCGCACAGGCACGATCGGTAATTTCTGGGTCGACCTGACCCGCGGTGTTCTTCGCCTGTTGCTGCCGCTGGCGATTGTTGCGTCGGTCGTCCTGCTCGCCGGCGGCGTGATCCAGAACTTCAATGGCTTCACCGACCTGACATCCCTGAGCGGAGGGACGCAGTCCATCCCGGGCGGCCCGGTGGCCTCACAGGAGGCGATCAAGGAGCTCGGTACGAATGGTGGCGGGTTCTTCAACGCGAACTCCGCGCACCCGTTCGAGAACCCGAGCGCCTGGACGAACCTGTTCGAGATCCTCCTCCTGCTCGTCATCCCGTTCAGCCTGCCCCGCACCTTCGGCACGATGGTCGGTGACAAGAAGCAGGGCTACGCGATCCTCGCCACCATGGCTACCATCTTCGTGGTCTCGCTGACCGCGGTGACGATCTTCGAAATGAACGGTGCCGGAACCGCGCCCGGCCTGGCGGGCGGGGCGATGGAGGGCAAGGAGACCCGGTTCGGCATCGCCGGTTCGACCCTTTTCGCCTCGGCGACGACCCTGACCTCGACCGGAGCGGTCAACTCCATGCACGATTCGTACACGGCGTTGGGAGGGATGATGCCGATGCTGAACATGATGCTCGGCGAAGTCGCCCCCGGCGGCACCGGTTCCGGTCTTTACGGGATGCTTATCCTCGCAGTGATCGCCGTGTTCGTCGCCGGGCTCCTCGTCGGCCGCACCCCGGAATATCTGGGCAAGAAAATCGGCCCGAGGGAGATCAAGCTCGCGAGCATCTACATCCTGATCACGCCCACACTGGTGCTCACCGGCACCGCACTGAGTTTCGCGATCCCGGCGGTGCGAGCGGACGTGGAAGGCACATCGATCTGGAACCCCGGGCTGCACGGCCTGTCCGAAGTGCTCTACGCGTTCACCTCCGCAGCCAACAACAACGGCTCCGCCTTTGCCGGGCTGACCGCGAATACCCCGTGGTTCAATACGGCGCTCGGCGTTGCCATGCTCCTCGGCCGATTCCTGCCGATCGTGTTCGTACTCGCCTTGGCCGGCTCGATCGCCGCGCAGGACAAGGTTCCGGCGACCGCCGGCACCCTGCCGACAAGCCGGCCGCAATTCGTCGGACTGCTGATCGGAGTCACGATCATCATCACCGCACTGACCTATTTCCCCGTACTCGCGCTAGGCCCCCTGGCGGAAGGACTGCAGTAACCATCATGACAACTCTCACCGAGACAGCCGCCGTAGAACGACCGCCCGAACCTGGGCACCACCCGCCCACACCCAAGGGTGCAATCAGTGTCGGGCAACTCGTCGCCGCGCTACCCGGCGCCTTCCGGAAGCTCGACCCCCGGCAGATGTGGCGCAACCCGGTCATGTTCATCGTCGAAGTCGGCGCGGTCCTGACGACCGTGATGGCCATCGCCGAACCGTTCCTCGGCGGCCCGACCGAGTCCGGAGGTGCGGCGGTCCCCTCCTCCTTCACTGCGGGGATCGCTTTTTGGCTGTGGCTGACCGTCGTCTTCGCCAACCTGGCCGAGTCGGTAGCCGAGGGCCGCGGCAAGGCCCAGGCCGACAGTCTGCGACAGACCCGCACCAGCACCACCGCGCACCGGGTTGAGGGCTACGACCCTACCGGGGATGCCGCCGCCGAACGGGCAGTCGTGACCGAACTCTCCTCCGCCGAGCTCACTCTCGGGGACACCGTTGTCGTCGTCGCCGGCGAACTCGTCCCGGGAGACGGGGACATCGTGTCGGGCATCGCCTCGATCGACGAATCCGCTATCACCGGCGAGTCCGCACCGGTGATCCGCGAATCCGGCGGCGACCGCAGCGCCGTCACCGGCGGCACCCGCGTGCTCTCCGACCGGATCGTGGTGAAGATCACGAGCAAACCGGGCGAAACGTTCGTCGACCGGATGATCGCCCTGGTCGAAGGCGCGGCCCGCCAGAAGACACCCAACGAACTCGCGTTGAACATCCTCCTGGCCAGCCTCTCGATCATCTTTGTCGTCGTCACCCTGACGATCAATCCCATCGCCTCCTACTCGGCTGCAGCCGTGAGCGTGCCCGTCCTCGTCGCCCTCCTGGTCTGTCTCATCCCGACGACTATCGGTGCGTTGCTCTCCGCGATCGGCATCGCCGGAATGGACCGTCTCGTGCAGCGCAATGTGCTGGCCATGTCCGGGCGCGCCGTCGAGGCCGCCGGCGACGTGACCATCCTGCTGCTCGACAAGACCGGCACCATCACCTACGGCAACCGGCAGGCACGAGAATTCACCCCCCTGACCGGGGTTACGAGAGAAGAACTGGTCAGGGCGGCCGCACTGTCGTCGCTGAGCGACCCGACTCCTGAAGGCAAATCGATCGTCGACCTTGCCGCGGAAAACGGTTTCCATAATGAAGGAACACTGGCCGGCGATATTGTTCCATTCACCGCTCAGACCCGGATGAGCGGTATCGACCTCCCCGACGGGACCCACATCAGAAAGGGCGCCGGATCAGCCGTGATCGCCTGGGTCGAGGAATCCGCGCGCGCCGCAGGCACCGTCCTGACCGACCTCGACGACCAGGTCGGGCGCATCTCACGCCTGGGCGGTACCCCGCTCGTGGTGGCAGCTGTCTACGCCGACGGTGCCCGCCGCATCCTCGGTGTGGTCTACCTCAAAGACATCGTCAAGGAGGGAATCGCCCAACGATTCGCTGAACTCCGCTCCATGGGCATCCGCACCATCATGGTCACCGGCGACAACCCCCTCACCGCGAAAACCATCGCCGCGGAGGCCGGCGTGGACGACTTTCTCGCCGAAGCCACCCCAGAAGACAAGCTCGCCCTCATCCGCCGCGAACAGGAAGGCGGCAACCTGGTCGCGATGACCGGCGATGGCACGAACGACGCCCCAGCGTTGGCCCAGGCGGACGTCGGAGTGGCCATGAACACCGGCACGAGCGCGGCGAAGGAGGCCGGGAACATGGTCGATCTCGACTCCGACCCGACCAAGCTCATCGACATCGTGCGGATCGGCAAGCAGCTCCTGATCACCCGCGGGGCCCTCACCACGTTCTCGATCGCCAACGACGTCGCCAAATACTTCGCGATCATTCCCGCGATGTTCGCGGGCGTGTTCCCCGGCCTCGCCGTGCTGAACATCATGCAGCTGCACTCACCGGCGTCAGCGATCATGTCCGCGATCATTTTCAACGCGATCATCATCATCGTGCTGATCCCGCTCGCGCTGCGCGGGGTGAAGTACCGCCCGGCTGCCGCGTCGAGCATCCTCAGCCGCAACCTGCTCATTTACGGCCTCGGCGGCGTCATCGCCCCCTTCCTCGGCATCAAACTGGTCGACCTTGTGGTCGCCTTGATCCCCGGCTTCTGAGTAACCCATGGACCTGACAACAACGAAAACGGAAACCACACCATGAGCTCACGACGCACAGCCACCCAACGCTACGGGGTCGCCTTCCGCGCGATGCTCGTCTTCACGGCCGTCCTCGGTCTTGCCTACCCGCTGACGATCACCCTGATCGGGCAGCTCGCCCTACCTGCCCAGGCAAACGGCTCACTCGTCACAGTCGAGACCAAAACGGGTGGGCCCGAAACGGTCGGGTCGGCCCTGATCGGGCAGTCCTTCACCGATGCAGAGGGCACCCCGCTACCGGAATGGTTCCAACCGCGTCCCTCCGCAGCCGGCGACGGCTATGACGCCGCCGCATCCAGCGGCAGCAACTGGGGTCCGGAGAATCCCGATCTCATCCAAGCCATCACCGAACGAAAAAAGGCCATCGCAGAGTCAGACGGTGCGAGGGCCGAACACATCCCCGCTGACGCGCTCACCGCGTCCGCATCGGGACTCGATCCGCACATCAGCCCGGCATACGCCAGGCTGCAGGTGAGCCGAATTGCCCAGGAACGCGGGCTCCCAGAAGCGGACGTAAGCGCTCTGGTCGAAAGCAACATTCAGGGACGTGACCTGGGATACTTGGGCGACCCGACTGTCAACGTGCTCGAACTGAACATCGCACTTGCCGGGCTGAAGGGCTAAACAGTGAAACGGGGACGACTGCGGGTACTGCTGGGTGCCGCACCCGGCGTCGGCAAGACCTACACCATGCTCGAAGAAGGCCGTCGTCTCCGCGACGAAGGCAAAGATGTCGTCGTCGCCGTCGTGGAAACCCACGGACGAGCAGCAACGTCGTCGATGCTCGAGGGCCTCGAGGTCGTCCCCCGGGTGGCGGTCGAACACCGTGGCGTCGAATTGACCGAGATGGACCTGGCGGGAGTGCTCGCTCGCCACCCGGACATCGCCCTGGTCGACGAACTCGCCCACACCAACGCGCCCGGGTCGCTGCACTCCAAACGCTTCCAGGATGTCGAGGCCATCCTCGAGGCCGGGATTGACGTGATCTCGACGGTGAACATTCAACACATCGAGTCCCTCAACGACGTCGTGCAGCAGATCACCGGGGTGCCGCAACGGGAAACGCTGCCAGACTCCGTGCTCCGAAAAGCCGACCAGGTCGAGGTGGTCGACCTGGCACCTCAGGCGCTGCGGGACAGGCTCGCCGAAGGGCACGTCTACCCGTCTGCCCGGATCGACGCGGCCCTCTCGAACTATTTCCGTCTAGGAAATCTCACGGCCCTCCGCGAACTCGCCCTGCTCTGGCTCGCCGACGAAGTCGACACGGCGCTGAAAACGTACCGGACCGATCACGGCATAGACAGCAAATGGGAGGCCCGCGAACGCGTCGTCGTCGCACTGACCGGCGGGCCGGAGGGCGAGACCCTGATCAGGCGCGGCGCCCGGATCGCGGCACGGTCAGCCGGCGGTGAACTCATCGCCGCCCACGTGATCAACCAAGACGGACTCAGGGCCCCGCACCCCGGCGCCCTCGCAACCCAACGCGCCCTCGTCGAGGAACTCGGCGGCAGCTACCACCAGGTCGTCGGCAACGACACCTCCCGCGCGCTCGTCGACTTCGCCAGGGCTGCCAACGCCACCCAACTCGTCATTGGGGTCAGCCGCCGCAACCGGCTCACCGCTGCCCTGTCTGGACCCGGAATCGGGGCGACCATCGTGCGGGAATCCGGCGACATCGACGTGCACATCGTCACCCACTCCGCCGCCGGCGGCAAATTCACACTCCCACCCCTCGGCGGCGCCCTCACCCCACGACGCCGACTAGCCGGCCTCGCGCTGGCCCTCATCGGCGGGCCCATCCTGACCTGGCTACTCGTCTCAATCCGCACCCCGGCATCCATCACCAGCGACGTCCTCAGCTACCAACTCCTCGTCGTCGTGGTCGCCCTCGTCGGCGGCCTGTGGCCAGCACTGTTCGCCGCGCTGCTATCCGGGCTGACCCTAGACTTCTTCTTCGTCGCACCCATCAACACCATCACCATCGCCGACCCCCTCCACGCCATCGCCCTCGCCCTCTACCTCGTCAACGCGGGACTAGTCAGTTACGTCGTCGACCAGGCGGCCCGCCGCACCCGCACCGCGCAGCGCTCGGCGGCGGAATCAGAACTCCTCGCCACGGTCGCCGGCAGCGTCCTCCGCGGCGAAGACGCCCTACAAGCCCTCGTCACCCGCACCCAGGAAGCTTTCGGGCTCACCGCGGTTCGATTAATGGCCGGACAGAAGCTCCTGGCCGAAGCCGGTGAAACAACCGACGCTCCCGCCACGACCGTGCCCGTCGGAACCCGGGCGGTGCTCGAACTCCACGGGCCCGATTTGGAAGCCTCGGAGCGTCGCCTGCTGACTGTCATCGCGACCCAGATCGACGCCACGCTCGAACACACCGACCTCGCCCAGACCGCCAGCAAGATCGGTCCGCTGGCCGAAGCCGACCGGATGCGCAGCGCCTTGCTCGCCGCGGTCGGCCACGACCTCCGCAGACCGCTGGCCGCTGCCACCACCGCCATCAGCGGGCTGCGCGCCATCGATGTCGACCTCACAGAGTCTGACCGCACCGAACTCCTCGCGACCGCCGGGGAAAGTCTCGACTCGCTCGCAGCACTCGTCACCAATCTCCTCGACGTCAGCCGGCTCCAGGCCGGGGCGCTGGCCGTCTCCCTCAGCTCCGTGGACGTGCCGGATGTCGTGCTACCCGCACTCGACGAGTTGGGGCTGGGCCCCGCAACAGTCGAACTTGACCTCCCTGCCGAGCTCCCACCCGTCCTCGCCGACTCCGGACTTCTCCAGCGAGCCATCGTCAATCTCCTCGCCAACGCCACCCGATTCTCCCCACCCGGCACCCCCACCCGGATCGCGGCGAGCGATTTCGCCGGCACCGTCCAGATCAGGATCGCGGATCAAGGGCCGGGCATCCCTGCTGACCGCTGGGACGACGTGTTCGTACCCTTCCAACGGCTCGGAGACACCGACAACCTGACCGGGCTCGGGCTCGGACTTGCCCTTTCGAAAGGCTTCGTCGAAGGCATGGGCGGCACCCTGGAAGCTGAGGACACTCCCGGCGGAGGCCTCACCATGGTCATCACTCTCCCGGCCGTCCCCCACTCACAGATCGAAGAACCCGCATGAAGATCCTGATCGCCGACGATGACCCCCAAATCCTCCGCGCCCTCCGCATCACCCTCGGCGCCCGGGGCTACGACATTGTCACCGCCGAAGACGGCCAAGCCGCCATCAACACGGCGATCGACCAGCACCCCGACCTGGTCATGCTCGACCTGGGCATGCCTCGCCTCGACGGGCTCTCCGTCATCGACGCCCTCCGTGGCTGGAGCAGCGTCCCCATCCTCGTCGTCTCCGGCCGAACCGGAGCAGCAGACAAAGTCGAGGCGCTCGACCGAGGAGCCGACGACTATGTCACAAAACCGTTCTCGATCGACGAACTCCTCGCCCGCATCCGCGCTCTGACCCGCCGAGTCCCCGCCGCGGACGAGGAACCCGTCATCATTTTCGGCTCTATCACCGTCGACCTTTCCGCGAAACAAGTCGTCCGCACTACGGGCGGAACCAACGAACCCATTCGGTTGACGCCCACCGAATGGCACATCCTCGAGGTCCTCCTCCGCAATCCCGGCAAACTCGTCAGCAAGCACACGCTCTCTACCGCAGTGTGGGGACCTCACCCGACAAGCGACACCGGATATCTTCGCCTCTACGTCGCCCAACTCCGGAAGAAGTTGGAACCGGACCCGTCCGCACCCCACTACTTACTCACCGAGGCCGGCATGGGCTACCGATTCAGCCCCGACACAGAGCCGTCATAGACGGGCAGTCCCGCGGCCAAAAGGCCTTCAACGCCTGTGCGGCCTCCCGAGTGGGATTACGCAGAGCACCGGACCAGCCAGGGCCAGATTGCCACCTCGATGAACTCCGGGAGCCGGTCATAGGAACGACCGGCATTAGAGAACTCGAACCGTCGACGCCGGCACGCATCCGCGCAACCGGGTCGGCGTCAGCTATGACCTCAATCCCTTGGGTATCGACCCCTGCGACGTGATGAGCCTGCAGCCTCGGTATGTCGTGGGTAGGCCTTATGAGTGTCAGAGCCCCGACCTACACTCCCCCTATCGAATAGACGTTCGAAAGCGAGGGTTGGAGGTACGGCTACGTGGAGACTCTTTTCGACGGCTCGTGGCTGGCGCGCATCATTCCGACGTCGGGTTCGAACCGCACCACGACGGAACCCCTGATTGTGCGGGTCATTGACTACACGATCGATGATGGGCGTGAGAATCCCGAGAGTTACCGGCTCCTGAGCACGATCCTCGATCCCTCCGTCGCCAGCGCGGAGGAGCTCGCTGGCGTGTACTCGGAACGGTGGGAGATTGAGAGCACGTTCGATGAACTCAAAACGCACCAACGCGGCCCCAAGGCCGTGCTGCGGTCCAAATCGCCCGACCTGATCCTGCAGGAAATTTGGAGGCATCTGTGCTGCCACTACGCGATCCGCACCCTGATGGCTGACACCGCCGCACACGCCGGACGTGACCCCGACCGGGTCTCCTTCATTGCCGCACTACGTATCGCCCGCCGCTCTACGGCTCAGGGCGCCTTTTCCCCCTCAACACCCTGATCAAGCAGAAGCGACCTGGCGCCACGCTATCCGCAGGCTCCTGAAACGCCTCAACCCCGCCCGCCGAAAACGGTCACACCCCCGCGTCATCAAACGCAAGATCTCCAAATGGCTCGCCAAACGAGAACACCACACACGATGGCCACAACCCCAGCACGAAGCACACATCACCATCAAAACGCTTAACTGAACGGTATTGAGGCTAATCGGCGCGCCGCACAACCATTGACGGGCACCCGTCGGAATCGACAACGGCACGTCGGGCTGCAGCTTGGCTAATGTGACGCGGCCGAACTATTTTCCGGTCCAGCAGCCGAGGATGGCAGTAGCTATTTCATAGGAGAAAGCGGTGCGGGTGACGCCCTGCGGCCCGATCTTGTCCGTCAGCATTCTGGCGTCAACTTGTAACGTCATATTGTCCTTGAGGAAGACGACCACGCCGTCTGCGGTTTCGTAGGCGGGGAATCCGAGGTTCGCAAGTCCTTCAACGGGCTGGACGGGGGCTAGTTTTCCTTGCATCGTGTCGAAGTAGCTTCGGGCGGACGCTGCGTCCGTGGATTCCTCCACGGAGACTACAAAATCTCCACTAGTTAGTTGGTATGTGCAGGTGTATCGGCGATGGATCCAGCTGTCGACGGAGTGTGGCGGGGCGGCAAGGGACAGTGCGAGTGTGATGTTGTCACGTGTTTCTGTGCCGCAAATCATACGTGCTGATGCGGACGGCCCTCCCGCCGAGCTGCCTGCCGATGTCGACTGCGGAATTGGGGAGGCTGACGTTCCTGGCATGGACATTCCGGGCTCCATTGTGTTCCTGGCGTCGGAGGAGGTAGCGACGCATCCAACCAACAAAGCTGTAGGGGCCACCACGATCGCAAGAAGCCAGTTGCGCCTGTTCATCTATGTCATGGTCCTGCTACGCCGCATGGCTGGACACCAAACTGGCGTAGACAACAACGTTGTCTGGGTACGTGCGAGTGGTTTTGTTGAACTGGCCACCACAGGTAATCAAACGTAGTCCCGCATGGTCGATGTTGCCGTAAACGGTGAACTGCGGAAAGTTATCCTTCGGGTATTCTTCCACTCTGTCGACCACGAATACAGCCACTGTCGCATCGGCTCGAGTAACCAAAACCTCATCGCCGGGACGCATGTCACCGAGTCGGTAGAACACCGTGCGTCCCTCCACTCTGGAGTCGACGTGACCCAAGATGACCGACGGTCCGATCGCGCCAGGGGTGGGCGAACCGGTGTACCAGCCGGCGGGAGAGGCTTCGTCCAACGACGGCGTCTGCACCGTACCGTCCGGATTCTGCCCCAATTGCATCAGGACAGAGTGCACCCCAATCGCGGGGATGTTGATCTGGGTGGGCTCGGAGGCAGTCAAAATCGGGCCGACAACCCGGGCAACCTGCGGAGCCGGCAGCACGGAGATGGGCTCCGGTGAGGGCGTGATGGTGACGGGCTGCTGCGCGGGGCTCGCCTCAGCGGCCGAGGCCGGTGGCCGTGGAGGAGGGGGGTTGCCCCACAGACCGAAACCGATCGCCGTACAGCCGATAGCGATGAACAGAACCGTCGCGGCGGTAGCCAGACGGCTACCGCGGCGACGGTTGTTATCCGGGATAATCACCGGTGTTCAAAACGATCTCAGCCGCGTGCGGCGAGACGTCGACGAACTATCACCGCGCCACCTGCCGCGACCAGGAACCCCGCACCGAGGGCGAGAAGGCCAGTGTCAGCACCGCTTGATGTGCTGCCACCACCGGTTTGCACGCCCCCCTTGGGCATGTTCGCTTGCGACGCTTTCAGGGAGCCGCACAAAGCCGGCGACGTGGCTGCCAGGGGCAGACTCGGAACCAGATCGCTTTTCGCGTCCTGTGCTGCTTTCGTCAACGTGGTCGGGTCTAGACCGTGGACCACCACAACAGCCGTGCCTGCCTTTAGCGAGGCCGCGGTGGCAGCGTCCAACGTGAAGGTGCGGTTGTAGGTGAAGCTTCCACCCATCCCGGCAACCTTGAGATCAGTTCCGGCCGCCGGACTCGTGTCGCCGCTGGTGGACAACGTGGTGCCAATCGCTCCGTAAGACGGCAGACCTTCGGTCGTGCTGATCACCCCATCTCCGTTGGTGTCAGCTGCCGGGGTGGGGCACACCCCCTTCGCTCCGATGTGGATGTGCTGAACGTGTGGATACGGATTACCGGAGAAAGTCTCGGCTAGACCACTGACGGTCTCGGTAACTGTGGCCTGGTCACCCGAAACCTTGATGGAAAACGTACCGCTGCCCTTACTGCCGTTTATCGAATCGAGCGTTCCCTGATAGGACGCGTCACCTGTGGCGGCGAAGGCTGGACCACTCGTCAATACGGCAACGCCCAAAGCCAACGCTGGCACAAGCAAAAGTGCTGTCTTCTTCTTTTTCATTAGGATCCCTTACTAGGCGGCTGTTTCGGACACGTGCTTGGAGCGAAAACATGACGAGTACAAGGAATTGTTGACGCTTCCTCGACGCAACCCGCGCAACTTGGGACCAGCAGACTGCGCTGCTCTGCCACATACTGTCTACGGGAACGGTCTTTTTGTCAAGAGCTCGCGTTGACTCATAAGAAACCTCCGCGTAGCCCCATTCGTTGCCTCATTTGAAAACCTCCGCTTCGGCGTGGTTCGGGGATGAGACGATGATTGTGGGTTACGCGCGTTTCTATGGAGCTGACGATGACGCAGCGGCAGGCTGTGACGAGGAAGAAAACGCTTGCGTATCGCAGCGCCGACCGGGCTGGTCAGGGCCGGATACTGACCGAGTTGGTGGAGCTGACCGGGTGGCATCGCGACTACGCGCGGGCGGCGTTGCCGGCCGCGGTGACGCTCAGGGTGGTGAAGCCCAGGGCAGGGCGGGCACCGAAACCTATGGGCCGGCCGTGACGAGGGCGCTGGTGAAGTGCTGGGGGTGTTGCGGGCACCGGCGGGGAAGCGTCTCGCACCGATGCTGGGCGTGCTGGTGCCGTTGCTGCGCCGTGATGACGAGCTCGACCTCACCGACGCCGAGGCGGCCTTGCTGGTGCGGATGAGCGCGGCGACGATCGACCGGCGGCTCGCCCCGGACCGGCGAAGCTGCTATCCCGTGGCCGGTCGCATACCAAGCCCGGAACGCTGCTGAAGTCGCAGATCCTGATCCGCACCTGGGCCGACTGGGATGACGCGGTCCCCGGGTTCGTGGAGATTGATTTGGACTCGAGACCCTTTCCCTGGAGAAGAAACCCACCGTCCCAAAACCAGCCGTCAACAGCGCCTGGAACACGTGACTTCCGAGGAGGTTTTCGATTGAGGCAATGATCAACCTTCCCGGAGGTATTGACATGAGGCACCAGGGAGCTACTCCTCCCGCACACGCACGACGCGGCCGACTCGATCGACAGCGCTCTCGAGGCCAGCTCCCAAGGCGTTCAGGCACTGAAGATGAGTCTCCTCATGCTTCTGGGCACGACGATCCTGCAGTTCGCGATCTTCCTCACCAGCGGCTCCGTTGCCCTGTTGGCCAGCACAATCCACAACTTCTCCCACGCCCTCATCGTCGTGCACGCCCTCCCCAGCCTCGACGACCTGTCAATCCGGGCAGTCACCGCGACCGCCCCCACGAACACTAAAAGTCTGCCGACGGTCCCATCGGAGCTGCCGGCAATACCCCGTCATGCCATTCACCTTCGGAATCGCTCACGTCTCAGTCAGTGGATGCTCCTAGATGAGTGAGTCCTAATCGATTGGCTTCGCGCTGATCGCGGAGTCCGATTGGACTTCTCCCGCGTGGACGCTGTTAATCGAAGGCGGAGGGTGTTAAACCCTGTTT
>NZ_SOFP01000022.1 GCF_004402785.1 Cryobacterium algoritolerans
GCGTGCGGCCCCGGTCACGCCCGGCGGCGCGTGCGGCCCGCGACGGGCGGCGCGCCCTTGCTCGGCCGGTCATCGAGGAAGCCGAGCACCTCCTCCACGAAGCCAGGCACCTTCTGCGCGCCGAGGTGACCCCTGCCCGGGTAGAGGATGAGCCGCCCCCGCGGAATAAGCGCCGCGGTCTCCGAGAAGAGCTCTGGGCTGTAGTACGCGTCCCGGTCACCGCCGATCACGAGGGTCGGCGCGGTGATCTCGTGCAGGCGTGCGCGCAGGTCGAAGCCGTCCTCGGCGTGGATGGTCGCGAGCAGGTCGGACGTGCTCGTGCGGAAGAAGGCAGGCCCGATCAACCAGCCGAGCGCCGCGAGAAACCTCCGGCTGCTCGCCGTCGCGCCCAGCAGCCCGAACATCCCGGCGGCCGCCCGGCGGGGGCGCTCCGCCCGCAGTTCCTCCGCCACCCGCAACTGCACCGGCGCGCCCTGCGCGCCCAACCGGTGGGCGGCGGAGACGATCACGAGTCGACTCACGACATCCGGATGGTCGGCGGCGAGCTGGAGCGCGACGCTGCCGCCGGTCGAGAAGGCCAGCACATCGACGGGGCCGTCGAACCGGCCTCGCAGGGCTTCGGCGTAGTCACGGGCCAGCCCCGCCATAGTGGCATCGAGGGCAAGGCCGGGGCGACGGTTGACCCACCAGACGCGGCGGGCCTGGGCGAACGGCATCAGCGGTTGCGCCAGTGCCCGCCGCTCGGCTCCAACGGGAGATGCGTGGTTGGCGCTGATCCCCGGCAGCACGACCAGCGGCGGCCCCGATCCGAAACGGAGGAAGGGCATCCGCCCTGGCATGGTGCCGAAAACGTGTGTGTTGTCAGGCATCGAATCGACCGTTCACTGGTGTGGCTGTTCCGGATGCCGCGGCCCCGCTGCGGCCGAGCATGTTGCCGAGAATACCCCCGCTGGCTCGGCTGCCGCCACCCTGAGGCTTGGGTCTCCCGCGCCACTCGGGCGCCCCGGCTCGACGAGGTCACCCGCTCCGCGAGGCTGCCCCGGCTCGACGAGGTCACCCGCTCCGCGAGGCTGCCGGGCGAATGCTGGGCAAATGGGCCACAATCGGAACAACGCAACGCGCCACCGACGACGGAGTCCCCTATGTTCCAGACCGTGCACTCCGCTGACGGCACCACGATCGCGTACGAGAAGACGGGAACCGGGCCGGCCGTGATCGTCGTTGGCGGTGCCTTCAACACGCGGATGTCGCCCGGCACGCTCGTCCCGCTGCTCGCCGCGCATTTCACTGTCTACGTCTACGACCGGCGGG
Source organism: Cryobacterium algoritolerans (assembly GCF_004402785.1). Lineage (GTDB taxonomy): Bacteria > Actinomycetota > Actinomycetes > Actinomycetales > Microbacteriaceae > Cryobacterium > Cryobacterium algoritolerans. The sequence goes on from NZ_SOFP01000022.1 coordinate 1,312, forward strand.
GCCGGGGAGACAGCACCAACACGCAACCGTATGCCATCGCCCGCGAGATCGAGGATCTCGCGGCGCTCATCGATGCGGCCGGCGGGTCCGCGATGGTCTACGGGCACTCCTCCGGCGCCGTGCTCGCTCTCGAAGCGACCGCCGCCGGGCTGCCCATCGCGAAGGTGGTCGCATACGAGCCGCCGTTCACCGCCGAGGAGAACGGGCGGACTTCCCTCGCCTGGGCCGACGAGGTGCGGGCCGCGGCGGATGCCGACGACCGCGAGAAGGCCGCCACCCTGTTCCTGCTGGGCATCGGCGCCGAACCTGAAGGCGTCGCCGCCATGACCCGGCAGCAATGGTGGCCGGGCATGCTCGGTGTGGCGCACACGCTCCCCTACGACCTCGCGCTGGTCGGGGACGGGCTGTTCCACGCAGTCCGGCTCGGGAAGGTCGCCGCCCCGACGCTGCTCATCGACGGCGCCGAGAGCCCGTCGTGGGCGGGCACCGCAGTATCCGTCGCTGCGCGGGCGATCCCCGGCGCCCGGCGGCTCACCCTGGATGAGCAGGACCACAACGTCGACCCGGCCGCGCTCGCACCGGCGCTGATCGGGTTCTTCGCCTAGCCCTGCCCGGAGCCGGAGCCGGGGCCGGCACTAAGGCGGTGCTGGCACTCGCGCAGGCGGGGCCAGCGCCTGAGAAGCGGACAAAGCACCTTCGTCGCGCCCACCAACGTGCATTCTTTGCAACTCAGAGGAGTTCAAGCTCTTCCGCGGGGCATCCAGCGCCGGCTGGCCGCCGGCCGGATGCCGGCGCTCGCCACGTCACGCCTCCCGCCGGGGGCCGGGGCCGGGGCCGGGGCCGGCACTAGGGCGGTGCTGGCACTCGCGCAGGCGGGGCCAGCGCCTGAGAAGCGGACAAAGCACCTTCGTCGCGCCCACCAACGTGNCCTGAGAAGCGGACAAAGCACCTTCGTCGCGCCCACCAACGTGCATTCTTTGCAACTCAGCCCACCAACGTGCATTCTTTGCAACTCAGCCCACCAGAGCGCAGCGACCGGGAGCGCGGCGCGACTGAGGCACGGGAGCGCGGCGACCGGCCACCAGCGGCACGCCTCAGCGCCGGGGGCGGCACTTGCCAACCCAACCGCGTGCGCGGAGGCGGCGCTCGATGCGCCCGACGAGCTCGGCCGGGTTGCGGAGGTCGTCGTCGGTGAACTGCAGCATCTGCCAGCCGATATCCTCCACATTCTGCACGCGACGGATGTCCCGGCGCCACTGGGCCCGATCGGTGCGGTGGTGGTCCCCCTGGTACTCGAGCACGAGCTTGAACTCGGGGTAGACCAGGTCACCCCGGGCGAGGAAACGGCCGTTCGAATCGAAGATGTTGACGTTGCACTCCGGTTCCGGCAGGCCCGCCAGTACGATGATCACCCGCAGCGCAGACTCCCGAGGCGACTCCGCCCCGGTCCGCAGCAGCGGCAGCGCCGCCCGCGCGCGCACCAGGCCGCGACGACTCGGGTAGCGGCCCAGCGCCTCCGTCAGTTCCAGGAGGGTCGCGAGCGGATGCTCACGGTGCACGATGTGGTCACCGACAGCCACCAGTTCGACGAGGCTGAGCCCGGACGCCAGGTCGAGCCAGGTGCGCACCGGCCCCGTGTGGCTGAGCCCGCCCCACGCTGCGAGCTCCGCTGTCATGACGCGCAGACTGTGCCCCACGATGTCCCTGGCATCCATGGCGCGAGCCGGTTCCGCGACACCGACATGCAGCGGCCGTGTCGTCTCGAGGCGCCGCGGCAGCGGGAACCGCATGAGTTGCGCGGCGGTGACATGCGTATAGAAGGCGTTCGGAGGCATCCGCAGGGCGAGCGCACGGCAGAGCGCTTCGACGTCGTCGCAGCCTGCCGTTGGTGCACGGATGCCCCAGAATGGTCGCTGCAGATCGCTGCCGGCGAGGCGCGATCGACCGATGCCCTCGGCCCGCGCTTCGTTGACCAGGAACGCGCGCCCGCCGAACTCGTCGGGGAGCGGGATGCGGACTGCCATGCGCTCGAGAATGCCGCATGCGCGCCCGCGCCGCAGCATCTGTCCACAGGCGGACGGTACAGTGTGGCATTGTCGGCTTCTGATGGGTCACGTGACGCCTGGGCTGGATGCCTCCGGGCACACCACGCCCCCTCCCTGAGTTGCGGAGAAGGCGCCGTCGCGGCGGCGACGAGGGTGTCTTGTCCGAAACTCACCCCACGGGGAGAGCGGTTGCGCCTAGCGTTCGACCAGGATGCCACCCTCTCGGTCGGGTTGCGGAAAAGACACCTTTGGAACGGCAGCGAAGGTGTCGTCTCCGAAACTCACCCCACGAGCGCGCAACCGATGAGCGATGGCCCGCGTCGGGGTGAGTGCCGCGCGGCGACACGTCCCACGCTGAGTTGCGGAGAAGGCGCCTTCGCAGCGGCGACGAGGGTGTCTTGTCCGAAACTCACCCCGCGGGGAGAGCGGTTGCGCCTAGCGTTCGACCAGGATGCCGTCCTCGTCGCAGTAGACCGTGCGTCCGGGGATGAAGCTGACTCCGTCGATCTCGACCACGGCATCCGCCGTGCCGAAGCCCCGTTTGGCACTCTTGCGCGGGTTGCTGCCGAGCGCCTTCACGCCAAGGTCCAGGGCGCCGATCGCAACGCGGTCGCGGATGGCGCCGTTGATGATCACGCCTGCCCAGCCGTGGGCGACGGCGCTTTCGGCGATCATGTCGCCCATCAGGGCGCTACGCAGCGAGCCGGCGCCGTCGACCACAAGCACGGCGCCGTTGCCCGGCGTGGCGAGGATCGACTTCACGAGTGCGTTGTCCTCGAAGCACGACACGGTGCGGATCGGGCCGCTGAAGCGCGCGCGTCCGCCCAGCGACTGAAACTGAGTGGCGACGGACTGGAGGTCCTCCCCATGCTCATCGTAAAGATCGGCAGTGAGCTCGGTCATCGGTACCCCTCGGCTTCGTGGCGTCGTATGCTCCCTCCAGCGTACGACGCCGACAGCGACGGATGCCGACGGAAACCCCGGGAGGTCCCCCAAAGTCCCCTATACCCCGGGAGGTCCCCCAAAGTCCCCTATACCCCGGGAGGTCCCCCAAAGTCCCCCAATACCTCGGGAGGGGACCTGTTCCGGCCGAGAGCGACCGGCGCAATGGTCACTCTCGGCCGGAACGGGGATAGCCGAAGTGCGGCCTCGGCAGCGGTCGGCCCGCCCGCCCGCCCACCCGCGTGAGACGATCACCCGGCGAGCGCGGCCAGCTCCTCGGCGAGCAACCCCCGCAGCGCGGCCAGGTCGGGGCACGCATCCGGGTCGGCACTGAGCATGACCGTGAGCCTGTCCGCGTAGGAGAGCACCGCAAAGGAGACCGTGACGTTGCCGGTCGTGGCGCTCAGCGGCACAATCGCGGGGACCGGGCAGCCGAAGATCGAAAGTCGTTGCTCCGGCCCGCGCAGATTGCTCACGAAGGTGTGGATCAGCCGTTGCCGGTCGACGAACCATTGGAACAGGCCGATCCGCGCGAGCAGCCGGAAGAACGGGCCGAGCAGCGCCGTAGTCGCGCCCGGCGCCGACCGCTTGGCAACCCGCGTGCCCTCGGCGACGAATCGCAGCCGGCGCGCCGGGTCGCCGGCTCCGGGCACCCGGATCGGGATCACCCCGCTGTGATTGCCGAGTTCCCCGGCCGTGGCGCCGCGCCGCTCGGCGAACGGCACCGAAATGATGAAGCGGTCCTCACTCTCTCCGCGCACGGTGAGCAGGCGGTGCAGCGCGCCGCCGACCGCGGTGAGCACCACGTCGTTGATTGTGGCGTTCTGGGCACGTCCGGCGATGCGAATCCCGGCCAGCGGCACCGTGACGGTGGCGAAGCGCCGACGCGGGCCCGTCGGCACGTTGAGCGAGGTCGGCCGTAGGCGCGTCCAGCGCACCGAACGCAACTCCACGGCCGCGTCGCCGAGTCGACGCAGCAGCGCCGGCATCCGTCGCGGCGAGCCCAGTCGCCGGGTCCAGGCATCGACGGCCAGCCGGCGGACGGATGCCTGCGGCCGCGGAAATCCGGATGCCCCGGCCCCGACCCCGACCCCAGGCCCGGCCCCGGCCCCGGGCTCACCGCCGACGCCCGCACCGTCAACGAGCCCAGCCAGCACGGCCAGGCCGGCCACGCCGTCGGCGAGCACGTGGTGGAACACGATGATCAGCGCCGCCTGATGCTCCGAGACCTCGGTCACCAGCGTGGCCGCCCAGAGGGCGCGGGCCCGCGGCAACGGCGTGACGAGCATCGTCGCGGCAAGGTCGAGCACCGCCTGTTCTCCCCCGGGCGCCGGGCAGGCGACAACGGAAACGTGCCGGGACACATCAAACCCCGGATCGTCGACCCAGATCGGCCGCCCGCAACCGAACGGCACGCCCACGAGCAGCTGCCTCAACCGCGGCACCCCGGGGAGGCGCCGGGCGAGCACCGCCATCACCCGCTCGCCATCGAGACCCGCAGCGCTGTCGGGCCGTGCTGCCGTGTCGAACCCCGATGTCGACTCGGGCCGGCAGCTCGTGTCCAGGAACAGCACGGCCCCCACCTGCGTCGGCGTGGATCCGCGTTCGGTGGCCAACGACATCAGGTCGTCGGCACTCACCCGGTCAATCGGAAGCGACTCCGCCATGCTTCGAACGTATACCCGCGAGCGGCACCCATGGGGAGCGCTCCAAGCAATCGTCCCGGTCGTTGAGGACTGACCCGGGTCTCCTGAGAAAGCCGATGCTTTCGCCAACCACCCGGGCGCGAAGCGCCCCCACAGCCCGACGGGCTCAACCGCCGGGACGGGCTCGACCACCGACCACCTCGACCACCGGGACAGGCTCGACCACCGACCACCTCGACCACCACCGGCGATTGAGCCTGTCAGCCGATCAGCGCTGCCGGCGTGACGAATCCGGCGCAGGCCCGTCTCACCAGTGACGGATGTCCCGTTGCCGTGGCCGCCGAGGCTGCGCGACGATAGGATTCCCGCAGATGAACCCGGAGGACACCAGTGACGAGCACCGACCTACCCCAGGCCGACCAGGCCATCCGCACCCCCGAGACCACCGGCCCGGGCCTTGCCGCGGTCGTCTACAACCCGATCAAGGTAGACCTGGCCACGCTCAAAAGCGCCGTCGCGGCCGAGGAGTCCGCCGCGGGCTGGCCGGAGACCCTCTGGTTCGAGACCTCGGCGGATGACCCCGGCCAGGGTCCGGCGAAGCAGGCGCTGGAGGCCGGGGCATCCGTGATCATCGTGGCCGGCGGCGACGGCACGGTGCGCGCGGTCGCCGAGATCGTGCACGGCACCGACTGCGCGCTCGCCCTGCTGCCGTCGGGTACCGGCAACCTGCTCGCCCGCAACCTGAAGCTGGTGCTCGACGATCCCGAACAATCGATTCACGCGGCGTTCACCGGGTTCGACCGGACGATCGACGTGACCATGATCGACATCGAACGCGAGGACCGCACGGTCGACCGGCACGCCTACATCGTGATGGCCGGACTCGGCCTCGACGCCAAGATGCTCGCCAACACCGACGACGTGCTCAAGGCGAAGGTCGGCTGGCTGGCCTACGTGAAGGCCCTGGTCGCCGTCGGCCAGGACAAGAACGACCTGCATTTCCGGTACAGCCTCAACAAGCAGCCGACTCAATCCATGCGCGCGCACACGATCATGGTCGGCAACTGCGGTTCGCTGCCCGCCAACATCGTGCTGCTGCCGGATGCCGCGATCGACGACGGGGTCTTCGACATCGTCGTGCTCAAGCCGGAGGGCGTTCTCGGCTGGCTGCAGATCCTGTCCAAGGTGATCTGGGAGAACGGGGTGCTCGCCCGAACACGGCTTGGGCGCCGTTTCCAAACGAAGGATGTCGACGCCCTCAACTACGCGACCGGCACCGAGTTCGTCCTGCGCCTGCACCGCCCGGAGCAGATCGAACTAGACGGCGACGAGTTCGGCAAGGCCGCCGCCCTCAGGACCTGGATCGACCCGGGCAGCCTCACCGTGCGCGTGCCCAACGACGCCGCGTAGGCCACCCGGGAGACCATCGCCGAGTCGCCACGAGCCGGCCAGAATGGTCCTCGGCAGAGCCAGCGTGCGGCGACCGTTACCGCACCCGGCCTGGCGGGCGAACCGGGCTCAGGCGCCCCGCCAATTCGCCATGCTGCCGGGCAGGTGTCGGGCGAGCCTCCAGCCGAAGAACACCCCGATGGCCGCCGTGGCCACCGCGCCTCCCGGGCCGTAGGCATGGAGCGCGGACGTCAACATGCTCCCCAGGGACTCGAAAAGCGACCCTCCCTGCTCGAGGGCGGCGCCGAGCCCGCCCACGCCTATTTCGCCGGCAAGGTATCCCGAGAGAGCGAAGCAGAGGACCGCCGAGACGAGTTCGCCCAATCGGGCCTGCCGCAGGCCAAATGATGCGGCGACCGCCACCAAGGCGAATCCCAACGCCCAGGTCAGGCTCACCGAGTAGAGCACCCAGGTTTCTCCCCGCGCCGCGGCGAGGATCTCCGGCGAATACACGCCCGAGACGAGCGGGATGCCGACAAGCCCGACCACGCCGAGCAGGTCGAGCAGGTCGAGCTCCTGCCCGAGCCGGGAATCGCCGGTCTCCGCCAGGGCCTGACGCTCATCGACGAGCGACGGCACATTGGACTCGAGAGTCCGAGGCCGATCCGGTCCGGGCGAGCTCGATTCGTGGGACGTTGCCGCCGCCGCGAACTGCTGATGGGATTCAACGGCCCCGTCGCTGTAGTGCACCGTCAGCCAACCTCCGTCGCGGGTCACGGCGGCGAAGGCAGCGTCGACGGCCTCTTCGCGCGTAGCGTGCCCGCTCACGGGTGCACATTCCGGAACGCTGAAGACGACCCACGCATTTTCCACGTCTGAGTAACCGACCATTCGGGAAGTCGATGTCATGACGTCATTCAGGCCCGAGATCAGGTGCTCCGCAAGGCCGAACTGTGATGGGACTTCGGCGCACGGCCTGCGCTCACCCCCGCGAACGGGGAACACGGTGCGCAACGACGGGTCTCCTGCGAAAGTGGATGCTTTCGCCTACCGCCCGGGCGCGAGGCGCCCCCACAGCTCGACAGGCCCAACCACCGCACTGCGCCCAACCATCGCACTGCGCCCGACCACCGCACTGCGCGGTCGGAGAGGCGCCCAACGGTGGGTCAGGGCGCGACCTCGCCGGCCTCACCGGGCGAGCAGGTCCGCCAGCGCCGGGTTGCCGATCTCAGCACCGAGCAGCCGCGCGGTCTGGCCGGCGCTGTCGTCGCCCAACGCCTCGGCATGAAGCAAGGAACGAACCATGAGTTCCTTCATGCCCGTTCGGGAGGTCAGGGAACCCATCAGCTCCACCCAGAACACGGTATCGGGGTGGCCGTGGCGTCGGCCCAGCTCGCATTGGGCGTCGAGAATGTATGCCTCCAGCCAGACATTCGGATCGGCGAGGCGATTGCAGCGGATGCGAGCATCCCCGAGAATCTCAAATGCTCGCTCCGACTCCCCGGCAGCCTCGGCGGCCAGGGCGAGCCCCCGAGCCGCCATTCCCTCCCAGCACGGGTCGCCAAGCAGACAGGCCCGCGCGAAGGCTTGATCAAAGAATTCGGAGGCCCCGGCCGGGTTGGACCGGCCGGGTTGGACCGGCCGAGTTCGACCTCTCCCCGCAGGGCCTGGGGCCACGGCAGGAGCGCGAGCCAGTGGGTGCGCGCACACAGGTCCATGCGCACGTCGAGGGTGGCTTTCCGGCCGTCCGTGGAGATCTTGAGCATGTTGTCTTCCTCGGGCCGCACGGACTTGTTCGCGACCCGTTCGGCGCGCTCACCAATGTCTGCGATGTACCCCAGAGTCCAAAAAACGCGCGGGCAAGCTCAACGAATCCGATCCGCAAAGCACCGAATCAGCGTGACGATTCCCCCAGAGGCCTCGACAAGCTCGACGCCCCGCGCGACTCGACACCCCGCGCGACTCGACAACCGAGTCTCGACGAGCTCGACCACCGAGAGCGACTCGACAACCGAGTCTCGACGAGCTCGACCACCGAGAGCGACTAGACCGGCGGGCTAATGGACCGGCGGGCGCCGGGTCAGCCGGCGCCGGCAAGGTCTCGGTCGTGGCGCTCGAGGCTCGCCGCGATGGCTTGCGGCACCGGCTGCCCGGTGCGATCGCTCGCGAACAGGTATTCGCCGCCGGGGTTCACCTCAAGAAAGACGTGCTCGCCGTCCGGGGTGACCCGGAAATCCGAGGCACCGTAGGCGAGGCCGAGCCGCGCGTGGAGGGCGAGCAATGCGGACGCGACGTCGTCCGGCAGACGGTGGGGGCTGAATTCCGCGGAGCCGATGCCCAGCCGGTAATCGGTGCGGTACTCCGGCTCTGAGCGGATGGCGGCCGCGAAGATCTCCTGCTCGACGACGATCACCCGCAGGTCGAGGTCGGCGGGCACGAACTCCTGGAAGGTGACCGGCGCGTAGCGCACATCGTCGATGTGCGCCCGGTCCTCACGGGTGACCATCGCCGTCGACCGCGGCGCCTCGGCGATGTTGCGGAAGGCCTTGCGGATCACCGCGCCGTCCGCGCGCTGATCGATGAAGGCCGCCGCCCGTTCGGGGTCGTTCGTGATCAGAGTTTCCGGCACGGACAGACCCACCTCTCGTGCGAGCTGCAGCTGGCGGATCTTGCGCTGGCCGGCCTCGTCGGCCGCGGGCGGGTTCATCCAAAAGCACTCCATCGCGTGCCACAGACCAGTCAGCGCCTCGGTACTCTCCGACCAGGCGAAGAGTCGGCTCGTCGCATCCGTCAGCGCCGGGTCGAGCCCGATCGGACGAATGCGCCGGAACCAGACCGCGCCGATCTCGGCCAGGTTGATCTCCACCAACCCCGGCGGGGTGAACGAGAGAAAGTTGACGCCAGTGGACTCGCCACTGAAGCTCACGTTGAGTTGGGTGCGGCTCGGGAAGTCCGCGATGTCGAACACGGTGGTCGGCCGGGTGATGTGCTCGAGCACCCGATTGACGTGCGCGTTGTCGGGAAAGCTGACGATGAGAATCACGGCGCCCGCCGGCCCGCCGTCGGGGCACAGTCTGACTGTGACCCGACGGCGATCGAGGAGCGGCCGAGCTCAGCCCAGGAGTGCAATGATCTGGGCATAGACACCGGCGAGCTGCTGCCACCGCGCAACATCGGCGGCGGTGAGTTGACCCGACTCGGCGGCACCCGCGTAGTCGGCGAGGATACCGCCGAGCTGCTGCACGATACCCATCAGCGAACTCATGCCGTCACCCTGATCGGCCAAGGATTCCTCCGGCACGCTGTCGCGGCCGGTGCCGATAACGAACGGCGTTGCACCGCTGCCGAACGGACCGGTGAACGGCGGATTGCCAAACGGACCCGGATCGATCGGCCCGATTTCACCGCCGAGCTCCTTGACCGGGTCGCGGAGCTGCTTGGGAATGTCGTCGATGAAGTCCTTGCCCAGGTCCTTCGGCCGGTCCTTGGCGAAGTCCTTCGGGTTCTCCTTCACCAGGTCCTTCGGGTTGTCCTTCACCAGGTCCTTGGGCTTGTCCTTGGCGAAGTCCTTCGGGTTCTCCTTCACCAGGTCCTTCGGGTTCTCCTTCACCAGGTCCTTCGGGTTGTCCTTCACGAAGTCCTTCGGGCTGTCCTTGATCAGGTCCTTCGGGTTCTCCTTGATCAGGTCCTTCGGGTTGTCCTTCGGCAGGTCCTTCACGAATTCCTTGATCGGCTTGCCGATGCACGGTCCGCTGACCCCGATGCTCGATCGAGGGCCGTCGAGAGCCGCCTGCATCCGGCTGACCTGACCCGGGGTGAACATGAACATCGCGCGGTCGTCGGTGTAGTCCATGTAGTTCATGAACAGGTCGCCGTTGGGCCCATTCGAACACGACGGATGCGGGAACGCCGGCGCCCCATAGTTCGGCCCTGCCTGGTTGGGGGTGTCGGCAACGAAGTCGCTGCCGGAGCATCCGTTGCCGTCGTCGCCCCAGATGTGCCGCAGGTTGAGCCAGTGGCCGATCTCATGCGTGGCCGACCGCCCCAGGTCATATGGCGCGGCGGCGGTTCCCGTGCTGCCGAACCCCGTGTGCACGATGACCACCCCATCGGTGGCGGCCGGACCGCCGGGGAATTGCGCGTAGCCGAGCAGCGCCTGGTTCGTGCCGCTGCGCAGGTTGCCGCAGACCCAGAGGTTGAGGTACTTGTCCGACGGCCACGGGTCAGCCCCGCCCGTGGCGGCCGACTTCACGTTGTCGGTCGCTGAGCTGAAGGGAGTCGTCGTGCTGGAGGTGCGGGTGATGCCGTCGGTCGGGTTGCCGGACGGGTCGGTCGTCGCGAGCTTGAAGGTCACTCTCGCGTCGCCGATCAGCGGCTGGAAAACCGGAGGCGTGGAGGACTTGTCGGCATTCGTCGCCCGGAAGTCCGCGTTGAGCACGGCGATCTGACTATCGATTTGGGCCGCCGACACGTTTTCCGCGGCATTGCGGTAAACGACGTGCACGACGACGGGAATTTGGGTGCACCCCGTTCGGAGCGCAACCCCCGCATCGAGCACGCGTGCTGTTCGGTTTTCGATTTCCGCGCGGGCCTCGGCGTAACCCTCCACGGAGCGCATCAAGCGCTCATTGACCTCGCTGGTTCCACAGGAGCGTCGCGTCGGTAGATCTTCTTCGGTGATTCCGGGATCTTTTTCTTTGACAGCCATTTCTGGCCTCCTTCACTTCAAGGAGTCAGGCCGGTCGCAGCTCCAAGTGTTTCGCGTCTGCAGCCAGCACCTCATAGCGCGCAGTCCCTCCTGGACTCCGCAGGGCGAGGACGGTGCCATCGAGTCGCCAGCTGCCGTCCGCGGTCGTGCCCCGATCATCCGGACCAGGCTGGCCGGTGAGGGCGCTGCCGTCGGCGCGCAGGGTGAAGGATGTCCGTCCGCGGGATGGCGGGAAAGGGTAAGCCTCAGGCCGGAAGACCTGAGCCCCGTCGCGGCTTTCTTCATGGGAGTGGATCCAGATGCCGACGAAGTCATCGCGATTCATGGCATCCTCCCCGGCTCTGCGCACAGCGAGATCCGGCTGTGCCCGCAAGACACCGACGCGCATTCGACGTCTTCTCTCTGGCGGCTACGGGTCAGTGTAGCGTCAGGGTGTCCGGGCGACAATGGGCAACGTGAGTGCATCCACGAACGTGGCGTTCGGGTGGGCATGTGGGAGGGCATCCGTCACCTCACGCAGCGCCTGGGCGATCGGCACGCCCCGGTGCCTCGCCGCGTACAGGGCGCCGACCGTGGGGGTGCCGCTGATCGCCCGCACGCAGTGCACGAGCACGGTGCGCCCCTCGGCCCGCAGGGCCGCGATCGTGTCGACGGTGTCCTCGAGCACGAAGCTGAGGTTGGGGTTGGCCCGCGGATCGACCTCGTCGACCAGCCAGACCGCCACCCGGTTCTCCGGGCGGATGCGCTCCGGAACCTGGCCGCGGCCCACCCGGCAGAGCGAGACCACGGCGTCGATCTCGGCGGGAAGCGCGTCGAGGGCGGCGACCCCGCCGAGCCAGACGCCGGGGTCGTGCGGATGCCGCACCAGGGTCGAGATGTCGCCGAAGGTGGCGTACGGCAGTCGGTCGGCGGCGGGCCAGGTGGTGTTGCCCCGGTCGCGGCGAGGACGGCGGTCGGGGAGGGCAGGGTCGCGCCGGTTCCGGGCTGCGGTGACGGGTTGGGTGGGGGCGTCGGCGGAGGTGCCGGTGGGGGCGCCGGCGACGGTGCCAGTGCCGGTGCCGGTGCCAGTGCCGGTGCCGGTGGGGGCGCCGGTGACGGCCGGGGCGCCGGTGACGGCCGGGTCGCGGCGTTCGGGGAGGGGCTGGTCTCGACCAATTCGACCACCGGGATCAGCTCGACCACCGGGATCAGCTCGACCACCGGGGTCGGGGCGGCCGCCTGTGGCGCGGGCGGCGAGCACTCCCAGGCGCACAAGCTCGTCGGCGCGGAGGCCCGGCCAGCCGTGCACGATCCGCCGCCACTCGGCCGGGACCGCGGAGGCCCCGTAGCGAGCCCCGAGCAGGCCGCCGGCGATCGCGGCAACCGTGTCGGTGTCACGGCCGCCGCGAACGGCGCCCTCGAGGGAGTCCCGCAGATGGTCGGCCGGCGTGGCGCGCGCGCAGCTGATGACTGTGCGGAGGGGCTCGGTGATTGCCGACCAGGCTCCCTGCAGGGCCTCGACCACCCAGCCGTTGCGGTCGAAGTCCCTCGGGGTGCCGGCCTCGGCGGCAAGGATGCGCGATTCCCAGAGTTCGTGACGTTCGGCGGGCAGGGCCGAAAGACCGGCCCGTACGTCGAGTTCGCCGGCGAGCACCGCGTGCCGGATCGCCAGGCACCAGAGCACACAGCCGTCGCCGGCATCCGTGTCGACGTGGGTGAGGTCGCTGATCGCGCGGGCAGTCTCGGCGAGCGCGGCCGGGTCATCGAGAAAGGCGAGGGCCACGGGCGCGGTGCGCATGAGCGAGCCGTTGCCGCCGCTGCGGCCGTGCCGGTCGTGGTGGGCCAGGGCGACGAGGCGCACCGCGGATGCCGTGCCCCCGTGTTCGGGTCTGGCGCGGACGGCAGGGACGGCAGGGACGGCAGGCTCGACGCGGACGGCAGGGACGGCAAGCTCGACGCGGACGGCAGGCTCGTTTTGCTCCTTTCGCACCTCAGCCAGATCCCGGTCGGTGCGGGAAAGCACCGCGCGCAGCTGGTTGCCCACGTCGGGCGCGGTGCGCGCCCAGGCGACCCAGGCAGCCACGATCTCGTCGAGCACAGACTCGTCGCGGAGATCCTTGCCGTCGGCGATCGCCCGGATGATCGGCACGGCCATCGAGGTGTCGTCGGTCCACTCTCCGGGGGCCCAGTTGAAGCCGCCGCCGCCCTTCATGGTGACGTCGACGCCGCTGTCGAGCGGCGGGCCAAACTCATAACCGGCACCAAGTGCGTCGCCGCAGGCCATGCCAAGCAGCACCCCGGCTGCGCGGTCCAGTTGGGCGGACGTGAGTTTCATACGGCTTCCCCCAGCGAGTTCCATGAGGGTCATGCAGTGCTGAATGCCGTGGCAGCATCCGGGGACAAGCCGCTGATGCCGTTCGGGTTCAACTCCCCCACGTCGAGACTACGGGCGAAACGGCACTTCCCGCGCCGCCGTGTTCGAGGGGTATTGTCGCGCCGGGACCTCGCCGCCCCTGAAGTGGCGTGCACCACGGTGCGGGGCACTGAGTTGCGGAGAATGCACCTTCGCGCCCGAAGCGAGGGTGTCTTGTCCGCGACTCAACGGCCTGGGGACTCCCGGCGCGATCCCTGAGACTCCCCTCCCCCACGAACCCGGACGCTGCGGCTGGGGCCATCTCGCATCCGTTTTCGTCACTGAGGCGCGGAGAATGCACCTTCGCGCCCGAAGCGAGGGTGTCTTGTCCGCGACTCAACGGCCTGGGGACTCCCGGCCGACTACCCGCATCCCGCCGTGGCCATGGACACGGCCGTCCTGGAATTCAGTGTGGATGCCCACGGTGGCGGAGTCTTCACTGACCATCGGTCCACCCCGTTGTCGGTCATCGACGGGGGTCCACCCCGTTGTCGGTCATCGACGGGGGTCCACCCCGTTGTCGGTCATCGACGGGGGTCAACCCCGTCTTCGCAGCGGGAAGGTTCCAGTCGACTTCGGCCAGTGGCGGGGGACAAACGCAGGATGCCATAGGGGTGCGGGCGCCGATGGCTCCGGCACTGCCGCTCATCCTGCATCTGGGCACTGGTTGAGCAAATGAATGCGTGCCGACAGCATCGGTCTTGCGCCCGCGGGTCGCGGCCCTCGAGAGCCGCGGCCCGCGTGACCTCACGGGCGGATGAATCCCTACGGGTGCAGGCTCGCCGCCGCGACCCGGCCGACCACATCCGTCACCTGGTCCAGCAGGCGGGAGGCCATGTTCCAGCGCTGCCAGTAGAGCACGACGTCGATCGGATGCCCCGGCGCCAGCTGCACGAGCCGGCCGTCGTCGAGCTCGGTGAGGCATTGCTGCTCGGGCAGCAGCCCCCAGCCGAGGCCGAGCACCACCGCGCGGGCGAAGTCGGCCGTGGTGGGGATGTGGTGGCGCGGGACATCCGTGGCCCGGCCGCCGACGCCGCGCAGGAACCGGTGCTGCAGGTCGTCGCGGCGGTCGAAGTTGACCATCGGGGCGGTGTCGAGCCCGGCGGTGCCGGCGACGCCGCCGAGCCAGGCGTCGACGAACCGGGGGCTGGCCACGGCCCGGTAGCGCATCGAGCCCAGCCGCGCCGAGGAGCAGCCCTGCACCGCCTCGGCCGTGGACGTGACCGCCGCCATCACGGTGCCCGAGCGGAGCAGGGAGGTGGTGTGCTCCTGGTCTTCGCGGTAGATGTCGAAGACCGCGCCGCTGTCGGCGGGCACGGCGGCGAGCGCGTCGAGGAACCAGGTGCCCAGGCAGTCGGCGTTCACGGCCAGCGGCAGCGAGGTGCGCCCGCCGGGCTGCAGGCCGGCACCGAGCTCCGTGGCTACGTCGCCCTCGAGCAGCTGCACCTGGCGCGCATGGCGCAGCACGATGTCGCCGGCGGCGGTCGGCACAACCGGGTTCACCCGCTGGATCAGCACCTGGCCGGCCGCCTGCTCCATCGCCTTGACCCGTTGCGAGACCGCGGATGCCGTCAGCCGCAGCCGCTGCGCCGCCGCCTCGAACGTGCCCTCCTCAACGAGCGCAACCAGGGTGTGCAGGTGATCCAACTGGAATGCCATCATTATCCTCGCTTAGGTATCCTTTAAAACTTTAGCTATACTGCATCAGATTTGTCTCCTACATTGGCCAGCATGGACCTCGCCGGCACCCTCCTCCCCGCGCTCCTCGGCTTCGGCACCGGGCTGGCCCTGATCGTGGCGATCGGCGCGCAGAACGCGTACGTCCTGCGGCTCGGGATCGAGGGCCGCACCCGCACCATCCTGCCTGCGGTGCTGATCTGCTCGATTTCGGATGCCGTGCTCATCTTCGCGGGGATAATCGGCGTCGGCCTCGTGGTCGAACAGACCCCGGCGGCGCTCGTGGTGATCCGCATCGTCGGGGCCGCGTTCCTGCTGGCCTACGGCGTCTTCGCCACCGTGCGCGCCTTCAAGCCGAAGGCGCTGGTGGCGAAGGACGCGCCGGTTCCGATCAGCACCCGGGCCGCGGTGGCGACGATGATCGCTCTTACCTGGCTGAACCCGCACGTCTACCTCGACACGCTGATCTTCCTCGGCTCGGTCGCCAACCAGCAGGGCGAAGTCGAGCGCTGGTGGTGGGGCTTCGGCGCGGTCACGGCGAGCTTCGTGTGGTTCTTCGGGCTGGGCTTCGGTGCGCGCCATCTGCGGCCGTTCTTCGCCCGCCCGGGCTCGTGGCGTATCCTCGACGGCTTCATCGCCGTCGTGATGCTGTCGCTCGGGGTGCGGATGGCGCTCGGGGTGTAGCAGCGGGGTATAACGGCGGGGCGTAGCAGGAGGCGAGGGGCAGGCCGGCGGAGGCTCAGGCCTCGCACCAGAGACCGGCCTGCAGGGTCGCGGTGACCTGGAGTCCGGTGCCCAGCACGATCAGGTCGGCGCGGTTGCCGGGCGCGAGGCGGCCACGGTCGGCGAGGCCGATCATGTCGGCGGGGTTCTGGGTGGCGGCGCGCACCGCTACCTCCACGGGCACGCCGGCGGTGTGCACGGCGTAACGCACGGCCTCGCTCAAGGTGAGCACACTGCCGGCAATGGTGCCGTCGGCCAGGCGCGCCTGGCCGCCGGAGACGCTCACGTCGAGGGCGCCGAGCTTATAGTCGCCCTCGTCCGCGCCGGCGGCGGCCATGGCATCCGTCACGAAGACGGGCCGCGAGGGGCTCTCGATGATGAAACGCACGATGGCCGGGTGGAGGTGCACCCCGTCGGCGATGAGCTCGGCGAACACCGTGGGGTCCTCGAGCAGGGCGAGCGCCGGGCCGGGTTCGCGGTGGTGGATCTGCCGCATCGCGTTGAACACGTGGGTGCCGGCCGTGGCCCCCGCGGCGATCGCCTGCCGGGTCATGTCGTAGTTCGCGTCGGTGTGCCCGACCGCGGCCACGGCGCCGAAGCCGACGATCTGGCGTACGGCGGCGAGTCCACCCTCCAGCTCGGGCGCGATGGTGACCATCCGCACGGTGCCGCGGCCGACCCGCATGATCCGGTCGATGCTCTCGGCGTCCGGCGTGCGGAGCAGGTTTTCGTCGTGGGCGCCGCGGTGGGCCGGACTCAGCCAGGGACCCTCCAGGTGGATGCCGGCCAGCAGCCCCTGCTCGACCAGCCCGGCCAGGGCCGCCACGGTGCGCTCGAACTCGTCGAGCGGGGCCGTGACAAGACTGGCCATCAGGGTCGTGGTGCCGTGGGCGCGGTGGGTCGCGGCGATCTGCGCGGCGGCGACGGCGGAGTCCTGGTCGTTGAAGCTGCTGCCGCCCCCGCCGTGGGTGTGGATGTCCACGTAACCGGCGGCCAGGGTGCACTCCGGAAAGCTGAAGTCCGGCTCCCGGGGCGGTTCCCCCGCGCCGCAGCCGACGATCCGGCCGGCCCGGATATCCACCCAGCCGGGCGAGTACACGGCGTCCGGTGCGATCACGGTGCCGCCGGAGATGAGCATCGGCACCGCCGGCGACGGGACTGCGGGCGACGGCACGGCCGAGCCCTGGCCGTCCTCGAACGGCGCGTCGGAACGCTCGGCCGGGACCAATCCGGCCGGAGGGGAGGTGAGCGGGGTCATGACGGTTGCTCCAAGGGTTCACACGCGGGATTCAGACTGAAGGGTGCAGGGATGAGGTGCAGCGGCAGGGCCTAGATTCCCGGCCAGGGCTTGTGGGCCCAGGCGTACCGGTAGTAGTCGAGGTTCGCCAGCTTCGAGGCTGCGGCCTCGTCCACGATCACGGTGACGTGCGGGTGAAGTTGGATCACCGAACCCGGCTTGCTCGAGCTGACCGGTCCCTCGACGGCGGCGGCGATGGCATCCGCCTTCTCCGGCCCGAAGGCCAACAGGATGAGATGCCGCGCCCGGAGAATGGTGCCCAGGCCCTGCGTCATGCAGTGGATCGGCACGTCGTCGATCGAGGGGAAGAAGCGGGCGTTGTCGATGCGGGTCTTCTCGGTCAGGGTCTTGATGCGGGTCACCGAGGCGAACGACGAGCCGGGTTCGTTGAAGCCGACGTGCCCGGTGCGGCCGATGCCGAGGATCTGCACGTCGACGCCGCCGGCGGCGAGGATGGCGGCCTCGTAGTCGAGGCCCGCCGTGTGAATGGTGGCAGGGTCGCCGCTCGGCACCTGGATGTTCGCGGGGTTGAGGCCGAGCGGCACGACGGCGTCGCGGGTGATGACCGAGCGATAGCTCTCGGGGTGGTCGGCGGGCAGGCCCACGTATTCGTCGAGGGCGAAGCCGCGCACCCGGGACACGTCGATCGGGTCGGCTGTGAGGGACGCGGCCAGCGCGGCGTAGACCGAGAGCGGCGTCGAGCCCGTCGCGAGGCCGAGCACGGCATCCGGCTTCCGCAGGATCAGTGAACGAATGGATGCCGCCGCGAGCGTTCCCGCCGCGGCTTCACTGTCAACAAAAACTACTTCGGCCATCGTGTACTCCAGGTTCGAATTGCATGGTGTTTCGGGTGCTGCCGGCGGTGCCGGGGGTCGTGGGCGGATTGCCCGCAACCCCCGGCACGGGACGTCGCAGCTAGACGGTCGTTCCCGCGGAGTCCGCCGCTGCCGGGTCCTGGATCTCGTCGTCGCCGCGGCCGGGGGTCTTCAGGTTCCACTTGCGGATGACGAAACGAAAGAGGAAGTAGTAGATCGCGGCGTAGGCCAGCCCGATCGGGATGAGCAGGAGCGGCTTCTCGGCGAGCCCGAAGTTGAGCACGTAGTCAAAGGCTCCGGCGCTGAAGCTGAACCCGTCTCGGATGCCGAGGGCGTTGACCAGGGCGAGCGAGGAACCGGTGAGCAGCGCGTGGATGATGAACAGCGGGAACGCGACGAACATGAAGGAGAATTCGAGCGGCTCGGTGACGCCGGTGAGCAGCGCGGTGAGGGCGCCGGAGAGCATGATGCCGCCGACGATCTTCTTCTGCGACGGCTTGGCTTCGTGCCAGATGGCCAGGGCGCCGGCGGGCAGAGCGAACATCATGATCGGGAAGAATCCGGTCATGAAGGAGCCCGCGGTGGGGTCGCCAGCGAAGAACCGGCCGATGTCGCCGGTGGCCCCGTGGTAGTCACCGATGACGAACCAGACGACGGAGTTGAGGATGTGGTGCAGGCCCACCGGGATGAGCAGCCGGTTGGTCGTGCCGTAGAGGAAGCCACCCCAGATGTTATTGGATGTGACCAGCTCACCGAAGCCGGTCAGCCCGTTCGCGAACGCCGGATAGACGAAGCTGAGCAGAACACCGAGCACCAGCGCCACGACGGCTGTAATGATGGGCACGAACCGGCGCCCGCCGAAGAAGGCGAGATAGCTGGGCAACGAGATCCGATGGTATTTCTGCCAAAGCAACGCGGAGACGATACCCATCAGGATGCCGCCGAGCACGCTGTAATTGACGAGATCCTGGGTTCCGCCCTTGGCCGGCAGCCCCAGGACCAGCGGCGACATTGCCTCGCCGACCTTGGAGAAGACGAGGTAGCCGACCACGGCGGCCAGGGCAGTCGAACCGTCGGCCTTCTTAGCAAAGCCGATCGCCACGCCGACCGCGAAGAGCAGTGGGAGAGCCCCGAAGAGCGCGCCGCCGGCCGACGCGATGACGGCGCCGCCGGTTTCGAAGCCCGGGATCCCACCGAGCAGGTCAGGCTGACCAAGCCTGAGGAGCAGGCCGGCTGCGGGGAGTGCGGCGATCGGGAGCATAAGACTGCGGCCGACTCGTTGAGCCTGGCCGAGGCCGGGAAACTTTCGTTTCGTGCCCGCGTCTGCGGTGATGCTGGACATTGATTTCCTCCTGGTGATGGGTTGTGGCTTGGGGTGGATCAGGGCTGGTGTTGCAGATTGAGGGACATGTGCACCTGGTAGCGGTCGCCGCGGTACCACGAGGTGACGTATTCCATAAATGCCGATCCCGCCGCCGAGGTGCGGCGGAACACGATCAGGGGTGCGCCCTCGGTGACGCCCAGGACCTCGGCGGCGCCCGCATCCGCGGTCTCAGCCCAGACGGTCTGTTCCGCGTTGTCGATGCGCAGCCCGTATTCGGTGGCGAAGGTCGCATAGAGCGACCGGGTCAGGTCCTTGCTCTCGAGGTCGGGCAGCAGCTCCGCCTTGTAATAGCCGCGCTCGAACGCCATCGGGATGCCGCCGGCGAGCCGCAGGCGGTCGATCTCATAGACCCGGGCGTTCGCGCCGAGGCCGAGCGCGGCCCGCACCTCGAGCGAAGCGTCGACCAGGGCGAACGAGCTCACGATCGTCGCGGGGATGAGCCCGCGACGACGCATGTCCTCGGTGAAGGACGCCAGGTGCAGGTCGGTCTGCACGCGCTCGCCGGCCACGAAGGTGCCCTTGCCATGCACCCCGTAGAGGCGGCCCTCTTCGACGAGCTGGCGGATCGCCTCGCGCACCGTCGAGCGGCTCACGCCGTACTGGGTCATCAGCTTCCGCTCGGCGGGGATGGCCGCGTGCGGAGCAAGGGTGTTCTCGATCCGCTCGAGCAGGATGGCCCGAAGCTGGGCATGCTTGGGCACGGGGCCTGCCTCGAGGGCCGGACTCTCGTCAGCGATCTTCGTCATCGTGTCACCTTCGCATCGTTGGTCTATCTCCATCATAAGACCACTTTCGGTTTGTGGTCCGTA
Source organism: Cryobacterium algoritolerans (assembly GCF_004402785.1). Lineage (GTDB taxonomy): Bacteria > Actinomycetota > Actinomycetes > Actinomycetales > Microbacteriaceae > Cryobacterium > Cryobacterium algoritolerans. Next base: position 21,139 of record NZ_SOFP01000022.1, read on the forward strand.
CTGGTACGATCCAATTGTTCGATGATGACGCAGCGGCTCCCTGCTTGTCAAGACCGCGCGCCGCCGAGGTTCTCGGAGAGCACTAGAATCCGGACCAGCAGCACCCACCACAGGAGGAACACAAGATGAGCAGTAAAGCGGAACAGATCCTGGCCGGCCTCGGCGGATCCGGCAACATCGTCGAGATCGAGGCCTGCATCACCCGGCTGCGGACCGAGGTCACCGACCCCGCCCTCGTGAACGAGGCGGCGCTCAAGGCGGCGGGCGCCCACGGAGTATTCCGGTCGGGCACGATCATCCAGGTGGTTGTCGGCCCGGAGGCGGACAACCTCGCGGAAGACATCGAGGACATTCTGTGAGCTCAGCCACTCCTGTAGTCGTGCTCGCGCCCGTTCCCGGGCGGGCCGTCGCCATCGAAGAGGTACCGGACCCCACCTTCGCGCAGTCGATCGTGGGGCCGGGCGCGGCGATCGACCCGCAGCGCGGCGTCGTCGACGCGATTGCGCCGATCAGTGGCAACCTGCTCAAAGTATTCCCGCACGCGTATGTGATCCTGTCCCCCGACGGACTCGGCGTGCTGGTGCACCTGGGGATCGACACCGTGCAGCTTCACGGCGAGGGATTCACCCTTCGCGCCGAGCAGGGTGACACCGTCACGGCGGGCGACGTGATCATCAGCTACGACGTGGTCGCGGTTGAGGCGACCGGCCGCAATCCGATCGTGCCGGTGATCATCCTCGAACGCATTGCCGAGGACATCACGCTGGCGGATGCCGTCGCCGCCGGCGCGCAACTCGCCGCCGGTGACGACTTCATCACTGTCAACCGCTGACCGTCAACGGCTCACCATCAACGGCTCACCGTCAACGGCTCAGGCCGAGACCAGCGGGGCTCCCGCCGGACCATCGGACCGTGCGCGCTTGCGCTGCAACGCCCGAACCCGCCTTCGTTGACCAGCGACGCACCAGATTCGCCGAGAACCGATCTCGCCGAGCACCACCCAGGAGGAACCATGTCCGAACGCACTGCCACCATCGCGAGCCGTGTCGGCCTGCACGCCCGTCCCGCCTCGATTTTCGCGGCGGCCGTCGGCGCGCTGTCGATCGAGGTCACGATCGGCCTCGAGAGCGACCCCGCCGAAGACGCGATGGATGCCTCGAGCATCCTGAGCCTGATGAGCCTCGGTGCCGCCAACGGCGACGTGGTCATTCTCCGCGCCGATGGCGACGGGGCCGACGAGGCCCTCGAATCCCTCGTCGTGATCCTCGAGACGGACCTCGACGCCGAATAGTTCCCGATCCGGATGTCGCAGGGCGACATCCGGTGCGCGACTGCCGCCGACTAGTTTTCGGCGGTCACAACCTGGTCACGGCCGCGGTTCTTTGCGGCATAGAGGGCGCTGTCGGCTCGTTCCAGCCAGTGCGACACCCGCTCGGCAGGTCTGAGGTCGGCCAGGCCGGCACTGACCGTGCAGGTGAGGCCGGCGGCCACGCCATTCCAGGCGTAGTCGCGCACCGAGGCCAGCAGCCGTTCGCAGGCCTGCGCGGCCTGGTCAAGATCCGTGTCTCCGAAGACGAGCAGGAACTCCTCGCCGCCGACCCGAACCGCAAGATCGGTCTCACGGGTGACGGCGCGCAACATCTGCGCCATCGTGGTGAGAACCTGGTCACCGATGGCGTGCCCGTATGCGTCGTTGACGCGCTTGAAATTGTCGAAGTCGATCATCGCCGCGCACAGGGGCTGGGAGAGGTCGCGCGCGCGGTCCATCAACCGGGGCAGCTCCCGGTCGAGTGCACGCCGGTTCGGCAGGTGGGTGAGCGGGTCGGTGTGCGCCTGGTCGTCCAGCTCCTCCGCACGGATCCGCTGAACCTCGGCCGCGAGCTGCGAGCGCTCGACCTCGTGGCGGGCCTGCTCGACCTCGAGGGTGTTGATCAGCAGCTGGGACTGGAGCCCGGCCGTCTGGGTAATTCTCTGCAACGAGAGGGTACCCAGCTTTTCGCAGTGGACGAGGGCCTGCTCGAACCGCCGCCGCTGTTTGTGCATCTCGTACAAGGCCTGGTGCAGCCTGATCTGCAGGGCTGGGTCCTCATCGATCGACGGGTCGGCCAGCTGCGCATCCATCATCGCGGTCGCCTCCTCGAGATTTCCCTCTGCTCGCACCACCTCAGCGAGTTGCGCGTCGACATTCACCTCGAGATTGCGGAACCCGTTCGCGCGGGCCAGATCCTTGCAGCGATGAGCCTTCTCCCTCGCCTCATCGTGCTCGTTCAACTCGATCAGGATGCTGACCAGGTTGGTGAGCGCGATTGTCTCAAAGAAGTTGTGGCCCTGGGCGTGGGCCATGGCCACGGCCTCACGAAACAGGACCAGACCCTCTCGCAGCGCGAGCGAGGCGTCGCACTCCGCCGCTCGCTGGGCGCGCGCGGCCTCGAGGAAGCTGTCGCCCAGGTTGTTCACGGCGATGAACCGTGCCTCCGTGTCATCCAGGGTCCTGGATAGGGCCAACGCCTGCCGTCCGAGGTCGACGCCCCGGACCGTGTCACCCATGGCGCCGTGCACCGTCGACGCCCGGGTGAGCGCCCAGAACTCGGCCAGCTGACTCCCGCAGGCCCGTGCCGTCTCCAGCGCGGGAACAGCGTGGCCGAGAGCCTGCTCGGTCAGGCCCGTGTCGGTATAGGCCAGCGCGAGCGTGCAGTGCACCTTGGACTGTCGCAGCAGGTCTCCGCTGGAGGTCAGGTATTCCAGTGCCAGCAGGCCGTTCTGCACGGATGCCTGATAATCACCGAGCCGCAGGCGGTGCAGCGCGAGCATCTCGCGGGCACGTGCCTGTTGCACCGGTGTGACTCCCGGCAGGGCCAGAACCTCTTCGGCCGGGGCCGCGCCCTCGCGGTGGCGCCCGGCCGCGGAGAGTCGTTCGCTCGCCGCGAGCAGGTCCTCGATGATGGACGCCGTCAGCGGGTCCTGCGGCGGGCCGCGCCGTTCGGAAATCACCTGGTTCGACTGCATTGCCCAGTCCCCCCGACTGCTCTTGCCTCGGTTCGAATCTACCAGCGTGGTCATTGGTCGGAGGCGGTATTCGGTCAGGCACACGCCCCCACTTGTAGAGTCACCTCGCGGTTTTCGTGGGCACCCGTTCGGGGTGAAACGTGGGCGCTGTCGCGCACGGTCGGAGCGTGTTATCGACGCCCGAAGAGCCCCGCGTCCAGAGAACGCCAACCGCACGCACCTAGAATGGGTTGAATGATCGACGTCGCCACTGCCGCAGCAACCGCCCAGCGCACCACCATGTTCGGCGCGCAGTGGTGCGGTGACTGCCGCCGCTCGAAGAAGCTGCTCGATGTGCTCAACGTGGACTACGACTACGTCGACCTCGAGATCGTCGACGACGGCGCCGACCGAGCCCACGCGATCAGCGGCCGCACCCAGATCCCCGTGATCGTCTTCCCCGACGGCACGCACGTCGTCGAGCCCAGCGATTCCCTCCTGCACGCCAAGCTCACGGCGCTCGGCAGCATCCGCTAGAGACCGGTCGATCACCGGCCGCTGCGTCACGGAGAGTCCCGCTCCGGACACCGGGAGTGCCGTCGCTAGGGCAGGTAGGTTCCGAGCACATGCACGGTCGTTATCGACAGGGTGCGGTGCGTGCGCTCGTAGACCGGCATCAGCTCGGTGGATCCGCGAACGGTATGGATCACGCCCGCCACGTCAAAGATCGCGACCGGGTCCAAGTCGCGCAGCAGCGCCCAGAACGGCTGGAAGAAATAGACACTGCGATTGCCGGCATCGAACTCCTCGAGGGTCATGGCCACGTAGCGCGAGCGGGCCTCGATGGTCGACGGGAAGCCGCGGAAGTAGTCGCAGCCGGGTTCGGCCGGATCCTCGTCGTGCAGCATCGGCGCGGGCACCGCGTACCAGCCCTGCCGATCATTGATCGCAGTCGCCAGCGCGCTGGCGATCAGCCGGTAGGTCAGGGCTCGTTTCGTCGTGACCGGCGGGGTCTTCGGGATGCCGAGGCCGGTCGCCACCTCGATCCGCTGCACGATGTCGTGCGGGCTGAGGGCCGCCATCATCTCGATCCAGCTGATCTTGTTCACGACCCCGTTGACGAGGAACTTGCACCCGCCCACGAGATCCCACTGGACGCTCATCGCGTTCTGCTCGTCATGCACGATCAGCAACCGGGCGCCCTCGTCGACCTCCACCCCCGAGATGCGGAGGTGCGGGTGCCTGCGCACCAGATCGCTGGCGATCCACCACATCTGCGCGGTCAGGAAACGGTCGGCGGGCGGGTTGTACACCTCATAGCCGCCGGTGGTGCCGTCATCCGCGTCGTCGTCATGGATGTAGTTGTCGCCGGAGTCGTTAGACGCTGCATCAGTCATCTCCCGAAACTCCTGCCTGATCAGAGATGGATTCTTATTTTGCTCCCGTTCGGCGGGGAGCGACACGCCCAGTTCGGGTGAGAACCGGGTGCGAGTGGGCCGCGAGTGGGCCGACCCTGTTCGCTGCTCACCTTCTTCCCGTGGACCGCCATCTCCAGCGGGCGCGCCGCCGCTCCCGCCAGCCCTCCCTCGGGCCCTTTGGCCTATTCCGGCGGGGCGCCCGCGCGCTAGGCTGCCACAGAACGGGGAGGCACCATGACCACCGCAGACCACGAGAACGGCACCGAGAAGACCGGCGCCGAAAAGGCCATCGAAGCGACCGACAAGGCGACCGGGCTCACGCCACGGCAACTCGCCAGGGACGCGCGCGTGCGCATCCTGCGGAGCAAGGCCGCGGTTCTGCGCTCCGAGGTGGGCGCCATCGCGGCCACACACCGCGATCCCGACATCCTGGAGGACTTGCTCTCCAAGGCCAGCCCCGCGGAAGTCACACGGATAGAGAAGGTCGAGCACTTGATCAGCGCCCGGGTTGCCGAGGCCAGGGCGGTCGCCGACGCCGCCGAAGCCGAATACGAGCAGGCCGTGCTCGAACGCTACGACGAGTCCGGCGCCTGACCCGGACGGTCCCGTCGCGCACCGCCGCGCGGCTGCAGCGCGGACCGGCGGCTACGCGGTGTCGAGTTGGCGCTCGGCGGCGGAGATGTGGCTGACCGTCTTGAGGAAGCTGTCGGGGTTGAGGGAAATGGAGTCGATGCCCTCCTTCACGAGGAACGCGGCGAAGTCCGGATAGTTGCTCGGTGCCTGGCCGCAGATGCCGATCTTGATCCCGGCCTCGTGCGCCTTGTCGATCGCCTGGCTGATCATGCTCTTGACCGCCTCGTCGCGCTCGTCGAAGAGGGCCGCCAGGTCCTCGGCGTCGCGGTCGACGCCCAGCACCAGCTGGGTCAGGTCGTTCGAACCGATGGAGAAGCCGTCGAAGCGGGTTGCGAATTGCTCGGCCAGGATGACGTTGGCCGGGATCTCGCACATCATGTAGACCTGCAGGCCGTGGTGGCCGCGGGTCAGCCCGTTCTCGGCCATCACCGCGAGCACCTTGTCGGCCTCGGCCGTGGTGCGGCAGAACGGCACCATCACGATCACGTTGTCGAAGCCGATCTGTTCCCGCACCCGCTTGATCGCCCGGCATTCGAGGGCGAACCCCTCCCGGTAGCGGTCGTCGTAGTAGCGGGAGGCGCCGCGGAAGCCGAGCATCGGGTTCTCCTCCGAGTGTTCGAAACCGGCGCCGCCGATCAGGTGCGCGTATTCGTTGGTCTTGAAGTCGCTCATCCGCACGATCACCGGGTTCGGGTAGTACGGCGCGGTGAGCTTCGCGATGCCGAGCGACAGTGCCTGCACGAAGTATTCCTTCGGGTCGCCGTAGCCGCGGGTGAGCTCCGCGATCTTCCGTAGCGCGACCGTGTCGGTCACCCGGTCAGGATGCACGAGCGCCATCGGGTGGATCTGGATCAGGTTGTTGATGATGAACTCCATCCGGGCCAACCCCACACCGTCCGCGGGCAGCCGCCACCATTCGAAGGCCGCGGCCGGGCTGGCGATGTTGACCATCACCTTGGTGCGGGTCTTCGGTACGCCGCCCAGGTCGATCTCCTCGGTCTCGAAGGCGAGCCCACCCTCGTAGACGAAGCCCTCGTCGCCCTCGGCACAGGAGATGGTGATCAGCTGGCCATCCGTGAGCACGTCGGTGGCGGTGCCGGTGCCGACCACGGCCGGCACTCCCAGCTCCCGGCTGACGATGGCCGCGTGGCTGGTCGGACCGCCATGGTCGGTGACGATGCCCGCGGCCCGGGTCATGATCGGCACCCAGTCGGGGTCGGTCATTTCGGTGACCAGAATGGCGCCGTCGACGAACTTCTCGATGTCGGCGGGGTCCTTGATCACGCAGGCCACCCCGGCGGCGATGCTGTCGCCGATCGCCACGCCCTTGATCAGGAGCGGCCCCTGCTCGGTGAGCCGGCTGATCGTGAACCGGGTGCCGCTGGCCTGCGACTGCACGGTTTCGGGGCGGGCCTGCACCATGAAGAGTTCACGGGTGATGCCATCCTTGGCCCATTCCATGTCCATCGGCCGGCCGTAGTGATTCTCCACGATCACGGCCCAGCGGCCGAGCTTGACGATGTCGGCGTCGCTGAGCACGAACGACTGGCGCTCCCGCTCCGACGTGTCGATCATGCGCGTGCGGGCGCTGCCACCCTTTGCGTAGACCATCTTGCGAGCCTTGGCCCCCAGGGTCTTCTCGATGATCGGTGTGCAGCCGGGCTGCTCGAGCAGGGCCTTGAAGACCAGGTATTTGTCGGGGTCGACGGTGCCCTGAACCACGGTCTCGCCGAGGCCGAACGCCGCGCTGATCACGGCGGCTCCCGGGAAGCCGCTGTCGGTGTCGATTGAGAACATCACCCCTGAGCCGCCCACATCGGAGCGGATCATCCGCTGGATGCCGATCGACAGCGCGACCTCGAGGTGGTCGAACTTCTTCACCTCCCGGTAACTGATCGCCCGGTCGGTGAAGAGGGAGGCGTAACAGCGACGGCAGGCGTCGAGCAGGTCCCGCTCGCCGGTCACGTTCAGGAACGTCTCCTGCTGGCCGGCGAAGCTGGCATCCGGCAGGTCCTCCGCGGTGGCGCTGCTGCGCACGGCGACGGCCAGGTTCGCCTGGCCGCTTTTCTCCGACAACTCCCGATAGGACGAGCGGATGCCTTCGGCGATCTCCCCAGGGAATTCCCCACCCAGGAACAACTCGCGGAGGGCATCACCGGTGGCGCGGAGCGATGCCTCACCCGAGTGGAACAGCTCGAGCTGACGGCGGAGTGCAGGCTCGATCCCGTTCGCGGTGACGAAGGCGCGGTAGGCATCCGCGGTCGTCGCGAACCCGTCCGGCACGCGCACGCCCTGGCTTGCCAGTGATCGCACCATCTCCCCGAGCGACGCGTTCTTGCCGCCCACCTGGGGGATATCGGCCAAGCCGATCTCGTTGAACCACACCACGCTGCGCTCGGTCATGCCGACTCCAACCCTGCGTGGGACCGCTGGATCGACGCCGGTGCGCCGGAAGGACCCCGTTAAGGCACCGTACTGCGCGGACCGGGACACGGCTAGGCCGGAGGTCCCGTCGGCAGGGGCGAAACGGTGGGCCGTCACGGTCGTTGCGTGATCATCCGGTGGTGATCGACGCAACCGAACCGATGAGGCCCGGGATCGAGAAGACCACGACCACGACCAGGACAACCCTCCCGGTCCGGACCAGGGCGCGGGAGGTCCACCAGCCGGGTGCCGCCGGCACGAGCGCGGAGCCGATCAACGTCAGGACGGCAGCGGCGAGCAGCAGCACCCCGAGCGGAAAATAGACGACGGCTGCCAGGAGCGGCGTGTAGGCAAGCCAGGTGCGACGCGTCGGAAGGGGGAGCCGTGCGCTGTACCAGCCGGCGAAGGCGGCCACCAGCATCCCGTGCAGAATCACAAGGACAGAGAACAGCAGGGCCGCCAACCAGCCCGGCCCGACGATGTAGAAGTCAATGTTGCCGTCTCTGAGCGGGTCGAGGGTCGTCCCGAACAGGGCAAGCAGGACGAGACCGAAGACCACGCCCCCGAGTCGGCCGCGGGGAAGCCAGCGGTGGACCACGACGTAGAGAATTGACGAGAGGAACGCCCCAGGCAGGGCGCCGAAAATGAGGAACGCGAGGGTTCCGTTGAAGGTGATATCGCCCACGCGCGCCTGTGCCTCGGTGATCCTGCCCACGGCCAGCGGGGAGGTCAGCGCGAGCACTCGCATGACGAGCCGTCCTCCGGCTCCGGCGATCAGCAGACCGGAGCCCGTGCCCGTCACCGTGACTAACGTCGCCCACCAGGCGTTGCGTCGGAGCGCGGCCGGCACTCGTGCGCTGCGCACCGGGGTTGGCGACACCGACGCCGGCGGTGTGGTCGGCTGGGCCGGGCGCGGCTGCGTCAGGTTCGACTGCAGCACCGTCTGCTGCGCAGTGGGGTCGGATGCGCCGGCGACGGGCGTGCGCAGATCGATGCCGCCCCAGGCCGCCACCGCGCCGACCCCGACCAGGGCCAGCACGCCGCAGACGACCAGCACGATCATGACCCATATTGTGTACCCGATGCCGTCGGTCGGCCAGACCCCGGGGCCGGTGAATCGCGATTTCACGACCGCCGAGCGAGAGGAAAGGGTCGGCGCGAAGTGTTCACCAGATTAATACTTCGGATCCTGGGGAGTGGGGAAAACCAACCCTAGTCTGGGGGTTAGACAGATTCGATTCGTTGGAACTGGTCCCGTGGGGCGTGCGAGGTCGTGCGTGGTGGACGCCTGTGTGCGTGGGACCTGGGGCCTTTCGGGGACGGTACCGACGTTAGAAACCCGGTGTGCAGCATCGGGGACCCCACCACGGTGGCCCTGCCCGAATTCGCAGAGTGCGGATTCGCCGAAAGGAAACCACCGCAATGAAGATCCAGAATTTCTCTACTCCCCGCAAGGCCCAGCTCGGACTGCTCCTGGCCGTCGCCGTCGCCGGGGTCGGCAGCGCCGTTATCGGCGGGTCGGCCTCTGCGAGCGGCCTCCCCCAGGCTCCCATCGAGCTCGGCACGGCCGGTACCTTCGCCATCCTCTCGCAGACGGGCGTGACGGATGTCTACGCCTCGGCCGTGAACGGAAATGTCGGCGCCAGCCCGATCACCGGCGCGGCCATCCTCCTGACCTGCCCGGAGGTGCAGACCGGTACCATCTTCGCGGTCGACGCCGCCGGACCGCCGTGCGAGGTCACCGCGCCGTCCTTCCTGACCACGGTCGTCGGCGACATGGGTATCGCCTATGGTGATGCGGCCGGGCGCATCAACCCGGACTTCATCGACCTGGGCGCGGGCGAGATCGGCGGGCTCACCCTTCTACCGGGCCTCTACAAGTGGAACACCGACGTGACCATCTCCACCGATGTCACCCTGTCCGGCGGACCGGACGATGTGTTCATCTTCCAGATCTCGGGAAACCTCGACGAGGCATCCGCCAAGAACGTCACCCTTGCCGGTGGCGTGCAGGCGAAGAACGTATTCTGGCAGACCGCCGGCTCCACCTCGATCGGCACCACGGCGCACTTCGAGGGAACGATCCTCGGCAAGACGCTCATCGCGATGAAGACCGGAGCGACGATCAACGGGCGCCTGCTGTCCCAGACCGCAGTCACCCTGCAGAGCAACACGGTCACCGAACCGGCGAAGTAGCCGGAACCGCACCGGGGACTGTGCGGGGCGACACTCCTCGTCCCACGCGGTCCCGCGGTGCGGCGCCATACCCCGACAATGCGGGCCTGGCTCAGTGCGAACGGGCATGGCGCAACAATTCGCCTGGCCACGACCCTGACGTGCGTGAATGCGATGGGGGACCGAACCCGAATCGGTCCCCGATCGCAATTCCGCGCCAGGGCGGCCACCCGAAGGCCGACCTGACTTCCCTCAGTCCGTCGTCTGCTTACCCAAGTCGGCGACGGATTGATGGAGTCTGTGGGGTGACGGGGCCCGTGAACCGGGGCCGTCGACTGCGAACACAGTCAGGGCGGCATGAGGCTGCGTCATACCGTCGGACTCGACGCTGGCGTCGGTCTCCAGGAATGGAAAGCTCATCTGCTGCGGCCCTATTTATTCGGTAGGCCGGCTGACCCGAGGGTCCCGTGCCTTTGCGACCCCGTTTCTCAACGGGTGTGCCCTTGCGAAAGACGTACGAACCGTCTCGCCGGTGGCCGGATGACCACCTGCCCTGAACCTACCAGCCCGATGGCGCATTCGACCCCCACGGGGCTGGATCAGTCACCCCCAGTGCGGGGCGCAGGGAAGGGGCTGCTGTGCCGATTTTCTCGATGCGACTTCCCCCGTTCACGGGTGCGCGCTACCGTGTGCGGTGCAGGCGTCAGTCCGGGTTGAATCTTCTCCCGGACTGTCCCTCACACACGCTCGGTCGCAATGCCCAAGGGGGATCACCATGCCGGTCACAACAGCCGCACCGTTCGTCGCCACCGCCCAGGCCATCGCCACGGCCGCACACGGCGGCCAGGTCGACGAGCTGGGTACCGCGTACCTCGACCACGCCCGCCGGGTCGCCGAGCGCCTCATTGACCCGCTGGGCCAGGCCACCGCCTGGCTGCACGATGTGTTCGAAGACACGAGCGTCTCCCCCCAGCGACCTCCTGGCCGCCGGCATCCCCGGTGGCGTGGTCGCCGCAGTCGAACTGCTGACCAGAACGGATGCCGTCAGCGACGCCGACTACTACGCCGCCATCCGCGCCAACCCGATCGCCCTGGCCGTGAAGCGCGCCGACATCGCCGACAATCTCGATCCAGCTCGGGTGGCGCGGCTGGATGTCGGCACACGGGATCGCCTTGCCGCGAAATATAGCAGGGCGCTGACTTCCCTCGAGTGACGGCGTTGCGCACACGCTCGACCCCAGGGCGGCGGTTGAGCCTCTCGAAATCACCGGGTCTCGACAGGCTCGACCACCGGGGGGGCGCGGTCAGCGCTCCGCGTACTCCCCGACCGAGGCAGCCAGGAGCGCCACCACGACCGTGTCGTTCTTGGTGGACCGCTGGCCGATCTGCGCGAAACCGAGACGGGAATGGAAGGCCAACGAGCCAGGGTTCGGCGGTTCGATGTTGACCTCGCAGAAGACCACGACAGCCGCCGTCGTCTCGGCCGAGGCGAAGATCGTTCCGTAGAGCACCTCGCCCAGCCCCTGGCCGCGGGCCTCCTCGGCCACCACGATGCGGTCCACGTAGAGGAACTCACGCGAACGTTCCGCGAACCAGCGGTAGTTCTCACTGGCATAGTCGGCATCCGCGGCGAACACAATGGCGAAGCCGAGCACCTGCGCCGGCTCGGCGTCGGTGGTGACCACCACGGCGACGGCACACTCGGCGAGCAGCGCGGCAAGGCTCGCCTCGTCGAGGGCGTTCACCGCCGGAACAGCATCGTTGTTGAGCAGCAGAACCTGGGCGGAGTCGTGCGGAAGCAGCGGGCGAATCGAACGGGGCATGCCGACGACGATAGGGCCTACGCCTCCATGTCGTCGTGCGTGACAATGCGGATCAGTTCGATCCCGCCATCCGGCTTCTGCCAGAAGTGCATCCGGCGGGCGGCCGGGGTGTTCTGTTCGATTGAGACGCGCATGCAGCGGGCGCCGTCCCAGCGCAGCAGGTGCGGGTCGGCCGCTCCGGCGCCCTGACGAAGCGCGTGCAGGTGCCGCCCGGTGAGGGTCTTCACCCGCCCGGTCAGCACGTCGACGGATGCCTTGAACGCCTTGGCCAGTTGACCGTCGTCGAGCCCCGACAACGAATCCGCGAATCGGTCGCTGAGCACGTAGCTGTGCGGAAGCGGCCATTCCTCGCGGTCGGATTCCGGCACCCGGTCGACCCAGGCGAGCAGAATCTCGTGGCGCACCCAACCGGAGGAATCTTCCCACAGGGCGCGGCGGGTTTCGTATTCGCTGGAGACCGGCGGTGCGGATACGGTGCGCCGGGACTCGCGCAGCATCCGTTTCTGGGTGCGCTGCTCGTCGCGCAGTTCGGCGACGGTGTGGCGGAGTGTTCCGAGCTCGACGAGCGCGTCGCGCAACTGCAGCTGCGCCGAACGCGCCTGCTCACGCAGCTTGGCCAGGTCGGAGTCGGTGGCGCCGGCTTCGACGAGCTGGGCCTCGAGCCGGGTGATGCGGGCCTTCGCCTCGGCGAGGGAGAGCTGGGTGGACTGCAGCGCGGAGTGCGGCGCGGCGGCCGGGGCCGGGGTCGGCGCGACCCGGAACGGGATCGCCGCAGCGGTCGGGTGGCGCGCCGCGTGGCTGCGGCCCGGGC
>NZ_SOFP01000045.1 GCF_004402785.1 Cryobacterium algoritolerans
GGGGGTGTGCCCGGCAGCACGGGCGGGGGTCGGGGTGGCGGGCCTGAGGTCGGCCGACTGGGCGGGCGCGAGCGGCTCGGCCCGCTGGCCGATTCCGGCCGAGGGCACCGGGGTGGCGGGACGAGGCACCGAGGCGGCCGGGACCGGCGCGGGGGTCGGAGCGGATGGCCGCTCGGGGGTGGCCGGCGACACGGGGGGAACTGCGACATCCGTCGATGTCACGTGGGGATCGGTCTCGGTGGTGGGCTTCAGGCCCCAGAGGAACCCGGCGGTCTTCGGGGCAGCCTCACCGGGCGCAGGCTCGACGGGGACTGCCTTCGGACGGCGGGGCGCGCCCTTGCGGGGGACGAATTCGTCGGGGCTGGCCGGCCTGGCTCCGCCGCCGAGTTGGGACGCGAGCCAGTCGACTCCGTCTTCGCCCTGTCCGTCCTTGTCGGGCATCAGCGCAGCCCCAGGTCCTCAAGGCCGATCGCTGCATAGTAGGGGTAGCCGGCTGCTTCGATCACTTCGCGAGCACCGGTGTCGCGGTCGACGACCACGGCGACGGCGGCGATGATGGCGCCGACCTTGAGCAGCGCCTCGATCGCGGCGAGCGGGGATCCGCCGGTCGTGGAGGTGTCTTCGAGCACGATCACGCGCTTGCCCGCGAGGTCGGGACCCTCAACTTGGCGGCCGCGGCCGTGGTCCTTGGGCTCCTTGCGCACGACGAAGGCGTCATAGGCAAGACCGCGGGCAACCCCCTGGTGCAGGATCGCGGCGGCGACAGGATCAGCGCCCATGGTCATGCCGCCGACGGCGGCCACGCCAGGGATCCCAGCGATGAGATCGATCATGACTTGACCGATCAGCGGGGCAACCCGGTGGTCGAGGCTCACCTTGCGGAGGTCGACGTAGTAGCTGGCTTTCTTGCCGCTGGTGAGGGTGAAATCACCGTGGAAAACGGCCTCGGCCGAGATGTGGTCGATGAGCTGCTTGCGAGTGTCTTTCACAGTCCAACTTTAGGCCATCGACAAGTTGCCGGAACCGTATCGTTCCCGGCTGTGCCCCGGGTGCTCAGAAGCTGCGGACCAGCTTGCGCTCGGGCAGGCGACGGTAGCCGTCTTTCTGCACGTCGACGACGACGGCGGCAGCGGAGGAGAGAACAATGAGAACGAGAACGGCGAGGAGAACGAACACGGTCGTACCTTTCGTGAATGGGGGTTTGTGTCGGGGAGACGGAGGCACCATTGCACGAGTTCGACGTGTTAATTCCACCACGACAAACAGTGCAGCACAATCGCATTGTTCTGCACTGAGTGTGTAGCTTTGCTACATGGATGTACAGAGGCTCGAATTGCTCAGGGAATTGGCCGAACGTCGCAGCATCACGGAGGTGGCGCGGGCAACCCATCGCACGCCGTCGGCGGTATCGCAACAGCTCAAGGTGCTGGAGCGGGAGGCCGGATTGCCGCTCACCGAGCGCAGCGGTCGTGGCCTGATTCTGACGGATGCCGGACGCGCGCTGGCCCGCAGCGCGACCGACGTCGCGGTCGCGCTCGCCCGCGCCAACGCGGTGTGGGACGAGTTCCGCAACCACGTTACCGGCGAGGTGAGCCTGGTCACCTTCCCGACCGCGGGCGAGATGCTGCTGCCGGGCGCGCTGCAGCAGATCGCGGGGGTGCCGGGCCTGATCGTCAACTGCACCGACAAGGACCCGGAACTGAGCGACTTCCCTGCGCTCACCGCCGACTTCGATATCGTGCTCGCCTACAGCCTGCGCGGTCAGCTGCCCTGGGGAGGGAGGGGACTCACCGTGGTTCCCCTGATGACCGAGCCGCTCGACGTGGGCCTGCCGGCCGACCACCGCCTGGCCCCCCGGGCCTGGATCGGACCGGCCGACGTCGTCGGCGAGACCTGGATAGGCGCGCCGGATGGCTACCCGTTTGAACGCATCCTGCACCAGATCGAACAGCAGGGCGGCGGCCAGGCACTGGTGGCGCAGCGCTTCGCGGACATGCGGCTGATCGAGGCGTTCGTGATGGCGGGCCTCGGTATCGCCCTGGTGCCGCGCTACACCTGGGGTGGCGACCAGCCGGGCAAGCTCGTGCTCAAGCCGCTGCGTGGAGTCGACGCCGAGCGGCAGATCGTGGCGCTGATGCGCCCCGATCGCGCCGAACGTCTCGCGGTGCGCACGGTCGTCGACGTGCTGCGGGCCGAGGCCGAACGGGTCCAGGCCGAGCACACCGCATCCGCCCCGCCCTCCTCCTCCTCCTCCTCCTCCTCCTCCTCCTCCTCCTCCTCCTGACCGCCCTGAACCCTGACTCCCGGCCGCGAGAGTGCACTATTCGCCCTTATCGCGGCGCCGAGGGGGCGAAAAGTGCACTCTCGCGGTCGGGTTTGGCGGGAGGTGGGGGAACTGAGGGGCGGGCTCGGGCTGGGCTAGGCGTTCTGGGGGAAGCCGAGGTTGATGCCTCCGTGGCTGGGGTCGAGCCAGCGGCTGGTGACGGCCTTCTCCCGGGTGTAGAAGGCGATCCCCGCCGGACCGTACGCCTTCGCGTCGCCGAAGAGGGAGTCCTTCCAGCCGCCGAACGAGTGGTAGGCCACCGGCACCGGGATCGGCACGTTGATACCGATCATGCCGACCTGCACTTCGTTCTGGAACCGCCGGGCCGCGCCGCCGTCGTTGGTGAAGATCGCGGTGCCGTTGCCGTAGCGGCTGCGGTTGATCAGGGTGAGCCCCTCGGCGTAGCTGCCGACCCGCACGATTGACAGCACCGGGCCGAAGATCTCGTCGAGGTACACATCCGAGTCGGTGCTGACCCGGTCGAACAGGGTCGGACCGAGCCAGAAACCGGATGCGTCACCGTCCACGTCGATGCCGCGCCCGTCCACGACGATCTCGGCCCCGTCGGTGCGGGCCACGTCGATGTAGGAGGCGACCTTGTCCCGGTGCGCCTTCGTGATCAGCGGCCCCATGTCGCAGCCGCGCATGCCGTCACCCACTCGGAGTCCCTTGAGCCGCTCGGTGATCTTCGCGACCAGTTCATCGGCGACCGGTTCGACGGCCACCACGACGCTGATGGCCATGCAGCGCTCACCGGCGGAGCCGAATCCGGCGTTGACCGCCGCATCCGCGGCCAGGTCGAGGTCGGCGTCCGGCAGCACGAGCATGTGGTTCTTGGCCCCGCCGAGGGCCTGGACGCGCTTGCCGTGATGCGCCGCGGTCTCATAGATGTACTTCGCGATCGGGGTGGAGCCGACGAAGGAGATCGCCTGCACGTCGGGGTGAACGAGCAGGGCGTCCACCGCCTCCTTGTCACCGTGCACGACGTTGAGCACGCCGGCGGGGAGGCCGGCCTCGGTCATCAGGGCGGCCATCCAGTTCGACGCCGACGGGTCCTTCTCGCTCGGCTTGAGCACCACGGTGTTGCCCGCCGCGATCGCGATCGGGAAGAACCACAGGGGCACCATCGCCGGGAAATTGAACGGACTGATGATGCCAACGACGCCGAGCGGCTGGCGCAACGTGTAGACGTCGACGCCGGTCGACACGTTCTCCGAGTACTCGCCCTTGGTCAGGTGCGGCATGCCGAGGGCGAATTCGACGACCTCGAGCCCGCGCGCGATCTCGCCGAGGGCATCCGAGGTCACCTTGCCGTGTTCGGCGGTGAGGATGTCGGCCAGCTCGCCCTTGCGCGCGTTCAGCAATTCGCGGAAGGCGAACATGACGCCCTGGCGCCTGGCCTGGGAGGTGTCCCGCCACGCGGGGTAGGCGGCCTGCGCCGAGGCGACGGCGGTGCCGACGTCGACCGTGCCGGCGAGGCGCACGTTCCTGGCCACGGCGCCGAGGGCCGGGTTGAAGACCGGCGCGGTGCGGGTCGAGATCCCGCCGAACGGCGCCCCGTCGATCCAGTGGGTGATTACGGGCAGATCAGTCATTGTCCTTCGTTTCTCTTCGTCGTGTGGGGGATCGTGGTGGTGACGGGCGAGATCTGGTCTTGACCGGCTCGACCACCGATGGAAACGGGGGTGGTGGTGACGGGCCAGGCTTGGTCTCGACCGGCTCGACCACCGGGGGAAACGGGGATCGAACGCGTCGGGCATCGGTCAGGGCAGGCTCGACCACCGGGGGCAGGGGGTCAGAGGAGGTCGAGGCCGAGGACCTCGTCGTAGATGGCGAGGGCCTCGGCGACCTCATCGTCGGTGACCACGCAGGGCGGCACGACGTGGATTCGGTTGTCGACGAGGAAGGGCAGGAGGTTGCGGGCGAGTAGCTCGGTCTTGATCCGGCTCATTACGACGCCGCTCAGCGGCGCGCGGGTGTCGCGGTCGGCCACGAGCTCCAACGCCCAGAACACGCCCTCGCCGCGAACCTCACCGATGATCGGGTGTTTTTCCCGCAGCGCCGCGAGGCCCGGCGCGAGCCGGTCACGCCCGATCCTGGCCGCGTTGGCGACGATGCCCTCATTCTCCATGGCGTCGAGGGCGGCCACAATCGACGCCATCGCCAGCGGATGCCCGCTGTAGGTGAGTCCGCCGGGGAAGACCGTGGTCTCGAAGTCGTTCGCGATCGACTCGGAGATGATCACGCCACCCGTGGGCACGTAGCCGGAGTTGACGCCCTTGGCGAAGGCGATCAGGTCGGGGGTCACGTCGTAGCCCTCGAAGGCGAACCACCGTCCCGTGCGTCCGAAGCCGGCCATCACTTCGTCGAGGATCAGGAGGATCCCGTAGCGGTCGCAGAGCGCGCGCACCCCGGCAAGGTAGCCGGGTGGCGGCACGAGCACCCCGGCCGTACCGGGGATCGATTCGAGTAGCACGGCCGCGATCGTGGTCGGCCCCTCGCTCTGGATCACACGCTCGAGGTGGCGCAGCGCCCGCACCGATTCCTGCTCGGGCGTCGTCGCCCAGAACTCGCTGCGGTAGAGGTACGGGCCGAAGAAGTGAACGTGCCCTCGTGCGAATTCGTTCGGGATGCGCCGCCAGTCGCCGGTCGCGACGATCGCCGCGCCGGTGTTGCCGTGGTAAGAGCGGTAGGTGGAGAGCACCTTGTCCCGCCCGGTGTGGAGGCGGGCCAGCCGGATCGCGTTCTCGATCGCATCCGCCCCGCCGTTGGTGAAGAAGACCTTGTTGAAGCTAGCCGGGGCGCGGTCGACGATGCGCTTGGCGGCCTCGCCGCGCATCAGGTTCGCGGTCGCCGGCGCGACGGTGGCGAGCGTGCCGGCCTGGTCGATGATCGCCTGGGTGACTGCCGGATGCTGGTGGCCGATGTTCACGTTGACGAGCTGGCTCGAGAAGTCCAGGTAGCTGCGCCCGTCGTAGTCCCAGACGCGGGACCCCTTACCGCCCGCGATCACCAGCGGTTTGAGGGCGGCCTGCGCCGACCAGGAATGGAAGACGTAGGCCCGGTCCAGCTCGAGGGCAGCGTCGTTCGGGCTGGCGGCGGTGGTGTCATTCACGAATATCGTGGTCTTTCTCTGCGTTGAGTGAAGGAAATGCGTGGAGTGAAGGTTGGTGCGGAGAGGGGCCGGGCGGCCCGATGGACCACCCGGCCCGATGGGGCGAGCCTACTCGCCGCCCTCCCCCAGCGTGACCGTGATCGGTTTCCAATCGGCGCCGATCACGTCGACGCCGTCCCTGGTCAGCTCGTCGAGCGCCTTCTGCACGTACTCATTCGAGTAGGCGGTCTTTGGCGGTTCGGCCGTGATGATGGTTGCGCCGGTCTCGTTCTTGGTGTTCATCGCGATCTCGACGATGTTCTTCCAGGCGGCCGCGTCGATCAGGCCGACCCCGTTCATGGACGTCCAGATCAGCTTGTTGACCTCGTTGGTCATCCAGAGCTGGTGTCCTGCGGGCAGTTGCGATCCGGCCGCGGTGACGATCCCGGCCGCCTTGTCCGGGTTAGTTGCCGCGTAGATCCAACCCTTGATCGACGCCTTGATGAACTTGACCGTGTTGGCGGCGTAGTCCCTGTCGGAGGCGAGCTTGTCGGCGTCGGCCCAGATCCCATCCTGCAGCATGGCCGTGCCCTCGTCGTTCCAGTGGATGACGTTGAGGTCGGAGGGCTGGTATAGCTCGCCCGGCTTCGGGTTCTGTGTCTCGAGCACCTGGGCGTATTCGTTGTAGGTCATGGCCTGGGCGGCGGCGATGTCCCCGGAGAGGAAACCATTCATGTCGAAGGACTGCTGCACGAGTTTGATGTCGCCCACCCGCACGCCGCTCTTCTGCATGCCGGCGAAGAGCTCCCATTCGTTGCCGAAGCCCCAGCTGCCGACGTTCTTGCCCTTGAGGAGCGCCGGCGCGGTGATGTCCTTGTCCTTGAACGAGATCTGGGTGGTTGCGCTGCGTTCGGATATCTGGGCGACATCGGTGATTTTTGCGCCCTGCTCGATCGAACCGAGCACCTTGGGCGCCCAGGAGCCGCACGAGTGGGGCCAGGGCGATCAGCGGAACGGACTGGCTGAGGATGATCCAGGGCAGCACGGCCGCCTCGACCAGCCCGAACCGCTGCATCAGCAGCGAGAGAGAAAGAGAGAGCGCGAGTCCGACGCTGACGCCGACGCCGACGCCGACGCCGACGAGCCAGCCCACCGCGGAAATGCCGAGCGTGAACAGGGAGGCGCCCAGCACGGCCCGCCAGAGCAGCACGGCGTTGCCGGCGCCGGTGACCGGTTCGAGCGCCCGGGCGGCCATCACCCAGAGGTGCGGCATGGCCAGGTCGCTGGGTGCGGGGCAGCATCGTGACGCCGGCGCGCACGGAGCGGCCCTCGCCGGGATCGGGGCGAGACAGCCTTGGTCACAGCTTTGCGACGATCGGGTCGGTGAGGGCGGGGATCACGGTCTCCCCGTAGACGCGCAGGGTCTCCTCCTTGTTGTCGTGCTGGAGGTAGCCGGCGAACTGGTCGACGCCGAGGTCCCGCAGCGCCTGAAGCTTCACGATGTGGTCCTTCGAGGTGCCGAGCAGGCAGAACCGGTCGACGATCTCGTCCGGCACGAAGTCGGCGTGCGTGTTGCCGGCGCGGCCATGCTGGTTGTAGTCGTAGCCGCTCCGGCCGGCGATGTAGTCGGTGAGGGCCTTGGGCACGGGCGATTCCGTGCCATACTTCGCGACGATGTCGGCGACGTGGTTGCCGACCATGCCGCCGAACCAGCGGCACTGGTTGCGCATGTGCTCCCAGTCGTCGCCGATGTACATCGGCGCGGCGACGCAGACGGAGATCGACGCCGGGTCGCGTCCCACGTTCGCGGCGGCATCCCGCACCGTGCCGATCATCCACTCGGCCACGTCGAGGTCGGCCATCTGCAGGATGAAGCCGTCACCGACCTCGCCGGCGAGCTTGAGCGCGAGCGGGCCGTAGGCAGCCACCCACACCTCGAGGCTGGAGCCAGTGCTCCAGGGGAACCGGAGGGTGGCACCGTTGTGCTCGACTGGCCGGGAATTGGCCAGCTCACGGATAACGTGGATCGATTCGCGCAGCGTCTTCAGCGTGGTGGGAGCCCCGTTGGTGACCCGCACCGCGGAATCGCCGCGGCCAATGCCGCAGATCGTGCGGTTACCGTACATCTCGTTCAGGGTCGCGAAGGTCGACGCCGTCACGGTCCAGTCTCTGGTGGCCGGGTTGGTGACCATGGGGCCGACCACGATCTTGCGGGTCTCGGCGAGGATGCGACTGTGGATCACATACGGCTCCTGCCAGAGCAGGTGCGAGTCGAACGTCCAGACGTGGCTGAAGCCGTGCACCTCGGCGAGCTGGGCGAGGTGCACGACGCGGGCCGACGGCGGGTTGGTCTGCAGTACCGCTCCGAAATCCATGCTGTTCCCTGCCCTAGATGAGGTACTGGCTCAGGCCGCGCTTGACGAACCGGCCGTCGCCCCTGGCCCCGAGGTAGCTGTTCTCAGCGATGACGACCTTGCCGCGGGAGAGCACGATGTCGACGTGACCGTCGATCTCGTAGCCCTCCCAGGCCGAATGGTCCATGTTCATGTGGTGGCTGCGCCCGGTCGGCTCGCCGTTCTCGTCGGTGCCGTAGCCGATGGAGGTGTGGCCGTTGGGGTCGTAGACGACGATGTCCGCGTCCGCACCGGGCTGGATCACGCCCTTCTTCCCGTAGAGGCCGAACATGCGCGCCGGCGTGGTTGAGGTGATCTCGACCCAGCGTTCGAGCGAGATCCGGCCGGTGACAACGCCCTGGTAGAGCAGGTCGAGGCGGTGCTCGACCGAGCCGATCCCGTTCGGGATCCTGGAGAAATCGCCGACGCCAAGGTCCTTCTGGCCCTTCATACAGAACGGACAGTGGTCGGTGGAGACCAGTTGCAGGTCGTTCGTGCGCAGGCTTTGCCAGAGGTGGTCCTGGTGCCCCTCGGCCCGGGAGCGCAACGGGGTCGAACACACCCACTTGGCGCCCTCGAAGCCTGGGGCGCCGAGGTTCTCCTCGAGCGAGAGATAGAGGTATTGCGGACAGGTCTCGCCGAACACGTTCTGGCCGTTGTCGCGGGCGGCCGCGAGCTGAGCCACGGCCTGTTTGGCGCTCACGTGCACGACGTAGAGCGGGGCCCCGGTGAGGTTGGCGAGCATGATCGCCCGGTGGGTGGCCTCCTCCTCGAGCTGCCAGGCCCGGGCGATGCCGTGGTAGTAGGGGGCGGTCTTGCCCTCTGCCAGTAGCTGGCCGACGAGCACGTCGATCGCCGGCCCATTCTCGGCGTGCATCATGGTCATCAGCCCGGTCTCGGCCGACTTCTGCATCGCCTTGAGGATCTGCGCGTCATCCGAGTAGAAGACGCCCGGGTAGGCCATGAACAGTTTGAAGCTCGAGACGCCCTCGGCGAGCAGCCCGTCCATCGCCTGCAGCGAGTCCGCGTTGAGGTCGCCGATGATCTGGTGGAACGCGTAGTCGATCGCGCAGTTGCCTGCGGCCTTCTCGTGCCATGCGGCGAGGCCGTCGAAGACCCGCTGGCCATAGCTCTGCACCGCGAAGTCGATGATCGTGGTCGTTCCGCCCCACGCGGCCGCGCGGGTGCCGGTCTCGAAGGTGTCGGATGCGGCGGTGCCGCCGAACGGCAGCTGCATGTGGGTGTGCGCGTCGATCCCTCCGGGTATCACGTACTTGCCGATCGCGTCGATCACCCGGTCGACGGATGCCGCGAGGTCGAGGCCGAGCAGCGTTGACCCGGGCGCGAGCACGGCCGCGATCGTCTCCCCGTCGATGAGCACGTCGGCGAGGGACGAGCCCGTCGCGCTGACGACGGTTCCGTTGCGGATCAAGGTCTTCATTGCCTACTCCTGTCGTCGGTGGTCGAGCCTGTCGAGACCCGGTGGTCAGCTCACGGTTCGACGAGGGACCCGTACGAGTCCGGTCGGCGGTCGCGGTAGAACTGCCACGAGTTGCGCACCTCGCGGATGATGCCGAGGTCGAGGTCGCGGATGACGATCTCCGTGGCATCCGTCGACGCCACCTCGCCGACGTAGTTGCCGCGCGGGTCGACGAAGTAGGAGCTGCCGTAGAAGGTGACCGCCTCGTCGCCGAACTCGCGGCTCTCGGTGCCGATCCGGTTGTTCGCCCCGATGTAGTACTGGTTGGCGACCGCGGCGGCCGGCTGCTCGAGCTCCCAGAGCCGGTTGGAGAGGCCGGGCTTGGTGGCCGAGGGGTTGAAGACGATCTCGGCGCCGTTCAGGCCGAGCACCCGCCAGCCCTCGGGGAAGTGCCGGTCGTAGCAGATGTAGACGCCGATCCGGCCGACCAACGTATCGAAGACGGGGTAGTCGCCGTTGCCGGGTCGGAAGTAGAACTTCTCCCAGAACTGGGGCAGGTGCGGGATGTGGTGCTTGCGGTATTTGCCGAGGTAACTGCCGTCGGCGTCGATCACGGCGGCGGTGTTGTAGAGCACGCCGGGCTGTTCCTCCTCGTAGACCGGGAGCACGATCACCATCTTGTGCTCCGCGGCGAGCCTCTGGAACCGCTCGACCAGCGGGCCGGGAACGCTCTGGGCGTAGTCGTAGTACTTCGGGTCCTGCACGGTGCCGAAGTACGGGCCGTGGAAGAGCTCCTGGAAGCAGATCACCTGTACGCCGGCCTCGGCCGCCGTGCGCACGAATCCCTCGTGTTTGACGATCATCGATTCCTGGTCCCCGGTCCAGTCGGTCTGCGTGATGGCGGCCCGCACGACGGTGCGCGTGTCGGTGCTGCTGATGTCCCCGGTCATTCTCTGCCTCCACATCAAGCTCGGCGCTGAGCTGGCCCAGGGGCCGGGAGACGCAGCGCCGAATCAGTTGAGTCGAATCGGACTGCGTTGTCCGTATTTGTTACTCTTCGACGTAAACATTTCAGTTCTGTTTCTGTGTGTGACGCACGCGTGATCATCCTGTCGCCCCAACCAGCCGGAGGCAAGGGGTCATGCAAACCGTTACCGACGAGGTCGAGAAACGCACTCCCGCGGGGATCGCGACCGCGCTCGGCCGTCTGATCAGCTCGGGCAGGCTCGCCCCCGGCGACCGGCTGCCCACCGTGCGGGCGCTGGCAGCGGCCCTGGCGGTGAGCCCGGCGACGGTCAGCCACGCCTGGCAGGCGCTCTCCGCGGTGGGGCTGATCGTCTCCCGCGGGAGCAGCGGCACCTTCGTGCTCGAGGCCGCTCCTCGCGGGCTGCCGGTCCGCAGCCAGTCGATGGCCGGCTATCACCGCGGGGCCTGTCCAGGGGCACGCCTGACCCGCTGCTCCTGCCCGATCTCGGGCCGGCGCTCTCCCTGGTCTCCCAGCGGGCCGCCACCGTGGTGTACCAGGAGCTGCCGGTGATCCCGGAGCTGCTCACGGTGCTG
Organism: Cryobacterium algoritolerans; assembly: GCF_004402785.1. GTDB lineage: Bacteria > Actinomycetota > Actinomycetes > Actinomycetales > Microbacteriaceae > Cryobacterium > Cryobacterium algoritolerans. The sequence goes on from NZ_SOFP01000045.1 coordinate 10,791, forward strand.
CGTGCGTCCTGGCCGTTCCCGGCCGAGTCGATCACGGTCGTCGACGGCGCCCTCGACGCCATCTCCCGCAGCCTCGACGCGGTGGCCCGTTTCGGTGACCGGGTCATCGTGGAGGATCCGGGCTTCCCGCCGTTCTTCGATCTGCTCGACCAGATGGGCATCGAGCGACTGCCGGTGCCGGTGGACGAGCACGGCATCGTGCCTTCCGTGTTCGCTGCCGTCCTCACCCGGTCGCCGGTCGCGGTCATTCTGCAGCCGCGCGCTCAGAACCCGACGGGGGTCTCGATGCCCGCCGCCAAGGCCCAGGCGCTGGCCAGGCTGCTCAGCGCGCACAAGCTCAACGCGGACACCGTCGTGATCGAGGACGACCACTCCGGCGAGATCAGCGTGGCCCCCGACATGAGCCTGGGCCGCTGGCTTCCCGGCCGCGTGCTGCACGTGCGCAGCTACTCCAAGTCGCACGGCCCCGATCTGCGGGTCGCCGCGCTCGGCGGGTCGGCGGCACTCGTGGACCGGATCGTGGCCGGACGAATGCTGGGGCCTGGCTGGACCAGCCGGATTCTGCAGTCGATCCTGCATGACCTGCTCACCCACGGCGACAGCATCGCCCAGATCGGCGAGGCCAGGCGGATCTACGTCGCGCGGCAGAAGGCCCTGGCCGAGGCGCTGACGGCGCTCGGGTGGCCGACCGGGCAGGCGGACGGCATCAACACCTGGCTTCCGGTGGCCGACGAACGGGATGCCATCGTTCAGTTGGCGGACTCGGGCATCCGGGTGGCAGGAGGTGCGCCATTTGTGGCCGCGGACCGCCGGGAGGCGTTCATCCGGGTAACCGGCGGGAGGCGTTCATCCGGGTGACCGGCGGGCGTTCCAGGGCGACGTGACGGAGGTCGCGCAGGCTCTCGCTGCCGTGCTGCGCCGCCCGGGAGCCGGCGAAGACCCGTCCGCGCCCGGTGCGCGCCCGCTCGAAACGAGATGGGCCTAGGCTGGATCCAGACCGCCGGTTGGCTCTGACCGGTCGTGCCAACCCTGACTTGGGCGGCAGGTCCCCCCCACACACACTCCCCGCTCCCTTCTCCCTGCCGCCCCCGGCTCCCCGCTCCGCCGCCCCCTCTCTGGCCGCCTCTGGCCGCGAGAGTGCAGTTTTTGCCCCTTCAGCGTCGCTGTGGGGGCGAAAAGTGCACTCTCGCGAAAGGGCGGTGGCGGTCTTGAAACATAAGGTTTTCATGAACCGTCGAAGTGTTCTTTTTGGTGTCGCGGGTGCGGCATCCGTTGCCTTGTTGCTGGGCGGATGCGCCGGGGCCGGCGGCACCGCCGGTGCCGCCGGAGGGGCGACGGGTTCCGCGCCCGCCGGGGGCTACCCCGTCACGCTCGACAACTGCGGGACGAGCGTGACCGTGGCCGCGGCGCCGAAGCGCATCGTCACGATCAAGTCGTCGACCACGGAGCTTTTGCTCGCTCTCGGCCTGGGCGACCGCATCGTCGGCTCGGCGTTCCTCGATGGGCCGCTGCCGACTTCCCTGGCCAAGGCCGGTAAGGGCCTCAACGTGGTCAGCGACTTCGTGCCGGGCCGGGAGGCCGTGCTGGCCCTCACGCCCGACTTCGTCTACGGCGGCTGGGAGTCCAACTTCGCGGCAGACGGCGTCGGCGATCGCGGCCAGCTCACGGGGCTTGGCATCGGCAGCTACGTCTCGCCCGCCGCGTGCAAGGGCGCCGGCTACATGCCCGACCCTTTGAGCTTCGACTCCGTGTTCGCGGAGATCACCGAGGCCGGCGCCATCTTCGGCCGGGCGGATGCCGCCGACCGGCTCGTGAAGGCGCAGGAGAAGGCGCTGGCCGACCTGGCCCCCGCCGACACGAAGACCACGGCGCTCTGGTACTCCAGCGGCACCGACAGCCCCTACGTCGGCGCCGGGATCGGCTCGCCCGCGATGATCATGAAGGCCGCCGGCCTGACCAATGTCTTCGCCGACGTGCACGATACCTGGACCTCGGTGGGCTGGGAATCCGTGATAGCCGCGAACCCGAGTGTGATCGTGCTCGTCGACGCCACCTGGAACACGGCCGCATCCAAGATCGCCACGCTCGAGTCGAACCCGGCAACCCAGGGGCTGGACGCCGTGAAGAACAAGCGCTACATCGAACTGCCGTTCGCGGCCACCGAGGCCGGCATCCGCAACGTGGAGGCCGCCGGGTCGACCATCGACCAGCTGGCCGCGCTCGACAAGCAGAAAACCAAGTAGTCGGGACACCGCGTGAGATGGCACACCTTGACTGGGGACACACCGTGACTGCGGCCGGACGGACCGCGACCGGGCGGGCGGCGGCGGCGCGCGGGCGCTACCTCGGCCTCGTGGCGGCGTCGACCCTGGCGCTCCTGTTCGTCTGCGCGGTCGCCGTCGCCTTCGGCCCGGCCGACGTTAGCCTCCGGGACGTCCTCGCGAGCGTCGCCTGGCACCTGGGCCTGCCCGGCCTGGCGGATGTCTCGCCGCTGACCGACTCCATTGTCTGGCAGCTTCGTCTGCCGCGGGTGCTGACCGCGGCCGCGGTCGGCGCCGGGCTCGCGCTCTCCGGCGCCGTGATGCAGAGCGTCACCCGCAACCCGCTCGCCGACCCTTACCTGCTCGGCCTGTCCAGCGGGGCGTCGCTCGGCGCGGTCTGCGTCGTCATCCTCGGCGTCGCCTTCGCCCTGCCGGTCGCGGCTTTCCTCGGCGCACTGGCCGCCCTGGTCGCCACCCTGAGCATCGCCAGGGTCGGTGGCACCATCACCCCCGGCCGGGCGGTGCTCTCCGGGCTTGCGATCGCCCAGCTCGGCGCGGCCGGGACATCCTTCGTCATCTTCTGGTCGGCGAAGGGCGACTCCTACCGTGAGATCCTCAACTGGCTGCTCGGTTCCCTGGCCGGCAGTTCCTGGACCAGCGTGCTCATCTCCGGCACCGCGCTCGTTGTCGTCGGCACCGGGATCGTGCTCGCGGCCACCCGGCTGGATGCGTTCGCGTTCGGCGACACGGCCGCGGCATCGCTCGGCATCAACGTCAACGCCACCCGGTGGGCGATGCTCGGCGCGGTAGCCCTGCTCACCGGGGCCATGGTCGCCGTCAGCGGGGCGATAGGTTTCGTCGGACTGATCCTGCCGCATCTCGTTCGCGGGCTGAGCGGACCCGGCCACCGCAGGCTGCTGCCGCTGACCGTGATCTTCGGCGCACTGTTCCTCGTCGTGGCGGACACCCTCGCCCGCACGGTCTTCGACCCCCGCGAACTGCCCGTCGGCATCATCACCGCGATCATCGGCGTACCCGTCTTCATCGTGCTGATCAAGAGCCGGAGGGCCGCGACATGGGCGTGAGGCTGGATCGGGTCTCGTTCCGGATCAACGGAACGTCCATCCTCGACGACGTGTCAGCGCAGCTGCCCACCGGTTCGGTGACCGGGCTGCTCGGCCCCAACGGCGCCGGCAAGTCCACCCTGCTCCGGCTCGTCGCCGGCCTTGACACCCCGGACAGCGGCCAGGTCGAACTCGACGGCGCCGCGCTGCACAACCTGACCCGCCGGGAGACGGCGCGCCGGGTTGCCCTGCTCGAGCAGAATGCGGCGCCGAGCGTCGACCTGTCGGTGCGCGAGGTCGTGCTGCTCGGCCGCATCCCGCACCGCAGTCGGCTGCTCGGCGGTTTCGGCGGCGAGGACGATCACCGGGTGGCCGAGGAATCCCTGGCCATGGTCGGCGGCAGCGCACTGGCGGCCCGACTGTGGCACACCCTCAGCGGCGGGGAGCAGCAGCGGGTGCAGATCGCCAGGGCGCTGGCACAACGCCCGAGCCTGCTGCTGTTGGACGAGCCCACCAACCACCTCGACGTGAGCGCCCAGCTGGGCCTGCTCGGCCAGGTGCGGGCGCTCGGGCTGACCGCGATCATGGCCCTGCACGACCTGAACCTCGCGGCCGCGTATTGCGACCGGATCCTGCTGCTGCACCGCGGCCGGCTCGTCGCGGTCGGCACGCCCGCCGAGGTGCTCGTGCCGGAGATCATCGACGAGGTCTATGGGGTGGACAGCGACATCGTCGCGCATCCGCGGGGTGGGCATCCGGTGATCGTGTTCTGCGCCGTCGCGGACCCCGCGCACCCACCGCAGGCGAGAAAATCGTCGAACGACCCGGAAACAGGCAGCAGCAGATGACGAATATCACCGTTTTGGCCGGTGGAATCGGCGGCGCCCGCTTCACCCGCGGCCTGCTGCACCACCTGGCGGCAGCCGCCCCCGACACGACCGTCTCCGTGATAGTGAACACCGGCGACGACATGTGGCTCGATAGCCTGCGCATCTGCCCCGACCTCGACACCGTGATGTACACCCTCGGCGGCGGCATCAACGAGGAACAGGGCTGGGGCCGGTCGGAGGAGACCCGGCGCACCTCGGCCGAGATCGCCGCCTATGGGCGAGGCTGGTCCTGGTTCACCCTCGGCGACCTCGACCTTGCCACCCACATCGTGCGCAGTGACCTGCTCCGCGGCGGGGCCACCCTGAGCGAGGCGACCGAGTTCCTCTGCCGGCGCTGGCAGCCGGGCGCCCGGCTGCTGCCGATGAGCGACCAGCCGGTCGAGACCCACGTGCGCCTCGATGCCGCGATCGACGAGCACCGGGCCGGCGACCTGATCCACTTCGAGGAGTGGTGGGTGCGCTACCGCGCCCAGGTCGACGTCACCGAGTTCGTGCAGGTCGGGTTGGAGCACGCGGCCCCGGCCCCCGGGGTGCTCACCGCCCTCACGGAAGCCGACCTGGTCATCCTGCCGCCGTCGAACCCGGTCGTCTCGGTGGGCACGATCCTCGCCGTGCCCGGGATCCGCGAGGCGCTCCAGGATACCGCCGCGCCGGTCGTGGGGGTGTCACCGATCATCGCGGGGTCCGCCGTGCGCGGCATGGCCGATGCCTGCCTCCGCACGATCGGGGTGGAGACCGCGGCCGAGGCCGTCGGCCTGCACTTTGGCTCCCGCGCCTCGGGGGGCGTGCTCGACGCCTGGCTTGTGGACGAGACGGATGCCGCGGCCGTTCCCGTGCTGGCGGCCGCAAGCATCCGCTCTGCCGCCGTGCCGCTCTGGATGCGTGACCTGGCTTCGACCGCCCGGATCGCGGCGGATGCGCTCACCCTCGGTCGCTCCGCTCGACCCTGAGGCGGGTGCGCTCATCCCCCACCCGTACGGAAGCGCGGGAAAAGGTGACGGCATCGCGGCTCGACCGGTCCCGGATCCCCGGACCGTCAACGCCCGTCAACGCCCGTCAACGCCCGTCCGGTCGCCGGCGACGAGCGGACGGGTGTACTGCCCGAGACCGAGACGCCCGGCGACGAGCAGGTCGAAGGCGGTGTCGACGTCGCTGCGGATGCCGGTGGCCGGCGGGATCTCCAACGGCACGTACCCGGCGGCCTCGTGCGCCGCGCGGGAGCCCGGCCCGAACCGGGGCTCGACCGGTACCCCGGCGAGCGCGAGCAGGGTCGTCGTCCCGGTGCCAGCTGCGTCGGGCACCATCGAACGCTCGTGCTCCGCGGCCAGGGCGAAGACTCGCTCGAGATCCGCGGGAGTGAGGGCCGGGAGGTCCCCGGTCAACACCAGCAGGTTCGACAGCGGGAACCGTGTGCGCGCCACCGTCAGTCCTCGCCGGATCGCCGCGTTCATCGGGTCCGCCGGCATCCGGGGCTCCCCGGCCGGCGGCTCCCCGGCCGGCGACTCCCCGGCCGGCGGCTCCCCGGCCGGCGGCTCCTCGGCCACGACCTCCGCGCCCAGTGCCACGAGGCGCGCCGCGATCCGCTCATCGCCGGTCACCACGAGCACCCGCTCGATGCCACGAGTCGCGAGCGCGGCCGCGACCGTGTCGAGAGCGAACGCGTCCGCGAGGAGAGCCCGTTCGGGCAACTCGCCCAGTCGGCTCTTCGCCCCCGGGTTTCCCTTCACCGGGACGACGGCGATCCAGCTCATTCGGTAGCGGTCGGGTCGGGTCGATCGGGCGCGCCGGGCCCGGCGCTGGTGCCGGTGCCGGTGCCGGTGCCGGGCGTGCCTGGCGTGCCGGGCCCGGTTCTTCCGGCGTCGGCGAGCGCCGCAACACGTCCCGCGTGAAGGCCCGCCGTGTACCCGGCCGCGAAACCCTCCGCGATCGCCTCGGCTGTCCCCAACCGGAACATGTCGTTCTCACTTGGTCGCCGCAGTGCTGCTGCACCGGCACCGGCACCGAAATCTGCACCCGCGGCCCCAGCCCCACCCGGTTCCCTCGCCTCGACCAGTCGGCCGAGCCCGCGCACGACGGCGACCGGGTTGCCGCTCGACTTGCCCTTCACGAGGTCAGCCGCGCCCGCGATCTCGTCGGCGACGGCGGCGACCGTGACGTCCAGGCGGCGGCCGGAGGCATCCGTCGTGCCGCGCAGGTCGTCGAGCACCGCAACCCCGGCCGCGCCGATCGCGATGTCGGTCTGGCCCTCCCGCCACGGGCGCCCGACGGTGTCGGTGATCAGCACACCGAGCCGCAGCCCGGTGCGCGCTCGCAGGGCGACGCAGAGGGCTCGGGCGGAGGCATCCGGGTTGACGGGCAGCAGCAGCACCGTGCCTTCAGGGGTATTGCTCGCGTCGACGCCGGCCGCGGCCATCACGAGCCCCTGCCGGTTCTCGACGATGCGGGTGACCCCGCCCGGGTAGGCGCGGGTCGCGACCACCCGCACCGTCTCGTCGGTGATCGCCTGCTCCCGGTCGGTCGCGGCGACCTGCCTGCCCTCGGCCTTGGAGACGATTTTGCTGGTCACAGCAAGGATATCGCCGTCTTCGAGTCGTGATCCGGCCGCGGCGGCGATGAGCGCGGCGAGGTCGGCGCCCGCCCCGATCTCGCCGATGCCCTCGAGCGTGAAGACGTGGATTCCGGTGGGTCCGGGCATCGCTACCGCACGAGTTTCGGCAGCACGGCTGCGCCGAACACATCGATCCACTGGCGCTGGTTGCGCCCCACGTTGTGCAGGTAGATCCGGTCGAAGCCGAGGTCGACGAACTTCTGGATGTAGGCGCGGTGGTCGTCGGGGTCGGCCGAAATGATCATCCGGCCCTCGAAGTCCTCCGGCCGCACCAGCTTCGCCATCTGCTCGAACTCGAACGGCGAACGGATGTCCCCCTTCGGGAACTTCATCCCGCCGTTCGGCCACTCGTGCAACGCGTTCGTCATCGCTTCTTCGTCGGTCTCGGCCCAGCTCATGTGCAGCTGCAGTACCTTGGGCATGGTCGACGGGTCCTTGCCGGCGTCCCGGGCGCCGTCGTCGAACTTGCCGAACAGCATCGAGATCTTTTCCAAGGGAGCACCGACGGTGATCAGGCCGTCGGCGTGCCGCCCTGCGCGTTTGGCGGTGACCGGGCCGGCGGTCGCGACCAGGATCTCGGGAGCCACCTCCGGCATGGTCCAGAGCCGGGTCGACTCGAGCTTGAAGAACTGGCCGGAGTGCTTGACGTCCTTGCCGGCGATCGACGCGGTGAACAGTTTCGAGATGATCTCGATGGCTTCGAACATGCGGTTGATGCGCTCCGGCGCCTCAGGCCAGTAGCCGCCGACGATGTGCTCGTTGAGGGCCTCGCCGGAGCCGAGGCCGAGCCAGTGCCGGCCCGGGTACATCGACGCGAGCGTGGCCGAGGCCTGGGCGACCATGGCCGGGTGCCAGCGGAAGGTGGGCGCGGTGACACCAGGGCCGAAGTCGCCCTTCGTACGCTCGGCGACCGCGGCGAGCACGCTCCAGACGAATGACGACTGGCCCTGCGCCGGCACCCACGGCTGGAAGTGGTCCGCCGCCATCACGCCGGTGAAGCCGCGTTCCTCGGCGTGGGCCGAGAGCGCAACGGCCTCCGCCGGTGCGAACTGCTCCAGCATCGCCGCGTAGCCGATCTGCAAATCCGTCATGGGTCCACCCCTGCCTTCTGGTCGTTCCTCAATCCTGCCATTGCCGTCTCCGAGTATTCCCGTTCCGGTCGAGAGTGACCGGCGCAACGGCCAGACTGAACCGGAACCGGTGCCCAGGCGGCCCGGCATCCGTCAAATAGGCTGGGCGCATGCGCATCGCCACCTGGAACGTCAATTCGATCCGAGCCCGCGTCGACCGGGTCGTCGACTGGATGGTGCGCGAGGACATCGACGTGCTCGCGCTGCAGGAGATCAAGTGCAAGCCGGAGCAGTTCCCGGCACGCCAGTTCGAGGAGGCCGGTTACGAGTTGGCCATCCACGGCCTGAGCCAATGGAATGGAGTCGCGTTCGCCAGCCGTCACGAGCTGACGGATGTCGCCACGACCTTCCCCGGGATGCCCGGTTTCCAGAAGGGCGAGGAGGGTCCCGGCCTGCCGCTCGAGGCGCGCGCACTCGGCGCCACCGTCGGTGACCTGCGCCTGTGGAGCCTGTACGTTCCGAACGGGCGCTCCCTCGACGACCCGCACTACGCCTACAAGCTGGACTGGCTGGCCCGGCTCGAGGAGCATGCGCGGCTGGAACTCGCCGCGAACCCTCACCTCGCACTGGCCCTGATGGGTGACTGGAACGTCGCCCCGCGCGACAGCGACGTCGGCGACCCCACCCTGGTCCCCGGGGTCTCGACGCACATTTCGCCGCCGGAGCGCGCGGCCTTCGAGGCCTTCGAAGGCGCGGGCCTGCACGACGTGGTTCGACCGCTGGTTCCGGAGGGCTTCACCTACTGGGACTACAAACAGCTGCGATTCCCGCGCAACGAGGGCCTGCGGATCGACTTCATCCTCGGCTCGCCAGCGTTCGCCGATCTGGTCACCGGCGCGAGCATCGACCGCAACGAGCGCAAGGGCGACGCGCCGAGCGACCATGTGCCCGTCGTCGTCGAACTGGCCCTGGACGACGAGGACGACGACCGTCCGATGATCTTCTAACCGGCCTTCCAGCCAATGGCAACGAGCCGGAAATGAACCGGCAACGGTGGGAGCGGACGCAGCGGCAATACTGGAACCATGTCTTCCGTGCCCCCGGGGAACGCCGCCGGAGCGCCACCAGCGCGCCCAGCGTCCTCCATCACCGTGTCCGTCACCCGCCGGGTCGAGCCCACCCGAATCCAGGAGGCCACCCACTGGGCCCAGCAGGGTATGGACCTGGCGAGCAGCTTCCCGGGTTTCCTCGGCTCCGGCTGGGTGCGCGCCACCGCGGACTCGCTGAGCTGGCACATGCTCTACCGCTTCGCGAACTCCGACCTGCTGGACGCCTGGGAAGGCTCCGCGGAACGGGCACACTGGCTGATCGACGGCCACGATCTCATCCTCGACGCCCGGGTGGAGAAGCGCACCGGCATCGAGGGCTGGTTCGACGCCCCCGTCTCCGATGATGACGACGCTACGCCGACCTTCCAACCACCGCGCTGGAAGCAGACCGTGAGCATCGGGCTGGGCTTCCTCCCTTCGAACCTGGCCTTCACCCTCCTCGCGACCTGGCTGCTCCCGGGCTGGCACGACGTGGCCATGCTCCCGAAGATCCTCATCACGACGTTCGTGATGGCCCCGGTGATGACCTTCCTGGTCATGCCGTGGGTCACCCGCGCCCTGCGGCCCTGGCTGAATCGCCAGCCCGCGTCCGGTCCGATCCCATCCGTTCGATAGCCCGTCCGGGACGATTCCCACGCGCTGCATCACGGGGTGACCCGGAGCACCGACAGCGATTGCGCCGCCCCTCGCGTTGCCGCTGGAGATAGCCGGCGCCGACAAGTTCGGCGATGATGCGCTGGACGACACGTTCGGTACTGCTCACAGCGGCTGAACGTTTGTCAACAAACAACGCGTTGAGTATGAATCCAAATTAGCGAATTCTGTTTCACCTATCTAGGTCTAGAATTGGGGTACGGGAGTCATCCGGAGTTCCAATCAGCGCATCGCCCCTCGGCGCCGGCGGCGCAGCCGCTCGTGCTGGACGTCAGTCCGTTGCGCTGGACGTTGACCATTGGGCTGATTCTTGGTCTGTTCGCTCTGGACCTGGGACTCGCCGCCGCTCGTCCCCACGCCGTGAAATTTCGCGAAGCCGCAATGTCCTCGATTCGGTATATTGCCGTCGCCGTCGTCTTTGTACTCAGGAGTGAACTCCCGACGTGATCTTGCCATAGTGAACATTCTCTCTTGTGAGGTGTCCACTCGACGGGGTCAGGGCCACCCGGAACATGTGTGTACCACGCGAAGTATAGCCAGAGCGTACAAGTCCGCCGTTGGCAAGCATTCATGATTCCGTCTCGCAAGCGGTTCCGCTTACGGGCGCAGGTTCAGGACGACGGCCGGATGTGGAGCGTGCCTCCAACGCCGAGCGAGAAAACGCCTGGGCGGTGGCCAGTCGCATCGATAGCGATCGGGCTTGCGGTTGCCAGGCGATCCGTGGTGGGAAACCAGGCGCGGCGGGGACTTACGAGAATCAGCAGGCCGTCCGTGTCGCCCACGGGGCTGAAGGAACTTTCAGGATCGGCACCATACGAAGGAACATCAGCTGCCTCTGTGAGAAACGTGGCTGAGGCCACGACATTGGGTGAGGCAACGCCGACCTCGCTAATGCAAAGGAGGTCGTCGCTGGAAAATGGGCCGGTCGTCGCGTTGTCAAGGTCACGTCGGATGATGAGCTCGAACACCGACCGGTCTGGGCCAGAGAAATAGAGCGAGCGGGCATTCCATCCAGGCGGGCCTTCGAACTCGTCCGACTGCGGCGTTCCGAGAAGCACCGCTCGCTGTTGGAGCCATTGCTTCGCTTCGGCGAACTTGTTAGATGGAATCGTGACCGCGAAGTGGTGGTCACCTTCAGCTTCAGGGTTCTCCACAAGTTCGAGGAGCGTCGTGCCGATTCTCACCCCCACTGCGCCGGGAATACTTTCTGCGCCGAGGCCAAGGACATTCTCGAAGAACTCTGCGGCTGAGCGTGTGTTCCGGACCTGTGCAGAAACTCTTGTGATCTTCATGTTCACCAGTCAAGATGCTCAAGCTAACTTGAGGTCAAGTCGTGCAGGTGGGAGAGTTCCGTTATGCCGCACATCACTCCACTTGAGCTCCTCTCGATCGGCGACCTAGCCAGACGGGCGGGAGTCAGTGTGCCGACCGTTCGCTACTACGAACAGCGCGGCCTCATCCAATCCTCACGAACGGCGGGCAACAAACGCCAGTTTCCCCGCCATACCCTCCGACGGCTCGCCGTCGTAGCCGCGGGCCAGCGCGTTGGCTTGACTCTCCAATCGATCAATGACGCTCTGGCGGAACTTCCCGCAGATCGTGCGCCAACGCAACGCGAATGGCGCCACATGAGCCAGATATGGGCGGTGACCGTCGCTCGACGAATCCGCCAACTGGAGGCGTTGCAATCCTCACTTGACGGTTGTATCGGATGCGGGTGCCTGTCCCTGGGCAAATGCACCTTATTCAACCCCGGCGACGAGGCCGCCGCCGAAGGCCCCGGCTCCCGATGGCTGAGGAGAGCCGATGCCGTCGCTTTCATGCCCTGATGGAAACGGACTTCCCCGCATCCCAACGCCACAATCGAAGTGACCGTACAAGGTCCGGCTTACGTGCAAGGGTCCGCTGTTTCAGCCCGAAAGCGGGGTCGCCGTTGTGGGTCGTGGGGAGGATGCTGGCGGTCATGAAGCTTTTCCGCTATCGCGCCCCGTCCATCCGTTCTTTGACGGGCTACACCGCGGCGAAACGGCGCGTGAAGCGCGGATTGGGAATCTCGCAGGTCCAAGCGTGGACGAAACCAACTCGGGTGAAGCAGCGCGCAAAGGCGAAGCTCGGCTTGTATTCGCCCACGGCGCGTGTCATCCGACAGACAGCCAAAGGCAACTTCCCGAGTTTTCTTGGACTCTTCGGTCGCAAACGCTAAGCCGTAGGCCCGCCTTGCTTCCGGCTTGCGGGCTGACCCACTTTCGCAACGCCATTGGGCGACATCGCCGCCATTGGTGAGGCTTTCGCAAGCAAGTAGGAGGGGCTTTCGGTTCGGCTCATGGCTATCATGAGACGAATTACGGGACCGGCGTTGAGGGGGAACGGATTACAACTCGCAGACTTGCTGTCGCCATGGGGACGGCCGTGCTTCAGGTTCCAATGTTGAGTGCCTGCACGAGCACCCGATGCCGCGCAGAGTAGCTCGACCTCCACGCGGTCCTCAGCGGAACCTTCGACGGCATCCACGTCCATTCCCCAGTCAACTGAGCCGCCGGCCACACCAGGGACGACTCTCGCAACATGGGTCAGCTTGCCCGACACTGCGCTCGGCGGTCCTATCGATGCCAAGGGCGAGGGCCTGTGGATCGCCCTTGACTGCGCGGGGAAGGGGACCGTGACAGTCGACATGAGCGACGGCACGTCGTCCACATTCCAATGCACCTCGGACACAGTGTTGCACTACGGCAATCACTCAAACGAGCCTCACGGACAGTCAACGGTCTCGGTGTCCACGACGGGAAATGTTATCTGGGGACTAACGATCTCGAGCACGCCGCTCACCGACCCGAGTCAGAACTGAGACCAAGCCACTGTGTCACGGACTGGGAGCAAGCAGCAGCACCGACCTGTCTCCAATTCGGTCCGATGGGGGTTCCCTGTGGGCACCCCTACGACTTGGGCTCAGCACAGCTCATTCTCCACGCTCTCCCGAATCTGTCCGGATGCAACGACGCTTCTCAGCCTTTGTGAATCAGGTCTACGATTTTTCGGGCGTTGTCGTCTGGAGAGACGCTGATCTGCACATGATCACCCTCCAACGCTTCCATCACCACGACGGCAGCCTGTATCTCCCCGCCGATCTTAATAATCAGGCGCGCCGAATCCCCGGCTTGGACGGCCTTCACCGTGAGGGCGTTAAAGACCACTGCCCCACCTTCGGTGAACGTCACGTCAACCGCGTTCTGTCCCTCACCTTCGGCGATGGTGGCCTCCTTCACTCCAGCTCGCTCAAGTGCGGATGGGAGAACAACATTCTCGCCATTGACCTGAACGCATTGCGGGTCCGCCCCATCAGCGCACGTCTGCGAGACCGCCAACTCGATCGCTCCCCCGGTATCCGACGCTGTATCGCCGGCGCCAACACCAGCCGAACACCCACTGACGGCCAACACGACAAGTACGACCAGAGCGAGCCTGGGTGTTCGAGAAGCCATGAATATCTTTCCTTTGACGCGGAAACTGAGGACTGGCAGAGCTTCTGCGTCCAACTTTTACCCGGCCGCGGATTGGCGATCTATGAATGAGCACCGGAGACACAGCACGTCGTTTCTGAGTACTCGTCTGCGGTGTCATGCGGTGAGTCTCGCAGGTCTCGCCCCTGCAGACGACGGAATCCCTCCAGCGATTCGTACGGGGTTTCCCCGCGAGTCAGATCGACTTGGACTCACAGGGAGGAGTGCAGTTCTGCGGCTGAGCGGAATGTGCACCGCCATGCCGGTGGCTGCGATCGACCGTAGGCTCCGACGAAGCACGGTCCGATATCGGCAACCGCAGCGAATCCCTCTGGAACGCGGAGTACGAGCAGAGCAAAAACGCGATCGTCAACATGCAGCTGATGCAGCGTCCATACGTCGCGGTTGAGAACTTGATCGCCGAGTTCGGCTGCGCGGCCCATAGCCTCCTCGACGACTTCGATCGACTCGGGCCGTGGCTCTTCCGGCGGGATCGCCGATAGAAACAAGTCCATCACCGCAGTTCGCGCAGCACCCTGAATACTTCCATCCAGAGAGATGCCGGCCCCGTGCGGCATCGGCCGCATCCCTTCACGGTGCATGGTGCGAATGAAGTATTCGAGGTTGGGACTCGGCCGAACCGCCACGGTGGTCTCGAGCCATTCCCCGGCAGGACCGCCCCAAGCAATGACTTCGAGGTCGTCATCGTCCGTCCCGCGAGGTACAAGAGCCGTCGGGCTTCTCTCAGGTGTCGTCACCTCCACAGGTTCGTGCCGGGCCCTAGAGTTTGTCAAGGGCATCGGTTATTCCGAGGAAACACGACGGCAATTGATCTGGGCAAACTGGCCCGCATGACGTTCCCCTGGGGATTGAATCTGGCTGGCCATGCGACGAGTCCTCAAAAACGGTGGGGCATGTCGACAACCGTTTCCCTGATCCGCTCAGCTGAGCTTTCCGACGTGGCGCAGTATGCCTGCGCGGCCACAGCTCCCGCTGAGGCGCGCCTCATCTTCTTCGCCGGCGCCTGCCCGTTGAACCTCGATGGCAGCACGGCTGGAGTCGGAGACTTTGCAGCGCAGGCCGTCAAGGCGATGGGGAACCTAGCCATTGCTCTGAGCGCGGCAGGTGCCCAACTTGATGATGTCCTGAGCACACGAGTTCTCGTCGCATCCTCCAAACAGAGCGACCGTAGCCGCGTGGACGGTCATCCGCGAGGCCTTCGGCCAGCATGACGTACCGAGCACGCCAATGGGCGTCACCGTTCTGGGCTACACGGATCAGCTCGTCGAGATCGAAGCCGTCGCGGCAGTCATCGACTGACAAGACCAGCCCACTAAGCGTTCACTTATCGGGATTCGTATATCTCGCGACGATGTCCGAGTCGGAGGATGAGCACGATTAACAGGTCGTCGTGAATCTCGTAAATGATGCGGTAGTCACCCGTTCGGACCCGCCACTCACCAGAGCCCCCGACGAGTTGGATCGCCTTGGGTGGCCGCGGATCGTCTGCCAAGAGGTCGATCGCTGCTTGAACTCGACGTCGGACCTGCGGATCGACCTTGCGCAGTTGCCGTTCAGCGGCTGGTGCGATCTTCACCGAGTAGGTCATACGAGGCCGAGGTCCACCTTCACCTGTTCCCAAGGAGTCGGTTCGCTTTTCGTGCGACGCATCTCTTCACGTGATTCCTCAGCGGCACGAATATCGGCCATGTCTTCGGCCAATTCGATGAGACGCTCCAAATCGTCGACGTCGATAACAGCCGCGATTCGCCGCCCGCGGCGAGACAAGAAGACCGGCTCGTGCTCGGTGCGAGCGCGGTCGATGATCGATGCGAGCTGGTCGCGTGCATCAGAGACGCTGACGGGAACTGTGGTCGACATGCTTCAATCGTACATTTCACCTACCGGATGTACAAGAGGTCTTCAAATGTACAATTGGCCTCCCGCTGAGGGTTCCCTGAAGGCGCCATCACCGTGAGGGCCTGCCTATCGCCGGCTCTGCCCCACTTGATTCCGTCCCCTGATTGCTCGACCTCATGTCATCAATTGGAATCCGTGCGGTGGGGATAAAATGGGGGCCACCGATGACCGTTTGGCTTCACGCCCACGTGAACGGTCGAGGGTTTGTGGGAGGCAACCGATGGGCACCTTCCTCAACACGTTTCTCTCCGATTCCGCGGAGCTCCCGGAGCTAAGCGATCGCGTTCGTTCAGCCGGACCCGTGCCGCTTGCTTCGCCGCTGCCGGTCGCGGATCTTGCCGCAGACAGCATCGCGGCGACCAAGCTCATGGCTTCGCTGCTGCACCTTGTCCGCACGGGCGAGCCTGATCCGAAGGCGAGCGAAGTTCCGCGGGTGAGCATTGTGCCGCACCTCGTCGCCGGCGCCTACCGGAGTGACCAACTCTTCCGGTGGAACGGGAACACCGCGCCAGCGTGGGCACCCCTGTCCGGTTTCTTCGCCTCGAGCGACGGCTGGGTTCGCACTCACGCCAACTATCCCCACCACGAGTCGGCCTTGCGCTCACTTCTGAGATTGGACGCTTCCGAAACCGCCGAGGCTGTCGCTCACGCGATTTCGCGCCGCAGCGCCCGCGATCTGGAGGATGAGGCCGCAGACTCTAGCGCCGTCATCAGCGAGGTTCGCAGCCCGAGCAGTTGGAGCGGACATCCTCAAGCCCAGACCCTGAAAGCTGAACCCTTCATCAGCCGCGTGCAGCAGGGCGGAGCAGGCCTCCACAGCCTGAGGGCGGCAGACAGCTACGCACCGCTGCGGGGCATCCGTGTGCTCGACTTGACCCGCGTCATCGCCGGGCCGGTGGCCACTCGCTCTCTCGCGTTCTTCGGCGCAGACGTCCTGCGCATCGATAGCCCTGGCATGCCGGAACTCCTCTGGCAGTACCTCGATACCGGGCAAGGGAAGCGTTCCGCGCTCCTTGATCTCGGCTACAAACCGGATCGAGACCGCCTCGAACAGCTACTGAAGGACGCCGCCGTTGTTGTCACGGGATATAGGCCGAACAGCCTCGACCGGTTCGGCCTTTCCCCGGTCGAGCTCCACGAACGCCATCCGGGACTCGTTATCGGCCGGGTGAGCGCGTGGGGGCAAAGCGGCCCCTGGGCCGAGCGCCGGGGATTCGACAGTATCGTCCAGGCAGCCAGCGGCATCGCCCAGATTCACGCTGACGCCACCGGTAGGCCAGGTGCTTTGCCTGCCCAAGCTCTGGATCATTCCGCCGGGTACTTGCTTGCCGCCGGGATCATGTCAGCACTTCGACGTCGGCACCTTGACGGGCACGGGTGGACCGTCGACATTTCGCTGGCACGGGTAGCTCAAGAGCTCCTCGCCCAACCTCACTCCCCGCCAACCGAAGCCGGCCCATCCGAGAGTCGAACCCTGAACGCGGAAACGCCAGGAGGAATCGTCACGTGCGTCGCGCCCGCGATCAGCATCGGCGGCGGCCCAGATAGTTACAGGTGGATCGGTCGCCCGTGGGGAACAGACCAGCCGGAATGGGCCGAGCCACAATCCGCCGCCGTCCACCGATAGGTCCCACCCGATAGTGCGCCACCGGAAGCTGCAACACTACGGAAACCGCCCGCAAGGCGTTCCCTTTCCGGTTGGCGCTGTGTCGAGGGTCAGGGGTCCGTGGTGATGAAGTGGGAGATCGCGGTTTCCAGGCTGGGGAAGTGGGAGTGCTCGACGGGGTCGATGAATTCCATGACTTCATAGATGCCGTGGTGTTTGTCGATGAAGCCGATGAGTGAGAGGGCGTTGTCTTGGGCGATTCGGTTATCGCAGATTCGCCACTCGCGGGAGGACAGCGCATCGACCTGGATGTCGTCTGGTGTTCGGTTCTGCAGTCGGCCGGTGATCATGTCGGTTCCTCTTTTCGGACGCACCTGGCACCGTAGTTGCGGCACCTGTCTGTGATCTTTGGATCCACCCGGAAGTTACCGAGGAGCATCATCCCCAGTCAAGGGCGAGGACCCACCCATCGGCGTCTCGCCTCAGGTCATACCGGTGTTGTTCCTCGCCTCCGCGGGATGCATCTACCCGCCACAGCTCGGTGTCGATCCGGGTCGATGTGCCTGCGTTCTCCCACCAGCTGGTGCGGGTGAACACGGCTTGCGGTTGTCCGATGATGGTGTGCTCGAAGCGGTTCCAGACGAATACGCACGGGTCGCCGTCGGCTGAAAGCTCCACGTCGACGCGGGCGTCAATGACCAGCGGCATGCGTGACTCCCTCACTTTTGCTCGAACGTATATTCGATGTTTAGAAGTGTAGGTTTGGGCCCTGACACTCACAAGGCCTGCCCACGACCCCGAGGTTGCAGACGCATCATCTCCGTCGCATTAGTGGATACGGACGCGGTTGAGTCTTCGCTGACACCGACGAGGGGACAACGAGCCCCGGCCCGTCCCCGGACCCGAATTGCCTGATCCTGGTCGAGCGGATGAACGACGAATTCTGGTGCCCGACTGTGTAGGTCAGCGCCCATTGACTTTGTTGCTTTTCGTCTGGGGGATTGTTCACTGCGTGCCGTTGGCGTCAAGCCGTCGTCACAGTTTCGGCCAAAACTTCTTCCCCCCCCCCCCCCCCCCCCCNCCCCCCCCCCCCCCGCTGCGCTCCTCCATAACTTTTGGCCTGCAACCGTTCCTTGGGGCTTGACCCCGACAGCACTCCATGAAGGCGGGGAAACCGCCGAAAGGCAAAAAAATTGGAGGAGAGAAAATGCTTGAACACACACAGACCCCCGCAGACACAACGGCTCCCGTCGACGTCGAATGGAAGATCCGCCACCTCACCAGCTCGATCCGCAGGCGCGAACGCACCCTCGACTGGGACGGATACGCCACGCCCCACACCCCCGAGAACCCGGCCGTCGTTGCCGCGCGCACCGCCGCCCAGCTCGCCGGGATCGCGGAGCTCCGCACCCGGCTCGCCGTCTCCGCCCTGCTCGCTGACGCCGACGCGATCGATGACGCCGAGGATGCCCGGTTCGGCAAAGACAAACGCGGTGATGAGTTGCCGCCAGAGCTCGCCCGGCGCCAGTCACGCCTGGTCAAACTCGCCCAAGCCCGCGCCGCGTTGGAAGCCGACGCGGCGGCTCGGGCACGGAAAGACGCGGAGAAGAAAGCCCGAGACAAGGGCGACAACGATGAGGGCATCACGGCGAAGGGCGATGATGCGGCCCAGAATGCGATCGTCGCCCCGAAGGCTCAACGCAACTTCACCGACCCGGACGCACGGATCATGAAGACCGCTGACGGGTCCTTCCACTACGCCTACAACGCGCAAGCGATCGTCGATGCGGATCATCAAGTGATCGTCGCGACGACGCTGACGAATATTGGTGTGGATGTGGAACAGGTCGTGCCGCTGGTCGAGAACCTCCACACCACGACCGGTGTCCTGCCGCGCCAGATCTTGGCTGATGCCGGGTATTGTTCAGCAGCAAATCTGACCTACGCCAAAACCTGTGAGACAGTCAGCGGCGGCAGGACCGAGTTCTTCATCGCGACCGGCCAGGTCAAGCATGGCGAGCGTGTTCCCGAGGTTCCCCGAGGCCGAATCCCCGCCAACGCGACGCTCCGGGAACGCATGGCGCGGAAACTGAAGACGAAGAAGGGCCGCGCGGTTTACGCGCGGCGCAAAGCAATCGTGGAGCCCGTGTTCGGTCAGATCCACACCAGGCAAGGCAAATTCGTGCTGCTGCACGGGTAGGAACAAACCGCTCACGAGTGGGACCTGATCGCTGCCTGCCACAACCTGATGAAGCTTCACACCCTGCAAACCAAAGCCCTCCTGGCCACGCAAACCGCACTCACAGCCCGACCGGCAACCTAAAGACCCGGGCGGAACCGCCCTGCCGGGCGGCAGCAACCCCGGCCTGCTGCCGTCAACACGGCACTGGTCGTATTTTCAGTCGGCACGAGAACACTCGCAGACCCGAGGTCCTTGACAACCGACGCCGCAACGCCCGCGCACCCGACGATATGGACCAGCATTTCACGGCCTCAACATCAAAAAGGCGTTACCGACCCACGCTCCCAGTGTCTGCGTCATCCACTCTGGAGGAGTCCCCGCTGGCACGCAAAGTCCGCACCGCTGATCAGGCGATCTCCCGTCTGAGGACCTACAACCTCGTGGCCGGCTCCCTGCACCTGGTGCAGGCCATCGGCTTCGCCTCCGTGCTCACCCTGCTGACCAGCCAGGTCACCTTCGCCGTCACCGCCGACTACCTGGCCGGGCCTCCCGGCGTTCCGTTGCCGGCCGAACGCGTAGTCCTGTTCGACGTCAACGTGGGTGTGGGGGTAGTGGCGTTCCTGGCTTTGTCGGCCCTGTTCCATTTCCTCATCTCATCGCCGTGGTTCTTCCCCGCTACTCGGCCGGATTGAGGAAGAACCGCAATTACTTCCGCTGGGTCGAGTACTCGCTGAGCTCGTCGATCATGATCTGGCTGATCGCGCAGATCACCGGCATCACGGATATCGCGGCGCTGTTCTCGATCTTCGCCGTCAACGCCGCGATGATCATGTTCGGGGCACTGCAGGAGAAGTACGAGACACCCGGCAGCGGCAAGTTCCTCCCGTTCATCCTCGGTTCCGTGGTGGGCGTGGTGCCGTGGATCGTGATCCTCATCTACTTCCTCGCTCCCGGCTCCACCAGTGAGGCGTCGCCGCCGGCCTTCGTCTACGGGATCATCATTTCGCTCTTCCTGTTCTTCAATACCTTCGCCGTCAACCAGGTGCTGCAGTACCGGCAGGTTGGTGGTTGGCGCGACTACCTGCGCGGCGAGCGCGCCTACATCACGCTGAGCCTGGTCGCGAAGTCCGCGCTCGCCTGGCAGGTCTTCTCCGGCGCGATCATCCGGCGGCGGCGCGACGCCTCAGGCTGCGCCTGGGGCCAGCAGCGCCGCGATGAGTAGCAGGGTCGGCACCGACGCCAGGGTCGTGACCAGCACGGTGTCCCGCGTCACCGCGACGCCCCGTTCATACCGGGCGGCGAAGTTGTAGATGTTCTGCGCGGTGGGCAGAGCCGAAATGGTGACCACCCCGAACAACTCCGCGGCGTCGAGCGCGAACACGAACCGGCCGAGCAGGTAGGCGAGCCCCGGCACCACTGCGACCTTGATCACCGCGGCGGTGGCGACCAGCCTGCGCCCGGACCCGGGCCTCAACAGGCGTTCCCCGTGGAGCGACATCCCGAACGCGAGCAGCACCATCGGGATCGCCGCTCCGCCGAGGAGCTCGAGCGGCGCCAGCACCGGGGCGGGCAGCCGCACACCGGTGATCGAGACCAGCACCCCGGCGGCGGAGGCCATGATCATCGGGTTGCGCAAGGGCTGCGTCACGATGGCTCGCACGGACATCCGACCGCTGGTCGACACATCGAGCACCGCCAGGATCATCGGGGCGAGTACGAGCAGTTGCAGCAACAGGATCGGGGCGACGAAGCGAGCACTGCCGAGCACGTAGATGGCCACGGGCAGGCCGATGTTGTTCGCGTTGACGTAGCTGGACGACGCCGCCCCAAGCACGGTCTCGGCGACCGGGGTGTGGAAGAACAGCCGCGCGGCGAGGAGATAGAGTCCGGCACCGAGCAGAACGCTGCAGAGACTGGTCAGGAGGAACGAGGAGAAGAGCACCCGGGCATCCGCGTGGGAGAGCACCGTGAACAGCAGTGCCGGCGTGGCCACGAAGAAGGCGATTCGGTTGAGCACCCTGTGCGCGCCGGCGCCGGCGACTCCGAAGCGCTCGATCAGATAGCCGACCAGGATCACGAAACCGATGATTGAGAACCCGACCAGCACACCACCCATACGACCGAGCCTACGGGGCGGTCGCCAACCGAATAGTCGGCCGGGTCCTTGCGGCCGGAGAAGCCGCCCGCCTACGCTCGAGCCATGCCTCATCTCACCGTTCCAGGCGCGTCGTTATACTACGAGACCGAAGGCCGCGCGGCGGCGCCCGCCCTTCTGCTGCTACACGCCGGCATCGCGAACCTCCGGATGTGGGACCCGCAGATCGCCGCGCTGGCGGCAGGACATTTCGTCATCCGTTTCGACAGCCGCGGTTTCGGTCAGACCACGACCGAGGACGTCGCGTTCTCCAACCGGGCCGACGCCATCGCCGTTCTCGACCACCTCGGGGTGGCCGCGGTAACCCTGGTCGGCTGCTCCCGCGGCGGTTCGATCGCGATCGACGTGGCCCTGGAGCACCCCGACCGGGTGACCGGGCTGGTCACGATCGGGTCCGGCCCGAGCGGTTTCCCGGAGGTTGAGCTCACCGAGGCGGAGGATGCCCTCTTCGACGAACTCGACCTGGCATTCGACGCGAAGGACTGGCACCGACTTGCCAGGCTCGAGGTCGCCCTATGGGCGATCGGGCCTCTTCGGACCGAGGTCGACCTCGACCCGGAGTTCCTGTCAACGGCCTACGCCCTCAATCGGGTGAACGTGGTACACGCCGAGGAGAACCCGCTCCCCATTCCGCTGGAGCCGCCTGCGAGCAACCGGGTGGTCGACATGGAGGTGCCCGCGCTGGTCACGGTCGGCGAATTCGACATCACCCCGGCGTTGGCGCAATACGAATACCTGCTGTCGACCCTGCCGAGAGCGAGCGGCTGCACCTTCCGGAACACCGCGCACTTGCCCAGCGTGGAACGGCCGGCGGAGTTCGAACGGGTGCTCGTGGCCTGGCTGGCCGAGAACGGTCTGTGACCTCAAGTCGATCGCCAAGGGCAGTTCCGCGCTGCGCTGAGGTCCTGCCCCGGCCCGGTCGGCGTGATGTCGACAGGCTCAATCACCGGTGATCGGCTCGAGCACCGGTGATCAGGACTGCGCGGAGTGGCTGATCGTCAGTTGCACGGTGGCCGTGTTGACGAGGGCCTTGGACAGGTAGAACGGGTGTCCCTCGCGTTCGAGGGTCTGGGTGAGGATGAGCACGGGGCTACCGGCGGGAAGCCCGAGCAGCCTGCCGCGGGTCGCACCTGGCACGCCGATCGTGATGTCGGTTTCACCGGGCCCGAAGGTCGGCCCTAGCACCGCGATGAGGGCCGAGAGCACGCTTCGGGCATCCTGCTGCTCGTCGGACACTGCCGCGACGGCGACCGAGCCGAGCCGGTCCAGGCCCGCGCCCGGCAGATGTTCCTGCAGCAGGGCGATCGGCGCGCCGTCGCGGGAGATGACGCTCTCGATGAACCAGGACGGCTCGCCGGGAAGGATCCCAATCAGGTCGGCGGTGAACGCCGGAGAGGAGGGTTGCAGGGCGTTCTGGGTGCGCCGCACCTGCACCGGCTGACCCGTCTCGCCGAGGAGTTCCTCGATCGGGCGGATCTTCGCCAGGCCGAGGTGAGGCAGCCGGTCGGCGACGAATCGGCCGATTCCCCGGCGGCTTCGCACGAAACGGTCCTCTTCTAGGAGCATCAGGGCCTCTCGCACGACCGTGCGGCTGACGCCCATCGCGGTGCCGAGTTCGGTCTCCGACGGCAGGAGAGACGCGATCGGTAGCGTGCCGTTGCGGATGGCCTCGGTGATGCGCGAGTACACGGCCACCCGAAGCGGAATCCCGCCGGTGCTCTCGAGCGGCCCGGCCAGGGCCGCCTCCGTGCGTCTATCCATTCGTCTCCCCCGGTTGCAAATGAGTATACCGTGCGGATCTGGTGCACATGTATAACATGCATGTACACTTGGCGTATCGACCTTGTGGTTGCTCCAACGAAGGAGTTCGTTCATGCTCGTGCTTTCCCCCGAAGCGATCCTGGCACCGGTCCGGGCACGGGCTCCCCGTTGCACCGGGGTGTTGATCGGCACTCTGGTGCTGGCCATCCTCACCTTCCAGCTGAACGCCACCCTTCTCTCCGCCGCCCTGCCCGCGATCGGGGTTCAGCTCGGCGAGAGCATGCAGGATGTCGCCCGGGTGCAATCGACCTTCTTCCTCGCCGGCGCCGTATTCGGCATGGTCTTCTCCCGTTGGAGTGATTTTCTCGGCCGCAAACGTAGCCTGGTGATCGTGCTCACGATGCTCCTGGTCGGAACCGTCGTCTGCGTGCTCGCCCCCAGCCTCCCGATGCTGCTCGTCGGCCGGGTGCTGCAGGGTGCGGCCAGCGCCACCTTCACGATCTCCTTCCTCCTGCTCTCCGAGCGACTGGACTCCCGCCTGTTCGGGATCGCGGTCGGCATCATCACCTCGGTCAATGGCGGCCTGTTCGGGGTCGATGGCCTCCTCGGCGGCCTGGTGACCGACACGATCGGCTGGCGGTTCCTGTTCGTCATCACCCTCGCTCTGGGCCTGATCGCGATCGTCTGCGTTTCCCTGTTCGTGCCGCAGGACGAGCCGCGGAACCGGGCCGGGTCGATGGACTGGTGGGGCGCCGGCATCCTCTCCCTCTTCCTGGTCTCGATCACCAGCCTGATCTCACAGGCCTCCTCGGCCGGCTGGTCCGACCCGCTGACGCTCGCTTACCTGGGCGGAACCCTCGTCACGGCCGTCGCCTTCGTCATGGTCGAGAATCGCATCGCTCGCCCCCTGATCCCGATCCGCGCCCTGCGTTCCCGGCAGGTATGGCCGCTCCTGGCCAGCACCATCCTGACCATGGCGGGAGCGTACTCAGCACTCAACTTCACGGTCATCATGCTCAGCCAGGACCGGCAGGTCGGCTACGGCCTGAACGCGTCGATGTCCGCGCTGCTCTACCTCTCCCCCACCGCACTGTTCGGTGTCACCGCGGCGATCTTCTCCGGCTGGCTGGCCGTGCGGATCGGCTGGATCACCTCTCTCCGGTTGAGCAGCGGCCTGATCGCGCTGGTCGCCGTCGCTCTCGCCGTGTTCACCCTGGACCGTTGGGCCGTCTTCGGCCTGCTCATCGTGATGGGGATCTGCTACCTCGGCCTGTTCCAGAGTGCGGTCAACGGGGTCTCGGTGCTGAACTCCCCTCCTGAGGCCCGCGGGGCCCTGCCCGGCCTCAACGGCGCCTGCTTCGGGATCGGGATCGGCGCCGGCATCGCCCTGGTCGCGCCCGTGGTGGCGACGGCCTCCGCCGCGGGCTACCAGGGTGCACTCTGGATCTCCGCCCTGCTGACCGCGGGGTCCTTCCTCGCCTCCCTGATCCTGCGCGCCGCCGTGAGGACCGGCGCATGACCCCTCGACCCCAGAACTGGATGGTTCATCGATGAACACCCACCCGACGCCCGTCACCCCGATCTACCTCGACTGCGACACCGGGGTCGGCGACGCGCTGGCGCTCGCCTACCTGCTCGCGACGCCCGGCATCCGCCTGACCGGGATCGGCACCGTGGCCGGCGCCGTCACCGCGGCCGTCGCCGCCGCCAACACCCTGAACCTGCTCGCCACGGCCGGCCGCGACGACATCCCCGTCGGCGTTGGCGGATACGATCCGCTCGACGCTCCGCGGCACGGGGCCCCCGCGCACAAGACGAACGGGCACGGCAAGAACGGGATCGGCGACGTGCTGCTTCCCCGCTCGCGTCGGCACCCCGTCGACGAGAGCGCCACAGAGCTCCTGATCCGGCTCGCGCACGAGCACCCAGGCGAGCTCGAGATCATCGCCACCGGACCGCTGACGAACCTGGCCGAGGCTCTCTACCTCGACCCAGAGCTGCCCCGACTGGTTCGCCGTGTGACGGTCAGGGGCGGCGCCGTGTTCGTGCCGGGCAACGCCGGCACGTTCGCCGAGGCGAACATCGCCGCCAATCCCGAGGCCGCCGCGGACGTGTTCGCGGCCAGCTGGCCGGTGACCCTGGTTCCGCTCGATGTGACCCAGGCGCACTCGTTCGACGAGACCCACCGCCGCGCGCTGGCCGCAGCCGATGGTCTCACCCAACAGGCGCTGGCCCACATGCTCGGCACCTGCTTCACCTATTATGCGAAGCACTTCAGCACCCGGCGAATGTACCCGCACGACTGCGTGAGCGCGGCGTTCGCCACCGGCGACCTGGAACCGGAACGGATGCCGACGCTCCGCATCGGAGTCGACGTGACCACCGGTCCGCGCCGGGGGCAGACCTACTTCGCCCGGGTGGACGGGGCGGTGAACGCCGACGTGCGAAACGGACAGAACCCGCACGAGGCCCGGGTGCTGCTGTCCTTGCGGCGGGACGCCGCTCCGCGACTGCTCGAGCGGATCCTCGCACTCGCCGCGGCGCCGTCCGCGGTGGAGCCCGCGGTGGAGCCCGTATATGCCGCCGGCCTGTCCGAATCGGTGGCCGCCTGAGCGGTGCGGTCGCACCGCGGCAGGCGACCGGCGAGTCGCTTGCAGAGTCGGCTTGCAGAGTCGGCTTGCAGAGTCAGCCTGCCGACTCAGCCGATGGCGTAGCGCACGCCGGTGAGGCGTTCGCTCTCCTCCCAGAGGCGCCGGGCATCCGCGCTGTTCTTAGCGGCCAGCGACCGGTCGACCAGGCGCGGGTGGCCGCGCTGCTCGCCCCGCCCGTCCGGACCCACGAACGAGTTGCCGGCCAGTTCTGGTGCCGTTGCCGCGTACAGCGAAGGCAGCGCACCCATCTCGGCCGGCTGGGCCAGCCACCGGTTGGCGAGGGCCGACACGCCCCGCTGGAAGGCGCTACCCCGCATCGACGGCCCAACCGACTGCAGGTTGGTGTCGGCGTAGCCCGGGTGGGCGGCGAGTGCGAGGAGCGGGGCTGCGGCCTCGTCGGCCCGACGCGCCAGCTCGCTCGTGAAAAGCAGATTGGCGAGCTTACTCTGGCCGTAGGCACCCCAGCTGCTGTATTTCGCCTCGCCCATCAGATCGTCGAAGTTCATCCTGCCGCGGCGGTGCAGGGTCGATGAGACCGTCACCACCCTCGCGGTCGGCCGGCGCAGGAGTGAGCCGAGCAGCAGCCCGGTGAGCGCGAAGTGCCCGAGGTGGTTGGTACCGAACTGCAACTCGAAGCCGTCCCCGGTGAGCCGCCGCGGCACATTCATGATGCCGGCGTTGTTCACCAACAGGTCGAGGCCGTCGACGTGTTCGTCGGCCCACGCGCCGGCGAAGGCGTGGATCGAAGCCAGGCTCGAGAGGTCGAGCGTGCGCACCTGGACCCAGGCGTCCGGTGCGGCGGCCCGGATGCGCGCGGCAGCCACTTCACCTCGGTCCGGGTCGCGCACGGCCAGGGTGACGGATGCGCCGTGCCGGGCGAGCTCCGACGCCGTCACGAAGCCGAGCCCCGAGTTCGCGCCCGTGACGATGACCGTGCGGCCGGCCAGGTCGGGGATATCCGCGGCGCTCCAGCCGGGGCTGGGCGGTGTGCGTCTGACCATGATGTCTTCCTCCCTCGCGCGCCCGCGGCGCCCATAGAAGCACTGTAAACGATGACGCCTCCTCCGGCGGTGCCCGCTGGACGGCAGGCCGACCCGACGTGGCCCCCGAAAGTGGGACGCGGACTCGCAGTTCACTGGCCAGGGACAGGCAGAGCGTTGGAGTCAGAGGCCACCGGGATGTCCGGCACGACACACGCGCACCAGCACGCAGCCCCAGAGCCCCACCCGCACGACCGCCCGGACGAGGCCCCGCGCACCCTCGCGCCCCAGCACCCGAAACAGCCGGAACTTCGGCACAACGACAGTCCCTGGTATCTGCCCGTGGCAGCCAAGTTCCTGTTGTCCGCCCTCTTCGCCGCCAGGTGGACGGGCGCGGCGCTCTGGATTTCCCAGCCCTGGATTTCCCAGCCCTGGATTGCCCAGCCCTGAATTGCCCAGGGCGCGCTCTCGGCCTGCCGCACCGACAACCTCACCGCGATCGAGGGCTGGCCCGACGCGATCGGCGAGGACATCGTCGTCACCTGAAAGCTGCTGCAGCAGGGCGGACGGGTGCTGTTCGAACCGACCGCCGTTGCTATCACGGATGCGCCGTCGACCGTTGCGCAGTTCATGCGGCGGCGGACACGCTGGGCTCGCGGCATGTTCGAGGGGCTGCTCGCGGTGCCGCCGTGGCGGCAGAAACGCCGGTTGGCCGGCCGGGTCAGTGCGTTCTGCCGGGTCAGTCGGCGGACAGGGCGTAGCGGTGGCGCACGTGGTTACGGTCGGGGCTGGCCTGCCAGAACTCGATTTCGACCGGGCGAAGGGCGTAGAGCTGCCAGGCCGGGTTGACCCCGCCGTCCGCCGCCGGTCGCTCGGCCCAGTCGAGGGCGGATGCCTCCGCCGACAGTTCGGAGACGGGCCCGAGCACCCGCACCTGCCGGCCGAGGCGCGACCAGTAGAAGTTCAACGCGGCCTGCGGGTTCTCGTCCAGTTCCCGGCCCTTGCGGGAGGTACGCGCCGAAGCGAACTGCCAGCCCCGGGCGTCCAGGTTCTTGAGGATCAGCATCCGGGAGGACGGCATCCCCGTCGGGCCGACCGTGGCGAGGCTGAACGCGTGCGGCTGGGGGACCCCCGCGGCGAGGGCATCCTCGAACCACTCCTTGAACAACACCGTCGGGTCGGCCGGGGCGGTGGCCGGGTCGAACACCGGCAGGTCGCTCGGGAAATCCGGGAGGGCGCGCAGCCGGCGGCGGAAGGCTTCAGTCATCCGGCGAGCCTACTCCGCCCTCCTCCACGCCTGCGCAACCGACCGCCTCTGCGCCTCCCGGCGCAGGTCGGGGAGGCCGACCCAGGATTTCACCTGAGCCGACTCCCCCAACCTGCGCCGCGAGGCGCGATGGGCCCGGGGCGGGAGTCAGAACGAGACGCCGCAGACAAGCGCCGCGTTGGCAAACGGGGTCGCCTCGCCGGTGCGGATGAACAGCTTCGCCGAGGCGGAGAGATCCTTGAGTTCCTCGTGGCTGATGTATTCGATCTCATCGAACCGGTCGGCCAGCCAGGCCCCGGCCGGGGCTCCCCGTGCCTCGTCTGCCGCGATGCAGTGCTGCACGACCAACTCGCCCAGCAGCGCGTCGAGCACCTGCTCGAACCGCGGCACGCCGTGTACGAGAGCCAGGTCGATCACCGGAACGCCACGCGGGACGGGCATCCCGCAGTCCGCGAGCAGCACGAGGTCTGTGTGCCCGAGTCTGGCGATGGCCCCGGACAGCTCGGCGTTCAGGATGCCGCTGCGCTTCATCCGAGCACCTCCGGCAGGGTGTCGGCCAGGGTCGGATACGACGTCTGGGTGCCGCGGCCCTGCACCGCGAAGGCGCCGACCCGCACGGCGAAGCGGGCCGCGTCCAGCAGCGGAGCGCCGGCTGCCAGCCTTGCACTCAGCGCACCGACGAACGCGTCACCGGCGCCGGAGGAGTCCACCGCGAACACCACCGGCGACGGCACGTTGGTCGTGCCGCCCGCGTCGGAGCAGATCGCCCCCTTCGCGCCGCGGGTGAGCACGACGGATGCCACGCCCCAGGCACGCAGGCAGGCCACCAGGTCCTCGTCCGCCGTGGGGACGGCCGCGCCGGGGTCGACCTGGGCGAGCACGAGGGCAGCCTCGTGCTCGTTCACGACGAGGGGATCGGCGCGGCGGATCGTCTCGGCCGCGACGGGGATGACCGGTGCCAGGTTCAACACCACCCTCCCCGTGGCCAGGCGGGCGGCGGTGTCGATGCCGGCGGCAGGGATCTCTCCCTGCAACACGACTACCGCGGCCGCGGCGATGTCCCGCGCGCCGGCCCTGACCGCATCCGCGCCCATCAGCGCGTTGGCGCCGGGGATGACGACGATGGTGTTCTCCCCGTCGTCGGCCACGGTCACCAGGGCGAGGCCGGTCGGGCCTTCGACGGCGCGCACGCCCGATTGCCCGACGCCCGCGCGGGTCAGGATCGCGGTTGCAACCTGGGCCTGCGCGTCCCGGCCGACGGCGCCGACCAGGTGCACGGTGGCACCGAGCTGGGCGGCCGCGACCGCCTGGTTGGCGCCCTTGCCGCCGGGGAGGAACTCCATCGATTTTCCGATCAGGGTCTCACCGGGCCGAGGGTGTCGTTCGATGGTGATCAGCTGGTCGACGTTGATCGATCCGACGACGACCACTGACGCTGTGGAAGAACTCACTTGGCGAAGTCGCCCACGTTCGTCTTCGTGACGGAGACGACCTCGACAGGGACGGTCTTGTCGATCTTGGTGCCCTTGATCGCCTTGACGGCGAGTTCGACGGCGAGCTTGCCCAGTTCGGCCGGCTGCTGAGCGATGGTCGCGACGAGGGTGCCCTTTTTGATGGCGGCGAGGCCATCGGCGGTGCCGTCGAAGCCCACGACCATGACATCCGTGCCGGCGCGGGCACCGAGGGCCTGCACCGCGCCGAGGGCCATCTCATCGTTCTCGGCGAACAGACCGGTCACCTCGGGGTGCGCCTGCATCAGGTTCGTGGTCACGTCGAGCGCGGCGGCGCGGTCGAAGTTCGCGGTCTGCTTGGCGACGACCGTGATGTTCGGGTAGGCCTTCATGCCCTCCTCGAATCCTTTGCCTCGGTCGCGGCTGGCGGAGGTGCCCGACACGCCCTGCAGGGCGATGACGCTGCCCTTTTCGCCCATCGACTTGGCGAGCTCGTCGGCGGCCTGGCGCCCACCGGCGACGTTGTCGCTCGCGACGAGGGAGGTCAGCTCGGCGCCGTTGACGGTGCGGTCGACGGCGATGACCGGGATGTTGGCCTTGGTCAGTGCCTTGACGGCCGACGCCGCGGCATCCGAGTCGACCGGGTTGACGATGACGACCTTGGTCGCTCCCGCGGCCGCGGTGGCCAGCTGGTTGGCCTGGCTGGCCGAGTCGTTCTGGGCGTCGACGATGTTCAGCTGCACGCCGGCGGTCTTGGCGGCGGCCTGGGCCCCGTCACGCAGTTCGACGAAGAACGGGTTGTTCAGGGTGGAGATGGCCATCACGATCTTGGTGCCGCCGGTGGCGTCTCCGCCGCCCCGGCCGCACGCGGTCGTGCCCGTGAGGATCAGGGCCGCGGTGGCGGTCAGTGCGGCGATCTTGCGGAATGAGGAGGACTTCATCGTTTTTCCTTTTGTTGGTGGATCGGGGAGTTGTTGCTACAGGGAGCGAGCGGACGGCTCAGCTGTTGCGGGTCTTGCGGCGGAGCACGTCGACGCCGACGGCGAGGGCGATCACGAGGCCGATCACAACCTGCTGCCAGAACGACGTGACGTTGAGCAGGTTGAGGCCGTTGCGGATGACCACGAGCACCAGGGCGCCGACGAAGGTGCCCGAGATCTTGCCGAGCCCGCCAGAGAGCGATGCGCCGCCGATCACGACCGCCGCAATGGCGTCGAGTTCATAGCCGGCCGCGGCCTGGGGCTGGGCCGAGTCGAGGCGGCCGGCCAGCAGCAGCCCGGCGAGCGCCGCGAAGACTCCGGCGAGGGCGAACACGGTGACGAGGATGCGTTTCACCGGCAGTCCGGACAGGCGCGCCGCTTCGGCGTTGCCGCCGACGGCGTACATCGAGCGGCCGATGACGGTGCGGTTGAGCAGGAAAGACGCGACCAGGGCGGCAACCAGGAGCACGACGATGGGCATCGGCACCGGGCCCAGGTTTCCGCCGAGGAAGGAGACCTCGGCGGGCGTCTTGATCGGCCGGCCGTCGGAGATGACCAGGGTCAGGCCGCGGGCGACGCTGAGCATGGCGAGGGTGGCGATGAAGCTGGGCAGCTTGCCGTAGGCGTTGGCGAGGCCGTTGACCACGCCGGCGAGCAGGCCGGCGACGAGGCCGCCGCCGAGGGCGAGCCAGCCGGGCAGACCGGCGCTGACGAACAGCCAGCTCGACACCATCGCCGACAGGGCCGCCACGGCGCCGACCGACAGGTCGATTCCGCCGGCGACGATGACGAAGGTCATGCCGAAGGCCAGCACGGCCACGGTGGAGACCTGGATGCCGATGTTGAGCAGGTTCTGCCCGGTCAGGAAGTCGGGGGTTGCGATGAACAGCGCGATGCAGAGCACCACGAGGCCGACCAGGGCGCCGTTGTTGGCGAGGAACTTCTTGTAGTCGAAGCCGCGCCGCGTTGCGGGCTGGGTTGTCGTTGACATGCGTGGATCCCTTTTCTTTCAGTTCTTCTCGTCGACATCGCGGGCGGCGAGTGTCATGACTCTGTCCTGGGTGGCCTCGGCCGCGGCGAGTTCGCCGGCCAGCTTGCCGTCGCGCATCACGAGGATGCGATCACTCATCCCGAGGATCTCGGGCAGTTCGCTGGAGACCATGACGATCGCACCGCCCGCGGCGGTGATCGCGTTCATCAGCTCGTAGATCTCGACCTTCGCGCCGACGTCGACGCCGCGGGTGGGTTCGTCGAGCAGGAGCACGGTGGAGGCGGCGATGATCCAGCGACCGAACACGGCCTTCTGCTGGTTGCCGCCGGAGAGGGCGCCGACCGCCTGGTCGATGGTGTGCATCCGGATGCGCAGTTTCGATGCGACCGCCTGGGCCCGGGTGCGCTGGCCGGCGAAGTCGGCCAGGCCGAGCCGGGCGGTGGAGGCGAGGGTGGCGTAGCCGAGGTTGTCGTTGACCGAGGCACCCGTCACGAGGCCCTGGCCCTTGCGGTCCTCGGGGACGTGCCCGATGCCGGCCTTGATCGCCGCTTGGATGTTGCCCTTGGGCAGGACCCGGCCGCGCACGGTGACGGTCCCGGAGTCATAGTGGTCTGCGCCGGCGATGGCGCGGATCAGTTCGGTGCGGCCCGCTCCGACCAGGCCGGCGATGCCGAGCACCTCCCCGGCGCGCACGGTGAAGTTGATGTCGGTGAACTTCCCGCTCGAGCTGAGGTGCTCGACCGCGAGGATCTCGGCCGGCCGCGACCCGACGGGCTGCGACCCGACTGGCTCCGGGGCGCTGCCGGTTTTGCGGGGGTACTGGTCCTCGATACTCCGGCCGACCATCAGCTTGACGAGTTCTTCCTCCGGGGTGGATGCCGGGACCTCGGCGATGAACTCGCCGTCTCGGAGCACGGTCACGGTGTCACCGACCTCGGCGATCTCGTCGAGATGGTGGCTGATGAATAGCATCCCCACGCCGCGGCTGCGCAGGTCGGCCATCACCGCGAACAGGCTCTCGGTCTCGTGCCGGGTCAGGGCCGCGGTCGGCTCGTCCAGGATGAGGATGCGGGCGTTGATACTCAGCGCCTTGGCGATCTCCACGAGCTGCTGGCGGGCGATGCCGAGCTCACCGACCAGGGTGTCGACGTCGACGTCGAGGCCGATCAGGGAGAGGGCGGCGCGGGCCCGGTTGCGGAGGGCGCTGCGGTCGACCATGCCGTGCCGGGTCGGCATCCGCCCCAGCATGACGTTCTCGGCGATGCTCATGGTGGGCACCAGGTTGAGTTCCTGGTGGATGGTGGCGATGCCGAGATCCTCGGCGGCGCGGGTGGTCGGCAGCGTGACGGTCCTTCCATCCACGACGATACGGCCCGCGTCCGGCTGATAGACGCCGGCCATCATCTTGATCAGGGTGGACTTGCCCGCGCCGTTCTCGCCGAGCAGCACCTGCACTTTGCCGGCGTAGACGCTCACGGTGACGTCCTTGATGACCGTGACCGGGCCGAACGTCTTGCCCACGTTCTGCAGGGTGACGAGTGGTTTTTGGCTCATTTCAGTTCGTCCTTAGGCTGGGCCCGGATGCGGGTGAGGTGGGGGTCGACGACGAGGCGCGCACGATCAGTTCGCTGGGCAGCACCACCGATTCCGGCTTGGCACCGTCGATGACCTGGAGCAGCATGTCCACGGCGATCCGGCCCATCTCCTCGACGCTGTGCGAGATGACGCTCAGCGCGGGGTTGAGAAGGGCGAACCACTCGATGTCGTCGAAGGCGATCAGTGCGATGTCGGCACCGATCCGGCGGCCCAGTTTGTGCAGGATGGCGATCGCGCCGACGGCCATCAGGCTGTCCGCGGCGAGCAGGGCGGTGGGCGGGCGACGCAGCTGAAGAAGGGCGTGCACGCCGGCCGAGCCACTGGCCGCCTGGTAGTCGCCGAAGTAGACCAGTTCGGGATCCTGGCTGAGGCCCGTGCCGGCGATCGCCCGGGTGAACGCGGCGAACCGGTCCCGGCCGGTCGAGGTGGCCTGCGGCCCGGAGATGTAGCCGATCCGGGTGTGTCCGGCCGCCGCGAGGTGTTCCACGGCCTGCCGGATGCCGGCCTCGCTGTCGGTGGTCACGCTCGGGATGTCGAGGCCGTCTACGGTGCGGTCGACGAAGACGGTGGGGATCTCCCTCGTGATGAGCGAACGGATGCTGCCGCTGCCGTCGCCGAGCGGGGCCACGATGATGCCGTCCACCCGGCGGGAGATCAGGGTGTCGAGATAGCGGTCCTGCTGTTCCTTGCGCTCATTGGCGTTGCCGAGCAGGGTGACGTAGCCGGCGGCCAGCGCTGCCTGCTCCACTGTGTGGGCCAGGTCGGCGAAGAACGGGTTGCGAACGTCGGAGACGAGGAGGCCGATCGAGTCGGACCTGGTGGAGCGCAGCGCGCGGGCCTGGGCGTTGGGCCGGTAGTCGAGCTCGGTGACGGCAGCGACGACCCTGGCCCGGGAATCGGGTGACGTGGCCGGGTTGCCCGAGAGCACTCGCGAGGCCGTGGCCACCGAGACGCCGGCGAGCGCCGCCACGTCCTTGATCGTGATCGCAACCATCGGGTTTCACCTCATCGTGGATATGGAATCGTTTCCATGGAAACGATTCCATACTACGTCTCTGAGGGAGCATCCGTCAACTGGATCGGCGGGGCGGCGATCCAGCGCCGGGCCTGGGCACCGCGGTCGGGTCCGCGGTGCCCAGTCAGGCGTGGATGGAGTGGTACCGATCCACGGTCAGGAGGCCGGGGGTGAACGGCTCGACCCGGCCCTTGCCCTTCGCCTTCGCGGCGTACATCGCCACGTCGGCCTGGTGCACGAGCTCCTCGATGCCGACTCCGGCCATGGGCGTCGCGATGCCGATGCTGGCGCCGACCGTCATCGAGTCGCCGCCGACCAGGAACGGCTCTGCCACGGCGTCGATGATTCGCTGGGCGATTTCGGTGGCCTCGGCCAGGCCGGTGCCGTGCAGGAGGACGGCGAATTCGTCGCCGCCGAGCCGCGCACACACGTCGGTCGGGCGCACCGAGGCGCGCAGTCGGGCGGCCACCTCGATCAGCACGACGTCGCCGGCCCGATGTCCCAGCTCATCGTTGACGTCCTTGAAGTCGTCCAGGTCGAGGAACAGCACCTGGAGACCGTCGCCAGTCGCCCCGTCGGCAATGCCCGCCGACAACCTCGAGAGCAGTGAGGCCCGATTATGCAGCCCGGTGAGCGAGTCCGTGCGCGCCTGATTCGAGAGTTCCTCGTGCGCCTGGCTATTGCGGACGGCGAGGGCGACCTGGCCGACGAGACCCCGCACGGAGAGTATCGCCTCGGTCGGGACCTTGCCCGGCGCGCCCACCAGCACCCAGCTCCGCTCTGCCTGACCCTCGAATTCCAGGCAGGCCCACATCAGCGGCTCGCCGACCACGGCGTTCAGCGGCGCCGGGTCGAGGATCCGGGCACCGGATACCCCCGGCGGAGTGAAGAGGACCTCGACCGGCAGCGTTCCGGGGATGCTCCGGAAGTAGCCGGCGGTTCCCTCGACGCGCAGGGCGCGGCCGTCGGGAGCGAGCAGGATCAGCCTGAGCCCAGGCGTCGCCGCACAGAATTCCGCCGACGCCGCCCAGGCCAGGGCCAGGATCGCGGCCGTGCTCGTGGCCCCGAGCAGTTGGGACCCGGTCGCGGCGAGCACGCGGTCGCGCCCCATGCTCTGTTCCCTGGCGATCAGCGACTTGCCCAGCTGGCGGGCGATCAAAACAGTGAAAAACATGGTGGGGAGAACGCCGAGGAACGCGCCGAAATCGGTCCCGATCCAGTCTTCCCGCACCAGGGGCCAGACCGCGAAGAGCGAACCGAGGGCCGCGGCGTACACGCTGACCCGCAGGAGTGCCCGCGCGCCGGAACCGTAGAGCGAACGGAACCAGAGCGCGCCGAACATGATCATGACCACGGAGAACACTTTCGGCGAGGCCACGGCAAAGGCCATCATGGCCAGCGCGTCGACCAGATCGCTGGCGAGAGGCGTGCTCCGGCGGATGAAGCCGGTCGCGAGCGAGAAAACGAGCGCGGCGCCGCCGGCGAGCCCCAGGGCCAGCAGTCCATCCCGCGCCGTGAGAAACACTCCGGGAAGGGCCAGGAACACGGATACGACGGCCAACCAGAGGAAGAGCCAGCGGGCGCCATCCGAAATGCCCGTCGGACGAGTGAAGACTCCCGCTCCACCGGCGCGGACGGCGGTTACTGTGTTCATCGATCCGTTCCTCTTCCCGGTGGGCCGGCTGACCATGAGGTCCCGTGCCTTTGCGACCCCGCCTTGCGACGGGTGTGCCTTTCCCTCGGTCGACGGTTCTCGGCTCGTCCGGGGGCGCACTTTCAACGTAGGCGAGAACCACCGCTTTGTCCTCATAAATGAGGACCCCAGTTCGGGGTGCACGCGAGGTGCGGTGAGTCGCGGAAAAAGCACCCTCCCCATCGCCACGAAGGTGCATTCTCCGCTAATCAGAGGGCCGAACGGGACGGGGACGGGGACGGGGACGGGGACGGGGCGCGGGGACGGGGCGCGGGTCAGCGCCGCCCGACGACGGAGTCCCTCGACCGGTAGACGCCGAAGACCCGGCCGGCGAGCAGGTCCCACACCGGGAGCGGGAGCAGTCCCCGCAGTGCTTTGGAAAGGCCGACCGTCCACGGCATCAGGAGCATCGGGCGGCCCGCGAGCATGGCTCGCCACACCCGGTCGACGACCTGCTCCGGTGTCATCTGCGGGGTGAGCAGGGAGCCGCGGGCGCCCGCGAATATGCCCGTGGTGATGTAACTCGGGCAGACGGTGGTGACCCTCACGTGGCCATGGCCCTGCCGGGCGAGTTCGAGGCGGAGGGAGTCACTCCAGCCGATCAGCGCGGCCTTCGAGGCG
Source organism: Cryobacterium algoritolerans (assembly GCF_004402785.1). GTDB lineage: Bacteria > Actinomycetota > Actinomycetes > Actinomycetales > Microbacteriaceae > Cryobacterium > Cryobacterium algoritolerans. Next base: position 46,813 of record NZ_SOFP01000045.1, read on the forward strand.
GCGTAGACGCTCATCCCCGGGCTGGACAGCATCCCGGCGGCCGACGCGATGCTGACGATGCGGGACTCGCGACCGCTCCCCGCGATCATCGCGGGCAGGAACTCACGCGTGATGTACATGGGGGCGAGGGCGTTGATCTGCATGGTCGGGCGGGTGTCGTCGCCGTTGTCGTGTTCCCAGAAGTAGGAGCCACGCACGATGCCGGCGTTGTTGATCACGATGTCGGGGTTTCCGACCTCCATCCGCACCCGCTGGGCCGCCTGGGCGATCGCTCCCAGATCGGCGATGTCGACGACGTACGGCGCAATCTGGCTGCGACCATTCGCGCGTTCGTTCAGGATGGCGGTGGTGACGAACAGCGCCGCGGGGTCACGGTCCCAGAGGATCACGGCCTTCGCCCCCTCTGCCACTGCCCGCTCGGCGTAGAGGCGGCCCATGCCCATGGCTGCGCCGGTGATCAGCACGAGGGCTCCGGAAACGGTTCGCGTCATTGCTCCATCATCCCAAGACTTTCGCCGCGGGACTCCACCGCCCGCCGAGGGCACACCCCCGTTCGGCGGCAGGATCCCTACAGGCTGCGCCGCGCAGCCTCCGTCCAGAGCGCGGCCCACTCCTCGACCTGGGCCGCGGAGCCCGGCCGCGGATCGGCAACGTGCCGCCGCGCGGGAGCCAGCGGCCCGGCGATCCCTGCGCGAAAGCGCGTAGCGGACGATCGAATGCCACGCCGGCGCTCGGCCAACTGGCGGAAGGACCCCAGCCCGCGCCCAGCCGGGCCTGCCATTCTGGCGGCCACCGTCGGATCGGTCACCGTTGCCCCGCCGCCGAAGCCGCCCACCTCACCCAGCTCGACAGTCACAAAAGGAGAACATCATGGGATTCCTCGACCGCCTCCTTGGCCGCGACGAGCCGGAGCGCCCGCCCGCCCGCCAGGCCGCACCGAAACGCACAGACGATGAGATCGCCGTCGAACGCTACGAGTACCTGCTGCGCACAGCCCCACCCGAAACGATCGAGCAGGTGCATACCGAGGCGTTCAGCAAGCTCTCCGAGCAACAGCGGGACCTGCTCTTCAGCCGGCTGAGCGAGAACGCCGATGCCGCCGAGCGCCCCGCGAACGCCGAACCGGCAACGCTCGCCCAGGCCGCAACCCGCCAAGAACTGCGGCAGCCCGGCACCCTCGCCCGCAGCTTCGGCGGCCAGAGCCAGGGTGGGCTCGGCTTCGGTGGCATGGTCGGCAGCACCATCCTCGGCACGGTTGCCGGCTATGTCATCGGGTCCGCCCTGATGAGCACGTTTTTGCCGGGCGATGCCGGGGGCGCGGACGCCGGGGGCGACACATCCGGCGCTGCCGGCGCGGATGCCGGGGGCGACACATCCGGCGCTGACACGGCCTCCTCCGGCGGGGACTCCGGCAGCGGTTTCGGCGGGGACTCCGGCGGCGGCTTCGGCGGCGGGGACTTCGGGGGCGGGGACTTCGGCGGCTTCTGACGATCAACGCCCGGCCCACTCGGGCGCCGGCGCATCGCCGGCGGCGGCCCGAAACCGGTAGCCTGAGACCGAACAACGGCCCAGGACGGCCGCACAGCCGGCAGGCCCGGCTGGCGTACTTCCGCAACGGAGAACAGGCTGGTGACCCGTGCCAGATGCCGGCATCCTGGTCCTGCTCCGTCACGGGGAGAGCACCGCGAATGCGGCCGGGCTGTTCACCGGTGTTCTGGATGCTCCGCTGTCGGTACGTGGGATCCGCGAGGCGCACGCCGCCGCCGACCTTCTCGACGAGGCCGGCCTTGCCCCGCAGGCGGTTTTCAGCTCCGAGCTGCACCGGGCCAGGCAGACCACCGAGATCGTGACCGCCGATCTACCTGCCCGCCCGGAGCCATTCGCCTCGGACTGGCGGTTGAATGAACGCAACTACGGCGCCCTAACCGGCCGGTCGAAGGAGGACGTCCGGGCCGAGTTCGGGCAGGAGCAGTACCTGGCCTGGCGCCGCTCGGTGCACACGGCTCCGCCACCGCTCGGTGACGACGCCTTCGCCGCGCTGCGGGAGACCGCTCTCTTCCGGCGACTACCCGCCGAGGCCCTCACCCGCTCCGAGGCCCTGAGCGAGGTGATGACCCGGGTCGCCGAATTCCATGCCGAACGGGTGGAGCCGCGGCTCGCGGACGGCCAGACCGTGCTCGTCGTCGCGCACGGCAATTCCCTGCGTGCGTTCTGCGCCGTGCTCGACTCGCTGGACGATCACGCCATCCACCGGCTCAACCTGCCCACCGGGCATCCGCTCATTTACCGGTTCGGCGCTGCCCTGGCACCCCGGCAGCTGAGCGGCCGTTACCTGGACGCCGTCGGCGCCCTGGCGGCCGCGATCGCCCTGGCCGGCCAGGGCGGCACCTAACAGCCGGCCGAACGCCCGCCGAGCGCGCGTACCGGTGCCGCCCGGGCCTACTCGCCGACCGTGCCGTCGACGGCCTCGCGGAGCAGGTCGGCGTGCCCATTGTGGCGCGCGGTCTCCTCAATCAGGTGGATGAGGATCCAGCGCAGATTCCAGTGCTCGCCGTCCCGGTTCGCGCCGACCGACAGTACCCCGAGGTCGACCCCGGCGACGGCGGCACGACTGCGCTCACACGCCGCCTGGTAGAGCTCCCGGAGCGACTCCGGGTCGTCCTGGGCCGCCGTGCGGAACTCCCAATCCGGGTCGTCGTCCCAGGAGACGCTGGCCCAGGGCTCCTGCTCCGGCCGCCCGAGGAAGCGCACCTGGATCCAGTGGTCCTCGACCAGGGCAAGGTGCTTGAGCAACCCGCCGAGGGTGAGCGCCGAGGGCGGCAGTGGCCGGCTCAGCCCCGCGGCGCCCAGACCTTCGGCCTTCCCGAGCAGGGTCACCCGGTGGTAGTCGAGGAATTGGGCGAGCGTCGTTGCCTCGTCGCCGGCCAGGTGCGGGTCGATGCGGTCCATGCAGTCCATGCAGTCCATGCAGTCCATGCAGTCCATGCAGTCCATGCAGTCCATGCAGTCCATGCAGTCCATGCAGTCCATGCAGCCCATGCAGCCCATGCAGCCCATGCAGCCCATGCAGCCCATGCAGCCCATGCAGCCCATGCAGCCCATGCAGCCCATGCAGCCCATGCAGCCCATGCAGCCCATGCTCTCACTTCCGCACCCGTGGAGCGCGAACCGGCCTAGTACCAGTCCATCGCCTGCGAGTGCGACCAGGCCGAGCACGGGGTTCCGTAACCGCGGCTGATGTAGTCCAGGCCCCATCTGATCTGGGTGCTCGCATTGGTCTGCCAGTCCGAACCGACCAAGGCCATCTTGCTGCCCGGGAGGGCCTGCGGAATGCCGGTGGCGCCGCTGCTCTCATTGAGGGCCGTGTACGACCAGCCCGATTCCTTGGCCCAGAGCTGCGCGAGGCAGGAGAACTGCGACTCACCCCAGCCGTAGCGCGAGGCGGCCAGGTCGCGGGCGGTGGCGCGCGCACCGTCGGGGGTGTTAGCCGCCGAGAGCGCGCTGGCCGCGGCATCCGCGGCCGCAGCGGTCGCCGCAGCCGCCGTACGATCCACTTCGACGGCCGCCGCCTGCACGGTGGCCGCGATGGTGCGGGTCTGGCCGGTCAGGGAGATGACCGCGTCGAGGTTGAGGGCCTCGTAGTTCGCCAGAGACGTGACGGATGCCGTCAGATTGCCGACATCGACCCTGTCCCTGGTCGAGGCCATCACCACCGTGGCATCGCGGAGGGTGTTCTTCGCGCGCCCGTCGGCGTGCGCCTTCGCCGCTTGGTGCTGGACGGCGAGTTGGTCGTGCCGGAGGCCGGTGCTCTGGGAGAGTTCGGTGGTCGTCGCGATTCTCGCCTCGCTCGCCCAGCTCGTCTGGGCCGAGGAGGCGGCACCCACGATCAGTCCGGTGAGGGCCAGGGTCGCCACCGCCGAAACGATCGTGGCGCGGGTGCGCTGCCGCCGTGCGGCGAGAGCCTTTCGGGAGGACGGTGTGGACTCCACGCGGGCACATGGGCGAATCGAAGTGCGGAGGAGGGAGTTCACATGGCTTCCAGGTTGCGGCGCCAACGGGCAATCGGAGGTGGGGCGCCGGGTCGGTGGACCCGCGGCCGGTGCGGCCGTGCGGGAGAAGATTTCAGTGTGCCCGCACGGACTGGACAAATCCTCAGTTTTACCTGTGTAACCCATGCACGCGTATGGACATTACGGGGTGGACAGCCCGTCCCGGCACGCGCAAGACCGGGCTTCGCCGGGCTCCCGGCCGACTGCGCCTAGGCTCGAGCTATGCGATTCGGACTGTTTGTACCCCAGGGCTGGCGTCATGATCTGGTCGGGATCGACCCGGCCGAGCACTGGGCGATGATGAGCGGCCTCGCCGCACACGCCGACGCCGGCGACTGGGAATCCATCTGGGTCTACGACCACTTCCACACCGTCCCGGTGGCGAGCGCCGAGGCCACGCACGAGGCCTGGACCCTGATGAGCGCCTTCGCGGCCACGACGAAGCGGGTGCGGCTCGGCCAGATGTGCAGCTGTATGAGCTACCGCAATCCGGCTTACCTGGCCAAGGTCGCCGCGACCATCGACATCATCTCCGGGGGCCGGGTCGAGATGGGCATCGGCGCCGGCTGGTACGAGCACGAATGGCGCGCCTACGGCTACGGGTTCCCCCGGGCCGGCGAGCGCCTCGCCCGGCTCGAAGAGGGCGTCGAGATCATGAAGCAGGCCTGGACGACCGGAACGGCCACCCTCGACGGCAAGCACTACCAGGTGGACGGCGCGATCGTGCGCCCGCTTCCGCTGCAGCAGGGCGGCATCCCGATCTGGATCGCGGGCGGCGGCGAGAAGGTCACGCTCCGCATCGCGGCGCAGTCCGCGAACTACACCAACTTCGACGGGTCGCCGGAGGGGTTCAGCCACAAAAGCACCCTGCTCGAGGACCACTGCCGGGTGCTGGGCACGGACTTCGGCGCAATCACGCGCTCGGCCAACTACAACACCGTGATCGCGGCGACCGAGGCCGAGGTGGCTGACCGCCTCGACGTGATCGAGGCGCGGGTCACGCCCCATCTGGGAGCCCAGGGCGCGGCGGACTTCATGGCCGAGTACCGCAGCGGGCAGGCGCAGGGAGTCGGCACGCCAGAGCAGATCGTCGAGCGTCTGAACGGGATGAAGGGGCGGGGCCTCGGCTACGCGATCCATTACTTCCCGGAAGCAGCCTACGACCGCTCCGGCATCGAACTGTTCGAGCGCGAAGTCCTGCCGGCGCTGCGCTAGCGCTTCGCCGCCCACCCGCCGGCACCGACCACGAAGATGGACCTCATGAACGGCACAGAATCCAACCCCGGCACGCCCGGGCATCCCGCACCGAATCGGGCCACCTGGGTCGAGGCCGGCGCGGCGCGGTCGGCGGCCTGGCATTCGGAGAGCGGTTGGGCGCCGCCGAAGCGCATTGTCACCGTTGACGACACCCTCACCGCGGATGCCGCCTACCGCCTGGCGAAGGCGGGCACCGGGATGCTGTGGCGCGGCGACTACCTGGGCGCCCGCCAGCTGCTGCAGGCCCTCGCGCGCCGCGTCGACCGCGGCCGGCACACCCCGTCACCCGATTTGGCGAGCGCGTTCCGCCGCACCCGCACCGAGGCCGTTCGCCGGGCCCACCTGCTCGGCCTGGTTCTCGTTCCGCTTGACGCCGACTACTCGGTTCCCCTCCGCCGGGCGCCGCAGGTGGCGGATGCCTGCACCGGGACGTACGGGCCGGCGAGCGAGCCGTCGGTCGTCTCCCTGCGCGAGCTCACCGGCGTGATCGGGGCGCACCAATGGCGCATCGAGGGCGTCGACGTCCCGGCACTCGGGGCGCGCATCCACCCGCATTACGGTGTCTTCTCCCCTGTGCGCGGCGAATACCTCGAACTGGTGCGCACGGCTCCGCTGCCGGACGGGACGAGCTCCGCATTCGACATCGGCACGGGAACGGGCGTGCTCGCCGCGATCCTCGCCCGGCGCGGCATCGCGCGCGTCGTCGGCACCGACCAGGAGCCGCGAGCGCTGGCCTGCGCCCGGGAGAACATCGCCCGTCTGGGGCTGGCCCGGAACGTGACCATCGTTGAGGCAGACCTGTTCCCGGCCGGCCGCGCGAACGTCGTCGTGTGCAACCCGCCGTGGATCCCGGCCGCCGCCGTGACCGCGACTGACTTCGCCGTCTACGATCCGGACAGTCGGATGCTGCGTGGTTTTCTGTCCGGGCTCGCGGAACACCTCGAACCGGACGGCGAGGGCTGGCTGGTGCTCTCCGACATCGCCGAGCACCTCGGCCTGCGAAGCCGGAGTGAACTCCTCGACCTCGTCGATGACGCCGGCCTCGAGGTCGTCGCCCGGCAGGACACCCGGCCCGTGCACCGCAAAGCGGCCGACCCGAGCGACCCGCTGCACCTCGCCCGCTCGAAAGAGGTGACCTCTCTCTGGCGGTTGCGCGCGGCATCCGCGCGTTGAAGCGGCAGACCGGGGCAGTAGCCGCCGGCACGTGCGCAGACAGAAAAGGTGGGCAGAGAAGACTCTCTGCCCACCTTCTGGTTGTGTGGTGTCCTACTTGGCCGCGACCGTGATCAGCGGGCTTCCGACGCTCACGTGCCCGGATGCCGCCTGGTCAACCGATCCGAACTTCTTGGGATTCGTCACGAGCACCGGGGTGACCAGCGAGTAGCCGGCATCCTCGATCACCTTGCGGTCGAAGGTCACCAGCGCAGTGCCGGCTTCAACCCGGTCGCCTGCGGCCACCTTGACGTTGAAACCCTTGCCGGCCAGGTTGACGGTGTCGATGCCCACATGGATGAGCAATTCGACACCGCTGTCCAGCAGCAGTCCGAAGGCATGGCCGGTCGCCTGGGCGACGACGACCTTGCCCGCACCGGGTGCGTAGACGGTGTCCTCGGTCGGATCCACTCCGACGCCGAGCCCGACGATGCCCTTGCTGAACACCGGGTCCGGTACCTCGGAGAGCGGAACAACGATGCCCGCGACGGGCGAACCGACGGTGGCCAGAACGGTGGCCAGCGCGGTCGCCGTGCCTGTTCCTGTTCCTGTGCCTGTGCCTGTGCCTGTGCCTGTGCCTACCGCCGCAGCAGCAACCGGCGCCGCAACGTTCGCGACAGTGGCCGCCTTCTCGCTCTCGGCGGCTTCGTCGGCGGCAACCTGAGCGGCAACCTCCGCCTTCTGTTCCGGCGTCTGGTATCCGGAGAGGATCACGAGGATCATCGCGGTGAAGAAGGCAGCGGCAATGGCGATGGAGTACAGCGGGATGTTGTCGAACGCGGGGATGGTCAACAGCGAGGTGAAGACGAATGCGCTGGTCTTCACGCCGCCACCGAGACCGATGATGACGCCACCGACGAGGCAACCGATCAACATGCGCGGGTAGATGCGCTTGAACCGCAGGTGAATACCGTACAGCGACGGTTCAGAGATTCCGCCGAGGAGCCCGGCCGCGAGCGCGCCGGTTGCCGTCTGCTTCATCACCCGGTCCTTTTCACGGATGGCCAGGAAGAGCACGCCGGCCGTCGCACCGAAGCACGCGAAGTTCCAGGCGCCCATCGGGCCCTGGATGAAGTCAAAGCCGAGGGACTGGATGTTGAGCAGCATGATCGCGTTCAGCGGCCAGTGCAGGCCGAGCGGAACCATGAACGGGTAGGCCAGTGGAATGACGACCGCGAAGATGAACGGCGAGAAGTCGTTGATCGACTTGAGGAAGTTGCCGAGGCCGGCACCGCCGTACACGCCGATCGGGCCGATCAGGAAGGCGGTCAGCGGGATCATGATGAGCATGCTGAGGAACGGCACGAAGATGAGCTGGACGCTGGACGGGATGATTTTCTTCAGGAGCTTGGTCAGCGCGCCGAGCACTCCGGCCATCAACAGCGGCGGGAACACCTGCGAGCTGTAGTCGAAGACGGTCAGCGGCAGTCCGAAGATCTGCACGACGGATGCGTGGCCGCCGAAGACGGACTCGGCGCCGGTGGTCTGCCCAATTGCGGCGAAGCCGGGCAGCATGACGACGGCCATGATGCCGAAACCGACCCAGGGGTCGGCGCCGAGCCGCTTGGAGGCGTTGTAGGCAACCATCAGCGGCAGGAAGACGAAGACTCCCTGCCACATCAGGTTCACGAACTGCCAGGAAGGGTCAAGGGTGACGCCCGGCGCGTTCCACGCCGGAATGACACCGAGGGTCGCCATCAGGGCCATGAACGTGATGAACAGGGAAGCGCCGAGCAGCGCACCGAGAATCGGCCGGAAGGAGTCGGACAGGATCTCGAAGAAGGTGTCGAGCGCGGCGAACCTGCCGCGGGGGCCCTTCGCCCGTTCCGCCGCCTTGATATCGGCGATGGTGTCGCCCGAGCCCATCTTCTTCAATGCCGGAAGCGCCATAATGTCGTTGTAGACGGTCTCGACGGCGCCGCCGATGACAACCTGGTAGCGATCGCCGGTCTGGGGAACGGCACCCAGAACTACGGGTATCGCCTCGACGGCCTTCTGATCAACGCCCGATGCGTCCTTGAGCTGGAAACGTAGGCGGGTCGCGCAATGGGTGAGGCCGACGATATTCTCGGCCCCTCCAATGCTTTCAATAATGTCTGCAGCAGGTTTCGATGCCACTTGGTTCTCCCTTTGGTGTGGATGCGGGACGTGTAATTCCCCATGCACAACTCAGTGCACACCGCGGCGGCCGGCTGAGAAGGTGCTGTAAATCTTCACGTATCATTAGCAATGGTAACGGTTTTTACAGGGGCGTCGACTACTGCCCACCGGCAACTGAGTCAGCGAATGGCCGCCCCAGCCGACAACCACGGCCCGATTGCCGCGATGACCAGCCAAACACGCTCACACCCTGACGCGAAGCCGTGCATCGCCGCCCGCCACATTTTCGAAACGGATCCGCTCGGGGTCGCCCGGCAGGGCACCGGGGCAGGTCAGGCCGGCGGATCGACGCGGCGCACCCGCCAGCGCGCCCACGGCCAGACGCCGTCCATCTCCACCTCCAGCGAGAAGCTCAGCAGGATGCGGATGATGACGATCCCCGCCAGGCCGAGCACGCTCGCCGTGGTCAGGTCGACCAGGATCGTGCGGATGATGTCGGCCACGATCAGCACCTCCAGCCCGAGCAGGATGGCCCGGCCGAGGTTGCGGCGAAGCTCGGTGTACGCGCCCTTCCGGGTCGCGGCGACCAGAGCCCGCGGCACCGCGAAGAGGAACGCGGATGCCCCGCCGAGCACCATGATCCCGGCCCCGACGGCCTCGACCGCCTGTACGACCGTCCGGATGACTTCTTCGAATACCAGCGTTTTCACGTCCGATCCGTTGGCCGGGGCAGCGCCCCGTAGTGGACGCGCAGCCCGGGGTCCAGGCGCTCGCGCGCCGAGGAGTCGGTGAAGCGCTTCACCACCTGCCGCGCATCCGTCACATCCGTCGCCCTCGCAGGCTAGCCCAGCACGCCGCTTCCCGCCCGGCGCGCACCAGCCGGCGCGCTCCAGCCCGGCCCGCACCGAGAGATCGCCCTTACCGCCCGACCGACCGGCGGAAGTGTCAACCTCGACCGAAACGCTCGAATTCGTCAAGATCAGGCCGCAAATCCGGCGATTCGTTGCGAGATATCGCAAGAAAACGCCGGGGTTGTCCCGATACGCTGGACCATGGCGCTGAAGCCGGCGCCGCCACTGCCGCAACCGCGGCATCCAGGAGGACGGGAGGTTCCCATGTCGAATTATGTTGCCAACGCGCTGGTCGGTGAGCCCGAGGTTCTCGAGGATGTCGCAGGCTCCGCCGCGTGGCTCCGGCTCAAAACCGCTGCCACCGCCTTGCAGGCCCTGCAGGTCAAGAACGGCTCGGTCCCCGAGGCCGGCGCGCACGTGGATGCCGCATTCCTCGTCGCGACCATCACCGCGGCCGTCGACGAGCTCGCCCCGTGGTTCCCGCACGACGCCGCCTACCTCGAGGCGCTCATCCGGGACTTCGGCCGCTGGGCATCGGAGGGATTCAACGAGCCCGACTTCTACGACTCGCTGATGGCCTTCCAGCCTCAGCTGCACCGGGCCGACGGCATCCGTCACCTGGTCGTGTTCCCGATGTACACCCAGAACGGCAGCACGAACCGCCTGGTTGAGGCCGTGCTCATCGAGGTCATCTGGCCGGCGTTCATCGACGAGCTGGAGAAGGAGTACACCAACGGGTTGTTCGTTCCGATCCGTTTCCTTGACTTCACACCCGGTTACGACACCAACTCGGCTGTCCTGTTCCCCGAGACCGTCGCGATGCGCGAGATCCCCACGTTCACCTGGGGGGCGATCTTCGCCGACCGCGAGGCCGCGAGGTTCCGCCGGGTGGTGCGAGCGGCAGCCGAGATCACCCGTCTGGACCTGCCCGCCGACGCTGCCGCGCTCATGGACGACCAGCACCTCACCGAGGAAACCTTCGTGATGTGGGACCTCATCCACGACCGCACGCACATGCGCGGCGACCTGCCGTTCGACCCGTTCATGATCAAGCAACGGATGCCGTTCTTCCTCTATTCCTTGGAGGAGCTCCGCTGCGACCTGACCGCTTTTCGCGAATCGGTCGCGATCGAGCGCGACGAGGCGGCCAGCCCCGAGGCGCGCAAGCACGCGAAACTGGTGCAGTACGCCGTGATCTTCGACCGGATCTTCCGGTTCGCGATCAGCGGCAGCCGGGTGCGCAACTACGACGGGCTCGGCGGCCAGCTGCTCTTTGCGTGGATGCACCAGCACCACGTACTGCACTGGACCGACACGGCGCTCACCTTTGACTGGGAGGCTGTGCCGGAGGTCGTCATCGCTCTCGGCGCGCAGATCGACGAGCTCTACTGGGCGTCGATCGACCGGCCGAAGAAGGCGCACTGGCTCGCCGCCTACGAGATGATCGCGACGACCCTGACGCCGAACCCGGCGTCGACCTGGGCTCGCGGCCTGCCGTTGGAGGTGCTCGCCGGAGCGCCGAAGGGGTACACCGACCTCGTGCTCGACGACGAGTTCCCGCTGTCGATGTTCTTCGAGGCGCTCGACAAGAAGATGAAGACCGTGATCGAGTCGACAGCCGGGCTCACCGGGCGTGACTGAACGGCCTGAAGAAACCGCGGGGTCGGCGTCCGCCGCCGGCCCCGCGGTCGGGCGCATCGCCGCCTACCCTCCCGAGGAGGACGCCGACGCCAGCACCGTCGCCGGGCGTATCGTGCTCGTCGCCGGTGCGACCAGCGCCGCGGGCCTGGCCGTCGTGTCGGCCCTCACCCGGGCTGGTGCCGGCGTGATCGCGGTAGGTTCTAACGCGGAACGACTACGAGCGCTGCGGGCCGCCGCCCCCGCGGCGGTGACCTACCAGTGCGATCTGGCCGACTTCGCGGCCGTGACCGGTCTCGCCGCGGTGGTGCACGCCGAACACGGCCCGATTGACGGCCTCATCCACCTGGTCGGCGGCTGGCGTGGCGGCGGCGGCCTCGCCGGGCAGGGCGACGACGACTGGGACTTCCTGCACCGCAACGTCGTGACCACCCTCCGCAACACGACCCGCGCCTTCAACGCCGACCTCCTCGCCTCCCCGGCGGGGCGCCTCGCGATCGTCTCCTCCGTGTCGGTCGACAACCCGGTCGCCGGCGGGGCGAACTACGCCGCCGCGAAGGCGGCCGCCGAGACCTGGACCCGCGCCGTCGGCCAGGGCTTCCGTAAGGCAGCAGCACCGGCCGCCGCCGTCGTCTTCGTCGTCAAGGGCCTCGAGGGGCTCGAGACCGAGCTCGCGGCCCGCGTCGTCGCCCTCTGGGACACGGATGCCGCCGCCCTGGACAACACCCGGGTGTTCCTGGCGCCCTGACCTCGGTCACATTCCCCCCGCGTTCGGTCGGGTTCGACCCGCAGTCTGCACAGAATCGAAGGAGCTTGATGCGCGAAGATGGAGGGGTGACTCAACTCCATGACCTCAACTCGCGCGGTTTCGCCTCGGACAACTATTCGGGAGTGCATCCCGAGATCCTCGAGGCAATCACCCGGGCGAATGGCGCACACCAGATCGCCTACGGCGAAGACCTCTACACGGCCAGACTGCAGGAGGTCTTCGCGGAGCATTTCGGAGACGGCGTCGAAGCGTTCCCGGTGTTCAACGGCACCGGCGCAAACGTGATCGGGCTGCAGTCGATGCTGCCGCGCTGGGGCGCGGTCGTCTGCGCGTCGACCGCGCACATCAATTCCGATGAGGCAGGGGCGCCGGAAAAGGTCGCGGGCATCAAGCTGCTCACCGTGGACACCCCCGACGGAAAGCTCACCCCGGCGTTGATCGACCAGCAGGCCTGGGGCTGGGGCGACGAGCACCGCGCCCAGCCGCTCGTCGTATCGATCACCCAGACCACGGAGCTCGGCACCGCGTACACCGTCCCGGAGGTGCGGGCCATCGCCGAGCACGCACACGCGCACGGCATGATGCTGCACATGGACGGCGCGCGGCTCTCCAACGCCGCGGCCTCGCTCGGGCTGCCGTTCAGGGCCTTCACCCGCGACGCCGGCGTCGACGTGCTCAGTTTCGGCGGCACCAAGAACGGCATGATGTACGGCGAATGCATCGTGGTGCTGAACCCGAACGCATCCGCCGGCCTGATCTACCTGCGCAAGCTGAATATGCAGCTCGCCTCGAAGATGCGGTTCATCTCGGCCCAGCTGATCGCGCTGCTCGAGAACGACCTCTGGCTGCGCAACGCCGGCCACGCCAATCAGATGGCCGCCCGGTTGCGCGCCGCCCTCGAAGCTGGGATGGTGGACGGCTCGATCCGGGGCGTCAGCTTCAGCCAGGCCACCCAGTCCAACGCCGTGTTCGCGGTTGTTCCCGCCGGGGTCGCCGACCGCCTTCGTGAGTCGTTCCGTTTCTACGACTGGGATGCGGCCCGGAATGAGGTGCGCTGGATGTGCGGCTTCGACACCACCGAAGCGGACATCGATGCGTTCATCGTCGCCCTGAAAGATGAGTTGAGCGCCTGATGAACGTGTTCGCGAACAAGCCATGGCTCGGTTCCTATGCTCCAGGTGTGCCTGCGACCATCACCGAGCCGACCGAGACCCTCGTCGACATGATCGAGAAGTCGGTGCGGCGGTTCGCGGGCGACGTTGCGCTCGACTTCTTCGGCGCCACCACCCGCTACGCCGAACTGGGCGAGCAGATCTCCCGGGTGGCCAACGGGCTGCTGCGGCTCGGCGTGAAACCCGGCGACCGGGTGGCCCTCGTACTGCCGAACTGCCCCCAGCACGTGGTGGCGTTCTACGCCGTGCTCCGGCTCGGCGCGATCGTGGTCGAGCACAACCCGCTTTACACCGAGCGTGAACTGCGGCACCAGTTCGAGGACCACGGCGCCACCGTCGCCGTGGTCTGGGACAAGGTCTACGGAACCATACGCGACTTCCCGGCAGACATGGGGCTGCGCTCCGTCATCGCCGTCGACCTGACAGAAGCGATGCCCTTGGGCAAACGCGTGGCCCTGCGGCTGCCCGTGGGCAAGGCCAGGGCCGCCCGGAGCGCTCTCACCGTGAACTCACTACCCAAGGGCGCGATCGAATGGTCGTCGCTGGTCGGTTCTCGCAGGCTCCGGCACAACCACCCGCGGCCGAAGATCGACGACACCGCCGCTCTCCAGTACACCAGCGGCACGACCGGCAACCCCAAGGGCGCCATCCTCAGCCACTTCAACCTGCGCGCCAACGCCCTCCAGGGCGAGGCGTGGGTGCCGGGCCTGCACGTGGGCGAAGAGGTGTTCTACGCGGTGCTGCCGATGTTCCACGCGTACGGTCTCACCCTGTGCCTGACCTTCGCAATGGCCACCGGGGCCAGGCTCGTGCTGTTCCCCAAGTTCGACGAGCGGTTACTGCTCGACGCGGCCCGCCGCACCCCGCCAACGTTCATGCCCGCGGTCCCGCCGATCTACGACCGGCTGGTCAGGGCGGCCGCGGAACGCAAGGTGAGCCTGCGCAGCATCCGCTTCGCCATTTCGGGCGCGATGAGCCTGCCGGTGTCGATCGTCGAACGCTGGGAGGCCGCAACCGGCGGCCTGCTGGTCGAGGGCTACGGCATGACCGAGGCATCACCGATTGCCGTCGGCAACCCGATGGGTCCCACCCGGCGGCCCGGCACGGTCGGCGTGCCGTTCCCGAGCACGGAGATCCGGGTGGTCGACCCGGCCGACCCGACCATCGACCGGGGTATCGAGGAGGAGGGCGAGCTGCACATCCGCGGCCCGCAGGTCTTCTCCGGCTACTGGGACCAGCCGAGCGAGAGCGCGAAGGTGCTGCTCGAGGGCGGTTGGCTGCGCACCGGAGACATCGTTCGGGTCTCTGCCGACGGCTTCATCACCGTCGTCGACCGGATCAAGGAACTGATCATCACGGGCGGTTTCAACGTGTCACCTTCCGAGGTCGAGGCGGCGCTGCTTTCGCACCCGGACGTCGCGGACGCCGCCACGGTCGGTCTGCCGAGCCGGAACGGCGGCGAAGACGTCGTGGCCGCGGTCGTGCTCAGCGAGGGAGCCGTTCTCGACGTCGAGGAGCTGCGCACCTACTGCCGCACCCGGCTCTCCGCCTACAAGGTTCCACGCAACATCGTGCAGGTCGACGAGCTCCCCCGCTCCCTGGTCGGCAAGGTGCTCCGCCGCGAGGTGCGCGCCAACCTCACCGCCCCGTAGCCGCCCGCCGCTCCCCCAACCCGGCGCCCCTCCCTCCCGACTCCCTAGATTCCAATCGCGAGAGTGCACTTTTCGCCCTCTCACGCCTCCCGACGGGCGAAAAGTGCACTCTCGCGGCCAGGAACGTCACGTGACGGGATTGTTGATGCAGGTGCATGGAATAGAGGGAATAGACGGCGAACGGATGCGTTGAAGCTCGTGGGTCAGCGTTGCCCTGATTCCTCCTCCCAGCGAAAGACGGGCCCATGACCCTCATCACCGATACCATCAGCCGCGCGGCCGACACCGCGTCGCCGATCCTTCCCGTGCTCGCCGGCCGCTGGAGCCCGCGTGGCTTCGACTCGTCCGCCGTGATCGACGAGTCCACCCTCACCACCGTGCTCGAGGCCGCCCGCTGGGCGCCGTCGGCAAGCAACCTGCAGCCGGCGCGTTACATCGTCGCCCGCCGCGGTTCCGCGAGCTTCGCGAAGATCCACGCCACCCTGATGGGCTTCAACCGAGCGTGGGCGGATGCCGCATCCGTCTTGATTGTCAACGTCGCGAACCTGCCCATCGACGAGACCCGTGAGAACCCGTGGGCCAGGTATGACCTCGGCCAGGCAGTGGCGCACCTCACGATCCAGGCGCAGCACGAGGGCCTGCACACCCACCAGCTCGGCGGTTTCGACGCTCCAGCGCTCGCCCAGGCGTTCGGCCTCGGCGACGACCAGGCCGTCGTCTCCGTCACCGTGCTCGGTGTGCTCGGCGACCCCGACGCTCTCTCCCCTGAGCTCCTCGAACGCGAACGCTCCCCGCGCATCCGCAAGCCCCTCGCCGAACTCCTCCTCGTCAACGACTGACCTTCTGCCGGAGTCCCCGTTCGGGCCCGGCACGGCCCGGCCCGATGGGCAACGGCGCGGCTCAGTATCTGTACAGTCCCGTCGGGTAAGAAAGAGATCCGATTGTCTCTCCCCTGTATCCGCGGGCGAGACCAGCAGCGACCCAGCGCGGAGAACTCAATGACCCAAAGCACCCCCGACCACTTCGACGTCGTTGTCATCGGCGCGGGGCCCGCCGGAACGGCCGCCGCGCTCCGGGCCGCAGAGCTGGGCGCCAGGGTCGCCGTGGCGGAGGCCGACCGGCTCGGTGGAACCTGCGTGAACACGGGTTGCGTACCCACGAGAGTGCTTGCCAAAGCGGCACGCCTCATTCGAGAGGTGCGCACGGCGGACACCTACGGAATCGAGGTCAGCGATCCGCGCATCGACTGGGCCACCACGGTAGCGCGGGTGCAGTCCCGGGTGGACCGGGTCCGCTCGATCAAGAGCGAAGCCGAGCGGTTCGCCGCTGCCGGAATCGAACTGGTGCAGGAAGGTCGAGCGCGATTCGTCGATCCGCACTCCGTGGTCCTGAAGACCGGCCGCATCCTCACCGCCACCACCTTCCTGGTCTGCGTCGGCGGGCACTCCCGACGATTGCCCGTGCCGGGGGCGCATTTCGCAACGGTCCCGGAGGACATTCTGAGCCTGCCGGAGCTGCCCCGCCGGGTCGCCGTGATCGGTGCGGGCAACACCGGCGCCCAATTGGTCACGGTGTTCAGTTCCTTCGGCTCCGAAGTGACCGTGCTCGACATCGCCCCGCGAATTCTGATGGCTTCGGATTCCGACATCGCTGACACGGTGTCGGCGGCGTTCCGCCAGCAGGGCGTAGCCGTGCACACCGGAATCGAGACGGTCACCGCGATCGAGCAGGAAACCGACGGAACCCTCACGCTGTCCTGGCGTGAGCAGGGGGCAGGGAAATCCGCCGGCTTTGACGCGGTCATCATGTCAACGGGCTGGCCGGCGGATGTCGACGACCTCGGGCTCGAAAAGGCCGGCGTCACCACGGAGCGTTCGGCCATCCCGGTCGACCAGTACTTTCGGAGCAATGTGCCGCACATTTTCGCGGTCGGTGACGCGAACGGACGTGACATGCTCGTACAGGCCGCTCAGTTCGAAGGTGAGGCCGCGGCCGAAAACGCGGTGCTGGACGCCAACCGCAGGACACCGCACCACCTGCTCCCGGCCGGTGGCTTCACCGACCCCGACTACGCGGGCGTGGGGTTGACCGAGGCTGAGGCGAGATCTCGCGACCCACATTGCGTCGTCGCGACGGTGCCCTACTCCGACCTCGACCGCGCCGTGATCGACGGCCGGGAACCCGGGTTCCTCAAGCTCATCGCCGACCGTCGGCGGGAACTGATCCTCGGAGCCCATGCCACCGGGGAGAACGCGATCGAGGTCGTCCAATCCGTGACCACGGCGATGGCCGCCGGAATCGACGTCGCCACCCTGGCCAGGGTGCGCTTCGCCTATCCAACTTACAGCGCGGTCATCGGGCTGGCGGCCCGGCGACTGCTACTGGAGGGGCCTAAGCCAACCCCGGTGATCGAGCTTGTCGAAATCCCTGCCTCAACAAGCTCGACGACAGGCAGGAGCGCAGCCGTCCTTACGGGCGGAGGAGCACCTTGATCGCACGGCGCTCGTCCATGGCGGCATACGCCTCGGCGACCTCGGACAGCGGCAGCTCGAGGTCAAACACGCGCCCGGGGTTGATTGCTCCGGAGAGCACCTCGGGGAGGAGCTCCTCGACGTAACCCCGCACGGATGCGACGCCACCGTTCAGGCCGACGTTGCGGCCGAACAACGGCCGCACCTCGATCGGGCCGCCGGTGGGCACGCCGACGTAGCCGACCATTCCGCCGGGCCGGGCCGAGGCGATGGCCTGCTCCATCGATTCCTTCGTGCCGACGCACTCGAGCACGCAGTCCGCGCCGATGCCGTCGAAGATCTCACGGATGCGGGCAACTCCCGCATCGCCGCGCTCCTCGACGATGTCCGTCGCGCCGAACTCGCGGGCAACAGCCTGCCGTTCGGGATTGCGCGACATTGCCACGATCCGGGAGGCACCGAGGCGCTTGGCCGCGATGATGCCGCAGAGTCCGACCGCGCCGTCGCCGACGACGACGACGGTGCTACCGGTGGTCACCCCGGCCGACAGAGCGGCGTGGTGGCCGGTGCCCATCACGTCGGCGAGGGTCAGGAGGCCCGGAACCTGGGCGTCGGTGGGCAGCGTCGGGGTCGCCACAAGTGTGCCGTCCGCGTGCGGCACGCGCACCTTCTCGCCCTGGGCGCCGTCGGCAAAGCCGCCGAGTTGGTCGTCTGAGCCCCACCAACCGCCGTTCAGGCAGGAGGTGCTGACGCCGTTTCGACAGTTGACACAGGTGTTGTCGCAGTCGTAGAACGGCGCGATGACGAAGTCGCCGACCTTGATGGTTGAGACGTCGGCGCCGATCTCCTCGACGATGCCCACGAATTCGTGGCCGATCCGGTGTGGTTCGTCGGTGGGCTGCACACCGCGGTAGGGCCAGAGGTCCGAGCCGCAAACGCAGGCTGCGACGACGCGCACGATGGCGTCACCGCCGCTGGAAAGGGTGGGGTCTGGGACTTCTTCAAGGCGAACATCCCGTTCGCCGTGGATCACTGTTGCACGCATCCTTCGACCCTAGATGCCCCTCCTGACCGTCCCCCGGTCTTCCGCCCGCTTTCCGCTTGCCGCGAAAGTGCAGTTTTCGCCCTTCAGGAGGTCCCAAGGGGCGAAAACTGCACTCTCGCGGGAGGGACAGGGGCGTTAGAGGATTGGAGGAGCAGGGCCAGGGCGGGGGGCGGGGCGGGGGGCGGGGTCAGACCAGGGCGGGGGCGGGGGCCACGGTGAGGGCATCCTCGTCGGGGTCCAGGTCCACCAGCACCGTATCACCGTCGCGGACCTTGCCCGAGAGCAGCGCCTTCGCCAGGCGGTCGTCGATCTCGGTCTGCATCAGCCGGCGCAACGGTCGCGCGCCGTAGATCGGGTCGTAGCCGCGTTCGGCCAGCCAGGACCGGGCATCCGGGGTCACCGCGAGCTCGAGCCGCCGCTCGACCAGGCGGCGCTCGAGCCGGTCGACGAGCAATTCGACGATCTGGCCGAGGTCCTCCATCGACAGCGACTCGAACACGACGATCTCGTCGAGGCGGTTGACGAACTCGGGTTTGAAGGTCTGACGCACCAGCTTCTGCACGGCCTCCTTCTTCTGCTGCCGGCTCAGGCCCGCATCGGTCAGGAACTGCGAACCGAGGTTGGACGTCAGCACCAGGATCGTGTTGCGGAAGTCGACCGTGCGGCCCTGGCCATCCGTCAGTCGCCCGTCGTCAAGCACCTGCAGCAGAACGTCGAAGACCTCCGGATGCGCTTTCTCCACTTCGTCGAACAGGATCACCGAGTAGGGGCGGCGGCGCACGGCCTCGGTGAGCTGCCCACCCTGCTCATAGCCGATGTAGCCGGGAGGAGCCCCGACGAGCCGGGAGACGGAGAACTTCTCCCCGTACTCGCTCATGTCGATGCGCACCATCGCCTTCTCGTCGTCGAAGAGGAACTCGGCGAGCGCCTTGGCCAGCTCGGTCTTGCCGACGCCGGTCGGCCCGAGGAACAGGAACGACCCGGTCGGCCGGTCCGGGTCGGAGATCCCGGCCCGGCTGCGGCGCACGGCGTCGGCGACAGCGCGCACGGCCTCCTTCTGGCCGATCAGCCGGTGCTCGAGCTCGCCCTCCAGGTTCAGCAGCTTGTCGGTCTCGCCCTGCAGCAGCCGGCCCACCGGGATACCGGTCCACATGGCCACGACCGCAGCGATGTCCTCGGCGGTGACGTGGTCGTTGACCATTCGGGGCCCGTCGGATTCCGCCCGCTCCGCCTCCGCCAGCTCGCGCTCCATCACCGGGATGTCGCCGTAGAGCAGCCGGGACGCCTTCTCCAGGTTGCCCTCGCGCTGGGCCCGGTCGGCGGCGCTCCGCGCGGTGTCCAGCTTCTCCTTGAGTTCGCCGATCCGGTTGAGCGAGGACCGCTCCTTGTCCCAGCGCGCCTGCAGCCCGGCCAGGTTGGCCTCCCGCTCGACCAGGTCCCCGCGGAGCTTTTCCAGCCGCTGCTTCGACGCGTCGTCCTTCTCCTTCTTCAACGCCAGCTCCTCGAGCTTGAGCCGGTCGACACTGCGCCGCAGCTCGTCGATCTCCACCGGCGCCGAGTCGATCTCCATCCGTAGCCGGCTCGCGGCCTCGTCGATCAGGTCGATCGCCTTGTCGGGGAGCTGCCGGGCGGTGATGTAGCGATTGGAGAGGGATGCCGCGGCCACCAGCGCCGCATCCGCGATCGACACCTTGTGGTGGGCCTCATAGCGCTCCTTAAGCCCGCGCAGGATGGCCACGGTGTCTTCCACGCTGGGCTCGTCGACGAGGACCGGCTGGAAACGGCGCTCCAGCGCGGCATCCTTCTCGATGAACTCGCGGTACTCGTTGAGAGTCGTGGCGCCGATCAGACGCAACTCACCACGGGCCAGCATCGGCTTGAGCATGTTGGAGGCTGCCACCGAGCCTTCACCGCCGCCCGCGCCCATCAGCGTGTGCAGCTCGTCGACGAAGGTGATGATCTCGCCTTCGGCGTCGTTGATCTCCTTGAGCACCGCCTTCAGCCGCTCCTCGAACTCGCCGCGGTACTTGGCCCCGGCCACCAGGGCCGCCAGATCGAGGGAGACGAGTTGTTTGCCCTTGAGTGAGTCGGCGACGTCGCCGGCGACGATGCGCTGGGCAAGGCCCTCCACAACCGCCGTCTTGCCGACGCCGGGTTCACCGATGAGCACGGGATTGTTCTTGGTGCGCCGGGTGAGCACCTGGCTGATCCGGCGGATCTCCGCGTCCCGGCCGATCACCGGGTCGAGCTTGCCGCTCTTGGCGATCTCGGTGAGGTTGACCCCGTACTGCTCGAGGGCCGTCTTGGCGTCTTCCTGGCGCGGCTGCTGACCTGCTTGCATCGGGAGGTCCTCTCTCTGGCCGACCGGCCCCCCCAGGGACTGGCGGAGAAGCTGAGTCTTGTCGACTCAACTTTATTTGATATTCGACCGACACGCCAGCGGCACGGAATAGCGGATGCAGGGCAGGTGAAATTTTGCGCCGGCGAGCGCTCTTCCCCCGCCGGGTGCCGTCCTCTGGATGTACGGTGTGGGTGACTGCATGCGCACGACCCGCCCGCATCCGCTCTTCAACGCAGAGGAATCACGATGGCCTTTCACCCGCTCGATCCACTGGCCGCAGCCGAGTTCACCGCCGCGTCCGCCATCCTCGCCCGGGAACACGGGGTCGGCGAAGGCTGGCGCTTCGCATCGATCGAACTCGTCGAACCCGCCAAGAGCGCAATCAGAGCCTTCGAGGCCGACGGCACAATGCCGGACCGGCGGGCCAGGCTGGTGGTACTCAACCGCACAGAGAACAGCACCTGGGTTGGGGTCGTTTCCCTCGCAGACGGTGCCCTGCTCGACTGGGCCACCGTGCCCGGTGTGCAGGCAAATTTCACCGTCGACGAGTGGGAAGAGGCGGATAACGCCCTCCGCACCCACCCCGATGTGGTCGCCGTGCTCATGGGCCGGGGCATCACCGACCTGGACAACGTTTTCATCGACACCTGGACCTACGGCGACGCCGTCATCCCCGACCGGTTCCGCGGCCGCAGGCTCGGCTGGGCGGATATCTGGGTGCGCAGGGAGACGGGCGCGAACCCCTACGCCGGGCCGGTCAGCGGCCTTCACTTCGTGATCGACGTGAACACGATGGAACTCCTCGAGATCGAGGACTCGTTCGAGGTCGAGCGCCCGGAAATCATGGGCGAATACGTTCCGCACCTGATTCCGCCGCGCATCCGCGAGCTCAGCCGCCGCCCACCGCTGAAGCCGCTCGACATCGTGCAGTCCGACGGGCCGAGCTTCACTGTCGACGGCAACCTGGTCCAGTGGCAGAACTGGTCCTTCCGGGTCGGTTTCAACTACCGCGAGGGCATGACCCTGCACAATGTGGGCTACACCGACGGCGGCCGGCTGCGCCCGATCGCCAACCGGCTCTCCTTCGCCGAAATGGTCGTGCCGTACCGCGACCCCAGCGTCGATCACTTCCGCCGCACCGCCTTCGACATCGGCGAGTGGGGCCTCGGCTTCATGACCACCTCGCTCGAACTCGGCTGCGACTGCCTCGGCGAGATCCGCTACCTCGACGCGGTGCTGCACAACAGCAAGGGTGAGCCGTACACGATCCCGAACGCCATCTGTATCCACGAGGAGGACAACGCGGTGCTCTGGAAGCACGTCGACCACGATGGCCGGGCCGAGGTGCGACGGATGCGTCGCCTCGTCGTGTCCTTCCACGTCACCGTCGCGAACTACGAGTACCTCGTCTACTGGCGTTTCTACCAGGACGGCAACATGGAGTGCGAGGTGCGCGCCACCGGGATCATGGTGGTCACCCACCTCGACGCCGGCCAGCCGCATCCGAACGGCACGCTCGTCGATACCCGCACCTACGCCCCGTTCCACCAGCACTTCATCGTCGCCCGGATGGACCTCGACATCGACGGCCCGGAGAACACGGTCTTCCGCTCCGAGACCCGGATCGAACCGATCAGCGGGGCGAATCCGCTCGGTCTGGCGCTGACCCAGCAGAACACCCCGATGGAGACCGAGGGCTTCGACGACTTCGAGTGGAACACCCAGCGGGCCTGGAAGGTCGTGAACGAGAAGTCGCTGAACGGCCTCGGCACCCCCGTGTCCTACAAGCTGGTGCCCGGGGGCGCCATCCCCTCGTTCTTCGATTCAGCCGCACCGGCCCTGCAGCGCGCCCAGGTGATCGGGCACACCGTCTGGGTCACCCCGAACGATGAGGCGGAGCGCTGGCCCTGCGGTGAATTCGTCAACCAGAGCTCGGTGGACCACGGGCTGCCCGAGTGGATCCAGGCAAAACGATCCGTCCGCGACACCGACCTCGTGCTCTGGTACGTTTTTGGCATCCACCACATCACCCGGCCGGAGGAATGGCCGGTCATGCCGGCCGACACAGTGTCGTTCTGGCTGAAACCGGTCGGCTTCTTCGACCGCAACCCGTCGCTCGCCGTGGAATCGAGCCCCAGCGCACACTGCGCCCCCGGAACCTCCGGCACGCACGACGAGCACAACCACGGCACGCACGAAGAGCACCAGCATTGACCGCGGCACCGCAAAATCGAAGGAGTTGAGCAGAGTGACCCGAGTAGCGAACTACGTCGTCGCTTACGAAGCGACCGAACGCGGCAACGAAGCCATCGAATTGGGTGTCGCCCTGGCTCGCCTGACCGGGGCCGAGTTGCGGCTCTGCCTCGTGCTGCCGCACTCCTCCGCCGTGCCCGCCAAGGTAGGTGCGTCTGCCTCTGACTTCCAGGCCCTGCTCGAGGAACAGGGCCTGGAGTGGCTCGCGCAGGCCGCGTTGCGGATCCCCGCGGACGTCGTCGCAACGACGAATCTGCTCTGGGCGGACTCGGCCACGGAGGGGCTGCTGCAAGCGGTCGAAAGATTCGACTCTGACCGGATCATCGTCGGCGCCTCGCGGCGCGGCATCCTGAACCGGTTCACGATCGGCAGCGTGGCGAACTCGCTGCTGCACGCGTCGCCGGTGCCCGTCGCCCTCGCACCGCACGGCTACCGGGCCCCGGAGCAGATCACGCGAATCACCTGCGCAATCGGCACCCGTCCGGGCTGGCGCACCCTGCTCGACTCGGTGCTCGCGTTCTCAGAGGGCCTCACCGTGGATCTGCGCTTCGTCACCCTCGTCGAGGTCGACGCCTACCGCACTCACGCGACAGGCGGCGAGGCGGTGGCCGACGAGAACGAGAGCGGGGCCCACCTTCGCACCGTGCTCGACTACTTCTCGACACATTCCAGGGCGCACGGGGACATCACCACCGAGGTGGCGTCCGGCCACAACGTGGAGGCCGCTGTCGAGGCCCTCGACTGGCAGGAGACCGAGATCGCCTTCGTCGGGTCGAGCCGGCTCGCCCAGCCCACCACGATCTTCCTCGGCATCACGGCACACCGCATGCTGCACGCCCTTCCCGTGCCCCTGATCGTCGTCCCCACCGGCACGCACGCCCGACTGACGCGCTGACGGAACAGCGCCGACAGAAAGCCGCGCCGATGACGAACATCGACCCTTCGAGGTCCGCCGGAGCCACCACCAGCGGCCTGTCCGACAAGGGATTGAGCGCCCGCTCGATCGGGGTGCTCGGCGCGACCGTCATCGGCATCTCCTGCATCGCCCCTGCCTACACTCTGACGGCTTCGCTCGGTCCGACGGTCGCGGCCGTCGGCACGCAGATGCCGGGCATCTTCCTGGTCGGCTTCATCCCGATGCTGCTGGTGTCGCTCGGCTACCGGGAGCTCAACAGCGCCATGCCGGATGCCGGCACCTCCTTTACCTGGGCCACCCGCGCGTTCGGCCCGTGGATCGGCTGGATGGGTGGTTGGGGACTCATCGTCGCCACCGTGGTCGTGCTGTCCAACCTCGCCGGCGTCGCCGTAGACTTCTTCTACCTCATGCTCGGTCAGCTGTTCGGCAATCCCGACCTGGCCGACCTCGCCTCCAACGTGGTCATCAACGTGCTCAGCTGCCTGGTCTTCCTGATGGCGGCCTGTTACCTCTCCTATCGGGGAATGGAAACCACCAAGGCGGTGCGGTACGTGCTCGTGGCCTTCCAGCTTGTCGTGCTGGTCTGGTTCAGCGTCGCCGCCCTGGTGCAATTCGGCACCGGTACGGCGTTCGATGCCCTCGCCTTCAGCGCCGGCTGGTTCAACCCGTTCCTCGCCCCGTCGTTCTCCGCCTTCACGGCCGGGATCTCACTCTCGATCTTCATCTTTTGGGGCTGGGACGTGACCCTCACCGTGAACGAGGTGACGAAGAACCCCAAGACCACCCCCGGGCGCGCGGCCACCCTCACGGTCGGCATCATCTTCGCGCTGTACATCCTCGTCGCGGTCGCGGCCCTCATGTTCTCCGGCGTCGGCGTGGGGGAGCTGGGGCTCGGCAACGAGGGCATCCGGGGGAACGTCCTCGCCGCCCTCGCCGGGCCGGTGATGGGACCGTTCGCCATCCTGATGTCACTGGCCGTGCTGTCGAGCTCGGCCGTTTCCCTGCAGTCCACCTTCGTCGGCCCGGCGCGCACAATGTTCGCGATGGGCCATTACAAGGCCTTACCGATGCGGTTCGCCTCGATCAGCCCCCGCTACAAGTCGCCGGGCTTCGCCACCCTGGTGGCCGGCATCGTGGCCTGGGTGTTCTACGCGGCGATGCGGATGCTCAGCACGGATATGCTCACCGACACCATCCTGACCCTCGGCATGATGATCTGCTTCTACTACGGCGTCACCGCGTTCGCGTGCGTCTGGTACTTCCGCACCGAGGCCTTCACCCAGGCCAGGGCGTTCTTCCTCAAACTCCTCGCCCCGCTCGTCGGCGGAGTTATCTTGGGCGTGATCTTCGCGACCACCCTGTACGACAGCATGAACCCCGATTACGGCAGCAGGTCGAACATCGGCGGGGTCGGCCTGGTCTTCATCCTCGCCATGGTGTTGTTCACCGGCGGCGTCGTGCTGATGCTGCTGATGCGGCGCGCCGAGCCGGCCTTCTTCCAGGGCCGCACCCTCCGGAAGGGGTCCTCGACCGATCGGGCCTAGCCCCGGCGCGCCACCGCCCGCGTCGATGCCGCAGTCCCGTGGGAGAATAGGGACCCTCACCATGGCTCATTCGCTCAGTTCCCACCAGATCGCGCTACTGGTGGGCAGCCAGGCCTTCTCCCGCGGTGAACGCTATGCCCGCAACGGCAACGTCAACTCGCCGGAGTGGTTCGGCTCGGGCACCCAGCTGTTCGGGGAGGTGCAGGGCAGCCGGTCGACACCGTATGCGGTGACCGTGTCCTTCACCGAGAACGCGTCTGGCGCACTGGTGCACGCCTCCGGAGTCTGCACCTGCCCGATGAAGAAGAACTGCAAGCATGTGGCGGCCCTCCTGATCGTGAGCGCCGCTACCCCAGGGGCAGACGGCACCCCGGCGGGTGAACCCGGCCGCGCGGTCGGCGACCGGCGGACGCCCCGGTTCGAGCCTTCCGCCGGCCCGCCCGCTCCGCCTGCCGCACCGGACTGGCAGCGCGCCCTTGCGCCGCTCGCCCGGGCGACCGGCAACGCCCCGGCGACCACGGCGGTCGGCCTCCAGTTCGAACTGCAAGACCCCGTCCGCGATGCACGATTCGCCGGCGGCCCCCGGCCAAGGAGGCTGGCCGCCCGCCCGGTGATTATGGGCAAGAAGGGCAAGTGGATCCGCGGCAATCTCACCTGGGACAACCTCGCCTATGTCTTCGGCGCCTACGATCCCGCTCAGCTGACGGTCCTCAAGGCGCTGTACGCGCTGTACTCCGCAGGTAACCGATCCACCGGCTTCACTCAGCAGTGGATCCTGCTCGACGGCTTCGCCAACCGGGCGTTCTGGGAGATCCTCGCCGAGGCGAGGGCCGCCGGGCTGGCCCTGGTCGGCGACGTGAACGGACTGGCGTGGGTGGACGTGGCACCGGGCCC
The DNA here is from genome assembly GCF_004402785.1 of Cryobacterium algoritolerans. Taxonomy (GTDB): domain Bacteria; phylum Actinomycetota; class Actinomycetes; order Actinomycetales; family Microbacteriaceae; genus Cryobacterium; species Cryobacterium algoritolerans. The sequence continues at coordinate 72,977 of NZ_SOFP01000045.1, forward strand.
TGCCGCGCTCCAGCTCGACATCCGCCGGGAGGAGGGCGCCCTCACCCTCTCGCCCACGGTCATCCTGGCCGGCCGGCGCCTCGGTCGCACCGAATTCGGGTTAATCGGCAGCCCCGCCCACGGCGTGTTCACCTGGGCCGAGCCCGCCGCGGGCAAGGTGAGGGACGACGCCGCGGCCGCGATCACCCTCGCGCCGCTCGAACACCAGCTCGGGGCGGAGCTGGTCGCCCTGGCCGCATCCGCCAACGCCCTCATCATTCCCGGCGCCGACGAAGCCCTGTTCCTCGCCGACTTCTACCCTTTCCTGCGCAGCCAGATCACCCTGACCAGCACCGATGGCTCCTTCGCCCTGCCGGAGGCACCCCACCCACGGCTGGCCCTCCAGATCACGCACCAACCGGGGGCGCGCCTCGAACTGCGCTGGGACTGGGAGTACGTCGCCGCCGAGGCGGAGAAGGACACTGTGGGCGCGCTCCATCGCAGCGCCCTCCGGCCGGCGCCCGGCGACACCCGGTTCAGGGACCCCGCGCGCGAGCACGCCATCCTCGCCGCTGTTCTTCCGGTGCTCACTGGTTTTCCTTCGCTCGAACAGACGCACGAGGGCCGGCCGCGCCTGGCCGTGATCGCGACCCTCGATGGTGCCGAGATGATCGATTTCCTGGGCCGGGTCATGGAGGAACTGGAGGAACTGGACGACGTCCGGGTCACGGTCAGCGCCGACGCCCCCCAGTACCGGCCCGCCGACGATGCCCCCGTGATCCGCCTGGCCACCACGGAGAGCACTGCGACCAGGGACTGGTTCGACCTCGCCGTGACCGTCAGCATCGACGGCGAGGAGATCCCGTTCGACGATCTGTTCCGGGCGTTGGCCGCCGAACAGGAGATCCTGATCCTGGAAAGCGGCACCTGGTTCAGCCTCGATCGCCCCGAGTTGCACCAGCTCCGCCGACTGATCGAGGAGGCCCGCGGCCTGCAGGACGCCGGCGCGGAGTCGCTCGGACTCAGCCGGTTCCAGGCTGATCTCTGGGACGAGTTGCAGGTCCTCGGCGTGGTCGCCGAACAGGCCGCCGGGTGGCGCACGACCGTCGCCGGGCTCACGGATGCCGACCGGATCGACCGGCGCCCGCTCCCAACCGCGGTCCACGCCACACTGCGCGGTTACCAGCAGGCCGGGTTCGACTGGCTCAGCTTCCTCTTCGACCACCGACTCGGCGGCATCCTCGCCGATGACATGGGACTCGGCAAGACGCTGCAGGCGATCGCCCTGATTGCCTACGCCCGCGACCAGGCGCCCACCTCGGCGCCGGGCGAGCGCGGCGCGCCGTTCCTGGTCGTGGCCCCCACGAGCGTGGTTTCGAACTGGGCTGCTGAGTGCGCCCGTTTCGCCCCGAGCCTTCTCGTCGCCACGATCACCCAGACCGCGGCGAAGCGCTCCACGAGCCTCGCCTATGTCAGCGCCGACGCGGATGTCGTGATCACCTCGTACACGCTGTTCCGGCTCGACTTCGACGACTACAACGGACTGGACTGGGCGGGACTCCTGCTCGATGAGGCCCAGTTCGTGAAGAACCACCAGGCCAGGGCGCACCAGTGTGCCCGCCGCCTCAAGACGCCGTTCAAGCTCGCGATCACCGGGACGCCGATGGAGAACAACCTGATGGAGCTCTGGTCGTTGCTCTCGATCACGGCGCCCGGCCTGTTCCCGAGCCCCGGCCGGTTCACCGACTATTACCGTAAACCGATCGAGACCAACGCAGACAACGACCGCCTCACCCAATTGCGCCGCCGCATCCGCCCGTTCATGCTGCGCCGCACCAAGGACCAGGTGGCCGGCGACCTTCCGGAGAAGCAGGAACAGGTGCTCGAACTTGAGTTGAACCCCAAGCACCGCAAGGTCTACGACACGCACCTGGCCAGGGAACGACAGAAGGTGCTCGGGCTGATCAACGACCTGAACGCCAACAGGTTCGAGATCTTCCGTTCGCTCACCATGCTGCGCCAGCTCAGCCTCGATGCGAGCCTGTACGACGAGAGGTACGCAGGGGTTCCGTCCACGAAACTGGACGCGCTTCTCGAGCTGCTGGCGGACACCGTCGCGGAGGGGCACCGCACTCTCATCTTCAGCCAGTTCACCCAGTATCTCGGCAAGGCCAGGGACCGGCTCGACGCCGCCGGCATCAGCTACTCCTATCTGGACGGCAAGACCCGTGGCCGGGCCCGCACGATCGACGAGTTCAAGAACGGCACCAACTCGGTCTTCCTGATCAGCCTCAAGGCCGGCGGCTTCGGCCTGAACCTCACCGAGGCCGACTACGTCATCCTGCTCGACCCGTGGTGGAACCCCGCCACGGAGGCGCAGGCCGTCGACCGGGTGCACCGGATCGGCCAGACGAAGAATGTCATGGTGTACCGACTGGTCGCCAAGGACACGATCGAGGAGAAGGTGATGGCCCTCAAGGCCACCAAGGCGCGCCTGTTCGAGAGCGTCATGACGGATGCTGCGCCGCAAGGCACCAAGCTGACGGCCGCCGACATCCGAGAACTGCTCTCCTGAGCGAGCCGTGCCGTGCCGGATGGGGTCTTCCGTCCGCCTCCCGGGCTGGGATCGCCCGGTCACGGGCCGAACTCCAGAGCATCGAGGTGGCGAATGCCGCAGCAGAAATTCTCGAACGGTGGCTCCACGACCGCCGTGATCGGCGAGGGCGAGAAGGACGCAGCCGGCCGGAACCTCTCCCCGCTGAGAACACTCTCAGAAGTGTCACCCAATGGACGCCCGGATGCAGCCTGCCTGTCATCTGGGTTTTCTACGCTGGCGTCAGTCACCGCTCCAGGTGCCGACGTCTGCAGAGGTGAGTGCCGTGTCCCAGCTTCTCGACCGGGCCGACCGCCGGCTCTTCCACGCCCTCACCCCGACCAGGCTGGCCTGGCTTCACTCCCCCCGCACCCTGGTGCTGGGCTTCCTCGCCATCCACATGGTGTTCCTGCTCGCCCTGCTGCCGACCATCCTCACCGGCAACGTACTCGGAGACCTGCCGCTCTACCGCACCTGGGCGGAGAACGGTCTCGTCCACGACCTCTGGCAGGGCATCGATGTCGAATGGGTGTACCCGATCGGGGCCCTCGTCCCGATCGTGTTCGCCGCCATCGGCGGTCCTCTGCTCTACCAGCTGCTCTGGTTCCTGATGACGATGTCCCTTAATGCGATCGCCGTGGTCGCGCTGACCGATCGGGGCCGGGATGCCCGTGGGTATCGGGCGGCCTGGCTGTGGCTGCTCCTCAGCTTCCTGCTCAGCCCCGTCGGCCTCCTACGGCTGGAGGGACTCACCGCGCCGCTTGTGATCACCGGCCTGGTTTTCCTCGCCCGCCGACCGATCGTGGCCACTGCACTGCTCACCACGGCCACGTGGATCAAAGTCTGGCCGGCCGCCGTGATGCTGGCCGTCGTCACGGTCTCCAGCCGCCGCAAAGTGGTCGCCGTGACCGGCGCGGCCATGAGCGCCGGCGTCGCCCTGGTCGTATGGGCCTCGGGCGGGATCCGCTTCCTGACCGGATTCATCACCATGCAGTCCGACCGCGCCCTGCAACTCGAGGCACCCGTGACGACGCCGTGGGTGTGGCTGGCCGTCTCCGGGAGACCGGACACGGCCATCTATCAGAACTACGCCATAGCGACCAGGGAGGTCGCCGGCCCCGGCACAGCGGTCATCGCCGAGGTGATGACGCCGCTGATGTTCCTGGTGCTCGTCGCCGTACTCACCCTCATGCTGGTCGGGCTCAGGCGGCGCGGCGACCCCGCACGACTCCTCCTGCTCGGCTCGCTCGCCTTGGTGGGGGCCTTCATCGTGTTCAACAAGGTCGGTTCGCCGCAGTACATGCTCTGGCTCGTGCCGATCGTGGTCGTCGGGGCCGGCACGGCCTGGCGGCAATGGCGCGCGCCGGTCTACCTGATGCTCCTCATCAGCGCCTTGACGACCCTGATCTTCCCTGTCTTCTATCTCCCCCTGATCGACGGTGACCCGTTTGCCGTCCTGCTCCTGACCGTTCGCAATGTGCTCCTTGTGGTGATGCTCGGCTGGTCCGTTCTTGCCCTGCTCCGGCTCGTCCGATCCACTCCCCGACTCGTCCGGCCGTCCGCCCGTCCGGGCGCTCGCACCGTCGCCGCCTACCGGGACTGACCGCCGGAGGGCCGCGGCTGGAGGACAATGGACGGGTGAGTTCTGCAACTACCTTCGCCCTCGTCCGCCACGGCCAGACCGAATGGAACGCCGCGATGCGGATCCAGGGTCGCACCGATATTCCGCTGAATCACGCCGGCCGGGAGCAGGCCGTGGACGCGGTCGGCGCGTTGCGCCGGTACGACTGGGACTTCCTGGTCTCCTCGCCCCTGTCCCGGGCGGCCGAAACAGCCGACGTGATCGCCGCCGGCCTCGGGCTGACGGTCACACAGCGCATCCCCTCCCTCGTGGAGCGGGACTACGGCCTGGCCGAGGGCCTGGGTGCCGGCGCCGAACTGGAAGCCCTGCGCGAGTCGGGGGGGACGACCGGCAACGGAGGCTTCCGCGGCGCCGAGCCCGAGGGCGACGTCGCCGACAGAGGGGTCGACGCACTGCGAATGCTGGCGCGCGACAACCCGGGGGCTCGCATCATCGTTGTCAGCCACGGCACCCTGATCCGGCTGAGCCTGATGCGGGTCCTGGGCCGTCCCATCCCGACGATCGACAACGCCGCACTCACGGTGGCGCAGAGCGGCCCCGGCGGCTGGACCCTCGACGTTCTCAACGGCGAGGTCCTCGAGCCGGCGACCCCAAGCTCCGTGTAGCCCCGACCACAAGTGGCAGAGCTCGCGCGGTGATACAGCCCGCGCGGTGATACGGCCCGCGCGGTGATGGAGGTTGCCGAAATCCGGGCGCGGCTGGGTCTTGACCAGCTCGACCACAGGCGGGACTCGAGCACCGCGGCAGGGTCGACCAGCGGTGGTGGTGGTCGGTGCGGCCGGGGTGTTAACGCAGGAAAGCCACCCCGGTGGGGTGGCTTTCCTGGTGTTGCTAAGTTGAGTCCGGCGGT
>NZ_SOFP01000023.1 GCF_004402785.1 Cryobacterium algoritolerans
GACGGCGGCGATGTCGTGGCGGGTGAGGTTGGCCTTGGACAGCGCCTGGCCGATCACCTCACGGGTGTTGTTCCAGATTTCCATCGGGTCGTGCTCGACCCAGCCGGCCCGGGGGAAGATCTGGGCGTGCTCGAGCTGGCCGGTCGAGACGATCGACCCTGCCTTGTCGAAGATGATCGCGCGGGAACTCGTCGTTCCCTGGTCGATGGCAATGATGTACTGGGCCATTGATAACTCCTTTGTTGATCGTGTGATTCAGGTTGCGAAATGAGTGTCGAGTGTGCGCGTCATCCGTCGGCGGATGCCGCGGCTCCGGTCCCCGGCTAGGCCAGGATGGGCAGGAGGGCCGCGGACGCCCAGCCGGCGAGCAGTCCGCCGATGATCGGTCCGGCGACGGGAACCCACGAGTAGGCCCAGTCGGAGGATCCCTTGCCCTTGATCGGCAGCAGGAAGTGCGCGATCCGGGGCCCGAGGTCACGCGCCGGGTTGATCGCGTACCCCGTCGGACCACCGAGCGAGGTGCCAATCACGATGACCAGCAGCGCGACGGGCAGGGCGCCGAGGGCGGCGAGGCCGCCACTCTCACCCTGGCGTCCACCGCCGAACGCGATCACCACGAACACCAGCACGAAGGTGCCGATGATCTCGGTGACGAGGTTCCAACCGTAGGAACGGATGGCCGGGCCGGTCGAGAACACGCCCAGCTTGTTGGCCGCGCTCGGCTCCTGGTCGAAGTGCTGCTTGTAGGCCAGCCAGACGAAGACGGCGCCAAGCAGTGCCCCCAGCATCTGCGCCCCGATGTAGGCCAGGACGGAGACGGCGTTCACGGGAACGCCCGAGCCGAACTCGGTCGCGCCGGAGGCCACCAGGCCGAGAGTGACGGCAGGGTTGAGGTGGGCGCCGGAGTTGTAGGCCACGATGACACCCGAGAAGACCGCGAGGCCCCAGCCGATGGTGACCATCAGGAAGCCCCCGCCGGCACCCTTGTTTTTAGCCAGGGCCACGTTGGCGACCACTCCGCAGCCGAGGAGGACGAGCAGGGCGGTGCCCACCAGTTCCGAGAGAAAAACGATACCGAGATTGTCCACTGTGACACCCTTGTTTGGTGGAACCGGAGGATCCGAGAGAAAACGAATCTTCAAAAACCTATCGACTCGGCCCGGTCGAAGGGGCACCTTCGGCTGCACGTCCGTGCAAATCCGGGTCGCCCGGCAGGAAGCATGCGCCGGTCAGCAGGGCAGTAGTGTGCGCCCGAACCGGGCTCAGGCGATCGAGCCCGACGTCTCCGACACGGCCGACAGCTGAACCCCGTGCGTCTCGCGGAGCATTGCCACGGCGAGCGCGACCTCATTCTCACGGGTCGCCGCATCCCAGCCGAGCACCGGCGCGAGAACGGCCGCCAGCTCACCGAGAAGCGGAAGGCTGAGTTCGCCGCGGAAGGCCAGGCTGGTGCGGCGCAGAACCAGGTCGAGCAGGTGCATCACGGATTCCGTGGCGGCCAGGTACTCGATCTCCCGTCGGGTGTAGCCGGTGTGGTTGGCCAGCGGGGCGTCCGCTTCCTCGGTGAGCCAGTCGATCACATCGGCGGCGCGGGTGCCGTACCGGGTGAGCAGGGCTGCGGCTCGTTCGGCACCCACCTCATCGCCGTGGGCGGTGACCCAGACCTGGTGCGCGGCATCCGTCACCGGGAAGTCACGGCCGCCGCCGATGGCGAGCCCGACGGTCGACACCACCCTGGGCAGGCCGAGCAGGGCGAGGATGTCACCGCTCAGGTGCTCGGCGAGGGCGCGGAAGGTGGTCCACTTCCCGCCGACCAGGCTGAGCAGCGTGCCGGGGCGGGCGCCGAGCGGCCGGGATTCGATCCGATAGTCGCGGGAGACGAAACCGGGCTGTTCGTCGTCGTGCCTGGGCAACGGGCGCACCCCGGCGAACCGGAAGACGATCTGCGACCGGTCGACGGCGACATCTGGGAATACGTGCGTGACCAGCTCGAAGAAGTAGTCGACCTCGTCTTCGGTGCAGCGGGCCGGCCGCGTCATGTCGTGTTCGAGGTCGGTGGTGCCAACCAGCACCCGGCCGGCGAGCGGGTAGATCAGCACGATGCGACCGTCCTTGTGCTCAAAGAAGATCTCGCGCCCGTCGGTCGCGGCGAGCAGTTCGGGGTTGTCGAGCACGATGTGCGAGCCCTTGGTGCCGCCCATGTAGGCGCTGGCCTGGCCGAGAGCCGCGTTGGTGAGGTCCGTCCACGGCCCGGAGGTGTTGACGACGACGTCGGCCTGGAAGCTGAACTCCTCGCCGGTGACGGTGTTGCGCAGGCGCACGCCGTCGGCATCCATCCCCACCGCCTCGAGGTAGTTGGCGCTGCGGGCGTGCGGGCCGGCGGCGAGGCCGTCGCCGAGTACGTCGAGGGCCAGTCGCTCCGGGTCGTGCATCGAGGCGTCGTAGTAGGTGGCCGTGTACTTGAGCGAGGGGTTCAGCCGGGGCAGCTGGCGCAGCGACTCCTTCGCCCCGCGGAACTCGTGCCGGGGCACGCTGCCGCCGTCGCGGGAGAAGGAGTCGTACAGGGTGAGGCCGACCTTGATCAGCAGGGCGCCGCGCTCCTGCGCCGCCCCCTGCCGGTGGGTGAGGAAGCGCAGCGGCGCAGTCAGCACCCCGGAGAAGGTGGAGAAGATCGGCACGGTGGTCTTCAACGGCTTGACGTAGTGCGGGGCGATCTTGAGCAGGCTGTTGCGCTCCTCGACCGACTCCTTCACCAGCCGGAACTCGCCGTTCTCCAGGTAGCGCACACCCCCGTGGATCATGTGCGAGGAGGCGGCAGATGCTCCGGAGACGTAGTCGCCCTTGTCGACGATGACCACGTCGACGCCCTGCAGCGCGAGGTCGCGGAAGGTGGCGATGCCGTTGATGCCTGCCCCGATGATGAGGACCCGCGCGCGGGGATCGGCCTGGACGGCGGCCTGGGCCTGGATCGCTGTATTATTCACTGTTCGCTCACTTCTGTGTGGGTTCGCAGCCGTGACGCACTCACAGCCTGCTCATCGTCGATTTGCACTCAGGGCAAACCTTGTGGGTCAATACAGCTTGACTACCGTTACACAAACGGTCAAGCTGGCTGAACATATGTGCAAGGAGCGGACATGACTCTCCCGAACGATCCGGCGCTCTCCGACCGGACCAGCGACGCGCTGACGGCTGCGCACCTGTACTACATGCAGGACCTGACGATGGATGCCATCGCCCACGAACTCCACACGTCCAGGTCCTCGATTTCCCGCCTGCTCAGCCAGGCCAGGGCCACCGGGCTCGTCGACATTCAGATCCGCTCTCCCCTCGACGCGACGAGCAGTCTGGAGAAGGTCATCCTCGACCGTTACCGTGTCACCGCACACGTCGTTCCCGTTCCCGATCACGCCAGCGACGTCGACCGGTTAGAACGGGTTGCCCTCTCGGTGGCACGGATTCTCGGTCAGTTCTTCGATTCGAATATGACCATGGGAATCGCCTGGGGTTCCACGATGAGCGCGATCAGCCGGCATGTGACTCCGAAAACAACCCATAACTCTCACATCGTGCAGCTCAACGGCGCCGGGAATATGCGCACCACCGGGCTCGACTACGCCAGCGAGATCCTGCGCCGATTTGGCGACGCATACGGCGCCCACGTCGAGCAATTCCCGGTACCCGCCTTCTTTGACGACCCGGCGACCCGGCAGGCGTTCTGGCGGGAGCGCGGTGTCACCCGACTGCTGGAGATGCAGGGCCGCCTGGACGTTGCCCTGTTCGGGCTGGGCTCCCCCTTCTCGGATGTCCCCAGTCACGTCTACGCCGGCGGGTACCTGGAGGACGGCGACTACGACGCCCTCAGTCGCGACGGTGCCGTCGGCGACGTTGCGACGATCTTCTTCCGGGCCGACGGCTCGACCGACGGAATCGCACTGAACGAGCGCAGCACCGGACCGGAGTTCTCGGTCCTACGCCGCACCCCCCGCCGGATCTGCGTGGTGTCCGGCAGCTCCAAACTCGCCAGCTTGCGCGGGGCGCTGTCCGCCCGGCTGATCACGGATCTGTTCATCGACGAGGGGACCGCCAGGGCCCTGGCGGATTCCTGAGCGCGTCGGCGGGCGGCCCGGCGGACCTGACAAATTGAGGCGGCGCCCGCGATATTGCACCAGGGCGCCGCCTCAATCAGCCACTCAACGTGGTTTCTCCTCCGTTGCGTCTCATCCGCCGGGGACTCCGACAGGGCGACGGGGCTGAAAGTCAGTGAGCTCCGACGAGCACTGGTGCGTGCTTCTGTACGTACTTCACCGGTGCCGGCAAACCGCGCGCCTTGCGGACGGAGCGGGAGAGCCGCTCGATCGACTTGAGAGCGTCCACGACATCGTCAGCAGTGACCACGAACGGCATGTTGTGGATCGTCTCACCCGGCAGAGTCGCTGCCTTGCCGATGGCCTGCAACTCCTTCTCGTCGTCAAGCGTGAGGCCGATCTCCGTGAGCGTTGTAGGCAAACCGACCAGCGTGGTGAACTCGATGAAGTCCTCAATCTCGGCCCGGGGTGCGCCCTCGAGAACCAGCTGAGCCATCGAACCGATATTCACCTTCTGACCGTGAGTGAGACCGTGGGTCTGCGGAGCGGCAGTCAGACCGTTGTGGATGGCGTGAGCCGCCGCCAGGCCGCCCGATTCGAAACCGAGTCCGGACAGGAGCGTGTTCGCTTCGACCAATTTCTCCAGCGCCGGGGTGACCAGGTTGTCACGAACCGCATCGAGAGCCGGCAGGGCGTTTTCCCAGATCACGTCCCAGGAGAGCTTGGCGAGCGCCGTTCCGGTCTGAGTCGGCAGCCCTCCCGCCATCGTCGTCGCGTTGGCCGCGGCCGTCGCTCGCGCCTCAAGCCAGGTTGCCAGAGCATCGCCGACTCCCGCGATCAGGAATTCAACCGGCGCATTGGCGACAATCTGGGTGTCGATGAGCACGAGGTCGGGGTTACGGGGGAAGAAACGGTACTCGACGAACTCTCCCTCTTCGTTGTAGATAACCGCGAGAGCGGAGGTGGGAGCATCCGTCGACGCCACTGTGGGCACGCTGACCCAACGGATGCCGGCGAGGTATCCGGCCGCCTTGGCCGCGTCGACGGTGCTTCCGCCGCCGACGCCGACAATCACATCGGCTTTGGTTTCGAGAATTTTCTCGACCAGGGCGTCGACGACGGCAGCCGTTGCAAACTTGCCGAACGCGACCCGCTCTACCCGAAGGTCGGCCGCGGCGAAGCTCGCCGTCACCTGCTCACCGGCGAAACCCCAGACGACGTCATCAGAGACGATCAGGGGCGAACTGCCGATCTGGGCAACGAACTCGCCGAGGCGCTCGATCGCTCCTTTGCCTTGGACGTAGCGTCCTGGACTCATTACTGTGCGGATTGGAGTGGTCATCGTAGACCTTCTTCCTAGTCGAACTGCGTCTACATCTTTGTGGGACGGTAACGGCGAACCTGCCTGGCTCACGGTTTTCACACTATGCCCGCAGTTGTGGCAGTCTCACGGGGATCCCGGCCGGAATGACACTCGGATGGGGCCCCCAGCCCCATCCGGCACGTATGCCCACTAGCGGAGGTCCCTCCGTCATCGCCGCCCCCACCGCAGCAAATCGCGACTTCGGGCGTTTTTTGTGAATGCCATTCAGGATTTATCGGACCGTGGGGCTTCGTTTGCGAATCGTCCATGCACGTTTGTGCAGATTGCTTTCCACACGCTGCCGTGCAACCGGGAAATGCCCGCGGAACCGCCCGACGGACGCTCCTTTTCGAGCGTCCGTCGAACGATTCGGCGGGCATTGCGGGTGCGGAAAACCAGGTCTGGTCCTCAGCCCATCGACACGGCGTCTCCGATCAGGCGAGCTGCCCTGGGGCCAGCAGCGCGACGGCGGCTGCCCGAGCCATGCTCGAACTTGACGCGGCGACTACCGAGGCGGCGGCATCCCGGCACTGCTGGGCGGTGACGCTGCTCAAGAGCTTTGCAACGCCACCCAGGGCACGAGGAGACATCGACAGGCTGGTCACGCCGAGACCCACCAGAATTGCGGCGAGAAGAGGATCAGCTGCGGCCTCACCGCAGACGCCGACCGGTTTGCCGGTCGCGATCCCGGCCCGGGACACCTCCCTGATCATCCGGAGCACCGCCGGCTGCCACGGATCGTTGAGCAGGGCCAGCTCCCCCATCAACCGATCGGCCGCCATCGTGTACTGAGCCAGATCGTTGGTCCCCAGGCTCGCAAAGTCCACCGTCTGGAGGATGTCCCCGGCGGTGATCGCCGCGGCCGGAGTCTCGATCATGACACCAACACTGCGCAAGCCGTGCTCGAAGCAACGGGCCGCGAACGCAATCGATTCTTCGACGGTCGCGATCATCGGCGCCATCACGCCCACGTCGGCGGTCTCGGCGGCTGCCGCCATCGCGATGGCCTGCAACTGAGTGTCGAGCAGCTCCGGTCTCCGCCACGCAGTGCGATACCCCCGGATGCCGAGCGCAGGGTTGACTTCGTTCACTTCGGACACGAAGGCGAGTGGTTTGTCCGCCCCCGCATCCAGGGTTCGGATGATGACTTTCCTGCCGGGAAAAGCCGCGAACACCCGGCGATAGGCACGCACTTGCTCCTCGATGCCGGGAGCCTCCTCTTGATCGAGGAAGCAGAATTCGGTGCGGAAGAGCCCGACTCCCTCGGCCTTCGCCTTGATTGCCTCAGCCACGCTGTCGGGCGAGGCGACATTCGCGAGGAGCTGCACGCGTTGCCCGTCCTTCGTTCTTCCCGTCCCATCGAACATGGTCACCCGACTACTTTCCTGCTCGGCTTGCACGACCTGCTCGTCGGTAGGATCGACGACGATCACGCCGGTCGTGCCGTCAACGATTACAACGCTGCCCGCCCTGATCTCCAGCGCATGCCGAGCAGCCACTACGGCGGGCAGGCCAAGGGCACGGGCGAGGATGGCCGTGTGGGAAGTCGGGCCGCCCTCAACGGTCACGATCGCTCGGCACACCGCTGGATCGATCAGCGCGGTGTCGGCGGGCGCCAGATCGCGCGCCACAAGAACGTAGGGCTCCGTCCGGTCGGGCAGTCCCGGCGCCGGTCGCCCGAGCAGTTCGGCCACGATGCGGTTGCGCACATCGTGCAGGTCGGCGACGCGCGCAGCGAGAAGCCCCCCATGCTCCCTGAACACTACCGCGATGTCGCCGACCGCCGCCCAAACGGCCCGTTCCGGGGTCTGCCCTTTGTCGGTCACCCGGGCACAGGCATCACCGATCAGCCCGGGATCGGTCGCCATCAGGGCCGTTGCTTCCAGGATCTCCCGCGCCGCCGGACCCGATACGCGGCCGGCCTTGTCCATTAGAGCACCGGCAACGAATGCCGAGGCCGCCTCGATCCGGCCCACGGCCTCCGAACGCTCCTGCTCGGAGAGCTCAGGAGCATCGACCGGTTCCTCCAGCTGGTCCGGCATCCGAACGATCGGTCCGACCGCGAGGCCGGGGCTGACCCCGAGGGGCCCGCTCGACAGGGCCTCCTTCGACGGCCGCGCGTCTGGTCGCGCTGCGGACTGCTCGGATGCAGTCCCGGGCGGGGGTGTGGTCTCGACCTCCCCGAACCCGCCGCGCACCAGTTCACCCACTGCTTCGAGAGCCTCCCTGGCCTGCCTCCCCGCAGCCGCGATGGAAATCGTGTCGCCCTGCCGAGCGCCGACGCCGAGCAGTGCGGTCGGGCTGTTCGCCGGCACCGGGGGCCCGCCGGAGCGGATGTTGGCAACCGTCACCGTGGCCTCGAAGGCACTGATGGCTTTGACGAGCATCGACACGGGTCTCGCGTGCAAGCCGTGGGGGTTGCGGAGGGTCACCTCCATGGCATGCTCTGCCACCGGGCCGACGTCAAACGATGGTTCAGGCTGCTCGTCGTCGTCCAGGTGGGTCCGTTTGGCGTGGAGGGCACCCCTGGCCTCCCTTTCCACGTCATCCAGGCTTGCGCCGCCGGCTGCGCGCACCACTGCCGCCATGAGGCCCTCGACGAAGGGCGCGCTCGTCAGTTTCACGGGCACTTCGGAATCCGCCAGGAATTCCAGCGCCATTTCCGCGCTCATCACGGCCGAGCCGAGATCCATCATCACGAGCACGCCCTCGGGAGAGGAAACCTCGGTGATGGCCTCGGCGACCTTGAACGCATCCGTTCCCGTCACGCCTTCGCCGGCACCGGCCGCAATCGCGATGGCGGGCCCGCCATCGCCGACCATCTCCAGCGCGAGGTCCACGGCTGCCTGCGCGAGCCGGGGGCTGTGCGATACCACTGCTATTCCGATCATGAGCTACTCCTTGCCCAGAGTCTCGGCCAGGGCCTGGAACAGCAGCGATGTCGACGCGGCCCCCGGGTCGATATGGCCGATGCTGCGCTCCCCGAGGTAACTCGCCCTGCCCTTGCGCGCGAGCAGGGCTTGGGTTGCATCCCGCCCGGTTTGTGCGGCGGAGTACGCAGCCCGGGCTGCCGAGGGGATATCGGAGGAGCCGGCGAGAGCGGCATCGAACGCGTCGAGCGCGGGAGCGAGGACATCGAACATGGTCTTGTCCCCGACCTCAGCCTTGCCACGGGCGACGACACCGCCCAACCCTGCACGGAGCGCCGACGCCAGGCCGGGCGCGTCCAGGGTTCCCACCGGGCCCGCCGTCGCGCCGATCCGCAGGAAGAAGGTGCCGTACAGGGGGCCACTGGCACCGCCCACCGACGTCACCAGGGTCATGCCCGCTCCCGTGAACAACTCGTCGACGGTGCCGGCCGGTGAGGCCTGGATTTTCTCGACGACCGCGCTCATGCCGCGGGTCATGTTCGAACCGTGGTCCGCGTCGCCGATGGCTGAATCGAGTTCGGTGAGATAGGAGACCTGCTCGGTGACCAGGTCGTTAAAGCGGGTCAGCCAGCCGGAGAGCTGGTCAACGCTGATCGTCTCATTCGTCATGGTGCTAGATCCCCCAACGCAGTCCGGAGGTATTCACCGGCGCATCCCACAGGCGCAGCAGGTCATCGTCGGCCTTGAGGATCGTGACGGAGCAACCCGCCATGTCCAGCGCCGTAATGTAATTGCCCACGAGAGAGCGGGCGACCGTGATGCCGGCGGCGTCAAGGATCTTCCGGACTTCGGCATACATGACATAGAGCTCGATCAGCGGGGTTCCGCCCAGCCCGTTCAGCATCACGATCGTCGGGGCGCCGGTGAAGTCCAAATCAGAGAGGATCGGCTCGACGAGTTGACGGGCGACCTCGGCGGCCCCGGCCAGAGGCACACGGCGGCGTCCCGGCTCGCCGTGAATTCCCACGCCGATCTCCATCTCGTCGTCGGGCAGTACGAAGGTCGGTTTTCCCGCTGACGGTACGGTGCAGCTGGTGAGAGCGACGCCCATTGAGCGACCCGACTCATTGACCTTCTGCGCCACCGCGGCGACGGCAGCAAGGTCGCGACCTTCCTCGGCAGCAGCTCCCGCGATCTTTTCGAGCAGGACGGTGGTGCCGACGCCTCGGCGACCCGCGGTGAAGCTCGAATCCTCGACCGCGACGTCATCGTTGACAACAACGACCGCCACCTTGATCCCGGTCTCTGCCGCAGCCAGCTCAGCGCCGATCTCGAAGTTCATTACATCGCCGGTGTAGTTCTTGACGATATGCAGTACGCCGGCTCCCCGATCGACAACTTTCGTTGCCTCCAGCATCTGGTCGGGCGTTGGCGAGGTGAAGATAGCGCCAGCGCACGCTGCATCGAGCATGCCCTCACCGACGAAGCCTCCATGGAGGGGCTCGTGGCCAGTGCCGCCACCCGAGAGCAAGGCGACTTTGCCTGCCGCCTTCGGGGTAGCTCGGAAAATGATCCGATTCGCGTGGTCAACGCGAAGATCCGGGTGTGCGGCTGCGACACCGGCGAGGGAATCGGCGAGAACTGTCTCCGGGGAATTGATGAGTTTTTTCATGTCTGGGACCTCCTGATTGACCTTCATGGTTGCTCTCCGTTGAACTTGTCGAGGTGTGATCCGCAGGTCGACTTCGCCTGCAACTCAATAGAAATACAGAATGCAATTCGATAATGTCGAATATCCCTCGAATGGGTGGTAAATGTCAAGGTGATCTGCGAACGCATCTCGCTGAAACGGCATAGTGTAGAAGATCAGCTGGAGGTGCAAAGTGATTCAAGCCATCGATCGTGCGGCCAAGGTGCTGTCGTCGCTGCAGGGCGCGCGCCACCTCGGCATCACGGAGCTTTCTGCCGAACTGGGGCTGCCGGCCTCGACTGTGCACGGCATCGTCAAATCGCTGCAGGGCCACGGTCTCGTCGCCCAGGAGCCCGGTGGCAACCGGTACATGCTCGGCCCTGCCCTGCTCAAACTCTCGAATGTCTATCTCGACACGCTCGACGTGCGCGCCCGGGCGATGCGCTGGACCCTCGAACTCGCGCGCAGAACCGGACTGTCCACACGTCTCGGGGTGCAATTGTTCGACGAGGTCATCATCATCCACCATAACCAGCGGCCGGACGGTAGCCAGCAGATGCCCGAGACGGGCCTGTCCGTCCCCGCCCACGCCTCGGCCATGGGCAAGGTCCTCCTCGCGTACAACCCCGAGTACGCCACCGGATTGTTGGGGCGGTCACTTCGCACCCTCACCGGTGCCACGATCACCGACCCGACCCAGCTGGCCATTCAGTTCGCCTCGATCGCGGACTTCGGCATCGCGACCGAAGAGGACGAGGCCGTGTTGGGCGAGTCGTCGGTTGCCGCGCCCGTGGTCGACACCCGCGGCAACGTTATTGCCGCTGTCGCCGTTGTCATTCCATCGAGCCAGTGGCCTCCAGAACCCGACGTGCTCAACAGCCTGCGCGAAACGGCCCGGAACATCTCCCGGGAACTCGGAGCCAGCACGTGGCCGCCGCGGGCACCCCAACCGACGGTCCTCGTGCATCCGAAGTCCCCAGAGCCGCTTACCCGACCGGAAACGTGAACGGGAATTCTTTGGCACGGGATACGTTGAGCTATAACTAGTAGTAGCAGTACCAAGAAACGTGCTCCGGGGTCGGTGTAATTCCGAACCGGCGGTGAAAGTCCGCGACCCGTTCCACCTCAGGGTGGATCGGTTGAGCTGGTGAAATTCCAGCACCGACGGTTAAAGTCCGGATGAGAGGCGCACGAGTCGAAAAATCCCGTCAGGGATCGATCGACGGGTTTCGCCCTGCGCGCGACCCACCCGGTGTTCAGGCACCACTCCCCGGAGTTCGTTCCAGAAACGAACGAGGACGGGAATGGACCAGGACGCGGCACTCGAACGCTCCATGCGGCGCGCCCTCGAACTGGCCGCACACGGACCGAGTACCGGGCCGAATCCCCGGGTCGGCTGCGTCCTCCTGGCCGCCAACGGCGAGGTGCTCGCCGAGGGCTGGCACCGCGGCGCCGGGACTGCCCATGCCGAGGTGGACGCGCTCGGAAAGCTGCCGGGCGGCGCCGCTCGTGGCGCGACCGCCGTGGTCACACTCGAGCCCTGCAACCACACCGGCCGCACCGGCCCCTGCGCGCTCGCCCTGATCGACGCCGGCATCGCCCGGGTGGTCTACGCGGTGTCCGATCCCGGCCGGGAGTCGTCCGGCGGCGCCGAACGACTCCGCGCGCACGGAATCGACGTGCTCGGTGGGTTCCTCGAGGCCGAGGTCTCGGCCTTCCTCGCCGACTGGCTGACCGCGGCCCGCCTGGGCCGGCCGTTCGTCACCCTCAAGTGGGCGTCCAGCCTTGACGGCCGCGCCGCCGCGGCCGACGGCACCAGCCGATGGATCACCGGTCCGCAGGCGCGCCTGGACGTGCACCGTCGCAGGGCCGCGGCCGACGCGATCATCGTCGGCACCGGCACGGCCCTCGCCGACGACCCGGCGCTCACCGCCCGCGACGCCGCCGGAGAACTCCTGCCCAGCCAGCCGATTCCCGTCGTGATCGGCAGCCGACGCATCCCGGCGGATGCCGCGCTCCGCTCCCACCCACGCCCGCCGCTGTTTTTCCCCACCGACGACCTCACGGCCGTGCTCGCGAACCTGCACGGACGCGGCATCCGTCACGCCTTCATCGAGGGTGGCCCGCGCCTGGCGAGTGCCTTCGTGGCGGCCGGGCTCGTCGACGAATACCTCGTCTATCTGGCCCCGACCCTGCTCGGCGGCGGGCGGCTCGCCCTCGGCGAGATCGGCGTGTCCGGCATCGACGAACAACGTCTCCTGACCATCGAACACTGCGGCCGGCTGGGCGAGGACCTCCTCGTCGTCGCCCGACCGAGATAAGGAATCACCATGTTCACCGGAATCATCGAGGAGCTCGGCCGCGTCGAGCGGGTCGAACAGTCGACGGATGCCGTGCGCCTCACCGTGCGCGGCCCGCTGGTCGTCGCCGACGCCGGCCACGGCGACTCGATCTCGGTCAGTGGTGTCTGCCTCACCGTCGTGGAGCGCACCGGCGAGACGTTCACGGCCGATGTGATGGCCCAGACTCTGGCGATGTCGACGCTCTCCGGCGTCACCGCCGGAACCCCGGTGAACCTGGAACGGGCCGCGCTGGTCGGCGGTCGGCTGGGCGGGCACATCGTGCAGGGCCACATCGACGGCACCAGCACGCTGCTGGCGATCACCCCCGGGGAGGCCTGGCGGGTGCTCCGGTTCAGCCTTTCCCCCGAACTCGCCCCGCTCGTCACGAGCAAGGGGTCCATCGCCGTCGACGGCGTGTCGCTGACGGTCAGCGACATCAGCCCCGCCAGCGACGCCGAACAGTGGTTCGACGTCTCGCTCATCCCCGAAACCCTCACCGCAACGACGCTCGGAGAGCGTTCGGTCGGCGATCACGTCAATATCGAAACCGACATCCTGGCCCGTCACGTCGAGCGCATGCTCGATCTGGCGGCCGCAGGATCGAAAAGGAGCCTGTCATGAGTCTCGCCGACATCCCCACCGCCCTGGACGCCCTGCGGCTGGGAAAACCCGTCATCGTCGCCGACGACGAAGGCCGGGAGAACGAGGGTGACGTGATCATCTCCGCCCAGATGGCCACGCAGGAGTGGCTCGCCTGGACGGTGCGGTACTCGTCCGGATTCATCTGCGCCCCGATGACGAACGACCTCGCCGACACGCTCGACCTGCCGGTGATGGTGCTCAACAACGAGGACCCGCGCGGCACCAATTACACCGTGTCGGTCGATGCGGCCGACCGCCTCAGCACCGGAATCAGCGCCGCCGACCGTGCCCACACGCTGCGCGTGCTCGCAGACCCGGCCTCCACCCCGGCGAGCCTGCACCGTCCGGGCCACATCATGCCGCTTCGCGCGGTGGACGGCGGCGTGCGCGAACGCGACGGCCACACCGAGGCCGCGGTCGACCTGATGAAGCTGGCTGGCCTGGTTCCCGTCGCCGGGATCAGCGAAATCGTCGCAGAGGACGGCGAGATGATGCGCCTGCCCGGGCTGCTCGAACTCGGCGAGCGCGAGGGGGTGCTCGTGATCACGATCAAGGACCTGATCGCCTACCTGCAGGAATTCCACTGCGACACCGACCTGCCGACGGTGCGCCCGATCCTCGAATCCCCCCGGGTCGACTTCGAGGTGGAGACCACGGTGCCCACTCGCCACGGAGCCTTCCAGATCCGCGCCTACCGGGACCGGATGACCGGGGCCGACCACGTCGCCATCGTCTCGGGCACACCGCGCGACGGCGCCCTCGTGCGGGTGCACTCCGAGTGCCTGACCGGGGAGGCGTTCGGTTCGCTCAAATGTGAGTGCGGCCCCCAGCTGGACGCCGCACTCGAGACGATCCAGGAGGAGGGCGGCATCGTCGTCTATCTGCGCGGCCAGGAGGGTCGCGGCATCGGCCTGATCAACAAGCTGCGCGCCTACAAGCTGCAGGAGGACGGGCTGGACACCTTTGACGCGAACCTCGCCCTCGGCCTGCCGGCCGACGCCCGCGACTACGGCGCCGCCACCGCCATCCTGCATCAGATGGGCATCTCCTCGGTGCGCCTGCTGACCAACAACCCCGAGAAACTGCGCCAGCTCGAGGCACACGGCGTCACCGTGACCGAACGGGTGCCGCTGATCGTGGGTGTCGGCAGCCACAACCAGGACTACCTGGCCGTGAAACGCGACCGGATGGGCCACCACATCGCAGACACCGAAATCCTGAAGGGCATCGCACTATGAGCGGAGCAGGTTCACCCCAGATCGCTGTCGACGGCACCGGGCTGAGAATCGTGATCGTCGCCGGCCGGTGGCACGACGTGATCACCGACGGGCTGATCGCGGGCGCCACCCGGGTGCTCGAAGCCTCCGGCGCGAACTTCAGCCTGGTTCGGGTGCCGGGCAGCTTCGAACTGCCGGTGGCCTGCAAGGTGGCGCTGGAGAACGGGGCGGATGCCGTGGTCGCCCTCGGCGTCATCATCCGTGGCGGCACGCCCCACTTCGAATACGTCTCGACCGCGGCCACGGACGGCCTGACCCGCGTCGCCCTGGACACGGGCAAGCCCGTCGGCTTCGGCGTGCTCACCCTCGACGACGAGCAGCAGGGCCTCGACCGGGCCGGCCTGCCCAGGTCGAAGGAGGACAAGGGAGAGGAAGCAGCATCCGCCGCGATCGCCACCGCCCAGGTGCTGCGGTCGCTGCGGTCCGGCACTGCGGGCTAGGCACCCTCGCGGCGCACCTTGGGGAATTCGGCGCACGGAGCACCGCGCGCCGCGAACGTAAAGGTGCGCCGCGAAAATCAGCCCGCGGCGACCCCAGGCGAAACCGCACGCGCGGATCGTTACCTGAGCGTTAGCCGGGGATTGGCTCCCGGACGCGCCCGGACGTAGGGTGCACTGTGGCCGCCACAAGCGCTCACCTCATCGCGCGGTCCCGGGGGGCAGCCGCCGGCGCCCGATCGGCGTCGCACCTGCCGGCCGGGTTCCGCTTCGCGTCAACCTTCCGGAGCGACTCCTCAATGTCAGCACCCACCACGTCGGCCACCCCTGTAACATCCGCGGCGCCCACGAACCCGCGCAGCCGGGTCGTGCTCGCCAGCCTCATCGGCACGACCATCGAGTTCTACGACTTCTACGTTTACGCCACGGCCGCCGTTCTCGTCTTCCCGCACCTGTTCTTCCCCACCGGCAACGAGACCACGGCGCTGCTCGCGTCGTTCGCGGTCTTCGGCGCCGCCATGGTGGCCCGCCCGATCGGCGCCCTCGTCTTCGGCCACTTCGGCGACCGGAAGGGACGCAAGGCGACCCTGGTCGGCGCGTTGCTGACCATGGGCATCGCCACCTTCCTGATCGGGCTGCTGCCCACCTACCCCCAGGTCGGCTGGTTCGCCCCGCTGCTGCTCGTCGTGCTGCGGCTCGCCCAGGGCTTCGCGCTCGGCGGGGAGTGGAGCGGTGCGGCCCTGGTCGCCACCGAGAACGCGCCGGCCGGCAAACGGGCCTGGTACGGAACCTTCCCACAGGTGGGCGCCCCGCTCGGCTTCATCATCGCGAACGGCCTGTTCCTCGCGATCGCCCTTGCCCTGCCGTCCACCGATCCGACCCGTCCCTCCGACGCGTTCCTCGAGTGGGCCTGGCGCATCCCGTTCCTGTTCTCGGCCGTGATGGTGATCGTCGGCCTCTGGGTGCGGCTGCGCCTGGTCGAGAGCGATGCGTTCACCAAGGTCGTCGCCGCCAAGCGGGTGGAGAAGCTGCCCCTGGCCGCGGTGTTCAAGTCGAACTGGCGCGAGCTGATTCTCGGCACCTTCATCATGCTGGCCACCTATGTGCTGTTCTACCTGATGACCACGTTCACGCTCGGCTACGGTCGCGCCGCGACGGATGCCCCGGTGCCCGGGCTCGGCTACAGCTACAACAACTTCATCCTGATGATGATCGTCGGCGTGCTGTTCTTCGGGGTCTTCACCCTCGCCTCAGGACCGTGGGCTGACCGGCACGGCCGCCGCAAGACCCTGGTCATCGTGACCATCGCCATAATCGGGTTCGGCCTGCTGTTCGTGCCGCTGCTCGGGGCCGGCTTCGTGGGCGTGATGGTCTTCCTCATCGTCGGCTTCTCCCTGATGGGCATGACCTTCGGACCGATGGGCGCACTGCTGCCCGAGCTGTTCCCGACGAACGTGCGTTACACGGGTTCCGCGTTCGCCTACAACATGAGCTCGATCCTCGGCGCGGCCGTGGCCCCGTTCATCGCGATCTGGCTCTGGACGCTCGGTGGGGGTAGCCCGTTCTGGGTCGGCGTCTACCTGTCGGTGATGGCCGTGCTCACGCTCGTCGCGCTGCTCGCCAGCCGCGAGACCCGCAACATCGACATCGAGGCGTAGCTCGATCGAATGTCGCGGCCCTGGCCGTTGAGTTGCGCACAAAACACCTTCCCGCCTTCCCACGTCGTGGGAGGGTGTGGGAGGACATTTTGTGCGCAACTCAACCCTCGGCGGGTGGTGTCGACCAGGCCGCAGAGGATCATGGCCACGTGGTAGAGCACGTGCCAGAGCGGCAACGCCTGGGTCAGGTCCTGGATCGGCTGCGGGTAGAAGCTCAGCGGGCAGAAGCTCAGCGGGCAGAACGTGGGCGAGAACAGAACATCGGTGCGCGTGGACACCGCGCCGACCATACGCCTGGGCGTCGATTTGCCCGCCCCATCGGGCCCGAGGAGACCGAATGACTCGCCGTCGGCAACCTCGAAGGAGACGCCGTCGACGGCGGCGAATTCCTGGTATTTTTTGGCGAGGTTCTCGGCGACAGTCACAGGCTCCGGCGCAGTTTCCCACTGGAGACGGCACGACCGCAACCGGCCGTTGCGGTTAGGCTCATTTGGTGAGCACCCCGATCAACAGTACGAACAGCACCAGCACGGCCGGCAGCCCCGGAGCCGCCCCGACCACCCGCCGGGCCCGCTTGGGTCGGCTGGGCCGTCGAACCGGGCCCGTGTCCGGCCCACGAGCGAAATTCAGCCAGCTCCTCCCCTACCTCCTCGAGCACAAGCGCGTGCTCAGCGTCGTGATCGTACTGAGCGTCCTCGGCGCCCTGGCCAGTCTGGCCCAGCCGCTGCTCGTGAGCCAGGTCATCACGGTCGTCCAGAAGGGAAACCCGCTCGGCGCCCTCGTCTGGGGCCTGATCGCCCTCGTCGTCGTCTCCGGTCTGATCAGCGGTTACCAGCACTACCTCTTGCAGCGCACCGGCGAGGGCGTGGTGCTCTCCAGCCGACGCAAGCTGATCGGCCGGATGCTGCGCCTCCCGATCAGCGAATTCGACACCCGCCGCACCGGGGACCTCGTCTCCCGGGTCGGCTCCGACACGACCCTTCTGCGGGCGGTGCTCACCCAGGGACTCGTCGAAGCGATCGGCGGATCGCTCACCTTCCTCGGCGCGCTGATCGCGATGCTCGTCATCGACCCGGTGTTGCTCGGGCTGACCGTGCTGGTGATCGCGGCATCCGTGGTCACGGTGACCCTGCTCTCACAGCGGATCCGGGTGGCCAGCCTCGCGGCACAGGTGAAGGTCGGCGACCTGGCCGCCAGCGTGGAGCGGGCCATCAGCGCGGTGCGCACGGTGCGCGCCTCCAATGCGACCGACCGGGAGATCGCCGCGGTGGAGGAAGACGCCGTCGGCGCGTGGAAGATGGGCATCCAGGTCGCGAAGATCTCCGCCCTGGTCGTTCCGATCGCCGGGATCGCCATGCAGGTGTCGTTCCTCGTCGTGCTCGGCGTCGGTGGTTTCCGGGTGGCGAGCGGAACCATCACGGTCGCGAACCTGATCGCGTTCATCCTCTTCCTGTTCCTGATGATCGTGCCGCTCGGCCAGGCGTTCGGGGCGATCACATCGGTGAATTCAGCGCTCGGCGCCCTTGGCCGGATTCAGGAGATCATCGACCTGCCCGCTGAGGACCAGTTTGACCGCGACATCGCCCCGTTGGCGATCACCGTCGGCGCGGCCAACGAATCGGTGCGACCGGATGCCCCGGCGATCTCCTTCGAGGACGTGCACTTCAGCTATGCGGTCGCCGCGGAGGTCGTACCCGACGCCGTCGACGCTGTGCCGTCCGTACCGTCCGTGCCGTCCGTGCTCGAGACCGATGTCGCGTCACCGGTCCTCCGTGCGGCCGTGCTCGCCGAGCCTGACCTTCTCGCGGCCGATCTCGCGGCCGATCTCGCGGCGGCGGCGGCGGCTGGTGCCTCGACCGTTACCTCGGCCCCGGCGGCCCTGGACACGGCCACCGGCGTGGACGGCCGCACGCATCGGCTGCCGACGGCCACCGACCTGTTCGGCGCGATCCCGCCCGACGACCTTGACCCGACCGGTACCGCAGCCCCGACCGAAGGCTTCGATGCCTCGCCGCCAGCCGCGAACTCCGCTGGTGGACCGGCCGTCGCTACCGGTAAAGCTGCCGTGTCCGCGGCGGCACCCACAGCCTTGACTGCGGCTGTTCTCGTGCCCTCGGCGGTTCCCACGGCTGGCCCCGCGCCGGCCCCCATTCCCACGGCTGAGGCCACGCCGGCCAGCGTCCCCGCGGCCACGCTCGAGACCGCCGAGCCTCGTCCGGTGCTCCGCGGGGTCTCCTTCAGTGCCCAGCGCGGGCTGCGCACAGCCCTGGTCGGACCATCCGGCGCCGGCAAGAGCACGATCCTCGCCCTGATCGAGCGGTTCTACGACCCGAACGCCGGCGTTGTGCGGCTCGGCGGGCTGGACATCCGCACCCTGGACCGCACGGCCCTGCGCTCGCAGATCGGCTACGTCGAGCAGGACGCGCCCGTGCTCGCCGGGTCGCTGCGCGACAATCTCACCCTGGCCACGCCGGATGCAACCGACGAGGAATGCATCGCCGTGCTGCACGCCGTCAACCTCGGTGAGGTGCTCGACCGCGACCCGGCGGGGCTCGGCGCGGCGGTCGGCGAGTCCGGCGTCATGCTGTCCGGCGGCGAACGCCAGCGCCTCGCGATCGCCAGGGCGCTGCTCGCGGCACCGCCGATCCTGCTGCTTGACGAATCCACGTCCAGCCTCGACGGGGTCAACGAGCAGATGATGCGGGCCGCGATCGACGCCGTCGCCGTGAACCGCACGCTGATCGTGATCGCGCACCGGCTCTCGACCGTGGTCGACTCCGACCAGATCGTGGTGCTCGACCACGGCCAGGTCATCGGCACCGGCACCCACTCCGAACTCGTGGCCTCCACGCCGCTCTACCGCGAGCTCGCCAAGCACCAGCTCCTCGTCTAACCGCGCTCCCTCCTCCTGCCCCCTGCCCCCTGCCCCCTGCCCCCTTCCCCCTGCCACTCCCCCTCCCCTCGTCCTGGCCTCGTCCTGGCCGGGAGAGTGCACTTTTCGCCCCTTCGCGAAGCGCATGGGGGCGAAAGGTGCACTCTCGCGGAACTCGGGACGAGGGTCTGGGGACCGCGGCGAGCGGGCGGCGAGCGGGCGGCGAGCGGGCGGCGGGCGGCGAGCGGGCGGCTGGTGGGTGGCAGGTCAGCGGGCGAAGCGCAGGGTCACGAGTTGGAAGGGGCGAAGTCCGAGCGTCAGGGAGTCGCCGTCGACCGAGAGAGTGGCGCGCAGCCGCGCGAGCGGGCGCTCGAGCAGGTCGGTCTCGGTGACGTCCGTCGCGTCGAAGCGACGGATGATCCGCGCCGTCGCCCGGCCGCCGTGTGCCTCGTAGAGCCGCACCACGACATCCCCGCTGCGGTCTTCGGCGAGTTTGACGGCCTCGATCACGACCGCGGGATTGTCGACCTCGAACAACGGTTCGATCCGGTCGGCCGCCACCCCGGGCACGGTGCGGAGCGGCAGGTTGAGCCGGTAGCCCTCGGCAACCGCGTCGGCTATGCTCGCGCCCGGCCGGAGGGATACCCGCAGGGCGTGTTCGCCCTGATCGGCCGTCGGGTCGGGGAACACGGCCGCGCGCAGCAGCGAGAGGCGGACGGTCGTGGCGCTGTAGCCGGCAGCATCGGTGTCCCTGGTGATGTCGTGGCCGTAGGTGGAGTCGTTGGCTACGGCCACGCCGTAACCCGGCTCGCCGACGTGCACCCAGCGGTGGGCGCAGGTTTCGAAACGGGCCGCGTCCCAGGAAGTGTTCGCGTGTGTAGCCCGGTAGACGTGGCCGAACTGAATCTCGGACGCCGCGCGTTCGGCGTGCAGGTCGAGCGGGAACGCGAGCTTGAGCAGCTTCTGCCGCTCGTGCCAGTCGATGCTCAGGGCCAGATCGATGCCCCGCGCGCCGGCCGCCACGGTGATCAGCTGCACCACGTGCGAGGCGCCGAACGCCCGGCTGATCCTCACCTCGGCAACCTCGGTGTCGGCCAGGACGACATCGACGGCATCCGCAGCGGTCAGGCTTGTCGCGGTGCGTTTGTAGTGCTGGTCGATGTCCCAGGCGTCCCACTGAGTGGGGGTGTCCCGGTGCAGCTGGAGCAGGTTGCCGCGTTGTCCGGCCGGAATCAGCTCGCGGCCGGCGACGAGGTCGCGCAGCGAGGAGAACAGCCCGTCGGCGTCGATGGTCACGGCGACGAGGCCGTTGGCGAGCACGATGCCGTCTGCGGTGCGTTCGACCGTGACCGGCCGGACCTGCGATGCCGCGGCGCCCGGGCCCGATTCGGGCGCCGCCGGCGGGGAGAACCGCGGGCGGCTGATGGCCCCGGCACCGAGCCCCGCGATGCCCCGCACCGGGTACGGGCCTGCGTTGAGGGTGATCGAGCCGTCACCCGCGCCGCAGAGCGCCGTCACCGAGTCCGACACGACGCCGTGCAGGGCGTCGGCGACCTCGGCATAGTGACGTTCGGCCTCCTGATGCACCCAGGCGATCGACGAACCGGGCAGGATGTCGTGGAATTGCTGGAGCAGCACGGTGTGCCAGGCCCGCTGGAGCGCATCGTAGGGGTACGCGGCATCCGTGCGCACCGCCGCAGTGCTCGCCCACAGCTCCGCCTCCCGCAGCAGGTGTTCGCTGCGCCGGTTGCCGCGTTTGGTGCGGGCCTGCGAGGTGTAGGTGCCACGGTGGAACTCGAGGTACAGCTCGCCCGACCAGACCGGGGGCTCCGGGTATTCGGCCTCCGCCGTCTCGAAGAACCGTCGCGGTGTCGACAACTCGACCGTGGGCGACCCCTCCAGTGACGCGGTGCGGCGGGCGGCGGCGATCATCTCGCCGGTCGGGCCGCCCCCACCATCACCCCAGCCGAACGGCACCAGCGAGGTGTTGGCGGTGCCCTTCTCGGCATAGTTGCGTTGCGCGCGGGCCAGCTCCTCCCCGGACAGCTCGGCGTTGTAGGTGTCGATGGGCGGGAAATGCGTAAAGATGCGGCTGCCGTCGATGCCCTCCCAGAGGAAGGTGTGGTGCGGCATCAGGTTGGTCTCGTTCCACGAGGTCTTCTGGGTCAGGAACCAGCGCGACCCGGCCGCCGCAACGATCTGCGGCAGCGCCGCCGAGTACCCGAAGGAGTCGGGCAGCCAGACCTCCAGCGGTTCCACGCCGAGCTCCTCCATGAAGAACCGCTTACCGGCCACGAACTGGCGCGCCAGCGCCTCGCCGCCGGGCATGTTCGTATCCGACTCCACCCACATGCCCCCGATCGGCACGAACCTGCCCGCGGCAACCTGCGCCTTCACCCGTTCGAACAGTTCCGGGTAATGTTCCTTCAGCCACGCGTACTGCTGGGCGGATGACGCGGCGAAGGCGAAGTCCGGATTTTCCTCGATCAGGGCCAGCACGTTCGAGAAGGTGCGTGCGACCTTGCGCACGGTCTCCCGCACCGGCCAGAGCCAGGCGCTGTCGATATGCGCGTGGCCGACGGCGTGCAGCCGGTGCGCGCTCGCGTAGGCCGGGAGAGCGAGCACCGGGGCAAGCGCGGCCCGACCGACCGCCGCCGTGCCGGAGACGTCGTCAGGGTCCATCGCGTCGATGCACCGCTCCAGGGCGTGCAGGATTTCCGCCCGCCGTGGCAGCGCCTCCGGCAGCTGGCGCTGCAGGCCGTTGAGGGTCCAGAAGTCTTGCACCAGTTCCCAGACGGTCTCGTCTCTCACGGCCAGGTCGACCTGGCGCAGCGTGTAGATCGGTTCGGTCCCGGCTGTTGCCGGATCACCCTCGACGGTGGGCACGAAGGTGAACCCGCTCGTGACATCCGGGTTGGACGCCGCCTCAAGATAGACATCCACGGTACCGCCGGCTGACAGGGCGAGGGGCACACTGCGGTTGCGGGGTGAGATCGCCTTGAGGATGACGCCCGCGGGCGACCAGGCAATGCCCTCGGCCTGGAACCCGGGGGTGGCGGCGCTGAAGCCCAGGTCGACGACCACCTCGAGCCGGCTGGACGCGTCGATCGACCAGCCGGCCGGGACCGTACCCGTGGCGTGGAACCAGGTGGTGCCCCACGGGCGTCCCCACGGACGACCGATCTGGAACGGTCGGTACTCCTGCTCGGCGGCGTCGTCGAAGCTGACCGGTTCGCCCGGCGCCACCCACGCGGTGAGCGTGAGCGGCATGGACGCACGGTGGATCGACGGGACCAGCCGCTCCCGGACGAACCGGTCGATCCGCAGTTGAACGAGCCCGCTGTCGTCATGCATGCCTGCATCATACGACCGCGGCTCTTCCCCTCTTCCCCCACTTCCCCACGGGAAACGCCTTCCCTCCGCCGCGAGAGTGCAGTTTTGGCCCCCTCAGCAGGCTGAGGGGGCCAAAACTGCACTCTCGCGCAACCCACGCACCCACTTGGATGGGAAGAGGTGCGTGGGTGGGGTGGGGCCGGGGCGGGGCGGGGTGGGGCGGGGCGGGGGCGGGGCGGGGTGAGCGGGCGGGAGGCTAGGCGGGAGGCTAGGCGCGGAGGTTGTAGCGCACGCTGGCGAGCTCGGCCTGAAGGGCCGGCGGCACGCGGTCGCCGAACTGGGCGAAGTACTCCTCGGTGAGGTCGCACTCGGCCAGCCACGATGCGTGGTCGATGTGGAAGAGCTGCTCCACCTTGTCCGTCGACAGGTCCAGGCCGTCCAGGTCGAGGCCACCCTCGACGGGGAGGCGTCCGATCGGGGTGTCGACGGCCTGCGCCTTGCCCTCAACCCGGCGCACGATCCACTCGATCACGCGCGAGTTCTCGCCGAACCCGGGCCAGAGGAAGCTGCCGTCGTGCCCCTTGCGGAACCAGTTCACCTGGAAGATCGACGGAGCCTTGGCGCCGAGTCCCCTGCCGACCGAAAGCCAGTGTGCCCAGTAGTCGGCCATGTTGTAGCCGCAGAACGGGAGCATCGCGAACGGGTCGCGACGCAGTTCGCCGACGATGCCTTCCGCCGCCGCCGTCTTCTCCGAGGCGATGGTGGCACCCATGAACACGCCGTGCTTCCAGCTGCGCGCCTGGGCGACGAGCGGAACGTTGGTCGCGCGACGGCCACCGAACAGGATGGCGTCGATCGGCACGCCGCCGAACGCCTCCCAGTCGTCGGAGATCGACGGGCACTGGGCCGCGGCGACGGTGAACCGGGAGTTGGGGTGCGCGGCCGGGGTGCTCGAGGCGGGGGTCCAGTCGTTGCCTTCCCAGTCGATCAGGTGTCGGGGCGGCGTCTCGGTGAGGCCTTCCCACCAGACGTCTCCGTCGTCTCGCAGCGCTACGTTCGTGAAGATCGTGTTGCCCCAGACCGTGGCGACGGCCGTCGGGTTGGTGACCTCGCCGGTGCCGGGGGCGACGCCGAAGAAGCCGGCCTCCGGGTTGATCGCCCACAGACGGCCATCGGTACCGGGCCGCAGCCAGGCGATGTCGTCGCCGATGGTCTCGACCTTCCAGCCGGGGATGGTCGGCCGCAGCATCGACAGGTTCGTCTTGCCGCAGGCCGATGGGAACGCGGCGGCCAGGTGGGACACGCCGCCCTCCGGCGAGGTGACCTTGATCAGCAGCATGTGCTCGGCCAGCCAGCCCTCGTCACGGGCCATAACGGATGCGATCCGCAGCGCGAACGACTTCTTCGAGAGCAGCGCGTTGCCGCCGTAACCGGAGCCGTAGGACCAGACCTCGCGGGTCTCCGGGAACTGCACGATGTACTTGGTGTCGTTGCAGGGCCATTCGACGTCGGCGCGGCGGTGCCCGTCGGCGTCGACAAGTGGGTATCCCGCGCTGTGCACGGTGTGCACCCAGGGTGCTCCGGCCTCGATCATGTGGAGCACCTTCTGGCCCATCCGGGTCATGATGCCCATGTTGAGCACGACGTAGGGCGAGTCGGTGATCTCGACGCCGAGCTGCGAGATGGGGCCGCCGAGCGGACCCATCGAAAACGGCACGATGTACATGGTGCGACCGCGCATGCTGCCGGCGAAGACCTCGGTCAGCTCGGCGCGCATCGACACGGGGTCGGCCCAGTTGTTGGTGGGGCCGGCATCCTCCGGCTTGGTCGAACAGATGAAGGTGCGGTCCTCAACCCGGGCGACGTCGGACGGGCTGGTGCGGGCGAGGTAGCTGTTGGGGCGCCACTCCGGGTTGAGCCGGATGAGCTTGCCTTCGGTGACGAGCTGCTTGGCGAGGGCGTCTGCCTCGCGCAGGGATCCATCGCACCAGACGATCGCGTCGGGCTGGGTCAACCGGGCGATTTCGTCCACCCAGGCCTGGAGGTTGGGGTCGGTGGTTCCAACGGCGTTGCGGGACTCGCCCCCGCCGGTCTGAACTGAGACATTCGCGATGGTCATCTCCTGGCCTTTCATGGTCGATCCGGTACAACTGACAGATAACTTTGCCCGGTAAGTCAAGAATGCGCCTATTTCCCGCCTTCCGTGGGATATCTTTCCGTTAAGAATCACGATTCTTTCGGTAATGTTAAGGAATGCCCACACGTGCTTCGGACCTCGTCACCCTCGGCCTGCGCATCCGTCACTTCCGTGGCGAGCACGGGCTCACCCTCGACCAGCTCGGCGATCGGGTCGGCCTGGCCGGTAGCCAGCTCTCCCTGATCGAGAACGGACGGCGCGAACCCAAACTGTCAACGCTGCAGGATGTCGCCACCGCCCTGGCCGTTCCCATCACCGAACTGTTGAACGGCGAGGCTCCCAACACGCGGGCGGCCCTGGAGATCGAGCTCGCCCGGGCGCAGAAGAACCCGCTCTACGGTGCCCTCGGCCTGCCGACGGTGAAGGTGACCAAGGGCATGCCGCTTGCGGCGCTCGAATCCCTGCTCGGCCTGCACCGGGAACTCGCCCGCCGGGCCAGCGAGGCAATCGCCACACCGGAGGAGGCCAGACGGGCGAACACCGAGCTGCGCGAGCTCATGCGCGAGCAGGACAATTACATGCCCGACATCGAGCAGCTCGCCGAGGACCAGGTGCAGGCATCCGGTCATGTGTCCGGCGCGCTCACCCACCGCGAGGTGAGCGTGATGGCCGAGCAGCTCGGCTTCAACCTCATCTACGTGAACGACCTGCCCGGCTCGACCCGGTCGGTCACCGACCTGGTCAACCACCGCATCTACCTGCCGCCGGCGTCGATCCCCGGCGGCCATGGCCTGCGTTCGATGGCGCTGCAGGCGATGGGGCACCGGCTGCTCGGACACGAGCGGCCGGCCAGCTACGCCGAGTTCCTCTGGCAAAGGCTGCAGATCAATTACTTCGCGGCGGCCTGCCTGATGCCCCGGAATGCCTCGGTGGCGTTCCTCGCCAACGCCAAACGGGAGCGCGAGCTCTCGGTCGAGGACTTCCGCGACGCCTTCGGAGTGACCCACGAGGCCGCGGCGCTGCGGCTGACGAACCTGGCCACCTCGCACCTGGACATGACCCTGCACTTCCTCCGGGTCACCGGCGACGGCGCCCTGCAGAAGGGCTACGAGAACGATGGCCTCCCGCTGCCGGCCGACGTGACCGGCTCGATCGAGGGCCAGTTCGTCTGCAAGCAGTGGAGCGCCCGCAGCGCGTTCACCCACACCAACCGCACCACCGAGTTCTACCAGTACACGGACACCCCCGCCGGCACGTTCTGGTGCGCCACCCAGACCGGGGCGACGGATGCCCGCGAGTTCTCGATCAGCGTCGGCGTGCCCTTCGTGCAGGCCAAGTGGTTCCGCGGCCGGGAGACCACCCAGCGGGCGATTTCCCGCTGCCCGGACGAGTCCTGTTGCCGCCGGCCGGCGTCGGACATCTCGTCCCGCTGGGCCGGGAAGTCCTGGCCGAGCGCCCGTCTGCACGCGCATGTGTTGTCGCCGCTGCCGAGCGGCACGTTTCCCGGCGTCGACGACACGGAGGTCTACGAGTTCCTCGAGGCACACGCCGCCGAGTAGCCGCTATTCCCCGGCCGACGGAAGACGGAGATTGGCATAACTCCTGCAGATTGGCACGCCCGGCCGGCAGATCCGCGTGATTTCCAAGGGCGCGCGCGAGCAGGACGCAGATTGCAGGAGTTATGCACTGCGGAAAGCCCCCCGAGGCGCGGCAGGCCCGACGATGTCAAAGGGCGGCGGGCAGCGACGGATGCCGCTGCGCCGCGGCCAGGGCGGCCGCCGTGAACGCCGTGGCCGTGCCGCGCGCCCGGAGGCTGACCCGGCTGCCGACGACGGTGCCGGTGGTGCCGTGCTGCCTGACGTGCACGATGGTCCCCGGGCTGCCGGCCACATGCAGCCGCACGGCGAGCTGTACCTCGGCGCCGTAGAAGTCGACCGCCTCGACCTGGCCGGTGCAGGTGCCCGTGCCCGTGCCCGTGCCGGTTACGTCGGCGTCGCAGGGCTCCACCACGATCTGTTCGGGGCGCAGCATGATGCACGCGTCCCCGTGCAGGGTGGTCGGGGCGAGCGCAACCTGGCCGAGGGCGCAGGTGGCTACCCCGTTACCGATGGTGGCGGGCAGCACGACGGCGTCGCCGAGGAACCGTGCGGTGAACAGGTCCACCGGCCGCCAGTAGAGCTCCCGCGGCGAACCGACCTGGCCGAGGTGGCCGTCACGGAGCACCGCGAGCTGGTGGGCGAAGCTCATCGCCTCTGCCTGGTCGTGGGTGACGAGCACCGTGGTGATGCCGGCGAGTTCGAGGGTGGCGGCGACGATGTCCCGGGTGGCGGCACGCAGCCCGGCGTCGAGGGAGGAGAACGGTTCGTCGAGCAGCATCACTTTCGGGCGCCGGGCGAGCGCGCGGGCCAGGGCGACGCGCTGCTGCTGCCCGCCGGACACCTCGTCGGGGCGACGGTCGGCGAAGCCCGGGTCGAGCGAGACCATGCCGAGGAGCTCGGCGACGGCCTTCTTGCGCTCCCGGCGGGTACCGCCGCGGAGGGCCGGGCCAAGGCCGAACGCGATGTTCTGCCCGACCGTGAGGTGCGGGAATAGGGCGCCGTCCTGGGCGACGTAGCCGATTTCGCGCCGGTGCGCCGCGACGGCAACGCCGGGGCCCGCGACCAGGCGGCCGTTGACGGTGATCGTGCCGGCATCCGGAAGCTCGAAACCGCTGATCAGGCGGAGGAGCGTGGTCTTGCCGGAGCCGGAGGAGCCGACGATGACCGTGCGGCTGCCCTCCGGCACGGTGAGTGAGACCCGGTCGAGGATGGTCGTACCGCCGAAGCTCTTGCTGACGCCGGCGAGTTCGATCGCGGTCCTGCCGACCGGCATCCGCTCGCCCGCGACGCCCCCCGCCGCGCCCTCGGCCGCGCCGGCCAGGTCCACGGCGGTCACGAGCCGCTCGTCAGGCGGGAGCGGGCGAACAAGAGGTAGGTCACCGGCAGGCTGAGCGCGATCATCAGCAGGGCGTAGGGGGCGGCGCCGACGTAGTTGATGTCATTCACCTTCGACCAGAATTGGATCGCCAGGGTGCGGGTGCCGTTCGGGGCGAGCAGCAGGGTGGCGGTCAGCTCGGTGACGATTCCGAGGAAGACGAGCGCGCCGGCGGCGAGCGCGGACGGGGCGAAGAACCGGGCGGTCACGTTCAGGAACGCCCCGATCGGGTGCTTGCCGAGCGAACGAGCGGCTTCCTCCAGACCCACCGGTACCTGGGCGAGCCCGGCCCGCAGGTTCACGAGCGCCCGCGGCAGGAACATCAGCACATAGGTCGCGATCACCAGCACCACGGTCTGGTAGAGCGGCTGCACGAAACGGATGCTCACCGTCACCAGGGCGAGCGCGGTCACGATGCCGGGCAGCGAGCTGGTGAGGTAGTTGACCGACTCGAGACCGCGCGCCAGCCGGCTGGGGTAACGAACCGCGAGGAACGCGATCGGGAACGCGAGCAGGCAGGTGGCGACGGCGCCGATGAGGCCGTAGCCCACGGTCTGCAGGAACGCTTCGCCGACGACGCCGTCGGTCCAGACCGCGGGGCCGCCCTGGACCAGCCAGCGGATCACGCTCGTGAACGGCACGCCGATCGAAAGCACGAACAGGCCGCCGAGGACGAGATAGCCGAGCGGCGTGAACCGGCCGAGGGACCGCCGCGGGGCGATCCGGGCCACGCCGGAACCGATCCGGGCATAGCGGGCACGACCTCTGGCACCGGACTCACCAACGAGCAGGAAGAGGCAGCAGAGCACGAGCACCCCGGCGAGCGCGTTCGCCGCCGGGCCGTTGAAGGTGGACCGGTACTGCTCGACGATGGCGGTGGTGAAGGTGTCGAAGCGCACCATGGCGAAGGCGCCGTACTCGGCGAGCAGGTGCAGGCCGACCAGCAGCGACCCGCCGAGGATCGGCAGGCGCAGCTGGGGCAGGATCACCCGGAAGAAGACACCCCAGACGCCACTGCCGAGCGAGCCGGCCGCCTCCTCCACGGTGGGGTCCAGCCGCCGGAGCGCCGCCGCGCAGGGCAGGTAGACCAGGGGAAAGTAGGAGAGGGTGGCGATCAGGACGCCGGACCAGAGCCCGTTCAACGACGGGATGGCGCTCACCCAGCCGTAGCTGTTCACGAACGCCGGCACCGCAAGCGGCGCCGCCAGCAGCACGGCGAACACGCGTGCACTGGGCAGCGAGGTGCGGCCGACCAGCCAGGCCGCGCCGACCCCGATGACCGCGCAGAGCGGGACCGTGATCAGGACCAGGCCGACCGTGTTGACGAGGAGCTCGCCGACGCGGGGCCGGAACACCAGCGCCGAGAGTTCGGGCCAGCCGGTGAGGATGCCGGTGACGATGACGTAGCCGAGCGGGAGCAGTCCGAGCAGCGACACCGTGCACGCCACCGCGACGATGAACGCGGAGGGGCGCCTGTTCACCCGGCCGACGACATCCGGGCGCACCGGAGTCGCGGCGGGCGCCGGGCTCTCCGGCAGCGGGGACGCGGAATCCGGGCGTTCGGGCGCCGGGCTCGCGGGTGGCAGGGTGACGGTCATCACTGTTGAGTTTACAGAAGGCCGGCCTGGGTCATCAGATCGGTGACCTTGGTGCTGTTGAGCTTCGACGGGTCGATCTTCGGCGCGTCGAGGTCGCTGATCGGCACGAGCGCGGGGTTCGCGCCGACACCGTCGACGATGGGGTATTCGAACGAGGTACCGGTCTGCAGGATGCTCTGGCCGGCCTTCCCTGTGATGAAGGCAAGGAACGCCTGCGCCGCGACCGGGTTGGGGCTGGACTCCAGCACTCCGCCGCCGGAGAGGCTGAGGAACGCGCCCGGGTCCTGGTTCTTGAAGTACAGCAGCTTGGTGTTCGAGCTGTTCTCGCCGGTGCCCTTCTGGTCGCCGAACCAGTAGTAGTGGTAGATCACGCCGCCGGGGATCTCGCCCGCGTTGATGGCCTTCATCACCGTGCTGTTGCCCTTGTAGATGACGGTGTTGCTTTTCATCGCCTTGAGCCAGGCAGTCGTCGCCGACTCGCCCTTGAGTTCGAGCATGGCGCTGACAATGGCCTGGAAGTCTGCGCCGGACGGCGAGGCCGCCCAGCGGCCCTTCCAGCTCGGGTCGGCGAGGTCGAGCAGCGACTTCGGCAGCTGGTCCTCGGTGAGGAGCGCCGGGTTGTAGGCGAACACGGTCGAGCGGGCCGCGATGCCGGTCCAGTTGCCGGTGCTCGGCTGGAACTGCGCCGGCACCTGGGCGAGGGTCGCCGCATCGACCGGGCTGAAGAGCCCGGCGTTGTCGACGAGGCTTATCGCCGGCGAGTTCTCGGTGAGGAAGACGTCGGCCTTCGACGCCGCCCCCTCCTGCACGAGCTGGTTGCCGAGCTCGGAGTCGTCGCCGTTGCGCAGCGTGACCTCGACGCCGGTCTTCTTGGTGAACTCGTCGGCCCAGGCCTGGGTGAGTTCCTCGTGCTGCGCGTTGTAGACGGTGATGGACCCGGACGGCTTCCCGCCGGACGTTGCCTCGGGGCCGGATGCCGCGCCGTTCGCGCTGCAGGCGGTCGCGCCCAGCACGGTCACCCCGGCGATACCGGCGATCATGGCCCATCTGCGTGTCAGTCTCATCGTGTCGGATGCCCCGTCTGTCGTGCGGGCAGCGCCCGCGATATTATTAGGTAAGCCTACCCTAATCCATCGAGGTCGTTGTCGTGGTGCCGAGAGCCCCGGAGGCGAGGCCGAGTTCGTGTTCGGCCACGGTGCGCACGAGCCCGCGCAGGGATCCGGCGTGGCCGTAGCGCACGACGGCGTGGGCGTTCAGCCCGTCGATGATGCCGAGCAGCTGCCAGGCGACCGCATCGGGGTCGTCGACGGTGAACTCGCCGGCGGCGACACCTGAGCGCAGAAGGCCGGAGACGAAGGCCTGCCAGGCATCCATTTGCACGCCCACCTCGATGGCCAGGGCGGTATTGCGCCGGCCAAAGCTCCAGGCGTCGAGCCAGAGGGCGGTGACAGGGCTGCGGTCCGGCCCGAGCAGGGAGTCGATCAGGGCGCCGAGCGCCGCGACCTGGCGTGCGCACGACGCCAGTTCCTCGGCGACCTCGCCGATTTCAGCCGCAACGATGGCGGCGAAGGTGTCGGCGACCAGCACATCCATGCTCGGCTGGTAGTGGCTGACCAGCGCGGGAGTCACCCCGATCCGGGCGGCGACGCCGCGCAGGGTGATGCCGGCCAGACCGTCGGCCAGGGCAATCTCCCGCGCGGCCGCGGCGACCTCGGCCGCACGGTCGGCCG
Source organism: Cryobacterium algoritolerans (assembly GCF_004402785.1). GTDB lineage: Bacteria > Actinomycetota > Actinomycetes > Actinomycetales > Microbacteriaceae > Cryobacterium > Cryobacterium algoritolerans. The sequence goes on from NZ_SOFP01000023.1 coordinate 31,011, forward strand.
GCGACTTGCGGCGGGCGCCTGGCCGAGGATCGCTCTGGACGGTTGACATGGGACCTCAGTGTATATAGCTTTGCTTCTACCTTGTTGATCATGCGATCAATTAACCCTCGCAGCCTCACCGGAGATCTCATGCGCCTCATCCCTGCCCCCGACATCGCCGTCCCGCTCACCCGCGTCAGCCCCGAGGCCGCCGCCCCGCTCCGGGTCGCACTCGTGCAGCACCGGTGGCAGGCCGACCCGGCGGCGCTCACCGGGGAGCTGGCCGACGGCATCCGTCTCGCCGCAGCGGAGGGTGCGAAGGTGGTGTTCCTGCCCGAGCTCACCCTGTCCCGTTACCCGGGAAACGAGCGGGCAACGGGTGTCCCCAAGCTCGGCGCCGAGGATCTGCTGACCGGACCGACGTTCGCGTTCGCGGCCGCGCAGGCGCGCGAACACGGCATCGTCGTGCACGCCTCGCTCTACGAACGCCCGGACGACGACGACACCCCGGCCGACCCGCGCGGCTACAACACGGCCATCCTCGTCTCGCCGGCCGGCGCGCTGCTCGGCCGCACGCGCAAGCTGCACATCCCGGTCACCGAGGGCTACTACGAGGACACCTGGTTCCGGCCGGGCCCGGCCGAGGACGCCTACCCGGTCTACGCACCGGACGAGCTCGATGGTGCGCGCCTGGGCCTGCCGACCTGCTGGGACGAGTGGTTCCCCGAGGTGTCCCGGCTCTACGGCCTCGCCGGCGCGCAGCTGCTGGTCTACCCGACGGCGATCGGCTCAGAGCCGGGGTTCCCGGCCTTCGACACCCAACCGATCTGGCAGCACGTGATCGTGGCCAACGGCATCACCAGCGGCCTGTTCATGGTGGTGCCGAACCGGCACGGCGACGAGGGCGACCTGACCTTCTACGGCTCGTCCTTCATCTCCGACCCCTACGGCCGCGTGCTCGCACAGGCGCCGCGGGACGAGTCCGTCGTGCTGGTCGCCGACCTCGACCTGGCCCAGCGCGAGGAGTGGCTCGCGCTGTTCCCGTTCCTCGGCACCCGCCGGCCGGACAGCTATGCCGGTCTGACCGCGCCGGTCGACCCGGCGCGCCCGTTCGGCGCGACGGGGTTCGCCGCAGGTTCCGCCGTGGATTCCGCCGCCGTTTCCGCCGCCGCTTCGGTCGCCGCTTCGGTCGCCGGTTCCGCCGCCGCTTCCGCCGCCGCTTCGGTCGCCGCTTCGGTCGCCGGTTCGGTCGCCGGTTCGGTCGCCGGTTCCGCCGCCGCTTCGGTCGCCGCTTCGCCGAACGAGGCACGGTCGTGACGTGGCGGATGCCGGCCGAGACGGCACCGCAGGACCGAGTCTGGATGGCGTTCCCCGCGTCGGGCTACACGCTGGGCAACGACGCCGGCTCGGCCGCGGAGGCACGTCAGGCCTGGGCCGACGTGGCCCACGCCGTGCTCGAGTTCGAGCCCGTCACGATGGTCGTCGATCCGGCCGAGGCCGCCGTGGCCCGCCGGTACCTGTCCGGGGCGGTCGAGATCATCGAGGCACCGCTCGACGACGCGTGGATGCGCGACATCGGTCCGAGCTTCGTGCTCGACGAGGACGACCCCGGCGCTGGGGAACGCGGCGCGGTCGAACCCGGCGCGGGGGAGCCCAGCGCTGTCGGACCCGGCGCGGGGGAGCCCAGCGCTGTCGAACTCGGCGCGGTCGACTGGACCTTCAACGGCTGGGGCGGCCAGGACTGGGCCCGCTGGGCCAAGGACGCCGAGATCGGCCGCCTGGTCACAGGGGCATCGGGGGCCACCGGCATCCCCTCGCTGCTCGTGAACGAGGGCGGGGGCATCCAGGTCGACGGGCTGGGCACGGTGCTGGCGACCCTGAGCGTGCAGCTGGACCCGGGGCGCAACCCGCAGGCCGACCGCGCCACGGTCGAGGCCGAATTGGCGCGCACGATCGGGGCCACGCACGTGGTCTGGCTGCCGCGCGGGCTCACCCGCGACCAGGAGCGTTACGGCACCTGGGGCCACGTGGACATCGTCGCAGCGATCCCCTCCCCCGGCATGCTGCTGGTGCACTCCCAGGACGACCCGGCACATCCCGACTATCCGGTCACCCGGGAGCTGCGCCGGATGCTGGCCGAGTCGACGGATGCCGCGGGCAGCCCCTGGACCATCATCGACCTGCCCGCCCCGGCCACGCTCTCCGATTCGGAGGGGTTTGTGGACTACAGCTACGTCAACCACCTCGTGGTGAACGGCGGCGTGATCGCCTGCAGCTTCGGCGAGAAACGCGCCGACGAGGCCGCACGGGAGATCCTCGCCGCGGCCTACCCCGGCCGGAGTGTGATCGCGGTCGAGGCCAGGCCGTTGTTCGCACGAGGCGGCGGCATCCACTGCATCACGCAGCAGCAGCCGTCCGTCCCGGCGTGACGATGGCGGCCGCCGCAGCGGCGAGCGCGCCACTTGCGCCGCAACGCTCCTGGCACACCTGGCGCGCAACGGCGCTGTAGGCGCGCTCGAGCCTGCCGCGGCCCAGCCCCGGCATCCAGTCGCGGCACCCGGCACGGCACCCGGCACCCGGCACGTCACTGCGAGCGCGCCACTTGCGCCGCAACGCTCCTGGCACACCTGGCGCGCAACGGCGCTGTAGGCGCGCTCGAGCCTGCCGCGGCCCGATGGTGGCTTCCCGGCCGCAGCATGCGGTCGCGGCGCTGACGGCGATCGGGTCAGCGCGGGGGCATCCGGATGGCGCCGTCGAGCCGGATCGTGTCGCCGTTGAGCATCGGGTTCTCCACGATGTGCCGCACCAGGGCCGCGAAGTCGGCCGGGTCGCCCAGCCGGGCCGGGTGCGGCACGGATGCCGCGAGCGACTCGCGCACGGTCTCCGGCAGTCCCCGCAGCAACGGGGTGTCGAAGATGCCCGGGGCGATGGCGACCACCCGGATCAGCGACCTGGCGAACTCGCGGGCGAGCGGCAACGTCATTGCGGCGACCCCGCCCTTGGACGCCGCGTAGGCGGCCTGCCCGATCTGCCCGTCGAAGGCGGCGACCGAGGCCGTGTTGATGATCACGCCGCGCTCCGGGATGCCGGACCGCGCGCCGGGCGCTGAGCCGGGCTCCGGGGCGGGATGTGCACCGGAGTCTGTCCCCAAGCGGGGGGCGGAGCCGGAGTCTGCGTGCTCGCGAAAGCCCGCGCCTGCACCGCCGACCGGGTCGGTGGCCTGGATCGCTGCCGCGGCCAGCCGGATCACGTTGAAGGTGCCGACGAGGTTGATCCGGATCACCCGGTCGAACTCGTCCAGCGGCAGCGGGCCGTCCCGGCCGACCGTGCGTTGCCCGGGGGCGATGCCCGCGCAGTTGACCACGATCCGCAGCGGCCCGAGCATGGTCGCCGCGTCGACCGCGGCCTGCACGTCCTCGGCGCGGGTGACGTCGCCCGGAACGAACCGGGCCCGGCGGCCGAGCGTTGCGGCCGCCTGATCTCCCGGGGAGCCGGGCAGGTCGAGCAGCACGACGGCTGCGCCGGCCGCGGCCAGGGAGGTTGCGGTGGCCAGGCCGAGACCGGATGCCGCGCCGGTGACGAGCGCGGAGCATCCGTCGATGCGCATCAGAGCCTCTCGATGATGGTGGCGTTGGCCATGCCGCCGCCCTCGCACATGGTCTGCAGGCCCCACCGGCCGCCGGTGAGTTCGAGGTGGTTGAGTAGGGTACCGAGCAGCCGGGTGCCGGAGGAGCCGAGCGCGTGGCCGAGGGCGATGGCGCCGCCGCGCGGGTTGAGCAGGGCCGGGTCGGCGCCCATTTCGCGCAGCCAGACGAGCGGCACGCTGGCGAACGCCTCGTTGACCTCGTAGGCGTCGAGGTCGTCGATGCCGAGGCCCGAGCGTTCGAGGATGCGCCGGGTCGCCGGGATCACGCCGGTCAACATCAGCTTCGGGTCGCTTCCGGTGACCGCGAAGCTGTGGAACCGGGCGCGCGGGTTGAGGCCGAGCTCGGCGGCCCGCTTCGCGCTCATGATCAGGGCCGCGGACGCCCCGTCGGTGAGCGGGGAGGAGTTGCCTGCCGTGATGTGCCAGTCGAGTGTCGGGAACCGGGAGGCGAGCGCGTCGGTGCGGAATGCGGGCGGCAGCCCGGCCAGGGAGTCAAGGGTGGTGCCGGGGCGAATGGTCTCGTCGTCGATGACGACCCGGCCGTCGGGCAGGGTGGTCGGCCGGAGCTCGCCGGCGAAGTCGCCGCGTTCGGCCGCGGCCGCGGCGAGGCGGTGGGAGCGGGCGGCGAAGGCATCCAGCTCGCGGCGGCCGAGCCGCCACTGCTGGTTGATCAGCTCGGCCGAGACGCCCTGGCTCACCAGCCCCTGCGGGTAGCGGGCGTGCATCAGGCTACCGTGCGGGTCCTGGCCGGGGGCCGATCCCTGCTTCGTGCCGAGAGAGGAGCCCAGCGGCACCCGGCTCATCGATTCGACGCCGCAGGCGATGACCACGTCGCAACTGCCGGACATGACCGCCTGCGCAGCGAAGGTGGCGGCCTGCTGGCTCGAGCCGCACTGCCGGTCGATGGTTGTTCCCGGCACCGTATCGGGGAAACCGGCGCTCAGCAGAGCGGTGCGCACCACGTTGTAGCTCTGCTCGCCGACCTGGCTGACGCAGCCGCCGATCACGTCCTCGATCAGCGCGGGGTCGAGGCCGTTGCGGCTGACCAGTTCGCGCAGCACGCCGGCCAGCAGGTCGGCCGGGTGCACACCGGACAGGGCACCCCCCGGCTTGCCCCGGCCCGACGCGGTGCGGACGACATCGACGATGACAGCATCATTGCTCATGCCCTCAGCCTAGGCTTCCGCCCGGTCACCGATGCTGTGCGCCCAGCGAGGGTGGCCAACTCATCAGATGTGACGCGGCATCCGCACTGCACCGCACTGGTCAGGGGAACCGTGCGAGGCCGCGGGTGGATTCCCTGAGTTAGCCACGGCGAAGCGCGGCGACCGGCGGGTGCGGGTCAGCCGGAGAGCGCCCACATCGCGACGGCACTGGCCGCGGCGACGTTGAGCGAATCGATCCCGTGCTTCATCGGGATCTGCACCACGCTGTCGGATGCCGCGAGCGCGTCGTCGGTGAGTCCCTCGCCCTCTGCGCCGAGCAGCAGTGCCAGCCGTTCGTGGTCGGTGCCGCGGAAGTCGCGAAGGCTCACGGCATCCTCGGCCAGGGCGAGCGCCGCCACGTGGAAACCGTGCCGGTCCAACAGTGCGCGGATGCTCGGCCAGTCGCCCACCCGGGTCCAGGGAACCTGCAGCACCGTACCCATCGACACCCGGATGGCCCGGCGGTAGAACGGGTCGGAACAGCGCGGTGTGACCAGGATCGCGTCCGCGCCGATCGCACCGGCCGAGCGGAAGATGGCGCCCACGTTCGTGGGGTCGGAAACGTTTTCAAGGATGACGATCCGGCGGGCGCCCGCGAGCAGGGCGTCGGGGCCCGGCAGCTCGGGGCGGTGCATCGCGGCAATCACCCCGCGGTGCAGGATGTATCCGGTCAACTCCGCGAGCAACTCCCCCGGCCCGACGAACACGGGCACGTCGTCGCCGACGAGCGCCCGCGCCTCCTCGATCGTGTTGCCGAGCGCCAGCACCGACCGGGGCCGGTGCCCGGCCCGCAGTGCACGCTCCAGAACCAATGCCGATTCGGCTATATACAGGCCGTGCTCGGTGCCGCTGGCCTTTTTCAGGGCGACATCGGTCAGGTGGGCGTAGTCGACCAGCCTCGGATCGCTGAGGTCGCTGATCTCGATGACGGGCATCCGCAAAGTCTAGCGGCGCCCCGCGCGACCTGGACGGTCCGCCGGTGCGCGGGCGCCCCGGTGGCCGGGTTCTCGCGTGCCCGGGTGCCCGCGTGCCCGGGTGGCCAACTCAGGAGATCCGGGACCGGGCGAACAGGCCGAGCCCGGACTAGTGCGATGGTTCCCGGATGCCGCGGCAGATCTCCTGAGTTAGCCCCGACTCGGCGGGGCACGGGGGCAACCCGGGCGGGCAGGCCCTAATCGAGGAAGGGGTCGGGGAGGAGCGTGTACTTGGTCGAGAGATACTCGTGGATGCCCTCGAGCCCACCCTCGCGGCCCAGACCGGACTGCTTGACCCCGCCGAACGGCGCCGCCGCGTTGGAGAGCACGCCGACGTTCAGGCCCATCATGCCCGTGTGCAGGCGCTCGATCATCCGGTGTCCGCGGGCGAGGTCCTGGGTGAACACATAGCCGACCAGGCCGTATTCGGTGTCGTTGGCGAGGCGGACGGCCTCGTCCTCGTCGTCGAACGAGGCGATTGCCAGCACCGGCCCGAAGATCTCCTCGCGCAGGATGCCGCTGCCCGGCGCGACGCCCGAGATCACCGTGGGCTGATAGAACGTTCCCGGCCCGGCGATGGCGGACCCGCCGGTCAGCAGCGTCGCCCCCTTGTCGAGCGCGTCCCGCACGAGCGTGTCGGCCTTTTCAATGGCGGCCTCGTTGATCAGCGGGCCGACGCTGACACCTTCCTCGGTGCCGCGGCCGACCGTGAAGTCGGCGACCTTCTCGGTGACGCGGCGGGCGAATTCGTCGACGATGGACCGGTGCACGATGAACCGGTTGGCCGCGGTGCAGGCCTGGCCCACGTTGCGGAACTTCGCGGCGATCGCACCGGCGACGGCCTTGTCCAGGTCGGCGTCTTCGAAGACGACGAACGGGGCATTACCGCCGAGCTCCATCGAGGTTCGCAGCACTCCCTGTGCGGACTGCTGGATCAGCTTCTGCCCAACCGACGTCGACCCGGTGAAGCTGAGCTTGCGCAGGCGCGGGTCGGCGATGATCGGCCCGGACACGGCGGCCGAGGACGAGGTCGTGATCACGTTCACGACTCCGGCCGGCAGGCCGACCTCCTCGAGCAGCCTGACAAAGAACAGGGTGGTCAGCGGGGTCAATTCGGCCGGCTTGATCACAACGGTGCAGCCCGCGGCGAGCGCCGGGGCGATCTTGCGGGTCGCCATGGCGAGCGGGAAGTTCCAGGGGGTGATCAGGAAGCACGGCCCGACCGGGTGCTGGGACACGATCATGCGCCCGGAGCCCTCCGGGTTGGTGCCGTAGCGGCCGGTGATGCGTACGGCCTCCTCGCTGAACCAGCGCAGGAATTCGCCGCCGTAGGCCACCTCGCCATAGGCCTCGGCGAGCGGCTTGCCCATCTCGATGGTCATCAGCAGCGCAAACTGCTGTTTGCGCTCCTGCAGCAGGTCGAAGGCCCGGCGCAGGATCTCGCCACGCACCCGGGGCGGGGTGGCCGCCCAGCCGGCCTGCGCCGCGACGGCAGCGTCGAGGGCGGCTTCGCCATCCGCGACACCCGCGTCGGCGATCGTCTTGATGACCTTGCCGGTGGCCGGGTCGTGCACGGTCAGGGTGGCCCCATCGGCGGCCGGCACCCATTTGCCGTTGATGAACAGCTCATTGGGTATGTGCTGGAGCAGTTCGGCTTCGGTGACATGCGTCATAGGGTCTCCCATACTTGTGTGTGCCCGTCGAGCGACGGTCGAATTCTATCCGGGGCCGTTCGGCAAACCGGCCGCGGCCCGGATTCAGGACCAGGGCAACGGCAGGAGCATCCCGGCGGCCATGGCTATCATCGCCAGCGCCATGCTCACGTGCTGGGTCGCCTCCAGCCTGTCAGTAACGTCGCCTCCCCGCCACCCGGTGCGGCGTTTCGCCGCCCGCACGGCACCGGCCGCGAGGGCGACGGATGCCGCGACCACCAGCCAGCCCAGCAGCACGCCACTGCCGGTCCACGCCAGCCCGTGCCCGGAATGCCCCGCCGCGCCGGCTCCCGCCACCGCAGCTCCGGCGGCCGACCGCCCGGACGCTGACGCGACGGCCCCCGCACTTCCGCCGGGCCCACCGCCCGGCGTCGGGCCCGACAGCATCCCGGCCCACATCACCGCCATCAGCAACAGCGCCGCAGAGTGGTGGGCGGCCGCGACCCGCCGGCGTCGGTCGAGGAGCGCGAGGAGGGCGGCCCCGACCAGCACCGCCACCCAGACCAGAGGGCTGAGCAGGTGCACGTTCGGCAGGACCATGTCGACCGTGGAAGCGGCCATCACCACCATCGCGGGTGCAGCCGCGACGCTGCGCCCCGGCGTGCGGAGCGCCGCGAGCGCGCAGAAGGCAGCCAGGCCGGCCGCCGCTGCGGCGACAGCCATGCAGACGAAGACCCAGATCGCGCTCATTGAGCACCAAGATAGGCCGGTCCGCCCCGTCCGCGTTGATTCTCGGCGCACGGCTGCGGCAACCGGCGCACGGCTGCGGCGATCTGCCGCAAGAGCGCGGGTCACCGTGAACCGGATGCGAGAATGACACGGTGTCGATCCAAACCAGCCAGACCGGCGCGAGCGCCGCGCCGCACTCGCAGACCCTCTCCCGCGGCATCCGCGTGCTGGAGATCCTCGCCGATGCCGACCGCCCGCTGACCATCGCCGAGGTTGCCGCCGCCCTCGGAGTGCACCGGTCGATCGCCTACCGGATCCTCCGCACCCTGGAGGATCACGGCCTCGTGGTGCGGGATGCCGCCGGCGCCGTGCGCCTGGGCCCCCGGATGGCGGCGCTCGCCCGCGGTGTGTCCCGTGACCTGCAGGCCGCGGCGCTGCCCGAACTCACCAGGGTCGCCAACGAACTCGGGATGACGGCCTTCGTCGCCGTGCTCGACCGGCTCGAGGTCGTCACCCTGGTCAGCGTCGAGCCCCGGCAGGCGCAGGCGACCGTGGGCCAGCGGCCGGGGACCCGGCATCCGCTCGCCGTCGGCGCGCCGGGGATCGCCATCCAGTCTCTGCTCTCTCCGACCCAGTGGGCCGATCTCGGCGGCGACGCCGCCCGTCGCGCCGAGGCCGCGGCCATTGGCGCGCAGGGCTTCGCGACGAGCCACGACGAGGTCATCCCCGGCCTGGCCTCCGTTGCCGTGCCGCTGCTCGTGCCGGGTGAACCGCCCGCCGCCCTCGCCGTGGTCTACCTGGCCGGGGCACGCCCGGCGGCCGAACTCGGCGCCCGCCTCCGCCTCGCCGCCGCGGCGATCACGGCCGGGATGCGCTAGGCCGGCCGGTCCGGGCCGGGCCAGGTCACGGTCCGGCTTCGGTCCCGCGCGACGCCACACATAATATACGATTTGTGATACGTTCCTCCCAGATAGTGATGCAGGGCGCCGCCCACACCGCCGAACCGACTTCACCCGCACCGAATACAAGGGAGTATTCCATGGCTCTGACGACCGAACCAACGAAAACGAACGCTAAACGACTCGAGGAACGACGCGTCCTCGTCGGCACCATGGTCGGAACCACGATCGAGTGGTATGACTTCTTCATCTACGCGCAGGCCGCCGGGCTCGTACTCGCCGGCCTCTACTTCGCCCCGCTCGGCAGCGACAACGCCGCGCTCGCCCAGCTCGTCGCCTGGGCCTCGATCGGAATCAGTTTCCTGTTCCGCCCGCTCGGCGCCATCGTCGCCGGGCACCTCGGCGACCGGCTCGGCCGCAAGGCCATGCTCGTGGTCACCCTCGTGATGATGGGCGCGTCGACCGTGCTGATCGGCCTGCTGCCGACCTACGCCCAGATCGGCGTCGCGGCACCGCTACTGCTCATCCTGCTGCGCATCCTGCAGGGCTTCTCCGCCGGCGGCGAGTGGGGCGGCGCGGCACTCATGTCGGTCGAGCACGCACCAGACAACAAGCGCGGATTCTTCGGCGCCTACCCGCAGATCGGCGTGCCGTCCGGGCTCATCCTCGCCACCGCCGTCATGCTCGTCGTGACCAACTCGATGACCGAAGCGGCCTTCCTCGCCTGGGGCTGGCGAATCCCGTTCCTCCTCTCCGTTGTCCTGATCGGAATCGGCTACATCATCCGCCGCTCCGTCAACGAGAGCCCGGTCTTCACCGAACTCCAGGCGCGCAAGAAGGAGTCCGCCGCACCACTGAAGGAGCTCTTCGCGCACAACTGGCGCCAGGTCGTGCTCACCGCCCTCATCTTCATCGCCAACAACGCCGCCGGCTACCTGCTGATCGCCTTCTTCTCCTCCTACGCCACCAAACCAGCCGAAGTCGGCGGACTGGGCATGGAGCGCTCCCCCGTGCTGCTGGCCAGCACGGTCGCCGCCGTCTTCTGGCTGGCAGCCACGATGTTCGGCGGGATCCTGTCCGACCGGATCGGCCGCATCCGCACCTTCCAGATCGGCTACGCCTGGCTCTTCGCCTGGGCGATCCCGATGTTCCTGCTGATCGACACGAAGAACATCGCGCTCTACGCGATCGCCCTGGTCGTACTCGCCGTCGGCCTCGGCCTGTCCTACGGCCCCCAGGCCGCGCTCTACGCCGAAATGTTCCCGGCCCACGTGCGCTACTCGGGCGTGTCGATCGGCTATGCCCTCGGCGCGATCCTCGGCGGGGCCTTCGCCCCGCTGATCGCCCAGCTGCTGCTCGACAAGACCAGCTGGTCACCCTCGATCGGCATCTACATCATGGTGCTCGCCGCCATTTCCTTCGCCGCGGTCTCCGTGGTCAAGGAAACGCGCGGAGTACACCTCGGGGTGTCCGCGCGCGACTAACGGCAGACCGGCGGCAAGGAACGGGGATAGGGGAACGGCCAGAACGCCGTTCCCCTACCCCCGTTCCTTGCCCGTTGCCCGCCGGCCTGACCCGGGTGCGGCGGTCGCCCGGGAAGATTCTTCCCCGGTTTGATTGCCCCGCGACGCAGATCGTATATGATTTGATACATGCCGATCGAGTCGGCCGGCATACCCGAGCAGCGCAGACTTCACCGCTACGGGCTTTCAACCAGAGGAGTGTGGGATGACCGACACCACCGAACCCCCCGAATCCACCGTCAGGGCGCTCGTTGGCGCCCGGCCGGGCAAGGTCATCGCCGTGCACATCAACTACCCGAGCCGCGCCGCGCAGCGGGGACGGGTGCCGGCCCAGCCGTCGTACTTCCTGAAGCCGGCCAGTTCGCTGGCCCTCTCCGGCGAGATCGAACGCCCCGCAGGCACCGAGCTGCTCGCCTTCGAGGGTGAGATCGCCCTGATCATCGGCACGAGAGCACGCCGGGTCAACCCCGTCGAGGGCTGGAACGCGGTCGCCGGGGTCACCGCCAGCAACGACTTCGGAGTCTACGACTTGCGTCACGCCGACAAGGGCTCCAACCTCCGCTCCAAGGGAGGCGACGGCTTCACGCCGATCGGGCCGGCCGTGCTGCCGGCCGGCGAGGTCGACCCGACCGCGCTGCGCATCCGCACCTGGGTCAACGGCGTCCTCGCCCAGGAGGACACCACCGGCACCCTGTATTTTCCGTTTGCTCGGCTCGTCGCCGACCTCTCCCAGCTGATCACCCTCGAACCGGGCGACATCATCCTGACCGGCACCCCGGCCGGCGCCTCGGTGGTGCGGCCGGGCGACGTCGTCGAAGTCGAGGTCGACGCCCCGACGGCGGTTCGGCCTCTGACCACGGGCCGGCTTCGCACCACCGTGGTCGAAGGCACCGTCCCCCTGGCCGGCTACGGCGCTGCACCGCTCATCGATGACCTGCAACGCACCGAGGCCTGGGGTTCACCGGAGGCCGCAGGGCTCGCTCCGCAGGCTCCCGCATTCGTTCTCACCGCAGCCCTGAAGGAGCGCATCAACAGCGTCGGCACCGCCACCCTGAGCGCTCAGCTGCGCAAGCGCGGCCTCAACAACGTGTCGATCGACGGCCTCCGCTCGACCAGGCCAGACGCCCGACTCGTCGGCCGGGCGCGCACCCTGCGCTACCTGCCGAACCGGGAAGACCTGTTCGCGTCCCACGGCGGCGGCTACAACGCCCAGAAACGCGCCTTCGATTCACTCGGGCCCGACGACGTGATCGTGATGGAGGCCCGCGGTGAGCGCGGGACCGGCACGGTCGGCGACATCCTCGCCCTGCGCGCCCAGGTTCGCGGCGCCGCCGGGATCGTGACGGATGGCGGCGTGCGCGACCTCGCGGCCGTCACCGCACTCTCCATTCCCACCTACCACGCCGGCGGGCACCCGGCCGTGCTCGGCCGTCGCCACGTGCCCTGGGACACCGACCTGGCCATCGCCTGCGGCGGCGCCGCGGTGCAGCCGGGTGACGTGATCGTCGGCGACGCCGACGGCCTGCTCGTGATCCCGCCGCACCTGGTCGAGGAGGTCGTCGCCTCCGCCATCGAACAGGAACGCGAGGAGAGCTTCATCGCCGAGATGGTCGCCGCCGGCCAGGGCGTCGACGGGCTGTACCCGATGAACGCGGACTGGAAGGCCCGCTACCGCACCTGGCACGAGGAGAGATGATGACCGTTTCGACGGACTCGGCCACGGTCGGCCTGAGCAAGGCGCAGCTGGCCCACCAGTGGATCAGGTCGCGGATCAGCGACGGCACCTTCAGCCCCGGCTACCGCCTGGTGCTCGGCCAGATCGCCCGCGAACTCGACGTCAGCGCGGTCCCCGTGCGGGAGGCCATCCGCCTGCTCGAGGCCGAGGGCCTGGTCACCTTCGAGCGCAATATCGGCGCACAGGTCGCGATGCTCGACGCCACGGAGTATGTGCACACGATGCAGACACTCAGCCTCGTCGAGGGCTACGCCACCGCCCTCGCCGCGCCCGTCCTCAACGCGGACACGCTCGAACGCGCCAGGCGGATCAACGCGGAAATGGCCGACTGCCTCGACCACTTCGACCCGGCCAGCTTCACCCGGCTCAATCTCGAGTTCCACTCCACCCTGTTCGAGGCCTGCCCTAACCCGCACCTGCTCGACCTCGTGCACCGCGGCTGGAGCAGACTCAGCGCCCTCCGCGACTCCATCTTCAGCTTCGTGCCGGGCCGCGCCCACGAATCCGTCGCCGAGCACACCGCCCTGCTCGACCTGATCGAGGACGGGGGCGACCCGCTGCAGGTCGAACTCGCCGCGCGCAACCACCGCCTCGGCACCCTCGACGCCTTCCTCGCCCGCCAGAAGGCCCCCAGTCCGTAGCCCGGTGGTCGAGCCGGTCGGGACCCCCGCGATCTCGACAGGCGCGATCTCGACAGGCTCGATCACGGAACGACAGGCTCGATCACGGAACGACAGGCTCGATCACGGAACGACAGGCTCGATCACCGGCGGCTCGATCACCGACCATTCATCCACAGTCCCGAAGGGAACACCCATTGAAGTTCCGCAGTGACCCCAGCCAGATCAAGGGCTCCATCGCGCCCCTCATGACGCCGTTCACGGCCGACGGCGCCGTCGACCATGCCGGCCTGGCCAACCTCGTCAACTGGCAGCTGGCCTCCGGCACCCACGGCATCTCGCTCGGCGGGTCGACCGGGGAACCGAGCTCGCAGAGCATCCGCGAGCGCGCCGCAGCGATCCGCACCGCGGCCGAGGCCATCGGCGACCGGGTGCCGTTCATGCCCGGCACCGGGTCGGCCAAGCTCGACGAGACCCTCAAGCTGACATCCGCCGCCCGGGATGCCGGCGTCGACGCCGCCCTGATCATCACCCCGTACTACGCCCGGCCCACCCAGGAGGCCCTCTACGTCTGGTACAAGACGGTGGCCGAGGAGTTCCCCGACCTGCCGATCGTGGCCTACAACGTGCCCAGCCGTACCGCCGTGGACATCGCCCCGGAGACCATCGCCCGGCTCTACCACGATTTCGACAACTTCGTCGGGGTCAAGGAGACCACCAAGGACTTCGAGCATTTCTCCAGGGTGCTGCACCTCTGCGGAAAGGAACTCCTGGTCTGGAGCGGAATCGAGCTGCTTTGCCTGCCGCTGCTCGCGCTCGGCGGCGTCGGCCTGATCAGCGCCACCTCCAATATCGCTCCCGTCGCGCACGTGGAGCTGTACAACGCATGGGTTGCCGGCGATCTCGACCGGGCCCGCGAGATCCATTACGGCCTGCACCCCCTCGTCGACCTGCTCTTCGTCGAGACCAATCCGGCGCCGGGCAAGTGGGTCCTCGAGCAGCGCGGCCTGATCGCATCCGGCTTCGTTCGCCCACCGCTGATCACCCCCACGGATGCCGGACTCGTCACCATGAGGCGGTTCCTGGCCGCCGGCGAGCAGTACCTCTCCCCCGTCGACGGTTTCACCATCGACGGCTTCAGCAAGGCAGGAGCCTGACCCATGTCCGTCACCGACACCACCACCACGGCCGTCCACTTCGTCCCCGACAACCTGCCGACCCACATCCGGCACTACATCGGCGGCCGCTTCGTCGACAGCGTCTCGGGCAAGACCTTCGACGTGCTCGACCCGGTCTCCAACCGGACCTACGCCACCGCCGCCGCCGGCCAGCAGGAGGACATCGACCTGGCCGTCGCGGCCGCCACGGAAGCCTTCGAGAACGGGCCGTGGCCCAGGATGAAAGCGCGCGAGCGATCCCGCATCCTGGGCCGGATCGCCGATGCGATCGAGGCGCAGGATGCCCGCCTCGCCGAACTGGAAACGTTCGACACCGGCCTGCCGATCACCCAGGCCCTCGGCCAGGCCAACCGCGCGGCCGAGAACTTCCGCTTCTTCGCCGACCTGATCGTGGCGCAGGCCGACGACACCTATAAGGTCCCCGGCAGCCAGATCAACTACGTCAATCGCAAGCCGGTCGGCGTCGCCGGCCTGATCACCCCGTGGAACACCCCGTTCATGCTGGAGAGTTGGAAGCTCGCCCCGGCGCTGGCCTCCGGCTGCACCGTCGTGCTCAAGCCGGCCGAGTTCACACCGCTCTCGGCCAGCCTGTGGGCCGGGATCTTCGCCGCCGCAGGGCTGCCCGACGGGGTCTTCAACCTGGTCAACGGCATCGGCGAGGAGGCCGGCGACGCGCTGGTCAAGCATCCGGGCGTCCCCCTGATCTCGTTCACCGGCGAGACGACCACCGGCCAGACCATCTACCGCAACTGCGCCGCCAACCTCAAGGGCATGTCGATGGAACTCGGCGGCAAGTCCCCCGCCATCGTCTTCGCCGACGCCGACCTCGAAGCCGCGATCGACTCGACCCTGTTCGGCGTCTTCTCGCTCAACGGCGAACGCTGCACCGCCGGCAGCCGGATCCTGGTCGAACGCACCGTCTACGAGGACTTCTGCGCCCGCTACGCCGCCCGCGCCCGGAACATCGTCGTCGGCGACCCGCACGATCCGAAGACGGAGGTCGGCGCGCTCGTGCACCCCGAGCACTACGCCAAGGTGATGAGCTACGTGGAGATCGGCAAGACCGAGGGCCGCCTGCTCGCCGGCGGCGGCCGCCCGGCGCACCTGGCCGAGGGCAACTACGTGTCGCCGACCGTGTTCGCGGATGTCCCGCCCACGGCGCGCATCTTCCAGGAGGAGATCTTCGGCCCGGTCGTGTCGATCACCCCGTTCGACACCGATGCGGAGGCCCTGGCGCTGGCCAACGGCGTCAAATACGGACTCGCCGCGTACCTCTGGACCAGCAACCTCACCCGGGCACACACCTTCGCCCAGGCGATCGAGGCCGGTATGGTCTGGCTCAACTCGCACAATGTGCGCGACCTGCGTACCCCGTTCGGCGGGGTCAAGGCCTCGGGGCTGGGGCACGAGGGCGGCTACCGCTCGATCGATTTCTACACCGACCAGCAGGCCGTGCACATCACCCTCGGTGCCGTGCACACCGCCCGCTTCGGCGCCGCCTGACCTGGATCCCGGCAGGCTCGATCATCACCGGCGCACAGGCTCGAACACCGCTGGTCGAGCCCGCCGAGACCACAACCACTGACACTCAATGAGGAGGATCCCCATGACCACCACCCCCATCCCCACCCCAGCGGCCACCCCGCCGGACATCCTGCGCTGCGCCTACATGGACCTCGTCGTCACCGACCTGGCCGCGTCCCGCGAGTTCTACGTGGACATCCTCGGCCTCGTCGTGACGGAGGAGAGCGACACCGAGATCTACCTGCGCAGCTTCGAGGAGTTCATCCACCACAACCTCGTGCTGCGCCAGGGCCCGGTCGCCGCGGTGTCCGCATTCGCCTTCCGGGTGCGCTCCCCCCTCGATGTCGACCTCGCCGAGGCGTACTACCGCGAACTCGGCTGCCGCACCGAACGCCGCGCGAACGGTTTCGTGAAGGGGATCGGCGACTCGGTGCGCGTCGAAGACCCGCTCGGCTTCCCCTACGAATTCTTCTTCGACACCCAGCACGTGGAACGCCTCGCCTGGCGCTACGACCTCCAGGGTCCGGGCGCGCTCGTGCGCCTCGATCACTTCAACCAGGTCACCCCCGACGTGGGCCTCGGCCGCGGCTACCTCGAGGACCTCGGCTTCCGGGTCACCGAGGACATCCAGGACGCGGACGGTGTCACGTACGCGGCCTGGCTGCGCCGCAAGGACACCGTGCACGACACCGCCCTGACCGGCGGCAACGGCCCACGGATGCACCACATCGCCTTCTCCACGCATGAGAAGCACAACATCATCTACATCTGCGACAAGCTCGGTGCGCTGCGCAAGTCCGACCTGATCGAGCGCGGCCCCGGCCGGCACGGTGTGTCCAACGCGTTCTACCTCTACCTCCGCGACCCCGACGGTCACCGGGTCGAGATCTACACCCAGGACTACTACACCGGCGACCCGGACAACCCCGTCGTCACCTGGGACGTGCACGACAACCAGCGCCGCGACTGGTGGGGCAACCCGGTCGTGCCGAGCTGGTACACGGATGCCTCCCTCGTGCTCGACCTCGACGGCACCCCCCAGCCCGTGATCGAACGCACCCAGTCGAGCGAAATGGCCGTCACCGTCGGCGCCGACGGCTTCTCCTACACCCGCAAGGGCGAGGACATGCCCGAGTACAAGCTCGGCCACCAGCTGTAACCGCGGCCGCGGCTCGAAACGGTCCCACCCCGTACCGGTCGAGGGTTCCCGTACCGCCGGGTACTCTCGACCGGAATGGGGCCTCCAGGTCAGGTGCTGTGCAGTTGGCCGCGCACGATCGAGTCGCCGGAGTGCGCGGGGTCGCCGTTGTCCGGCTCGGCGGATACGTCGACGAGCGGGTACTGGGCCAGGTCGAGCCCGTCGGGGATCGAGAACCGGCCGGCGGCGCCGCCCAGCAGCCCGATGCTGACCAGGCCGGACGCATCGGCCTTGATCAGCCACACCTCGCGGAGGGGGGCGCGGCCGGTCGCCCCGGTGAGGTCGACCACAACGTCACGGTGGCCGTCGGCGGCCTTCTCCACGTAGGCCGTGCCGCCGGCGTTCCAGCCGGGGAACGGGTCCAGTCTCGCCTCGGCGATCTTCGCCTCAGCGACGACGGGGGGCGCCACATCCTGCCGCAGCGACTCCCACCAGATGCCCCCGCCGATGCCGCCGACCAGGCCGACGATCCCGGCCGCGACGGTCAGCGGCAGCCAGAAGCGGACGCGGCGCGGCCGTGCGAGACCGTCGATCCGGGCAACCGGCCGGATCCCGCTGTCGGGCGCGGACGCAGCGGCGGACGCCCGGGCAGCAGGAGAAGCGGGCGCGGCTGCGGACGCTGACAGGACGTCGGGCTCCGCGGCATCCGTCACCGGTGCCGCTCCCGCCGGTGCCGCACTCGCCGGATAGTCGGAACGCCGGGGCGTGTCCGCGACCGCGTCGGAGAGCCCGAGCGCCGAATGGATGTGACCCCAGACGGCGTCGCGTGGCTCGATGAGGTCGACGTTGCGCGCCGCGCGACCGACCGCAATGGTGTGCTGCAGCGAGATCAGTTCGAGCGAGCACTCGGGGCATTCGGCCAGGTGGAGGCGCTCCGGTTCGGTGAGGTCGAGCTCAGCCATGGCAATGAGCGCAAGATCGTCCCGGTCAATGTGTGCCATCGTTCGCCTCCAATCTGGTGCGCAGCCTGGTCAGGCTTCGTCGAATATGACTCTTCACGGTGCCGAGGGGCAGTCCGAGGCTATCGGCAATCTGGGCGTGCGTCAGGTCGTCGTAGAACGCCAGTTGCATCACCCGCTGCGGCACCGGTTCAAGCCGTTGCAGTTCGTCGCTGATCATCAGCCGGTCGGCCACCTCGGCCGATTCGTCGGGCTGGCTGAATCGGAGTTCGCCCATCGCGGCCGCCTCGATCCGGCGGCGTCGGGAGCGGGCTTCGTGCGCATCTGCCACCGCATGCCGGGTGATGCCGACGAGCCAGGCCGGAAGCCGGGCGCGGGACGGGTCGAAACCCGACCGGCCCTTCCAGGCGGCGATGAACACCTTCTGGGTCACGTCCTCTGCCTCGCCCGGGTCGCCGAGCGAGCGCACGGCAATGGTGTGCACGAGCGCGGCCCAGCGAGCGTATACCTCGGCGAGCGCGCGTTCGTCTCCACCGCGGAAGGCGGTGGCCAACCGCGCGTGGTCGTCTACGTCGGCGACTGCGCTCACAATGCCGGGGTGCCCTTCGGTCGAAAGCTGCGATGGCCGGTCGTACACCTCAGACCTCACCGGATTGCGGGCCTCGACCACCGTCGATCTCAGCATAGCCACACCTTTTCATTATGGGATCGGATCCGCGGCGACGATCACGTTGGACAGATAACGTCTCGCCCCGTAGTCGAACTCGCCGCCGCAGGTCACGAGGGTCAGCCGGGCCGCGCCCGAACGATCGAAGATCGCGTCCCACGGGACCTCCGGTTTGAGGATCGACTGCACGCCGGTCACCGCGTAGCGCCGCTGCGTTCCATCGCTCAGCGTCAGCGAGACCTGGGTGCCTGCAGTCGCTTCGGCGAGACGGGCGAACGGGCCGATGTCGTAGACGAGGGAGTCGACATGCGCGGCGATCACGGTCGCGCCGACCTTGCCGGCCGGTGACGGGCCGTAACGGTACCAGGCGGCCACCGCGGGGTTCTTCGGCAGCTCCATCACGTTCTCCGCGGTCTGGCCGACCGCCTCGACCACCATATCGATGCCGAGGCTGTCCACTCGGATCCGAACGGGGGCGAGCGGCACAGGCTCCTGGTTGGCGCTGAGGGCGGCGCTCACGGTCGGCACCGCAACCTCGGGAGTCTGCTGTGGGACGGGCGCAATGGATGCCGGATCCGGCGCGGACGAGACCGTTGGCGCCGGTGCGGATGCCGCGGACTCCCGAAGCCCCGAGCATCCGCTGAGCACGACGAGGGCCACAGCCAGCATCGCGACCGCGCCAGCTGTGGTCCTCTTCATCGTGCGCCCCGGCTAGCGGCGCCCGGCCGCAGCCGAGCGCCGCAGCCCGACGACCGCGATGGTACCCAGTGCCAGCAGCAGGGCGGCGAAGCCGCCGAGCCACAGCCCGGTCTGGTCGGCGGGCTTGTTCGTGGCGACCAGCCCGGCCTCACCGGCGGGGATGCTGCCGG
Source organism: Cryobacterium algoritolerans (assembly GCF_004402785.1). GTDB lineage: Bacteria > Actinomycetota > Actinomycetes > Actinomycetales > Microbacteriaceae > Cryobacterium > Cryobacterium algoritolerans. Next base: position 50,308 of record NZ_SOFP01000023.1, read on the forward strand.
GGTTCGAGTGGAGTCCGGCGATCGTCTGTACACCGAGGGCCAGGTTCTTGTCGGTCAGGCTGCCCCACGCGTAGACGATCGTGTTCGTGCCCTCCGCGACGTTGACGTCGGCCGGGCCGATCACGGGGGCCGTCGTTCCCGTTGCGGCGACCGCCGCCGAGATGGTGCCGGCCGGCAGCGTCAGCACCGACTCCTTCGGGTTGACCAGGTTGGTGATGGCGGCGGCACCGTTGGCGAGCACGTCGACCGCGGGGGCGGCCGCCACGTGGCGCACGGTCAGCCGCCCCTGGCCGGCCTCCAGTTTGCCGATGTCGTTGGTGAAGAGCGTCGCGGTCGGCTTGCCTGCGGCGTCGAGGTGGGCGACTGCGGTGTAGTCCTTACCTGCCTCGAGGGGCAGGTCGACCGGGCCGATGGCCGGCTTACTCGCGTCGGCCGCGTCGGAGGCGGTGATCGCGACCTTGTAGGTGCCGGCCGGCAGTTCGAGCGGACCGGCGAGGTCGCCCGGCTTGAAGTTGTCGAGCGTGAGCTTGTCGTTCACGTACACGTCGACGGTGAGGCCGGGAACGCCGTGGAAAACGGATAGTTTCGCGACCGGGTCGACGGCCTGGGCAGGTGCGAGACCGGCCAGGGCGACGAGCGCGCCGAGGGAGAGGGCCGTCACGCCGATCGTCAGGGACTTGTGCATCATTTCCTCCTGGTGTGTCAGTTAGGGGTGACCTCGCGGGTGACCCCGTGGGTGTGCCGGGGCACTCTTACCAACTACTTCCGCGCCTGGCCCCGGATTGGATGCACCCGAATCAGACTTCTTCCCCTTCGACCACGCCGCAGATCACGGGGATCACAACACGGACCACACCGTAGGCACCACGCCGCAGTCACGTCGAGGGCCGCGCGCCAGCATTCGCTGTGCGCGCGGCCCCCGAGGGTCCGCCGTCGCCCGGGGCGTACCTGGGCTCGGTGGCGATCCCTACTTGTGGTGCTGGCGCCCGCCCCCGGTCAGGTCGATCGTCTGCACGGCGAATGCGAGGTTGTCATCAGCCAGGCTGCCCCACGCGTAGACAATCGTGTTCGTGCGCTTGGCAATCGTGACGTCAGCCGGTCCGATCAGCGGGTCGGTCGTTCCGGTCGCGGCCACGACGGCCGAGATCGTGCCGACGGGCAGCGTCAGCTCTTCCTCGTCGGGGTTGCTCAGGTCGGTCACCGCGGCTTGCCCGTTCGCAAGAACGTCCACGGCCGGGGCCGCGGCGATGTGACGCACGGTGAGCCGTCCGTTCCTCTTGCCTGCCTTGTCCGTGTTGTTCATGAACAGCGTGGCCGTCGGGTCGCCGGCCTCGGTGAGGTGGGCGGCGACCGTGTAGTTATCGCCCGCCTCCACGGTCAGATCGATCGGGCCGATCACCGGGTCACTGTCGTCCGTCGCGTCCGCGGCGGTGACGGCCACCGAGTAGGTCCCGGCGTCGAGGGTGAGAGGGTCGGAGAAACTGCCTGGCGCAAAGTTGTCCAGGGTGAGCTTCCCGTCGACATAGACGTCGACGGTGAGACCCGGCACGCCGTGGAAGACGGTGAGGACGGCGGTTCCTGTGTCGGAGTGGTGCCCGTCGCCACCACGATCTTCGCCGGCGCTGGCCGGCAGGATTCCTGCGAGAGCGACGAGTACGCCGGCTGCGGTGCCAATTGCGATGGTCCTGTGCATGGTTACCTCCTGCATTTCGTTGGACGGGAGACCGTGTGGCCTCCCGCTACCATTTCCAACAAAAGCGTCGTTTTGGATGCACCCCCGTGAAGAAAAGTTTGACACGGCCCCCCGAACAGGGGATGAGTCAGGCCAGGAACTCCAGCGCGGCCCGCTTGAACTCGCGGGAGGTGAGCGCGTTCACGTGGTCGCGGCCGGGCAGCTGCAGGTATTCCGAGCCGCGGGCACGGGCCAGTTGGGCCACCCCGGCCGGAATCGGGTCGGCGCCGCCGGCCACGTAGAGCACCGGGATGCCGGGCGGCACGTCGAGCGTCGCCCCGGCGAACCCCTCCACGCAGGCCAGCAGGGCGGCCCGGTCGCCGCCGGCACCGATCGCGGCGGCGAGAACGGCCGCGATCATCGGGTCAGCCGGGGTCTCGCCGGCCAGGAACCGCGTCATGGTCTCCCGGTCCCAGGACTCGAACAGTTCGGTCGGCCCCGCACCGCCGAGCACCAGCCGAACCACCCGGTTCGGCGCCAGGCCGGCAAGTGCCGCCGCAACCCGCGAACCCATCGAATAGGCCACCACATCGACCTGGTCCAGGCCGAGCGCGTCGAGCACGACCACGAGGTCGGCGGCCATCTGCCGGGGGGCGTAGTCGGCGACCCGGTGCGGTTTGTCGCTTCGTCCGTGGCCGCGGAGGTCTGGCGTGACCACGCCGCGGCCGGCCTCCTCAAGGAAACGCACCCAGCCGGTGCCCATCCAGCTGACCCTGGCGGTCGACGCGAACCCGTGCACGAGCAGGATCGGGCGATCCCCCGGCACGAAGTCGTAAGCGATCCTCAGGCCGTCGAGGCGACGCGCGAAGGAGCCCGGCACTGGTGCAGGTCCGGCCCCCACCTAGGCGACCATGTCTGACGTGGCCAGGACGGCCCCCGAGTGGGCCAGTTCGGCCAGGGCCGCCTCGCTGGTCTCCGGGCTGACCCCGGCGATCAGGTCGGTGAGCACGCGCAGGTGCTGGCCGTGGTCGAGGGCGTCGAGGCCGCTCGCCCGCACACAGTGGTCGGTGGCCAGCCCGACGATGTCGACATCCGTCACACCGTTCGTGATCAGCAACTCGCCGGTCTTCTCGCCGCCCTCCGAGACACCGTCGAAGACCGAGTAGCCGGCCTCTCCCTGGCCCTTTCGGATGTGGATGGTGTGTTCGGGCAGTGTCAGCGCCGGGTGGTATCCGGCGCCCGGGGTGCCCGCGACGCAGTGCACCGGCCAGCTCTCTGCGTAGTCGGGTTCGCCGGACAGGGCGAAGTGGCCGCCGTTGTCGCTGTCGGGGTCATGCCAGTCCCGGGATGCGAAGACGCAACCGTAGATGTTCGGATGCTTCGCCAGGAGCGCGCTCACCCCGGCGGCCACGGCGGACCCGCCCTCAACGGCCAGCGCGCCACCCTCTGTGAAATCGTTCTGGACGTCGATGATGAACAGTGCCCGTGTCACAGGTGGCTCCTTCGGTCGCCGGATGGGATCAGGTGTTCGATAGGTTGTCACCGCAGCGGTAGAAGCCGGCGGTGATGGTGTCGATCGCCTGCTTCGCATTATCGCCCACATCCCCGAGCGCGTATACGGCGAAGGTGAGCGGCGTGCCGTCTGCGGCGTGGATCACGCCGGCCAGGGTGTAGCCGGTGTCGATCCAGCCCGTCTTGGCGAAGACGGAACCGTCGGCGACGGCATTGTCCCCCGTGAACCGGTCGCTGTAGGACAGCGACCCGCTGTCCCCGCCGGCGACGGGCAACCCGTCGAAGATCACACCGAGGTTCCCCTCCCTGGCGCTGATCTTGACGAACAGCTTCGTCAGGTAGGACGGCGGCACGGCGTTATTGTCACTCAGTCCGGAGCCGTCGGCGATGAGGATGCCGGCGGTGTCGATGCCGTACGGGGCAAGCCCGGCGAGGGTGGACTTCTGCAGCGCCCCGAAGGTGTTCCCGGCCCCGGATTTCACCGCGACGAGCCGGGCGAGCATCTCGGCCAGCGCGTTGTCCGACACGAGCAGCGCCTGTTTTATCAGGCTGGACACCGGCTGGGACCGCACGGAGGCGAGCTCTGTGGCCCCTGCCGTGGCCGTGCCGCGACTGATCTCCACGTTGCCGCCGAGCGCGTCGGCGAACGCCTGCCCGGCGCGCCCGATCGGGTCGCTGCTGCGGGCGGAGGTGCCGCGGCCCGGGCTGTCCCGGTCGCCGTCGACCTGGAGGGCGGTTATCTCGGGCATGTACCCGTCGCCGAGTTCCTTGCGGTTCCAGCTCGGGTCCCAGCCAGGATCGCCGAAGTAGGAGGAATCGAGCACCAGCCTGGTGATCGGCGGATGCGCCGGGTCGGCCTGCCACGCCGCGATGGTCTTCGCGGCAAGGTCGTCGAGGTGCGCGGCGCCGGTATACACCGATTCGTCGCCGGTTGGGGTGCGGGAGAGGGTGAGGTCTCCCCCGCCGACCAGCACCACCGATCCCGGTTCGCTGCCGGCGACCACGGTCGTTGTGGCACGGTAGTCGGGGCCCAGCACGCCGAGCGCGGCCGCCGAAGTCAGCACCTTGAGCACGCTCGCGGTGCGGGACGGCGTGCTCCCGCCGCGATCGAAGAGAACCTCACCGGTGGTGGCGTTGAGTACCTGGGCCTGGAAGTTCGCGAGCCGGGGGTCGGCGGCCAACCCGGCCACAGAGCAGGTGCGGAGGCGGCTGGCCGCGCTGGCAGCGGCCGGCGCGGGCCGGGTGGGCGGCAGGGTCGGGGGCTGACTCTGGGTGGCCTGGACCCGCAGTGCGGTGGGTTCCCGGGTGGAGGTGGTTGAGGCTCCCGCAACGACGGCCCCGGTGCCGAGGAGGGCGAACACCGCCGCACCGGCGCCGATCAGCGCCGACGCGCGGTGGCGGGCGATGAAGGAGGCGATGCCAGGCCGCGGGGTGTCCTGTTCTTCCACCCGTGTACTTTACCTGCCGCTCATCTGAGGCGACCTCGGTTATCCCGTGGCCACCGCCGCGCGACGCCGGACGAGCCAGGCGTCCAGTTCGGCCACGGGGAGCGGGCGGGACAGGTGGAAGCCCTGCGCCTGCTCACAGCCGTACCGCACGAGCTCGTCGTAGGCGACGGCATCCTCCACTCCCTCGGCGACGGCGCTCATGCCCAGGCTGTGGGCGAGGTCGATGATGGAGGAGACGAGCGCCGCGGCGCGCGCGTCGTCGGCCATCGGGAAGATGAAGGAGCGGTCCAACTTGAGTTCGTCGATCGGCAGGTCTCGCAGGTAGGCGAGTGAGCTGTAACCGGTTCCGAAGTCGTCGACGGCGATCCGGATTCCCGTCTCCCGCAGCTGGGTGAGGATGTCCCGCGCCCGCTCCCGGTCGGTCATCAGGAATTCCTCGGTGATCGCCCCGGCTGCAGCAGGCCGCGGGCCGGGTGCTGCCAGCGCACGAGGGCCTCGACGCAGTTCACCTGCCCCGTGTCCAGGTCGATCTTCGGCTGGTAGTGCAACACCAGCTGATCCTCGCGAAGTGCCAGGCGCAGCTCCTGCACGGTGCGCAGCCGGGAGTCCCCGTGGCTGTCGTCGGAGCTGCGGTAGACGTGGTGGCCGGTGCCGCCGGCCTTCGCCTTGTACATGGCCATGTCGGCCTTCCGCAGCAGTCCGGTCAGGTTGTCGCTCTGCTCGGGGTAGAGCGCGATCCCGACCGAGACGCTGGTCTGCAGGGAGATCCCGGCGAGGGTGAACGGCTCGGCCAGGGCCGCCTGCACCGTCGCCGCGAGGGCCTCCGCCTCCGCCGGGCCGGCCTCATCGAGGAGGATGGCGAACTCGTCACCACCCAGGCGTGCCAGCAGGTCCCGGGGCCGCAATTGGTCGGCCAGCCTTCGGCCGACCTGCACGAGCAGCTCGTCGCCGACATCATGGCCGAGGCTGTCGTTCACCTCCTTGAAGCGGTCCAGATCCAGCAGCATCAGTGCGCTTCTCTGGCCTCCCGCGCCGAGGCGCAGGGGCACGTCGAGGTAGAGCGCTCGCCGGTTGGGCAGCCCGGTGAGGTCGTCGGTGCGCACCTGGCGTCGCAGGTCGGCCATCCGGCCGAGATCCCGAAACGCGACGGCGGTGCGCAGGCTCGCCCCGGCGAGAGTCACGCTCGCCAGGACGACGGCGAGGACGGAGAGCCTCACCTGCGTGCCGATCACGAGCACCAGCACGCCTGAGGCCGTGGCCACCACGGGCACGATCAGGGACAGGGCGCCGGTCAGCCGGCGGCCGACCGCACCGGGCGGGCGGGCGAGTCCGTCGACCCAGAGTGCGATCAAAGTGAGGCCGACGGCCCAGCCGCCGTCCAGCACCGTGCCGATGGCGTAGGTGTCGACGGCAACCTGTTCGGCGTAGATGAGGGCGGTGGCGGCGAAGACCAGCAGGCCGCAGACGAGGATACCCCAGCGAACGCCGACGTCCAATCCCCTGGCGGAGGCGACCCCCACCACGGCGGCGACCAGCACGAGGTCGAACAGGGGAAAAGCGGTCGCGAAGGCTGTGCCGAAGGTGAACTCGCCGGCCTGGGCCGCGAGGAGGGTCGGGCTGAGCACCGCGGCAAGCACGGCCGCGACGCCGAGGGCGCCGACCGCGCTGTCCAAAGAGACCGCGGGCGGGAGCGCCCGCAGCTGGCGGTGCACCAGGATGGCGAGAGATCCGAGCATGAGCGGGTAGAACAGCAGGTAACCGAAGTCGGCTGGAGAGGGGAAGCTCAGGGCCACCCCGTCGCCGAGCACCAGCAGGTAATAGTTGTTGGCGGACGCGAACACGGTCACCGCGCCGGCGGCGAGGAGCACAATCATCCGACGGAACCCGGTGCGGTAGACGGCGCGCCAGCAGAGCACCGCGGGGATCCACTGGGTGATCGTGCCCAGCCAGCCGTTCACGAACGGTCGCAGGCCGTCGACGGGGAGCACCAGTCCGGCCAGGTAGACGGCGAGCATCAGCACCATCACCCAAACCAGCCAGTCGCCGCGCCGGCCCGTGACCATGGTCTCCACCCGTTGGCCGGTGCGCAGGTCAGACATGTGATCCCCCATCCGTTCGTTCACTGTCGCCGAATCGGGTTGGCGTCGTCGCGGACGGAGCGTGAATCACGTTGGTCGTCGTGCCGGTTCGCACACCGTCCGCCCGTGCGCGCTCAGCTCAGGATATCGGCGACGCAGACTCGGCCTGCCGGCTAACTCCGTCCCGACGCACCCCCAGAATGAGTGCTGGCACCAACGCGCGAAGGCACCCGGACAGTCACTCGCCGGGGTAGCGCAGGCCGATCTGCTCGCGCACGGCGTCGAGGGTCTCCATGATCGCGACCATCTCCTCGACCGGCAGGATGTCGCTCGAGATCCTCCCGGCCCGGATGAGTTTCTCGGCCTCGATGGCTTGGAAATGCATTCCGCGCCCGGTGATCGGGGCACTGAAGGTCTCGATCACCTCGTTCGCGCTGTCGCGCACCCGGATCGTCGTTGGCGCGTACCAGACCCGGTCGATGTCGATCCGGCCGGCGGTGCCCAGTATGGTCGCGGTGTTCGGACCGGCCGTGTCGCTGGCGGAGAGAGTCTGGGCGATTTGGCCGCCCGGGTAGCGGAACGTCGTCGCCACCTGGGCGTCGGCGCCGGTCGGTTTGAACGTCGCGGTCGCCAGGATGGTCTCCGGGCGCCCGAACAGCTCGGAGGCGAAGCTGAGCGGGTAAATGCCGAGATCGAGGAGCGCGCCGCCGCCGAGCGCCATCGAATTCAGTCGGTGCTCGGGGGCATCCGGGAGGAGCTGGGTGTGGTCGGCGATCAGCGTGTGCACCTCCCCGATCGTGCCGGCGGCGAGGATCTCCCTGATCCGCACCATGTGCGGCAGGAACCTGGTCCACATGCCCTCGAGCACCAGCAGGTTCTTGCTCGCGGCGAGGTCGACGATCTCCCGCGCCTCACGGCCGTTCAGCGTGATCGGCTTCTCGATCAGGACGTGTTTGCCTGCATTGAGCATGAGGCGGGCGTTCTCGGCGTGGAACGGATGCGGGTTGGAGATGTAGACGATGTCGACGTCGCCGTCGGCGGCGAGGGCTTCGTAGCTCGCGTGGGCGGTGGGGATGCCGAACTCGGCCGCGAAGGCATCGGCCGAGGCCTGCGTGCGTGAGGCCACCGCCTGCACCTGGAATCCGCCGAGGTCGAGGTCGTTGGTGAATGCGTGGGCGATCCCGCCCGTGGCCAGGATTCCCCAGCGGATTGCGTCGGTCATGGGCTTCAGCCTACCGAGCGAGGGACCGATCCCGGGTCCGTCCGAAGCGAATGAAAGCGCACGCCGAGAAGGTCCAGCCGAGAATCCCGGCCAGGCAGACGCGCTCGGCGAGGCCGAGCAGCGCCGGGGCGAACGCGGTGGCCAGGCCCAGGGTCAGCAGCCCGGTGGCAGCGACGACCGCCAACGCCGCCGCAGCGGGGAAGGCGCGCGGTCGCCCGCTTCCGCGAAGCCAGACGGTGAGGGCGGTGACGCCGGCCAGGGCCGCCAGGAACCCGGTCGAGGCGACCGCCAGGTGCGCGATCCCGATGGGCGTGTGGTCGGTGACGGTGAGGTCGCCGGTCGCCGGAACGTCCGCGGGCAGGAAGGCCAGGACCGCGGAGCAGGCACCCCCGCACAGCAGCAGCGCCAGGCCCGCACGGCGAAGGCGCGAGGCCGGCCCGACCGTGCCGATGGCCACGACGGCGACGCCGGTGCTGGCCGCGCGGCCGAGGAAATTAAGGTTCATCACCCAGCCGAACGGGCCGACGGCAAGGTTGCTTTCGGCGGCGCTGATCGGGTTGTAATGCGGCGGCAGCAGCTGGAGGACGACGTCGACGAGCACGTAGGCGATCACTCCGGCCAGCGCGAGAGTGGCCGATCGCCGCCCGACGGGGCCCGGAAGCGGATGAATCATGGAGCCGCCTATCAGAATCGAACTGATGACCTTCTCATTACGAGTGACCTCGGAGCCCTTGATCCGGCGCGGAAAAAATCTGAAATACTTGGTCGATACGATATTTGAAACTCAGCTCGATCACCAGAAAACGGGCTCTCCTGACGTAACCGTGGGTTAAACCCGGCCGGGGAGTACTGGTTTATGCCCGCCGAGGTTGAGCATCGCGAGGGCGATGAGGGTGTCGGGTGTTTTGAAGCCGAAGGCGATGTGGGTGATGAGTCGGATCTTGGTGTTCATGGATTCGACGTGGCCGTTGGAGAGGCTGTGCTCGATAGAGGCGAGGATCGCGGTGCGGTGCTTCAGGATGCTTTTTTGGAGTTTGACGAAGGAAGCGATGCGGCAGCGGCGGGCCCGACCGACCCATTTGTTGAGCGCTTCGGTCGCTTCGTTGAGAGGCAGTTTGAAGATCACGCGGAGGCCTTCCTTCGACGACGCTGGCGATCCAGGCCGCACCGTCCGTGGACACCTGAGTGATCTGCGCCGAACGCTCCGGGCCTAACGCGTCGAAGAACGTCGCGAGGGTGGCTTTGTCTTGGCCCGGCGCCGCCCGGACGAGGCGGCCAGAATCGTGGTCGACGACGCAGGTCAAATACTTGTGGCCGCGCTTGTAGCTGATCTCGTCGATTCCGATCCGGGTGAGGTCGGCGAACTGGTCGTATTGCTTCCTGGATTTGCACCGAGCCCGCATCCAGGGACCGCCAGCGGCGACGCCCGTCACCAGCGTCGTAGCGGGGACATCTGAACGCGAGCAGGTCTTCGCGGGCGTCTCGGAGCATTTGGGCGACTTTGGGGTGGGAGCGTTCGAGCATGCGGGTGACTTCATCGAACTGGGCTTGGACGTGCTTCGCGTCCGGTTGGGCGAAGATGGTGCGGAGCACGCAGGCGAGCATTTCCTGACTCGCGCGCGGCACGATGGAGAGCACGTTACGCATCTGGTGCACCCGGCAGCGCTGCCAGCTCGCGCCGTGGAACACGGTGCCGAGCGGCAACACCGATCGCGACGACCATGGCCTGGGAGATGACGCGGTGGTTCACGCGGGCTTTGCAGTATGTGGCATCGAGGAACACATACGGGTAGCCGGTCTCGCCGAAGTCCCGGTCGCGGGACGCGGCCACTTCCCCCTCCAGATCCGCGCAAATCCGGGACACTTCCGACTTCGAGATGCCAGTATCGGCGCCGAGGGCCTTGACTTGGATCTCGACTTTCCGGGTCGAGACACCGTGGAGGCAGGCCTCCACGACAACGGCGAACAGTGCCTGGTCCACCCGGCGGCGACGCTCAAGCAGAGCGGGGAAAAATGAGCCTTGCGGCGGCCTGGGGATCTTCAGGTTCAGGTCCCCGGCCGTCGTCGACAGAACGCGCGGGCGGGTCCCGTTGCGTTGGGTGGTGCGGTCTTCGGAGCGTTCGAAACGGCCGGCACCGATGAGGGCGGTGGCCTCCGGGTTGACGAGTTCCTGGTACAGCGTTTCGATCGCGACGCGGATGCGGTCGGGGACATGGGTGAGCTTGAGTTCCGCGAGGAGGTCAGGCAGGGCAGACGGATCTAAAGCCATCGTGTGATGTGTCTTTCTGTGAGTTCTCTGATCGGTTCTCACTGAGGCATCGCACGATGGTTTCCTACGTTGTTAATCCAACGCCCCAAGACCGGGAACTACACTCCACGGGACGTGACCGAAAACATCTCACCGAGCACATGTCTCCGATACCCACGTTCATCATCCGCCGTTCCTGACCAGTCCCCTCGCTTACTCGCGTCCCCAAATATTGCATTCAGGGTTTGTTCAACGACATCGACCAATGGTCATCGATGGCCGTATGGTCACTGCATGCTGACCATGGCTTCGCGTCTCGACGTCGCCGATCCGACCCGTTCGAGGATCTTGCTCAGCCTGCTCGATCAGCCCGGTTATCTTGCCAAGCTTCCACGCGACCTGGAGCTCGCCCGTTCGAACGTGTCGAACCACTTGAGTTGTCGGCGCGGCTGCGGCGTTGTTGCTGCTGTTCCCGAGGCCCGATCGACCGCGATATCAGCCTTGCTATCCGTCGGCGTTAACAGATAATGCTGGCTATGCTCGGTCCACCAAGCTGGTTTCCATGCCTGAGTCCACCCAGCCGCATACCCCGTCGGGGCACCGATAGGTCCATCTCCGCAAACCCCGTCCCGTTTCGGGCGCGTAAGCCCCGAGCCCGATCCTGTTGCCACAGTCCGGGCAAATTCGAACAATCATCGATCGTATCCATTTCGACGGGACGTTATCGCGGCGGCAACTCGGGGCTGGATTTAGCCGTAACTGTCGCCGGACCCTGTGATTATCTCGAAGTACTCAACATCGCTTGTGGAAGGACCGGCCAGACGATACCTCTAAGCGTAGAGGGTGTGACGTCCAATGTCCGGGTAGCCAATCCGGCCGGTGTACTCCGTCACTTCGCCGACGAGGTAGTTGTCGGCGGTGGGTGAGAGCAGGATTGCCTCTGCCGGGACCTGAGTGCTTTGGGCGATTTTGAATCGTCGGTAGATTTTATGTCCACCCAGCCACGCGAGGTCATCGTGGGCGAGGGACGATCGAGACTTGTGGCCCACAAGGATGATGTACGTGGCGAGGAGATTGTCGTCCTGGGCACGATCGATCATTCGGTCGATGAGTTCTTTGGTTTTCTGCGCCGGGGTGAGGTCGGGGTGCCCGATCATCGGTTGTTCCTGTCGGGGCGTCGGTGCTGTGATCTTGCCGTGTTTTTGGGCGTGTGCGACACCGATGTCGTGAGGTGTGATGCGTGTGGTGATCATTGTGGGTGCCTATCTGCCTGCGGAACCGGGGGTGCGGCCACATCGCTGGGGGCTGTGAAGAGGAGCGGGACGGGGGTGTTCGGTGATGACCATGGTGCCCAAGTGGCCATGGAATTCGACAACGTCACCGGTTCGGAAGTTGTCAGGACAGGGCGCGAGACGACGAGGTCGTTCGGAATCAGACTGGTCTGGGCGATGGGCATCCACCGGTAGACCCTTTTGCCGCGGATCAACGTGCAGTCCACGGCCGGCGCGGTGCCGACGAGGATGCTGTAGGAGTTGTGGAGGTCGTGCTCTTTGACATGGGCGATCATATTGTCGAGGAGTTTCTCTAAGTGCACCATCGTTCTCCCTCTATCCGACGTTGTGAACGAATCTGTCCGGCACGCACGATTGCCTGGGGCAACCCGGTTCTCGCCCCGGGGGCGACCATCACGGTCGCGCCCCATCAAGTTGGGGAGCAGGAACTGGAGATTCCAGATCGCTCAAGTTCATCGTCGACTCCAACTGCTGCTGAGTCGTCTCGAGTATCTCCATCAGGAGTACCCGGGACACTGTCAGAAGGTCGGCGACCTGGGGGTATGCGAGTCGGTAGAACACTTGGCTTCCGCGGCGTTCGGCCACGACAAGGTGGTGTCGTCGCAACACAGAAAGATGCTGTGAGATGTGGGACGCTTCCAGGCCCGTGTCTGTCATCAGGTCGCCCACGGATACGTCCGGGGAACGGGACAGTACTTCTAATACGCGCACCCGCACCGGATGAGCGACGCCCTTGAAGAGGTTTGCCTTGATTTCATAGAGGGGGCGGTGCGCATTCGAGAACGGATCCATATCTTTATGATCTCTTGACTTGCTCAATTCATCCATTCGCTTTGATTCGATACGTGTTGGGGCGCCTTGCCGAGTGGCTGTCTCGGAGAAAATTTTTAACTATCCAGCGAGATGAGTCGCGATCGGGATGAACCAAATCACCGTACCGATCACTACCGTCGCGGCGCCGATCAACACTCCGGTGATGGCTCTGCCCCGGTGGATGCAAAGCAGATCCGACCTGGATGCACTTCTCGCTGCGCGGATCGTGCGCTGCGCCTCGTCAATGACCGCCAAGATGCCAATATCCGCCGCGGGGAAGAGCCCTCCGTTGGCATTGGCCACGATGAGCGTGGCCTCCCGCACAGTCATTGGGGCGGCGCGATGGGCGTTCAGGTTCCGGAAAATCTGTTGGTTGGTGGAGCCGGGCTGTTCTTGGCTCATTGAAACCTTAATCCACGAATACATAAATTCATCATATCGTGAAGTCACGCGTATGCTGTGGGAAAGCTTACAAATCGCCCAGAAAGTAGACATCAGTGACGACGATTCTTGATAGTCGAGAAGCGACCACTTCACAGGCCGCCCCTTCCAACCGTGGGAATGTGCTGGTGGCCCTCGTCACCACCACGGACCACAAGGTCATCGGGTACATGTACCTGGTCACCTCTTTCCTGTACTTCTGCCTCGGTGGGGTCATGGCCCTGATCATTCGAGCGCAGCTTTTCGAACCCGGCCTGCAGATTGTGCAGACCAAGGAGCAGTACAACCAGCTCTTCACCATGCACGGCACGATCATGCTGTTGATGTTTGCGACTCCGCTGTTTTTCGGATTCGCCAACGCCCTTATCCCGTTGCAAATCGGCGCTCCCGATGTCGCGTTCCCCCGGCTGAACGCCTTCACGTACTGGCTCTATAGCTTCGGCAGCCTGATCGCGGTCGCCGGTTTCCTCACCCCGCAGGGCGCGGCGTCCTTTGGCTGGTTCGCCTACCAGCCCCTAGCCAGCACGACCTACTCGCCGGGTGTTGGTGGGAATCTGTGGATGATGGGACTGGCCTTGTCCGGCTTCGGCACCATTCTCGGTGCCGTGAACTTCATCACCACGATCATCACTATGCGTGCACCGGGCATGACTATGTTCCGGATGCCGATCTTCACTTGGAACTCGCTGGTCACCTCGATCATGATCCTGATGGCCTTTCCCGTGCTAGCTGCCGCACTGCTCGGTGCTGCCGCGGACCGCATTTTCGGTGCTCACATCTATGACCCGTCCAATGGTGGCCCCATCCTGTGGCAGCACCTGTTCTGGTTCTTCGGGCATCCTGAGGTGTACATCATTGCGCTGCCGTTTTTCGGGATCGCTTCTGAGGTGTTCCCCGCCTTTAGCCGCAAGCCGATCTTCGGTTACAAGACGCTGATTTACGCGACCATCTCCATCGGCGCCCTGTCAATAAGCGTGTGGGCACACCACATGTACGTCACCGGCTCCGTGCTCCTGCCGTTCTTCTCCCTCATGACGATGCTCATCGCGGTGCCGACCGGGGTGAAGTTCTTCAACTGGATCGGAACGATGTGGCGTGGTTCGATCACATTCGAAACCCCCATGCTCTGGTCCCTGGGCTTTCTTGTCACATTCCTCTTCGGCGGCTTGACCGGGATCATCATCGCCTCACCGCCGCTGGACTTCCACGTCTCCGATACCTACTTCATCGTGGCGCACTTCCACTACACCGTATTCGGCACCGTCGTCTTCGCCATGTTCAGCGGCTTCTACTTCTGGTGGCCCAAGTGGACCGGCAAGATGCTCAACGAGCGCCTCGGCAAGGTGCACTTCTGGATCCTCTTCATCGGTTTCCACACCACCTTCCTGATCCAACACTGGCTCGGCGTTGTCGGCATGCCTCGCCGGTACGCGTCATACTCACCTGAAGACGGCTTCACCTGGATGAACCAGCTCTCGACCGTTGGGTCGGTCATTCTCGCGATCTCGATGGTCCCGTTCTTCCTCAACGTGTACATCACCGCGCGCAAGGCCCCCAAGGTCACCGTCGATGACCCGTGGGGGTACGGTTCATCCCTGGAATGGGCAACGTCCTGTCCCCCACCGCGACACAACTTCAACTCGATCCCCCGGATCCGTTCCGAGCGCCCAGCCTTCGACCTGAACCACCGTGAGGTCGGCATCACATCCGAGAGGGACGAACCTGCCGCTCCTAGGACGCCGCTGATTAGTCTGGGCGATTAAGGCGCGCCTTCAGCTGGCGTCGGGCGGATGGTTAAGACTTGACTCATGCAGGGTCGTGATGATGGTCAACATCAGCTTTTGGATGTCGAGTCGATGGCGGGGCATATGCTCCCGGCGGGTTCGGTGTTCAAATTCCTCGCCGATCATCGGCATGAGTTGTTCCCCAATGACGCGTTTGCGGACTTGTACCCGTCGGGTCGGGGACGCCCGTCCACTCCCGCGGATGTGATCGCGTCAGTGATGGTGTTGCAGACGTTGCATAGCCTCTCGGATCGGGAAACAGCCGAGGCAGTCACGTTCGACTTCCGGTGGAAAGCGGCGTGCGGGTTCGCGTTGACGGAGGCGTCATTTCATCCGACGGTCCTGACGTACTGGCGTCGCCGCCTGGCTGCCAGCACCCGCCCGCACCGTATTTTTGAGGCGGTGACCGAGGTCATCGAGCAGTCCGGGGCGTTATCGGGCCGGAAGCGACGCACGTTGGACTCCACCATTTTGGAGGACGCTGTCGCGCGTCAGGACACCGTCACGCAACTCATCGCGCAGATCCGCCGGGTGGGGCTGGAGATCCCGGGCGCGAACGTGCTCGTCGCTGCTTTGACCGGTCATGACTATGCGAAACCAGGGAAACCAGATATCGCCTGGGATGACCGGGCCGCCCGCGACGACCTCGTCTCCACACTGGTCACCGATGCCCTGTCCTTACTGGCCAGTATTGATACGACGGTCCTGACCGAACCGCAGCAGGAAGCCCTCGCATTGCTCGCGTTGGTCGCCGGGCAGGATGTTGAGCTGGCGGATGGCTCTGGCGAAACGGAGCGGCGGTGGAAAATTGCGCGGCGGGCGCCCCGGACCGGGTCATTTCCACGGTTGATCTTGACGCCCGACACGCGCACAAGAGCCGGCAGAAGAAGGTCGACGGGTTCAAAAGCCACATCATCATCGAACCGGACACGGGCCTGGTCACCGCAGCGGTACTCACGAAAGCGGTCGGTTCGGCCAACAGTGACGCGGCCCGCGGGATGGAACTAGTCACCAAAGACACCAGCATCGGCACCCAGAACGTCGATGTTCTCGGTGATTCGGCTTATGGCAGTGGCGAGCTCCTCGCCGCGATCACCGCCGCCGGTCACACCCCAATTATCAAGCCGCCGCCGCTGGGACGGGCGATTCCCGGCGGCTTCACCGTGGATGACTTCACCATCGACGAGACCACGAACACGGTCACCTGCCCAGCAGGCCAGACCGGCCCGATCAGCGCTGCGGGAGGGGCAAGTTTTGGTAGTTCCTGCGCCACCTGCCCCCTCATGAAGCAGTGCACGAGGGCAACCAGCGGCAAGAAGATACTGCTCCGCGAGCATGACGCCATCCGCCGGGAGCACCGGGTCCGGGCTCAGGATCCGCTCTTCCAAGCCGATTATCGACAACACCGGCCGATGGTTGAACGTTCCATCGCCTGGATGACACGCAAGTCCCGCCGCGTCCCTTACCGGGGCGTCGTGAAGAACAACGCGTGGTGCGTGAATCGGGCGGCTGGCATCAACCTGAAACGCCTCTTGAACCTTGGTCTCACCCGTCAGAACGGGACCTGGGCCATGGGATAACACCCCGGAAGACGACCACCCTGCGGCCGTGGGCCGCAGGCAGCCGTCAGACGCTGCAGGCGCCCGCCACGACGATTCACACCACCGAAACCGAGAACTGGGAGGCGACACCATGAAATACAAAAGTCAAAAATCGCTCACACGACTCGCCGGGCGCCCTTTGGGCACAATTTACGTTGGGGTCGACCGTGCCACCCCCGCTGAGTGGTGGCGTTCGTCGAACACCAAACGAACATCGATCGCCGCTCGCTCCAGCCGTAGGGCCTGATCGACATCGACCCACGCATGTTCCCGCTGTATCGCAGGTGAAGGGCAGGTGAAGCGCGGGTGACGCGCTTACGACGGCCGTTCGGCGGGGTGTGGCTAGAGGTCCGGGGTGTGGCTAGAGGTCCTTCTTACTGCCCTGGGCGCGTCCGGTCCTGCGTGCTTGGGCGCGTCTGGCCTGCCAAATCTGCGGATTTAGCCAAAGGATCGGCCGCGGAATCCGCCGGGCATCGCTCAGCGGCAATACCCAGCCGTACCGTCGGGCGAGCAGGGACAGCGCTGCCGCGCTCAAGATCGCCACTGCCGTGCCCACTGCGACCAAACCGAGCTTGCTGAACACAACCATTTCCGTGCTCGCGAGTACGGCGCTCGTGGCATAGAGCGTGTTCCCGCCGAAGATCGTTGGCACCTTGAGCAGCATGATGTCGCGCACCATGCCCCCGCCCACAGCCGTGATGATGCCCAGCATGATCGCCGGCATCCAGCCGAGACCCCCGTCCAGAGCTTTTTGAGCTCCTACCGCCGACCAACAGCCCACCGCCAGAACGTCCACGAGCAGCAGGGCCCGGCGGGACCATCGGCCATTGAAAGCTACGAAGAACGCGATAACACCGCCGATCACCGCAAACAAAAGATAGGTCGGATCGATCAGAGCGAGAGGAGTCCCTTGCTGCAATAGAGTGTCGCGAATCATCCCACCGCCAAGGCCAGACATCACAGCGAGCACCACGAATCCGACGATGTCAAGACGGGCAGTACGGGCGGCAACCCCACCCAAAATTGCGTTACCAAGCACTCCAGCCAAATCAACGAATGGGATGACCTCGCTCAACGCTGCAGTTTCAATTGTCACTGTCCCCATTGTTGTCTACATTGGGCATCGCCGCCTGACAGGGCAGGTCGAGGACGGTGGTAGCGCCGGCGTTCACGTCCCGCTGAGTGGAGTTTCTCGACACGGTGCAGGTCAGTGTTTCTGGTTATGCAGCAGTGAGCTCGGGAACGGTAATCACCCCCGTGAGCGCGCTGGCGTCGTCGTTGTTGAGGGCGTCGTTGAGGGTGCCCAGTTGGCGCATAGGGCCCTCGGAGAGGTTGCGGCGGGTCGATGCCTCCCACTCGTCGTGTTGCTCGACGAGGACGGCGCCGGCGAGACGGAGCAGGGCCGCGGGGTTGGGGAACACGCCCACGACGTGGGTTCGACGCTTGATTTCCTTATTTACTCTTCGATGGAGTTCGTGGACCAGATCTGGCGCCAGTGTTTGGGTGGGGACATCTGAACGCGAGCAGGTCTTCGCGGGCGTCTCGGAGCATTTGGGCGACTTTGGGGTGGGAGCGTTCGAGCATGCGGGTGACTTCATCGAACTGGGCTTGGACGTGCTTCGCGTCCGGTTGGGCGAAGATGGTGCGGAGCACGCAGGCGAGCATTTCCTGACTCGCGCGCGGCACGATGGAGAGCACGTTACGCATCTGGTGCACCCGGCAGCGCTGCCAGCTCGCGCCGTGGAACACGGTGCCGAGCGGCAACACCGATCGCGACGACCATGGCCTGGGAGATGACGCGGTGGTTCACGCGGGCTTTGCAGTATGTGGCATCGAGGAACACATACGGGTAGCCGGTCTCGCCGAAGTCCCGGTCGCGGAACGCGGCCACTTCCCCCTCCAGATCCGCGCAAATCCGTGACACTTCCGACTTCGAGATGCCAGTATCGGCGCCGAGGGCCTTGACTTGGATCTCGACTTTCCGGGTCGAGACACCGCGACACGGGTGAGGCGACCCTGCTGGATGAGCTGGTCGATCTGAGCGCGCCCTTGTTCCCAACGGTTGATCACGAGCGCGTCTCCGGGAGATCGACGTGCACGAGCGGGCGCTCGGTGAGCGTGCTGAGGAACGGATCAGTCGAGGCGGCCTCCCAGTCAGCTGCGCTCACGATGCGTGGATTGACTTTGCGGCGGAGGGGCATGCCTGCGGCGCGAACAGCGTCGTTGACCTCATCCCGGGGCAGGTTGCCCACGATGAGCAGGTGGATGTCGCCGGGTGCGTCGCCGGTCTCCCTCTGCCTGCGAGCGGCCCAGGACCCGCAGATGTAGGCGTCGTCGATTCCATCGATTCCGGCCAAGTGCTGGGGGATGACGACGGAGGGGCCGTAGGTGAGAGTGAGCAACTCGGCCAACGGGCGGAACGCGGGCGTATCGCTGCGAGCTTGCACCTCGACGGCCTGGCCCCGTTTCTCGCTGCTCGCGAGGCCCATCTCCACGATGCGGGTCACTTCACGGTGCGCACTGGCATAGGGCGCATTCGCCGCCCGAGCCAGCTCGGAGATCGTGAACGACTCGCCGGGGTTCAGGTGCAGCCGGGCCAGGATCTCACCCTGTGCGTTCGAGCGAAAGAGCGCCGCGAGGGCCGGCGCTTGCCTCTTCACATACGCAATCAGACTATCGCGTATGTGAATAGGCAAGGGGTCGAATGTTACTCATGACAAGCTCGGGATCGTGATTCTCCAGCCTACGGCGTTGCGTGCACGGGCTGGGGAAACGACCGAATCTACAATCTTGCCCGGCTCAGAAACAGGCTTGGACCGGGCATTTATCTGGAGCCGCCTATCAGAATCGAACTGATGACCTTCTCATTACGAGTGAGACGCTCTACCGACTGAGCTAAGGCGGCGTGACGCACGATTCCTCCCTCACGGAAGGGCACGGTGGCACAGCAATAAAGCCTAGCTGGTCCGAAGGGTCATCTCGTACAGTTCCGCGAATGACTCGGTGACCTGGTCGGCCAGGGGCCGGGCAGCGTCGCCCTCGGCCCAGCACCGCCACGCGTGGCGCACGGCCGCGACGGCCACGAGCGTGAACAGCAGGGCGCGCTGGTGCAGCCGCACCGGGTCGGCGGCGAGGTCGGGCCGGTCGGCGGCAAACCGCTCAGTGATGATCTCCTGCAGCCGGGCCTCGAAGTTGCGCAGGGTCGCCATCCGCAGGCCGAAAAGGTAGGGGTTTTCCTTCATCACGGTGCGGCGCAACTGGTGGATCTCCCGGTCGCCCTCGGTGTTCTTCAGACTCGAAGAGAGCAGTTCGGCCAGCTGGGCGAGGATGTCCCCTGACGGTCCGCCGTGCACGAACGCGTCGATATCGTCTTCGGAGGCCAGGTCCAGTTCGTCGCCGACCATGGCGGCATCCTTGGAGGAGAAGTAGTTGAAGAACGTGCGCGGGGACACGTCGGCGGCCCGGCTGATGTCCTCCACGGTCACCTTGTCGATTCCGCGCTCGCAGGAGAGGATGAGCACCGCTCGCTGGATGGCCCGCCTGGTGGCCAACCGCTTACGCTCGCGCAGGCCCGGCCCTTCGTATTCTGCCAACATCCTCCAATTCTTACACAGTGCGCAATTCTGCACCCCGGAGTCCGCGGATGGGCGATTCTCCTGCCCGGAGGTCAGCACCGAGGGTCGGCCGCAGGCACGGTGCCCCTCAGCAGGTAGCCGTCCACCGCGTCGTTGACGCAGGCGTTGGACTTGTTGTAGGCGGTGTGGCCCTCGCCCGTGTACGTGACGAGGTGGCCGCTGTCGAGCTGGCTGGCCAGGTTCTTCGCCCACACGTAGGGAGTGGCCGGGTCGTTAGTCGTGCCGACGACGAGGATCGGTGCGGCACCCTTGGCGTGGATCTTCGCTCGCTGACCGGTGAACTTGTGCGGCCAGTTGGCGCAGCCGATGTCCCCGAACGCCATGTACTTGCCGATGACGGGCGCGGCGGCTTCGATCTGGGCCGCCTGGGCGCGCATCGCGGCGGGGTCGTCGTTGTAGCTGTAGTCGACACAGTTGATGGCCATGAAGGCCTCGGTGGAGTTGTCACGGTAGCTGCCGTCCTTGCCCCGGCCGTTGTAGCCGTCCGCGAATTGGAAGGCCGCGGCGGCGTCGCCGCGCAGCACGGTCGTGAACATCTCGCTCAGGTTGGGCCACGCCTCGGCCTGGTAGAGCGGGTAGATGATCGCGGTGAGCAACGTGTTGGCGCCGAGTTTTCTGCCGTCGGCGGCCGTGATCGGGCTCGCGTCCACCGAGGCGAGCAGCGCTCCAATGGTGGACATGGCGTCGTCGACGGTGCCGCTGAACGGGCACTTCGCACCATCGAGGCAGCCGGCGAGGTAGGCGCGCAACGCATTCTCGAAGCCCGTCGCCTGCACCCGGGTCACGTCGGCGTTGCTGGTGGACGGGTCGAGCGCGCCATCGAGGGCGAGCCGGCCGACCTTGCCGGGGTAGAGGTCGGCATAGCTGGCGCCGAGGAAGGTGCCGTAGGAGTAGCCCAGGTAGTTGAGCTTCTTGTCGCCGAGGGCGGCGCGCAACAGGTCGAGGTCGCGGGCGGCGCTCACGGTGTCGACGTGCCCGAGGAGCGCCCCGGTGTTCTTCTCGCAGGCTGCGCCGAAGTCGGCGGAGGCGGTCTCCAGCTCCCGGATCCAGGCATCCGTTCCCCGCGGCGCCGTGGTCAGACCGTAGAGGTACTCGTCCATCTGGGCGGGCTGGTAGCACTTCACCGCCGAGGACCGGCCGACCCCGCGCGGGTCGAAGCCCACAATGTCGAACCCTGCCTGCAGCTTCGCATCCGTGGCATAGTCGAGCGAATCCTTCACGAAGTCATAGCCGGAACCGCCGGGGCCGCCGGGATTGACCAGCAGCGAACCGACCCGGCTGCCGGAGGCAGGGTGACGCACCAGGGCGAGGTCAACGGTGCCCGCGGCCGGCTCAGTCCAGTCCAGGGGCGCAGACGCAGTGGTGCACTGCAGCCCGGAGCCGCAGTCCTTCCACTTGAGCACCTGGCTGTAGAACGGTTTCAGGCCTGCGCTGACCTTCTCCGTGGTCGGCGACGACGTCGACCGGGCCTGCTGCGGAAGGAACAACGGCACGCAGGCGCTGAGCCCCATCGCGAGTGCGAGCGCGGACGCAATGGTCGCCACCAGCACTGGGAGGGTGCGCGTGCGGGTTCGTCTGGTCAACGGGTTCCTCTTCCTTGAAGGGTGCTGCACCGGCTAGGTGCGGCGGATCGCCGACACCAGCATCGCCTCGAGGGCAAGGGCCGGCGCCACGTTCGATTCGATTCTCTGCCGGGCCAGGGCGATCGCATCCAGGGTGGCGAGCGTGGCGGTCGGCTGGCAGGTCTCGCCGGCGCCTCGCACCTCGGTGAGTAGCTCGCGGTTGATCACGCTCTGCTCGCGCCCCAACTGCACCATGATCACGTCACGGTAGAGCGAGGTGAGGTCGACCAGGATGCGGTCGATGCCGTCGCGGAGGCTCCGGGTGGCCCGCCGTTTCTGGTCGTCTTCGAGGGCCTTGATCTGGCCGCGCAACCCCGGCGGCACCGACTGGCCCGGCTCCACTCCGAGAGAGCGCAGCACGCCCTCCCGTTCGACGGTGTCCCGCTCCACGGTGATGGCCTTCGCGTCGTCGCCGGCGATGGCGAGCAGACGGGCCGCCGCATTGACCGCGGCGGACACCCCGCGGATGCCGAGGGCCGCCCGCAGGGTCTCCTCACGCCTGGCCCGCGCCTCGGGGTTGGTGGCCAGGCGGCGAGCCATGCCGATGTGGCTCTGCGCCTCCCTGGCCGCCCGTTCGGCGGTGGCCTCGTCGACACCGTCGCGGCTCATCAGCAGCGCGGCGACGTCGTCGACGCTGGGCACGCGCAGGCGCACCGAGCGCACCCGGGATCGGATGGTGGGCAGCAGGTCGGCTTCGCTCGGGGCGCAGAGGATCCAGACGGTGCGCTCGGGCGGCTCTTCGAGGGCCTTGAGCAGCACGTTCGACGTGCGTTCGACCATCCGGTCGGCGTCTTCGACGACGATCACCCGGTAGCGGCCCACCGACGGCGAGTACTGGGAACGCTGCACGGCCTCTTTCACCGACTCCATCTTGATGATGACGCCCTCAGTCGACAGCACGATCAGGTCGGGGTGGGTGCGCGCGTCGACCAGGCGGCGGGCACTCCCGTCGCCCTCCGGCGTGCCGGGACTGAGCAGGGCCGTGGCGAAGGCGAAGGCGAGGTTGGACCTGCCCGACCCGGGCGGACCGGTGATCAGCCAGGAGTGCGTCATCGAGGACCCCGCTGACCCGGCATTCGGTGTCCCGGAAGCCGGTGTCCCGGAATCCGCCGACGTGGAATCCGGTGTCCCGGCCGTTTTCATGCTCGGCCGTGCGGCCGCCGCCCGGAAGATGGCGATCGCGTCTGCCTGACCGGTCAGGTCATCCCACACGTTCATCGGACCAGAGTACCTTTCGTCGTTGACACTCTCCTGAGCGCACGCGCCGACCCTCGAGGGGCTAGCCGAGGAGGGTGGCGACACGGGCCCGGATGGTCGCGGCGATCGTGTCGACCGGCTCCGCGGCATCCAGGACGAGGAATCGTTCCGGTTCGGCGGCCGCCAGTTCGAGGAACGAGGCGCGCACCCGGCTGTGGAAGTCGGCCTTCTCCGCCTCGAGCCGGTCGAACCGTTTGTTGGCGTCGTCGAGACGACCGCGCGCGACGGTCTCCTCCAGGTCGAGCAGGATCGTCAGGTGCGGCAACAGTCCCTCCGCGGCCCAGAGCGACAGGTCGCGAATCTCAGCGCCGCCGAGCACCCGGCCGGCACCCTGGTAGGCGACCGAGGAATCGAGGTAGCGGTCCTGGATCACGACCTCGCCGCGGTCCAGGGCCGGCCGCACCGCGGTATTGATGTGCTGGGCTCGATCGGCCGCGTAGAGCAGGGCCTCGGCGCGGGGCGCCACCTCGCCGCGGTGGTGCAGTACGATGTCCCGGATCAGGACCCCGACGGGCGTGCCGCCGGGCTCGCGAGTGCGCAGCACCGTGCGCCCCTGGCCGGCGAGCCAGTCGGCGAGCAGCCCTGCCTGGGTGGACTTGCCGGAACCGTCGCCGCCCTCGAGCGTGATGAAGAGTCCGGTCACGACTGCGCGGATGCCTTCGCCGCCTCGGCCTTGATGGCCGCGTTCGCCGCCCGGGTGGCTGCGGCCTTCGCCGCGGTGGCCGCTTTCTGGGCCGGGGTGGTCGGCTTACGCACGGTCGTGCTCGCCCCCGACGGAGTCGCCCTCCTGACGGCCGCCTTCTTCGCGGGCGCCTTCTTGACCGCGGTCTTCTTCGCGGGCGCCTTCTTGGCGGGCGCCTTCTTGGCGGGCGCCTTCTTGACGGCCGTCTTCTTCACGACGGGGCCCTTGGCGCGCTTGTCGGCGAGCAGCTGCACGGCGCGGTCGAAATCGACCTCTTCGATGCTTTCGGCCTTGGGGATGGTCGCGTTGGTGACCCCGTCGGTGACGTAGGCGCCGAAACGGCCGTCCTTGATCTTGATCGCCTTACCACTCTCCGGGTCGGGGGTTTCGAACTCCTTGAGGGCACTCGAGGCCCGCTTCGCCCCGTACTTGGGCTGCGCGTAGAGATCGAGCGCGCCGGCGAGGTCGATCTCGAAGATCTGGTCCTCGGTGGTCAGCGACCGGGTGTCGACGCCCTTCTTGAGGTACGGGCCGAACTTGCCGTTCTGGGCAGTGATCGGGGCGCCGGTCTCCGGGTCGGCTCCCACGACCCTCGGCAGCGCCAGCAGGTGCAGGGCGGTGTCCAGGTCGATCGTGGCCAGGTCCATCGACTTGAACAGCGATGCGGTGCGCGGCTTGACCGCGGCCGCCTTCTTGGCCGGGGCCTTGCGCTTGGGCTTGGCCGCGGCGGTCGTGACGGTGGCGGCCGGAGCCGCCGAGTCGGCCAGCAGCGTCACCTCGCCGGTGACCGGGTCGACGGTCTCGCCGGGCTCGTCCACCTTGGGCTCCGGCTCCAGCTCGGTGACGTACGGACCGAACCGGCCGTCCTTGGCCACGATGGACTTGCCGTTCTCCGGGTTGAGCCCGATCACACGGTCGGTGATGACCGGCGCGTCAATGAGTTCCCTGGCCTTGGCCGGGGTCAGTTCGTCTGGTGCGAGGTTCGGTGGGATGTTCACCCGGCGCGGCGGGGCATCCGGGCCGGCGTCCTGGTCGGGGACCTCGAGGTAGGGCCCGTACTTGCCGATCCGCAGGGTGATGTCGTCGCTGATCGGCATCGAGTTGATCGATCGGGCGTCGATCTCGCCGAGGTTGTCGATCACCTGGCGCAGGCCGCGGTGCTTGTCCGAGCCGAAGTAGAAACTGGTCAGCCAGTCCACCCGGTCGGCCTTGCCGTCGGCGATCCGGTCGAGGTCGTCCTCCATCTCGGCGGTGAAGTCGTATTCGACCAGGTCGGAGAAGTACTCCTCGAGCAGGCGCACGACGGAGAACGCGATCCAGTTGGGTACGAGCGACTGGCCGCGGGGCGTGACGTAACCGCGTTCGGTGATCGTGGAGATGATCGACGCGTATGTCGACGGCCGGCCGATGCCGAGCTCCTCCAGCTTCTTGACCAGGCTAGCCTCGGTGTACCGGGCGGCCGGGGTGGTTTCGTGGCCCTTGGCTTCCATCTCGAGCATGGTCAGGGACTGGCCCTCGGCGAGCGGTGGCAGCTTCGACTCGGTCGGGTCGGTGGGGGCGTTGCGCTCCTCATCGCGGGATTCCTCATAGGCGAGCAGGAAGCCGCGGAAGGTGATCACGGTGCCGCTTGCCGAGAATTCGGCGGTCGCGCCGGATGCCGCGGGGTGCTCGGCCGGGCCGGTGGGGCCGGCCGAGATGGTGACCGACGCGGTCGAACCGGTCGCATCCGCCATCTGCGACGCGACGGTGCGCTTCCAGATCAGGTCGTAGAGCTTGTAGTCGTTGCCACGGAGCGAGGACGAGAGCGAGGCCGGCGTGCGGAACGTGTCGCCCGACGGGCGGATCGCCTCGTGAGCCTCCTGCGCGTTCTTGCTCTTTCCCTTGTAGAGGCGCGGCTGGGCCGGTACCGTTTCGGGGCCGTAGAGCGCGGACGCCTGGGTGCGTGCGGCGGTGATCGCCTGCTGCGACAACGACGGCGAGTCGGTACGCATGTAGGTGATGTACCCGTTTTCGTAGAGCGACTGGGCCACGCTCATGGTCTGACGGGCGGTGAAGCGGAGCTTGCGCGCCGCTTCCTGCTGCAGCGTCGAGGTGGTGAACGGCGCGGCCGGGCTGCGGCGGTAGGGCTTGGACGCCACCTTCGTCACGGTCACGGCGACGTCGGGTGCCTTCAGCGCCTCGGCGAGGGCGAGGGCGGATGCCTCGTCGAGGGTTGCCGCGGCCACCTTCGGCTTGAGCTGGCCCAGGTCGTCGAAGTCGCCGCCGGTGGCGATGCGTTCGCCGCCGAGGCGCACGAGCTTGGCCTGGAAGGGGGGATCCGTCGCACCGGCACCGGGCGCGAGTTGCGCGATCAGGTCCCAGTAACCGGCGGAGACGAAAGCGAGGCGTTCGCGTTCGCGTTCGACGACGAGCCGGGTCGCCGCGGACTGCACCCGGCCGGCGGAGAGGCCGGGGCCGACCTTGCGCCAGAGCACCGGGGAGATCTCGTAGCCGTAGATGCGGTCGAGGATGCGCCGGGTCTCCTGGGCGTCGACCAGGGCGGTGTCGAGGTCGCGGGTGTTGTCCTTGGCCTGGAGGATGGCCTCCTTGGTGATCTCGTGGAACACCATGCGCTTGACGGGAACCTTCGGCTGCAGCACCTGCAGCAGGTGCCAGGCGATGGCCTCGCCTTCGCGGTCCTCATCAGTTGCGAGCAGGAGCTCGTCGGCGTTCTTCATCGCCCGTTTGAGCTCGGCGACGGTTTTCTTCTTGGCGTCGGACACCACGTAGTACGGTTCGAAGCCATTGTCGACGTCGACGGAGAACTTACCCAGCGGGCCCTTCTTCAGCTCGGGCGGCAGGTTTTTGGGCTCGATCAGGTCGCGGATGTGACCGACCGAGGACAAAACCTCGTAGCCGTCGCCGAGATAAGCCGCAATGGACTTCATCTTGGTCGGCGATTCGACAATGACCAGCTTCTTAGTGCCTGGCACCAGACTCCTCTTTATAGGTAACGACCCAACGAGGGGCCAAAGCACACCATACACACAGCAATCGGGTGCCTGCCTAATCGGCCGCGCCGGTGACAGGCATTGGGGCTTGCCAGTTGTGCGCTGGTGAGGACAATGGAGGCATGGGTACACCAGCAACGGGCACGTACACCGCGAAGCTCACGGACGGCCCCCTCGAAGGCAAGACCGTCACCACCGAGTTCCTGGAATCGGGTGACCCGCGGCCCCGGCTCGAGATCCCGACGGACACGGGCTCCAAACGTTACCTCTATATGCGGGGCGCCGGCCTCGAGTTTGGCTCGTCGGAGTTTCCGGAACGGCCGACCGCGGTCGACTACCGCTACCTCGAGGCAGTCTTCGACTGACTCCACCGGTGCTGATTGCACCGGTTCTGATTGAACCGGCGCGGCACCGGTGCGGCACCGGGCTATCGGCTGGGTGGAGGCCCGGCCCGGGCGCGCGAGGCGAGATCGAAGCCCAGCACGGTGCGCACCACGGTGACGGATGCGATCAGGCCGTCCACCGCACACGCGGTCACGGCGGCACCGCCCAGTTCCGCCGCCGTGGCGGCAGCCTGGCACGGTACCCCGGCGACCAGGCCGGACGCCGTGTCGGCTGCGGCGAGCGCGGCCGCGTCTGCGGCGGCGCGCACGGCCTGACCGGCGGCGAGCACGGCCAGGAGCGGAAGCAGCACGACGGTCACGGCGAGTACGGCACCGATCACCCCGACCGCGAGCACCGAACCCGACCCTCGCTCCGCCTCATGCCAGACGTCCCGCCGGTTCGCCATCCGGCGGCGAACCGGCGCCGTCCGGCGCCGAACGAATTCCACCCGTTGCGCCGGGCCGGGCCGCGTCCTCACCCGCCACCGCCGAGCGCGCAGGACCCGGCCGTGACCGTGACCCCGAACGTGGCGAAGGCGCCGAACGCGCTCGGGGC
This sequence comes from Cryobacterium algoritolerans, assembly GCF_004402785.1. Classification (GTDB taxonomy): domain Bacteria; phylum Actinomycetota; class Actinomycetes; order Actinomycetales; family Microbacteriaceae; genus Cryobacterium; species Cryobacterium algoritolerans. Next base: position 77,544 of record NZ_SOFP01000023.1, read on the forward strand.
GCGGAGACGCACGCACACGAACTCTCCCTGCCGCTCGGTGCTCATCGACGCAGCGCCGACCAGCCGGCGAACGAGCCCCGCGGCGCTCTCGTCACCGTCGCCGCGGGCCAGGGAACGAGCCGCGGCGGCCGCGGCGGCGGTGAGTCGCATCTGCTGGCCGGAGACCTGCACCGCGCCGAGGCAGAGGGCGAGCACCAACAGCACCGCGGGGACCACCGCGGCGAACTCGGCCGTGACGGTGCCCCGGTCACCCGACGGTGAGGGCATTGCGCACCAGGTCGGTCAGGATGCCGCGCACCTCATCCCCGCGGAGGATCACGATGAGCAGGCCGGCGAAACCGACCGCCGCCATGGTCGCGATCACGTACTCTGCGGTTGCGGCTCCGACGTCGGTGCGCAATCGGCGCAGAAGTCCTCTGGCGTGCGCGGGCTGGGCAATTCCGGACATCTGTTCGGCTCCTCTCGCGTCCCTCGACGCGGTTGCGGGAGGCATGACGGACACCAGAATCACCTGCCGGGGCGGGCCGGTACCGTGCCGGGTCCAACTGGTGCGTACAGATCGTCCCTCACCGGCTGTGGAGAACAGCACCACAACGAAGGTGCGGCGTCCCCGGTGAGCAGCGTGGGCTTGCCATTTTCGTAGGTTGGTGGATGATTTCCGCCCGGCTCTTCCACCCGGTCCCTGCGAGGCGTAGTCTTTGACCACCGAAGCCACGGGGCTCGGAGAATCGGGGCGCTGATGGCAGACCAATCACCGAAGAAGAGCACAGGAAAGACCGTCGCAACGGAGTCTCTGAAAGTACAGCGCGCCGCCTTGAACATCAGAACGGCACGGAACAGCTAGAGCAGTTGGACGGCAGTTGCCGTGACTTCGGGAGCCGGGCCTTGGGCCCGGCTCTTTTCGTTGACCCGGCTCTTTTCGTCAGCCCGGCACTGTCCGCCCTCCCGGCTGCCACCTCAGAATCCAGTGAGAGTCGAAGACAGCACCGTCATCAACAGCGGCACGACGCCAACCAGCATGAAGGCCGGAAGCACGCACACCCCGAGCGGAACCATCAACGTCACCCCGAGCGCCGCCGCCCGGCGCTGGCCCTCTGCTCGGGCATCCCGGCGCAACTGCTCTGCCTCGGCGCGCAGCAGTTCGGCAGCCGGCACTCCCGCACGAACCGACAACTCGAGCACCTGCCCGATGGCGGCCGCCGAGTCGGCCCGGTGCAGCGCGAATCGACCGATCGTGTCGTTCACGAGGGCTCGGGCGCGGTCCGCAGAGCCGCCGCCGCCCATGGCGATCGCCGTGAGGTCGAACTCGAGCCCCGGGGTCGGGTCCCTGGCCCTGGCCGTGCTCACCAGACGCCGATTCCACCGGTCCGCAGCGAGCATCAGGGCCGCTCCGGAGACCAGGCAGATCCAGCCCGGCACGGTGAGGAACAGCATCCGCATGGTGTTGAAGCCCATCAGACCACCGAACAGCAGGCCGATCATGGGCAGGAACATGACCATGCGGGCGGTCGCGGCCGGCCCGGCGAGTGCCACCGCGAGGTCGGCGTGCAGTCGGCCCAACTCGCGAAGGGAGGCTGCGAGCTCTCGCAGGCAGGCCGCCAGGGGCGCCCCGGCCATGGTCGCCACCCGCCAGGCCGCGGCCAGGCCGAGCCAGGCCTCGCCCACCTGCCCGCCCACCGCGCCGGCTTCGGCGGCCACGGCATCCGCGATGCTGTCGCCCTCCTTCCCGGCGGTGGCCGCCGCGCGGATGATCCGGGCGGTCGGGAGCGGCGGTTCCTCAGCCGGGCCCCGCCAACCAGGTCGCGGTGATCCCGGAGGTTGGGCGTCGACGAGGTGCTGCCAGGCGGAGGCCGGGGAGACTCCGGCCGAGAGCAGCACGGCGAGCCGCTGGGCGACCCGGGCGACATCGTCGATGGCCGGGGAGGCCTCGCGAGTGCGCGGGCTCACGGGGTCGCCTCCGGTGAACCAGGCCCAGGCTCGGCCCCCGCACCACCGTTTGTTCGGCCGGTGACCGTTCCCCCGCCGTCTCCGGCCGGGACGGTCCCCAGCCGGCCCGCGGCGTCCAGAACGAACCGGCCCACCTGTACGAGCCGGCGCTGACCGCCCCGGCGTTCGAGGTGAAGCACCAGGCCGATCGCGCTGACCGCCTGGCGTGCCACGGCCTCGGCGGTCATCCCGGCGAGGGCGCCCAGGGCCTCGAGACGCGCGGGTACGTCCCGGAGGGAATTCGCGTGCAGGGTGCCGGCGCCGCCATCGTGGCCGGTGTTCAGGGCGGCGAGCAGCTCCCGGATCTCCCCGCCGCGGCATTCTCCGAGCACGAGCCGGTCCGGCCGCATCCGCAGCGCCTCCCGGAGCAGACTGTCCAGGCCGATCCGGCCGGCACCCTCCAGATTGGGTTGCCGCGCCTCGAGGGCGACGAAGTGCGGGTGGTCGACGCGGAGTTCCGCGACGTCCTCGATCGCCACGATGCGTTCCCCCGGAGGGGCCGCCCCGAGCAGGGCAGCGAGCAGGGTGGTCTTGCCGCTGCCCGCCGCTCCCGTGATGAGCAGGTTCTCCCGGTCGAGCACCGCGGAGCGGAGGCGGTCGACGAGCAGCCGGGCCGGCTCCCCTGTGCCGCACAGCCCGGCCGCGGCGAGGGATGACAGGCTCGGCCGCTCCACCCGCGGCAGCCGGATGGACAACAGGGTGCCCGCGCTCGAAACCGGCGGCAGCACCGCGTGCACACGGATGCCGTCCGACAATCGCACGTCGACGCACGGACTGGCCTCGTCGATGTGCCGCCCGCCGAGGGCGATCAGGCGCACGGCGAGCTCACGCACGGCCGCCTCGCTGCATTCCCAGCCGGGCTCGCGCACGAGACCGTGGCCGGCGTCGACCCAGAGTCCGGTGTCGCCGTTGACGAACAGGTCGGTGACGCCGTCGGCGGCGGCGAAACCGGCGAGCGGCCCCAGTCCGGACAGGTCCGCCCGGGGCCCGGGCGACGCCGCAGCGGGCGAGGCCGCAACGGGAGAGGCCGCAGCGGGAGAGGCCGCAACGGGAGAGGCCGCGGTAGACCAGGTCGAGCCCGGCGGGGACATCTGGGGCGGGGACATGGCCGGTGGTAGTGGACGCTGCGGCGCGGCCGGAGTCGCCATGCCGACACGGCCGACACGGCCGACCGCATTCGGCACGGGAGGGCGTGCGCCGAATCCCCCCGCCCGCACATGCCTGGCCGACACGCGGGCGGCGGCCCACTCCCCCTGCTCGGTCACCGGCTCGGTCACCGGCTCCGTCACCGGAAGGGTCACCGGAAAGGTCACCGGCTCTGCCTCGCCCGGGGTGGCATAGGACGGGACGGCGACGAAGGGCTCCGGCATGGACCGACTGTAGGCCGGCCGGACGGCGGCGCCGCAGCGAGACGACGGACCGGGCGCAGTTGCCGCCTGACGCTGCTGTGGAGGAGCGGTGGAGGTGGAGGAGGAGGGCCGGGCAACAAGAAGCCGTTAAAAACAGGGGGGCGGCACCTATTGGGGGGAACAGGTGCCGCCTCGGCAGCGCGCTGATTGGGGGGAACCAAACGCACCGCAGGTCAAAACTTTCGTTCGGACGTGTCCAAGTGTATAAGGAAAACGAAGATGCGCAAGTCCCTTTTGTCCTCACAAATGAGGACATGGAACCGGCAGGGCGCTTTCGCCCCCGTACGGGGACGTTGCAAGGGGTCGCAATCGGCCGCAACCCGTGCGTTCAGTCGCGAAGAGTAGGGTTTCAGAGGGCTGGCTACGCGCCCATCAATGCATCGCAAAGGAGCGAACCAGGTATGAACGTAAAGATCGACAATCTTCTTCACGAGACCCGCAGGTTCCCGCCGACACCCGAATTCGCGGCACAGGCCGTGGGAACCGGACAGCTCTACCAGGATGCTGCCGCCGATCGTCTCACGTTCTGGGCTGATCAGGCGCGTGAATTGCTGCACTGGACCAAGCCGTTCACGAAGACGTTGGACTGGACGAACCCGCCGTTCGCGAAGTGGTTCGAAGACGGCGAGCTGAACGTGGCCTGGAACTGCCTCGACCGGCACGTGCTGGCCGGCAACGGCGACCGGGTCGCCCTGCATTTCGAGGGTGAGCCGGGCGATTCCCGGGACATCAGCTACGCCGAACTCACGGCCGAAGTGAAGCGTGCTGCGAATGTGCTGGGAAAGCTCGGCGTGAACGCCGGGGACCGGGTGGCGATCTACCTCCCGATGATCCCGGAAGCCGTCATCGCCATGCTCGCCGTGGCCCGGATCGGCGCCGTGCACTCGGTCGTCTTCGGCGGTTTCAGCGCCGAAAGCCTGCGCTCGCGCATCGACGACGCCAGCGCCGTGCTCGTGATCACCGCCGACGGCGGCTACCGCAAGGGCAAGGCATCCGCGCTCAAGCCGGCCGTGGACGAGGCCCTGGCCGGCAATGACACAACCGTGCGCAACGTGCTGGTGGTCAAGCGCACGAACGGTGAGGTGGAGTGGACCGAGCGCGACCTGTGGTGGCACGAGGAACTCGCCTCGGTCGATGCCGAGCACGAGGCAGTGGGCTTCCCCGCGGAGAACCCGCTGTTCATCCTGTACACCTCCGGCACGACGGGAAAGCCCAAGGGCATCCTGCACACCAGCGGCGGGTACCTCACCCAGGTGGCCTTCACCCACAAGAACGTGTTCGACCTGCACCCCGAAACGGATGTCTACTGGTGCACCGCCGACGTCGGCTGGATCACCGGCCACAGCTATGTCGTCTACGGACCCCTGGCCAACGGTGCCACCCAGGTTCTGTTCGAGGGAACCCCCGACACCCCGCACCCCGGCCGGTGGTGGGAGATCGTTCAGAAGTACAAGGTGAGCATCCTCTACACGGCGCCCACCGCCATCCGTACCTTCATGAAGCTCGGCCGCCAGATTCCCCAGGGCTTCGACCTGACCAGTCTCCGGCTGCTCGGCTCGGTCGGCGAACCGATCAACCCCGAGGCGTGGATGTGGTATCGCGAGGTGATCGGCGGCAACGTCGCCCCCGTCGTCGACACCTGGTGGCAGACCGAGACCGGCGCGATCATGATCTCCGCCCTGCCCGGGGTGACCACGACGAAGCCCGGCTCCGCCCAGGTACCGATCCCGGGCGTCGTGATCGACGTGCTCGACGATGAGGGCAACCACGTCGGCCGCGACAACGGCGGCCTGCTGGTGGTGACCGAGCCGTGGCCGTCGATGCTGCGCGGAATCTGGGGTGACCCCGAACGGTTCAAGGAGACCTACTGGGAGAAGTTCGGCGACGAGAACCCGCGATACTTCGCCGGCGACGGCGCCCGGCTCGACCGGGACGGTGACATCTGGTTGCTCGGCCGGGTCGACGATGTGATGAACGTGTCAGGGCACCGACTGTCCACGGCCGAGATCGAGTCGTCACTGGTGGCGCATCCGATGACCGCGGAGGCCGCCGTGGTCGGTGCGCACGACGATACGACCGGCCAGGCCGTCGTGGCCTTCGTGATCATCAAGTACAGCCACCTCGAGGAGTCCTCCCACGCGGACCTCACCGCGGTGCTGCGGGCGCACGTGTCCCAGCAGATCGGCGCGATCGCCAGGCCACGGCAGATCTTCATCGTCAGCGAGCTGCCGAAGACGCGGTCCGGCAAGATCATCCGGCGTCTGCTGCAGGATGTGGCCGAGGGCCGGGAGATCGGCGACACGACCACCCTCGCCGACACCTCGGTGATGACGGCGATCATGTCCACGCTGAAGTAGCCCCCGGCCCGCCCCGTCGCCCTGGCCCACCGCCACGGCGGCGAACTGTGAGAAAAGCCGCCTCCGAACCGCCCGGAAGGCGGCTTTGCTCACAGTTCGGCGGAGGACGGTGACGGATGCCGCGCGGAGGGAATTCACAAGGGGCACCCCTACGGTGGGGTCAATGTCCCGACTCCCCTCGCCCGGCCGTCTGGTTGCCCTCGATTCCCTGCGCGGCGTCGCGGCCCTGATCGTTCTCGTGCACCACGTCTCGATGACGGCACCGGCGGTCTCGGCCGCCTACGAGTCGAGCTCCGGCTCGAGTTCCTGTCGGTCGGCTGGTGGACGACGCTGTCGCCCCTGAAGCTGCTCTTCGCGGGGCCGGAGTTCGTGCTGGTGTTCTTCGTGCTGAGCGGCTTCGTGCTCGTGCGGTCTCCCCTCGCGGCACCCGCCTACGACTGGATGGCCTACTACCCGCGGCGGGTGATCCGGCTCTTCGTTCCCGTCGTGATCTCGGTGGGGCTGGCGGCGGCGTGGATCTACTTCTTCCCGCGCACCGGCGACCCGGGCGGCGGCGCGTGGCTGGCCAGGCAGGACAACCCCAGCCTCGGCCTCGGCAACCTGCTGCGCGAGGCGAGCATCATCACCGAGACCAGCCGGCCCGACGTCAACCCGCCGCTCTGGTCGCTGGCCTGGGAGATGTGGTTCTCGCTGCTGCTCCCGGTGAGCGTGGTGCTCGCCGCGGCCACCCGGCGCTGGACCGGGCTCTGGGCCGCGCTGTTCCTGGCCGTCTCCGCCTACGGCTACGTCACCGGGATCGAACCGTTGATGTACCTGCCCGCGTTCGCGCTCGGCGCCTTGCTGGCGGCCAACTTCGAGTCCCTCCAGGCGGGCGCGGCCTCCCTGTCCGCGCGGCGCTGGGGCACCGCCGCGTGGATCGGCCTCACCGTCCTGGGCCCGCTGCTGCTGATCGCGCACTGGCTCGCGCGCCCGCTCCTGACCGGCCCGTGGAGCGAGCTCACCCTCGCCCTCCGCGTGCCGGGCGCCGTCCTGGTCGTCGCCGCCGTCGCGCTCTGGCCGCCGCTGCACCGGCCGTTGACCGCGCGCCCGCTGGTCTGGCTCGGCACGGTGAGCTTCACCCTCTACCTCGTGCACTTCCCGATCGTGGTCACCTTCGGCAACCTGTTCGGGCCGGAGTTCTGGTGGCTCGGTGCGCTGGTCTCGGTGCCGCTCAGCCTCGTGCTCGCCCAGCTGATGACGCGCTGGGTCGAACAGCCCTCGCTGAAACTGGCCGCTGCGGCCGGGCGGGCGTTCGCGCATCCGTTGCACGCTGAGCGGCCCCGCGCCGACAGCTAGCGCCCGCGCTGCCGATCGCGCCACGTGCGCCGCTTCGCGCCAAGTGCGCCTGGCGCGGAGCGGCGGATGTGGCGCGCTCGCTTGTGACCGGACGACAGGCGCCGGGTCAGTGCAGCTAGGCGAACGAGACGATCAGCTCGACCTCGACCGGCGAGTCCAGCGGCAGCACCGCGACGCCCACGGCCGACCTGGCGTGCACTCCCAGGTCGCCGAAGATCTCACCGAGAACCTGAGAGGCACCGTTGACGACCCCGGGCTGGCCGGTGAAAGCTGGGTCGGATGCCACGAAACCGGTGACCTTGACGACCTGCGTGATCCGGTCGAGCGAGCCGATCACGGCCTTGATCGCGGCCAGACCGTTGAGGGCGCACTGGCGGGCGTACTCCTTCGCGTCCCCGGCCGGCACGAGGCCATGGCCGTCGCCGACCTTGCCCGTTGCCGGAAGAGCGCCGGACACCATCGGCAACTGGCCGGACGTGAACACGAACGCCCCAGACACGACGGCGGGCACATAGGACGCCAAGGGGGGTACCGCGCTCGGCAGGTCGATCCCCAGTTCGGCGAGGCGCGCTTCGATGTGCGACACGACTATGCACCTTCCGTTGCGGCGACCTGGCGCTTGAGGTAGGCGACGAGCCCGCCCTCCGGCCCGGGGACGACCTGCACCAACTCCCAGCCGTCAGAGCCCCAGTTGTTCAAGATTGCGGCCGTATTGTGAATCATCAGCGGCGTCGTGAGGTACTCCCAGGCAGGCATATGGCTCCGATTCAGGCGGTCTTTCAGGTTTTGTCGCGTAACCTCAATTGTATGTCTGCCAAAAATCGAACGGTTAGCGGAGCGCTCGGTGGGTTGCTCGGCTTCGTCGGGATGAGCGCCATTGCCGGCATCCTCGTCACCGCCGCTGTGACCCCCGCTCTCGCCCTGTCCGGTATGACCGCGACGAACACCATCAACGTCTTCGAGAACCTTCCCGACTACCTCTCGATCGACCAGCTGGCACAGCGAAGCAACATCTACGCCACCCGCAGCGACGGCACGACCGGTCTCCTCGCGTCGTTCTACGACCAGAACCGCGTCGAGGTCGCGTGGGACAAGATCAGCCCGTTTGTCAAGGATGCCGCGATCTCCGGCGAGGACCCGCGCTTCTATCAGCACGGCGGCATCGACCTGCAGGGCACGGTGACCGGCCTGGTCACCACGCTTGCCAGCGGATCGGCCCGAGGCGGTTCGTCGATCACCCAGCAGTACGTGAAGAACGTGCTCGTGCAGAAGTGCGAAGCGCTCACCAACCAGAAGAAGCGCACGCTGTGCTACAACTCGGCCACCGAGACCAGCCCCGACCGCAAGCTCAAGGAGATGCGGCTCGCCATCGGCGTGGAGAAGAAGTACGCCAAGGATGACATCCTCCGCCAGTACCTCAACATCACGGGCTTCGGCGGCACGGTCTACGGAATCGAATCCGCCGCCAACTACTACTTCAACACCACAGCGGCGGCGCTGACCCTGCCGCAGGCCGCCAGCCTCGTGGCGATCGTGAACAACCCGGTCAAGTTCCAGCTGGACAACCCCAAGAGCGAGACCAACGGCTCGGCGAACGGCTACGCAGCGAACAAACAGCGCCGCGACTACATCCTCGGCCAGATGCTCAAGTACAAGAAGATCGTCAAGGCCGACTACGACGCGGCGGTCGCCGCTCCGATCGAGCCGGTCATCACCGAGCCGAGCACGGGCTGCACGACCGCCGGCACCAGCGCCTACTTCTGCGACTACGTCACCAACATCCTCCAGACCGATCCGACCTTCGGTCCGGATGAGGGGACGCGCTTCGCGAATTTCCGTCGCGGTGGTTACAACGTCTACACGACCATCGACCTCGATCTGCAGAACGCGGCCGTCGACACGATGAACAAATACGTGCCCAAGAGCTATGACGGCTGGGACGTCGGAAGCGTCATCACGAGCGTTCAGGTGGGCACGGGGCGTGTTCTGGCGATGACCCAGAACAAGGACTACACCCAGGACCCGAACGTCGCCGCCACCAACCCCAACGCGACCGGAGTCAACTACAACACCGATATCGACCAGGGCGGATCGCACGGCTTCCAGCCCGGATCCACGTACAAGGTCTTCAGTCTCGGCGAGTGGCTCACGGAGGGGCATTCCCTCAACGAGCGCGTCGACTCTCGGCGCAAGTCGAACTGGGGAACCTTCAAGGACAGCTGCAACGGCCCCCAGACCTTCCCGGGCTTCAACCCGAAGAACGACTCCAATGAGGCCGGAACAAACTACAGTGCCCTGGAATCCACGATCAACTCGATCAACACGGGCTACATCGGGATGGCCAAGAAACTCGACCTGTGCGGCATCCGTAAGACGGCTGAGGCGTTCGGCGTTCACCGCGCCGACGGCGACCCGCTTGAACAGGGTGCCTCGGCGGTGCTCGGCACCAACGAGGTCGCGCCCCTGAGCATGGCCGTCGCCTTCGCGGGCATCGCGAATAACGGCGTGACCTGCAGCCCGGTGGCGATCGACAAGATCACCGGTCCCGACGGCAAAGAGCTCGCGGCGCCGAAGTCGACCTGCAAGCAGTCCGTCGACCCTGCCGTCGACGCGGGCATGACGTATGCCATGCAGCGGGTGATGTCGGAGGGAACCGCCACCGCGTCGAACCGCGCGACGTCGCCGAAGGTCCCGATGATCGGCAAGACCGGCACAACAGACGGCAACAAGGACACCTGGATGAGCGGGGCGAGCACCAAGGTCGCCACCGTGGTCGGAGTCGTCAGCGTCACCGGAGACATCAACCAGCGCCAGGTGAGCTTCCCCGGCGGCACGGCGGCCACCGCCCGTCACCGGATGTGGCCCGACATCATGAGCGTCGCGAACGCCAAGTACGGTGGCGACGCGTTCGCGGAAGCCTCCTCCAAGGTCCTCCAGGCAGTTCAGATCCCGGTCCCCGACCTGCGCGGCAAGTCCATCGCGGAGGCCCAGGCCACCCTTGAGGCCGCCGGCTTCAGCTTCACCGACGGCGGCGTGACGGACTCCGAAATGCCCGCGGGCACCGTCGCCAGGACCGACCCGGCCGGCGGTACGAGCGCCAGCCGCGGGGCGACCGTCACCGCGTTCACGAGCAATGGGACCCAGGTTGTCGTGCCCGACGTGGTCGGTAAGACCGAGGCCGAGGCTCGGGCCACCCTGAGCGGATTTGCCGTGACCAAGACCGAACAGGACGTCACCGACCCCAGACAGGTCGGCACCGTGCTGGCAATGACACCTGCGGGCGGAACGGGCTCGGCACCCGGCGGCCCAGTGGCGATCGTCATCGGCACGCTCGCCACCGGCAACGGCAAAGACAAGGGACACGGATGACCACCGTCGGCGGCAAGGCCGTCGCGGTGAGCGTCGGGGCCGTCGCCGCGGCCGGGTTCGCCGCGTTCGCCTGGGGCTCCCTGGTCGAGCGCCGCCTGTTCACGCTGCGCGAGGTGAGCGTGCCGGTGCTGGCTCCCGGGTCCGACCCGATCAGAGTGCTGCACCTGTCCGACCTGCACATGGCGCCGTGGCAGCGGGACAAGCAGGACTGGGTGCGTGGCCTCGCCGACCTCCAGCCCGACCTGGTCGTCAACACCGGCGACAACCTCGGCCACGCGGACGGAGTCTCCGGCATCGAGTATGCGCTGGAACCGTTCCGCGGCATACCGGGCATCTTCGTCAACGGCTCGAACGATTATTTCGGCCCGATCTTCAAGAACCCGTTCCGTTACTTCGCCGCGCCGTCGAAGCTGCGGGGTGCCATGCACCAAACGCTCGACATTGACAGCCTGCACCGCGTCTTCGCGAATCTCGGCTGGACCAACCTGAACAACAGGGCCGAGGCGCTCGACATCAACGGCACGCACCTGGAACTGTTTGGCGTGGACGACCCGCACATCCGGCGCGACAGGCTCGACCTGATCACCCGTGCCGTCGACGACCTGCGCGCGAACGACCCGCTCGCCGATGAGTCCTGGCCTGATCCGGAGGAAGCCGCCGCGCCCCGACCGACGCTCACCGTGGGTGTCGCGCACGCCCCATACCAGCGGGTGCTGAACTCCTTCGTGAACCATGGGGCGCAGCTGATGCTCGCCGGCCACACCCACGGCGGCCAGGTCTGCGTGCCCGGGTTCGGCGCCCTGGTCACCAATTGCGACATCCCGCGCACACAGGTCAAGGGGCTCAGCCTCTGGAATACCGGCCTGCACACCGCGTACCTCAACGTTTCGGCGGGGCTCGGCACCTCCATCTACGCGCCGGTCCGGTTCGCTTGCCCCCCTGAAGCGACGCTGCTCACCCTCACGTCCGCCTAGTCTCGACGGGCTCCACCACCGGCGGTGGTCACGCCCCCGGTGGTCGAGCTTGTCGAGACCTACCTCCCGGTTGGGGTTATACTTGACAAGGCTTACGAGCCATCGGGGTATGGCGCAGCTTGGTAGCGCGCGTCGTTCGGGACGACGAGGTCGCAGGTTCAAATCCTGTTACCCCGACAGAAACATGAAACCCTCACTCTGCGGAGTGGGGGTTTTGTGCATTCTCGATCGTCACGCCCAGGGTCTTGACCGGCGAGACTACTCATGCGAGAGTAAACGGATGTCGTCCATCCGCCTCTTCATTCTCGGCTCCCTTGCCGAACGCGGGCCCATGCACGGCCACCAATTGCGGCTCCTCGCCGAGCAGGAACACGTCCACCTGTGGACCGACATCTCCGTCGGCGCGGTCTACGGCGCCATGAAGCGGCTCGCCGCCGAAGGAATGATCGACGTCGTCCGGGTCGAACGGGAAGGCAACTACCCCGAGCGTCAGGTCTATGAGGTCTCGCCGACCGGCCGACAGGCGTTGGCAGCCCTGCGGCTCGACGGACTGCGCACGATCGTCATCAAACCAGACCCATTCGACCTCGCCATGACCCGCCTCGACCCAGACCGCCTCGACGAGCTTCCCCTGATGATCGGCGCCCGGCTGCTCGCCCTCCGCGCCCTGCTCGCCGACGCCGAAGCCGTCACGGCTTCGGCCCTCCCCTACCTCACCGCCAGCGAGCGCTTCATTATGCTCCATAAGGCCGACCGCATCCGTGCCGAAATCACATGGCATGACCACCTCGTCACCGTCCTACCCGACATCATCGTGGACGAACACGCCCGAAAGGACCATTGACAATGTCACACCCCACCCAGGAGGCTCGCCCCGCAGCGGTCATCCCTCGCCATGCGTGGCAAGCCCTCGTCGTGCTTCTGGCCGGCATGTTCATGGCCCTGCTCGACACGACCATCGTGAACGTGGCGCTGCCGACGATCCGCACGAGCCTGAATGCCTCGGAGGCGACGCTCTCCTGGATCATCTCCGGCTACGCCCTCGCCTTCGGCCTGGCCTTGATCCCGTCCGGGCGCCTCGGCGACCGGATCGGACACAAGTGGGTCTTCTTCACCGGTCTAGCCCTGTTCACCCTGGCCAGCCTGGCCTGCGGCCTGGCCCAGAACGACCTCCAGATGATCATCGCCCGGGTCGTGCAGGGTCTCGCCGGAGGAATGTTCGTGCCCGCCGTCACCGCGGTGATCCAGTTGCTGTTCCCGCCGATGGCCCGCGGCAAGGCGTTCGCGATCATGGGTTCCGTCATCGGTGTCTCCACGGCGCTCGGGCCGATCCTCGGTGGGCTGATCATCCAGGCCTTCGGCAACGAGAACGGCTGGCGACTGGTCTTCTGGGTCAACCTCCCGATCGGCGTCGCCGCGTTGATCGCCGCCGCACTGTTACTGCCGTCCGGCTCCGAACGCAAGGCCGACGATGCCAGTTCCGGCATCGACTGGGTCGGCCTGCTCCTCATCTCCGCCGGCCTGGTCGCGCTGCTCGTGCCGCTGATCGAGGGCCAGGACCAGGGCTGGCCGCTCTGGACCTACCTCACCCTGGGAGCCGGAGCACTGCTCATCGTCGCGTTCGGCGCCTGGGAGGTCATGTTCACCCGGTGGGGCAAGAGCCCGTTGGTCCCGCCCCGGTTGTTCCGGCATCCGGCGTTCTCCGGCGGAATCGTGCTCGCCCTGGTCTACTTCGCTGCGTTCACCAGCATCTTCTTTACCATCTCCATCCTCTGGCAGGCCGGCCTCGGCCACACCGCACTCGAGTCGGGGCTGGTGTCGATCCCCTTCGCGTTCGGCACGATCATCGGCGCCTCCCAGAGTAATCGGCTCGCCCAGAGCCTCGGCCGCACCGTGCTGGTCATCGGCGTGGCCCTGGTCACGGTCGGACTCGTCTGGATCTGGCTCGACCTGCTGCTGATCGGCCCGGAGATCACCAACTGGCAGCTGCTTCCGCCGCTGGCGATCGCGGGGCTCGGCAGCGGCTTCTTCATCGCGCCGAACGCCCAGTTCATTGTGGCGACCGTGGACCGCACCGAGGCCGGCGCGGCCAGCGGTGTGGTCGGCGTGATGCAGCGGGTCGGCAGCGCGATCGGCATCGCCGTGATCGGCAGCGTGTTCTTCGGTACCCTCGTCGTCGCCGGTCCCGGTCCGGCCGCCCTCGCCACGGGCTTCACCACCAGCGCGACCGCCGCGATGGGCGTCAGCGCTGCGTTCAGCGTGCTCGCGCTGCTGCTCGTCTTTGTGCTGCCCAAGCGGGTCGATGCCCGCTACTGACCCGACTGAGTTACGCAGAAAGCACCCTCGGAGGCGAGGTGAAGGTGCTTTCTCCGCGACCGAAGCGCGGGAGCGCGCGACTCAGGCGGCGGTGCGCAGGCCGGCCACGATCTCCAGCGAGCGGATGCGGCCGGCCAGGCTGGACGCCTGCGGGCTCACCATCAGCTCGTCGGCGCCCGTCGACCCCAGCAGGGTCGTCAGCGCGGCATCGACCTGGTCGGGGGTGCCGATCGCCTGGCGCCGGTTGCGGGTCTGGACGAGGTCCTGCTCGTAGGGCGAGAAGCGGTAGGCGAGCGCCTCCTCCAGGGACACGGGCGCAGGCTTCTTGCCCTGGCGCATCCGGATGTAGGTGATCAGACCGGGCAGCGATTCGCGGCGGACGACCTCCGCGTCGTCGTCGCTGATCACGCTCACCGCGATCATCGCGTGCGGTTCGGCGAGGAAGCTGCTGGGCTCGAACCGGTCCCGGTAGACGGCGAGCGCCGCCTCGGTGCCGTCGCCGGCGAAGTGGTGCGCGAAGGTGAACGGCAGCCCGAGCACGCCGGCGACCTGGGCGCTGAAGCCGCTGGAGCCCAGCAGCCACATTTGGGGGGCGTCGCCGAGGCCGGGGTAGGCGGTGATCCCGCGGAGCGGGTTGTCCTCCGCCAGCCCGCCGTGGAAGAAGCCGATCAGGTCCACGAGCTGCTGCGGGAAGTCGTCGACGCCGAGGCCCTCTGTGCTGCGGCGCAGGGCCATGGCGGTGGCGCCATCCGTGCCGGGGGCGCGCCCGATGCCAAGGTCGATCCGGTCGCCGTAGAGGGCACGCAGGGTGCCGAACTGTTCCGCCACGACGAGCGGAGCGTGGTTGGGCAGCATGACCCCGCCCGAGCCCACCCTGATCCGCTCCGTGCGCGCCGCGATGCCCGCGATCAGCACGGGAGGGGCGCTCGAGGCGATCGCCGGCATGTTGTGGTGCTCGGCGACCCAGAAGCGGTCGTAACCGAGGTCCTCTGCGACCTGCGCGAGACGGATGCTGCCGGCCACCGCATCCGCATTGGTGCCGCCCGCGGGGCGGCTGGCCAGGTCGAGCACGTTGATCGGTAGCGTTTGCATCTCTCCCCCCAACGCGCGGCCGGGCGTTTTGATTCCCCGGCCAGGGTCGGATTCGGCACGGCGTCGTGACGAAACCCTGAAGCTGGGCCGTTCGTGCTCCTCCCAGCGAACGCGTCTAGGGTGGGGCAATCTGCAGTGTTGCGGTCCGTTCCCCGGCGCCGTCGACTGGAGCCGACCGCCCGGCCCGGGGAGGTAACCGCATGACCGCTGACCGGCTCACGCCTCCGCCGACAGCTGGCCCGGCGGGCGCCCGGGGCTCCTCTCGCACCAGGGGCGGGCTGCACCCACTCGTATCTACTCCGGGCGTACCCGGGCGCCCTGGGCTGCACCGCTGGACGGTCGGCCTCTGCGTCGCCTACCTGGTCGCCCTCCTGCTGATTGCGTTCTGGCCGTCACCGGTGGACCAGGACGCCCACGGCTACCTCGTCACCCTCCTCGACCTGCTCCAGCGGCACGGCGCGCCGGGGTGGGTGCGCTATGACCTGATCGAGTTCTCGGCGAACATTCTCATGTTCGTGCCGGTCGGGCTGTTCCTGGTGATCCTGGCCGGTGGCCGGCGTTGGTGGCTCGGCCCGCTGGCCGGATTCGGTGCGAGCTGCGCAATCGAGCTGGGCCAGCTTGTCTTCCTGCCGGCCCGGTTCGCCACGGTCAGTGACATCATCGCGAACAGCTCCGGCGCGATCATCGGCACCGCGCTTGCCCTGCTGCTGCACCACCGGACGGGTAACCCGGGCCCCACCCGCTAACCGGCATTCGCGGGGACCGGCCGGCCCAGGCCGCACGCCCAGGCCGCACGCCCAGGCCGCACGCCGCGGCCGACGGACGGTTTGACCGGAAAGCGCCCAACCCGATGAGCGCTCCCCGGCTGTCCCGCAGGCGCCAGGCGCCCCGGGAACTCCCTGGTGCGGAGGCCCGTCCGACTCTGCCCCCGCCCCGGCTACCTGATTGTCTGAACCTCCGGCTGGTAGGAGCCCAGGGTGTCGGTCTTGAAAGCGTTCTGCACGGCCGCGAGTGCCGACCAGTCGATGTTCACGATCGACTGCCCGTCGCTGGAGGTCCCGGTACCGTTGGTCGGCATGGTGAAGAATTCGACCTCCGGTTCACGCACCGCCCGCAGCTCCCACGCCAGCCCGGTCAGGTAGGCGGAGTTGAGGCCCTCGTCAACCGCAAGGAAGGGCGTCACCGAGTTGACCAGGCTGGTCGTCTTCCCGATGTCGGCGAGCACCGACTTGTGCATCATCGCCACCAGCACCGCCTGGATGATGAGCTGCTGGTTGCGCACCCGCTGGAAGTCGCCGTCGGAAAACGCGTAACGTTCCCGGGCGAAGGCCATGGCTTCCGTGCCGTTCAGGTGCAGCGCGCCCGTCGAGAAGTAGTGCCCCTTCATGTGGTACGAGGCAAAGCCGATCGGATTGCTGATGTCGACGCCGCCGAGAAGGTCGGTGACACCCTTGAAACCGGCGAAGTCGACGACCGCCACATGGTCGATCCGCACACCGAGCAGTGTCTCAACGGTCTGCACGGCCAGTGGCACTCCGCCCCAGGAAAGAGCGGCGTTGATCTTCGCCGTGCCATGCCCGGGGATCTCCAGCCAGCTGTCCCGCAGGATCGACATGACGTAGAGGTTCTTGCGATCGGCAGGAACGTGCACGACCATGATGGTGTCTGATCGTTCGCCACGGATGCCCGCCAGGTCACGGTCGGTGGTGCCGCGGGTATCCGAGCCGAGCAAGAGGATGTTCTGGGCTTGCGCCACCGGCGCATCGGCTCCCGGTGCCGGGGTTGGCGAACCGGGCCGGATGTTGGGCTGCGGGCTGGGCCCGATGGCAGTGCCGCCGGGCGCCGCCGGCGGCCGCACCGCATCCGCGGGGAAGGCGTTCGATATCTTCTCGGTCTGGGCGTCGAAGGTGTGGGTCAGCGTGAACGCGTAGACGCCGCCGATCGAGACGAGCAGCAGCAGGACCGCCTCGAAGACACCCCAGGTGATGCGCCAGGGGTGGCGTTTGCGCGGGGCGAGGGGCGTCTCAGACATAAGAGCCCCCGGACCGCCGGGCAGCAGCGCAGGAGTCGCTCGGCGGAGCGTCGGCTCGCCGATCGGTTCTTGAGGGTGGTTCATCGATCCGGAAAATTGGTGTTTTCCGGCGCGACGACACGTAGGACACGTTCGGCATTCGGGTTGCCTCCAGCTACCGCTCGGGTAAACGGTTACAACACAATAGCGCCGTACCCCTCTGATGGGAATGGGGAATCCGCTGCGCTTGGCCAGCAGTCCACCTACTCTTGTCACGCGTCGGGGACCAGCCATTCGCCAGGCTGCTCAGCGACGACATCATCGACGCCCGCGACCCATTGCTCGCGAAGATGCTCGCCAAATAGAGCAGATGGAACGCGAGCATCGTCGCCCTGATGGAGGTGGATCCGTCGCGGCTCCAGCCCTACGATGCTGCCGCGGTCGAGCCGACCGGCGACCGGACCTGGTGAGGGTGACCGGACTGGTCGAGAAGCCCGCCGCGGCGGATACCCTTTCGAATCTGATCATCATCGGCCGCTACGCGCTCCGCCCCCAGTTTGCGTCAGCACCTTGAGCTGAACACCCGGCGGCGTCAGGTCAGCGCGTCAGGTCAGCGCGTCGGGTCAGCGCGTCGGGTCAGCGCGTCAGGTCAGCGCGTCAGGTCAGCGCGTCAGGTCAGCGCGCGCCGGCCTCGAGCCGCGGGATCAGGGTCTCCAGGAACGCGGCGGTGTCTTCCCAGTCGCCGACGGCGACACACTCGACCCCGAGCACCTTCACCGGGTAGTCGTTACCGTGCTCGTCGAGCCGGTCGCCGACGAAGAGCATCTCGTCGAGGGAGACGCCGGTGAGCGCGGCGAGCTTCTTCATCCCGTAGGCCTTGTCGATGCCTCGCCGGGTGATGTCGACCGAGGTCGAACCGCCCGACCGCACCTCGAGCTCGGGAAGGAGCGTCTGCACGGCCTCGCGGAGGGTGTTCTTTTTCTCACCGCTCGGGTCCCAGGCGGCCTTCGCGGCGACCGGGGCGGCCTGGCCGAGAGCGGAGAACGTGATCTGCGAGCCGCGGTCTTCGAGGATCGGGCCCCAGGTGTCGCTCTCCCAGTAGCCGAGCTCGCGGGCGGTGGCCTCCACCGCGGTCAGCGCGCTCGTCTTCTCGGTGTCGGTGAGGAGCTCGGCATAGATCTGGATCCAGGCACCGTCGACGTGCCGGTAGTACTGGGTGCCGCAGGTGGGCATCAGGTGCAGGCCGGCGAGGGCCTCGTCGGTGACGTTGTCGAGGTTGTCGATCAGCTGCATGTGGAACTGGGCGATCTGGCCGCCGGAGATGACGCAGACCGGGGCGGCACCGAGGAGGCGCACCATCAGGGCCGCCATCCGGGGGTCGAGCGGGGATTTGGAAGCGGCCAGGGTGTCATCGAGGTCGAAGGCCACGAGCCGGGGAAGCGAAGTCATATAGAGAAATATTACAGGTCGCCGACCGGCTCCACGACGGGGGCAGCTAGCCGAGGCCCTCCGGCAGGGGGCCGTCGGTGACGAGGTAGAGGCGCTGGGTGGCGCGGGTGAGCGCCACGTAGAGGGCGCCGACGCCGCGGGAGGAGGAGGCCACGATCGCGTTCGGGTCGACCACGACCACCGCGTCGAACTCGAGCCCCTTCGCGTCTGTCGGAGTGAGCAGAGCGACCTGCCGGGTGAGGCCGAGCGCGCCGAGCCCGACGGCGTCACCGATCTCCGCGGTGAGGGCGGCGTTGACGGCGGCGACGGATGCCGGGACCACGATCACCGCGAGGGTGCCGCCGGCGCCCAGGGCGAGGTCGCGGCGCACGGCGTCGGCCACATCCGTCACCGTCTCGATCGGCCAGTCGCTGGCCCGCACCGACCGCGCCGGGGTGATCGGCAGGTTGTGCGCCAGAGCCATCGCCTCGGCGGCCGACGCGATCTGGCTGGGCGTGCGGTAGTTCACGGTGAGCTCTTCGAGCCGCCAGCGGTCCGCCTCGAGGGACGAGCCGAGGATCGGCCGGAGCGCGTCCTTCCAGTTCGTGGCAGCCGCGGCGGACGCCGCCTGGGCGATGTCGCCGACGATGGTGAACGAGCGCTGCGGTCCGCGGCGCAGCAGCAGCCGCCACTGCATCGGTGAGAGTTCCTGCGCCTCGTCGACGACCACGTGCCCGTAGGTCCAGGTGCGGTCCGCGGCCGCGCGCTCGGCGGTGGTGGCCCGGTCGCCCAGCTCGGCGAAGTTGTCGGCGAGGGATGTCGCGTTCACGAGACCCTTCACCGCCATGTTGGCGATGGCCGCCTCCGCGTTCTCGATGTCGCGCTTACGCTGTTCCTTCTGCTCGCGCTTCTGGGCCGCGTCGACCACGTTGTACTCGCCGAGGTGCATGGCCGCCTCGTCGAGCAGCGCCACGTCGGCGATCGTGAACGGAGCGTTCCGCGGGCGCTGCAGCAGGGCGCGCTGCTCGGCCGAAAACCTGGGGGTGAGGGAGGCCAGCCACTCCGGCCGGGAGTAGAGGTCTTGCAGCAGTTTCTGGGGTGTGAGCGGCAGCCAGGCCGTGTTCAGGGCAACCCGCACGGCCTCGGCCGAGCGCAGGTCTTCCCGCAGCATGGGCAGGTCGCTCTCGTCCATCGAGGCACCATCGGCCTTCAGCGTCTCGAGCCACTCCCGCGACAGAGCGTTGAGGGCGTTTTTCACGAAGGTGACCCTGGCCTGGTTGTGCGGCTTGCCGCTCGTCTGCGCCCGGTGGATGGCCTTCGCCATCAGCTCCGTGGTGAGCGTGACCCGGTCGCCGTTCACCTCGAGCAGCGCGTCCCGCTCGGGGATGCGCTGCCGGGAGCGCACCGCACGCTCGATCACGCCGGCCATCGCGGTCTGGCCCTTGAGGGCGGCGACGGCCGGGGCATCCTCGTGGGTCGCGTCGACGCCGGGGAAGAGCTGACCGACGCTGGCGAGCACCACCCCGGTCTCACCGAGGGACGGCAGTACGGCCTCGATGTACTGCAGGAACGACGGTGACGGGCCCACGATGAGCACGCCAGAGTGCTTGAGCCGGTCCCGGTGGGTGTAGAGCAGGTAGGCGGCGCGGTGCAACGCCACCGCGGTCTTGCCGGTGCCGGGGCCGCCCTGCACCACGAGCACACCCTTGAGGTCGGAGCGGATGATGCGGTCCTGCTCTGCCTGGATGGTCGCCACAATGTCGGACATGTGCCCGGTGCGCTGCGCGGTGAGCGCGGCGAGCAGGGCGCCCTCGCCCTGGTGGTGGGTGGCCGCCTCCCCCTCGAGCAGTTCGGCGTCGAGGATCTCATCCTCGATCCGGATGATGCTGCGCCCCTTCGAGAGCAGGTGCCGGCGGGCGCGGGCGCCGAGCGGCGTCGCGGCGGTGGCCTGGTAGAACGCGCTGGCCTGCGGCACCCGCCAGTCGAGCAGGATCGGCTGCAGGTCTTCGTCGCGCAGCCCGACCCGGCCGATGTACCGGTAGATCGAGCCGTCGTCTGCGTCGGATGCCGTCTCCAGCCGGCCGAACGCCAGCCGGTCGTCAACCTCCCGCAGCTGCACGATGCGGTCCTCGTAGAGGCGGGCGAACGTGTCCCTCTCGGAGCGCGCCTGGTGGTTGCCGCCCACGTTCAGGCGCCGCACCGCGGTCAGTTGCTGCTCGGCCTCACGCTGCAGCGCGTCCAGCCGCGCATACAGCGTTGCCACATAGTTCTGTTCCCGCTGAAGCTCCAGGTCGACCACAAAAACACCCCTCAAATCCGACCTTCGAGTTTAGTGCAGTCGTCTGTGAGCCGCGGACGGGCAAAGTCAACACCCCGTGCTCCTGGTTCAGGCGGCGCGATCCTGCCGCAACCGGCTCAGGGCCGGCGAGATCGGGGTGGCTCGCCTTGTCCCGGTGAAGAGCGATTCAGGCGCCTTTCACCCAGCCGTCGCATGGCGTCGCGGAGAGGCGCCCTGCGGAGCGACAGAATGCTCACCCGCGGCACCGCGTGCGACGCCGACTTCGGGTAAATGCTTCGGGTCTCCGTGCGGCGGTTCCGTCCCGTGATCCAGTCGGTGACGTACACCATCGGAAGGATCTTCGCGATGGCCAACGCAACATAGACCACCGTGTTGATTCCGACGAAGGCCGCGAAGACGGCAAAGAACCCCGAGGCCAGGATGGACTCCGGTAGAAGGATTCCGGCGTGAATCACCGTGGTTTTCATTGTGAGGCCGCCAGCTCGTCTGAAGTCGCGGGTGAATGTGCGACATGGCCCCAGGTCGCCTGCCTGCCGAGGGTGATGTCAATGATTCCTTTCACGTAGACCACGTTCAGGAACATGTCGAACAGCAGTTCGGGGAGCAGGACCAGCGCGAGGATTCGTGCCCGCCAGCCCCCCTTCCAGACGCTGACCACGCGTTCGGCGATGAAGATGGCACCGAGACCCTGCCAGAACGGGAACCACACCCAGTTGTTCACCGCGGCCACGGTCAAGGCCATCAGCAGCATGAATGCGGTCAGTGCGATGACACTGTAGCCGATGCCCAGTTGCTGCGCCCAGTACCGCAAAGTGGCCGGTGTGACACCGTAGGCGCCGATGTTCTCCAGCGCTCCCCGCTGCCACCGCAGTCGTTGTTGCCACAGCGAGCCGAAAGTGGGCATCAGCTCGGTGACGACAGTGCACTGGGAGGGGGAGGTCATCAGGCCGCCGAGGGACTTCAACGCGAGGGTGAGTTCGTTGTCTTCGGTCAGCGCCGCGGTGTCGTAGACGTCACCGTGAGCTCCCGGTATCGTGACGCCGCGGTTCTCGGCCACGGCGCGCAGGGCGGCAGGCCGGAACATGGACGCGGTCCCGGTGAGCACGAACACGCGACCGCGCCGGCGGGCGATCTCCCGCGAGTACCGCACATACTCGTTGCGCTGGAGCTGGCCGAGTATCCCGAATCCCTCTTCCCCGTAGAAGAGACCACCGACCGCCATGAGGGCACGGTCATTGGTGAAACGGGACACCGCGTGCTCGAGGAAGCCGTCATCCAGCGAGGTGTCGGCGTCCATGACCATGACGATGTCGTTGTCGCCCTGCCCGGGAAGAAAGTCCTTGAGCGCCTGGTTCAGCGCGCCGGCCTTCTTCGTCGTGTTTCGCACGGACTCGAAGACCTCGACGCCGAACTGCCGGGCGACGGCCACGGTGGTGTCGGTGCAATTGTCGGCCACAACGATCACTCGTTCCGGCCGGTGAGACTGGGCGAGCAGCGACGACAGAGTCACCGGGAGCGACGCTTCTTCGTTGTGCGCGGGGATCAGCACGGTCACCGTGACCGGGCCGGCGAAGATGCCTCGCGTCGGAGCCATCACGACCTTCGGCGACAGGGGCGTGACCCGGGGATTCGACGATCTGCGTGATCGATTCGACACGCGGCTTTCCATCAGCGCCACCCCGGCCGCGCAGAGAACAGCCAGGGCGATCGCGGCGAGAATCACGCGAGGGGCCGGCGCGTTCATGTCGTAGACCACGGGCACAAAGCCGAAGACGAGGCCCTTGCTTGTCGCCAGCCCGCTGGCCTGCGGATCCGCGGCGATCGCAATCCAGAGGGTCGCGGCCGCACCGCTCGCCGCTGCGGCGATGACGAGGCCAACGGCTCGTGCAAACCAGGTCTTGTCCCCCATGGTACGACGCTATCAGCCCCGTGCCCCCAAAACTCAGGGCACGACAACTGGGGTGCGTTTTTTTTGCGGGCGATGGTGCGAAGTACGCCGGACTGTGAAATATCGCCCCAACCAGCACATGCCCGCCGGTTCGCTGGGCACCTGAACTGGACGTCTCACGCCGACCCTTGGGTGGCTGGGTTCGGGCCATGAGCATCCGACGCCGGACGCGTCGCATCCGCCGTTGGCGTCGACGCAACCAGGACAGCCGCTGGTTCCTGCTCGGCCGCGCCCTCATTCATCGCGGTCGCAGCGGTCACGGCGCTGCTCCTGGTCATGAACGCGTTCCAGCACGTCTGAGACCGGGTGCGGAAGTACTTATCATGCGATTGTCTCCACCCCTGAAGCCTAGCCGTGGGCGCCCGGCCGCCGGCCCAATGCGAAATGGCCCCGCACGTGAGTGCGGGGCCATTCAGGGTGAACCTTGGTGGCGGTTAGGCCAGGAGCCTGTTACGCGTTCGCGCGCTGGCGGCGAACGATGCCCATGACGACAACGAGTGCGATGCCGAGCAGGAGGGCGCCGGCGGCACCCCAGATGAGCAGCATGGGTGCTTCGTAACCGGTGTGGGCGAGGCCCTTGCCGGCGCCGGCGTCAGCCGCGGCAACCGTTAGGGTTGCAGTGCCGATGTTGGCCGAGGTGAGGCCGGTGGCCGTCACCGTGTAGGTGCCGGTGGCGTCGGCGGGAAGGGTGACCTTCACGCTGACGGCGCCTGAGGCGTCGGCGGTCTTGGTGAGGGACACCGTGGCGGCCTTGACGGCCGACAGGGTGGCGGTGCCCGATCCGGTGCAGGTGAACGAGACGCTCTCGCCGGCCGTGAACGATCCGGCGGCGAAGCCGACCGTGACGGTTCCGCCGGCGACGACGGCGCCTGAGGTCGTGACCTTGTCGGCCGCGACGTAGCCCGCGGCGTTAGCCGCGGCCGGTACTGCGAACACTGCGAGGATCGCGAGCGCGATCACCGCGAAAGTCTTTTTGGCCATCATGAGGTCCCCCTAGGTGAAGTGAAAGTTGTGCCGACGCCGAACCGCGTCGAGAAGCACAGTTCTTACCATAAGGCAGATTCACAGGATGAATCTACGAGCCGTGTTTCATTTTGATTAATTCCCGGTGTCATCTGGGCTATCAGTGAGGATTTGTCAGGTCGCTCCCCGAGCCAGCCGAACTCCAGCACGGTGCTCTCGCCTGGCGCCAGTTCGACACTGAGGGCACTCACCGGGTAAGAGGAATCGGTCGCCGGGTGATAGCCCACCACCGCGCCATCCCGCGTCACGCCTAGGTTCTGCATCCCGGGCACCCCATAGACCGACACGACCGTCTTCACGTTCCCCGGGGCAACCCCGTAGACGCCCGCGCCGGTGACGTAGTCAGAGAGACTAGTCGCGGCATCCGCGGGAGCCGTGTTGGTGAGTGTCACCGTGACCCCATAATTGGGGCGGCCGTCTTTTCGGCATGTCACCTGCCCCAGCGTCACTTTCGTGTCAAGGTACATCCCCATCTTCGCCCCGGTGCCGTCGTTCAGGTAGACCCCGAACCGGGTTCCGGTGGCGTCGCTGACCGGCAGCCCGCCGGCGAGCGTGGTGTCGGCGAGCACGGCCTGGTCTTCCGGGTGCGCGCTCCACACCAGCACCCGGTGCTCACTGCCGGCCTGCGCGAGCGCCTTGATCAGCTCGACCGGGTCGGCGTTGCCACTGGACACCGCCGAAAACACGGATGCTGCCGCCGCCGCGAAGAACTTGTCCTGGTCGGCGGGGTTCTCGTAGCGGGCGTAGACGTCGCTGAGCAGCAGCTTCACGGCGTTGTCCGAGGTCATCACATCCCCGGTCGGCAGGGTGATCGGCCCGGTGGCCTTGAGAAGATAGCTCAGCGACACAGGGTCGATGGAGACCACCCCGTCGGCCTCCACTCCGAACTGCCGTTTCCACATCTCGCGCGCCAGCAGCGCCGACTGCGGAAAGTCGGGGGTGAGGTTCACGTCTTGGATGTACTGTCCGGTGATGTCGCCGTAGAGGCCGCGCGTCTCATCGGAGAGCGGCAGCACCGGCGTTTCATAGAAGGGGAAGTCTCCGCTTGATGCCTGTTGCGCAAGCGCAATCTTCCCGTTCTCGGTATGAAGGAGCGCCACCGCGCCGGCAATCCCCCCAGTCGCCCGCAACTCGGCCGGGTTCTGGAACAAGAGCACGTAGTTTCGCGGCCCAGAGGCCCCCAGCATGTTCGGCACCAGCCGGACAGCTCGGTCCACGTCTCCCACGCTCCGGGACGCCTGGGTGACGGACGCCGAGAGTTCGTTGGCCCCGTTCCTTATTTCTGGTACGTTCGCTGATGTGTTGATCGACGCTAGCTGTCGATCAGCCGCGCTTAGCGCCGATTCAGCCGCCGCGAATTGCGATTGCGCGTCGACAAGCGGTCTCAGATCGATGGCGCCGTCGACTGGTTTGAAATCGTTCATCTTTATGGCACCAACGACATCGGCCAAGGGCACGATCGCGTTCTTTGCAACGTTGTCGACTACTGCGGCGAGCTGACGCACAGTAACGAGGTTAGGTCCAAGATAGGGCAGCACTTCAAACGCCCGCCAGACCACGTCGCTTGTCAGATTCGCAGCATTTGCCGAATGATGCCCAAGTTCCGTCGACGCCCTAATCGCAGCCGCTCCCTCATTCGCGAAGACGTGATTTTGGATTTCTGAAGCAAGCGGGACGGAAGCCACCAACTCGTCCCTCGCCAAAAGACCCCTAACTGCGACCCAGCAAGTCGCGGCAGCTAGGAGAATCATCGATGCGGATGAGACCCAGAAAATGGTTCTTCGAATCCGTAAGCGGCTATGCGCCCGGCGAATGACGGAGCGGGCCAGAGTCACCAAATCACTCCCTTTAACAAAACTTGATCGTTCTTCCAGCTAGAAACATTCATAAGACGCTGCCCAAGTGACGCAGGGCACTGTCGAGTTGAGCCTCGACTCGAGCACGTGCCATTGCCACCGAAACCGCATCTGCAAGAGGAGTAATCGCGCTCCATCCATCAATACCTTCGATCCGTGAAATGCCAAATTCGGAAATAAACGCGTCGATTTTTGGCGAACTCCCGAGTGCCGCCACTGGGACTCCGACCATCGCGGAAATATACATGGCGTGCATTCGTGAAGCGATCACCATTTTGGATCGCCCAAACACGGTCACGGTGTCCTCCCACGTCAGTCCACGGAGAACCTCGATTTGTGAACCGACTTCGTCCAAGAGCGATTCCGAGTCCCCGCGATCCTCACCCTGATGCATCGGGACGAAAACGATGGTATCGAATTCCGATTTGAATCGGGCCACTGCGTGGCTAGTTAAGGTTTGTGCATCAAGAGCAGTAAGAGCCAGAACTAGCTGGTTCGACTGCGCGACATTCGAGCTTGCGATCAGATCTCCTAGCCTGTCTGCAAAGAGGAGGCTTACGTCAGCAGCCAGTTCCACTTTGATCTTCAGAAGGTCAGCACATCGTTGAACAGACTCGAGGTCACGGGCCCACACTCGACGACCCTTCACGGCAAGTCGAACAAGGCAACGCATGGTCCAACGAGCAATGGGATCGCACCCAACTCCGAAATACACCACGGGCGTGCGCGAGATCCATCCAATCAAGGACACGAAAAGGATGAGTCGAGGCAGGCCTCCAAATAACTCGCTGGGCTGGTCATCCTGAAGCAGAGTTCCTCCCCCAACGATGACAGCGTCGGCATTCCGAATCTCTCGAATTAGACCCCATGGCCCCGTCAACTTCTCACGAGCCTCAATGCCAACAGTCCTGAGCGCCCCAAAGTCTGCGACGCTCACGTCATGACCCCTCGATCGAACACCCGCAGCAAGCGCGTCAGTGAGAAGCGCGTCCCCGAGATTGGTTGGCACGCCCGAATCCGTCGTTCGGTCGGCAGACACCAATAAGAGTTTCACGCTGACGCACCTGCAGTCCCCATCCGGGCGAAAAGGAGGCCAAACCCAGCTGAGAGAGCCACCTCGCTCACAAGCGTGACAGCGGCGAGACCAGGTGCACCATAGATGGGCGCAAGCAGCGCACTCATGGTGACAGCGAACATCCCAACAAATAGAGTGAGCACGAACCGAGCTCTAACTAGTCCAATTCCCATAACAAATGCCACTAGAGCGTAGTTCCCCCACTTAATTGAGATCGATCCGACAATGATCAAGAAGACTAGCCGCGGCTCGAGAGCGCCGCCGACAGCCTTCTCGATGAGCGGGGCACCAATGAGAAGAAGGACGCTGACTAGCAGGCCAGCGCATGCGAAGGATGCCCAATAGAAGCCTGGACCGTTGGGTCTCGAACGGATTCGCGGTGTGAGTTGCTGAGAGACAGTTCCCGGCACCATCTCCAGCGGCTGAACAATGCGATAGACGAGCGCCAGAGCAGCGACCTGGTTCAATGGTAAAACGAGAGAACCGATCACCAAGGGCGCCTGGGAGTACAACGCACTTAGCGAACCCGTGGCTCCGAACTCAAGCACGCGCCGAAAGAGACCATTCCTTGAGAAGGACGCACCTCTGATAGATCGCACCACAAGTGCGAATGTTCCTCCAGTGACTATGCAAGAGGCTATGGGAAGCCCCAGCAGCCATGACAGGTCTCTTGTCATTACCGC
This sequence comes from Cryobacterium algoritolerans, assembly GCF_004402785.1. Lineage (GTDB taxonomy): Bacteria > Actinomycetota > Actinomycetes > Actinomycetales > Microbacteriaceae > Cryobacterium > Cryobacterium algoritolerans. Next base: position 104,705 of record NZ_SOFP01000023.1, read on the forward strand.
CCCAAGCACTAGCGGGGCTTTCGCGAGAAAATTGACGATATCCGGAATGGAAAAGAGTCCATCGCGCCGCGCAACGAGCAATGGTGCTCGAACGCTTCGTCCGGTCCCGTCGAATATCTGTGACAACGCGACCGCGCCGAGCAAGACTATCGCGCGAACGGTTGCGTGCGGGCCAGTCGATACCAAGACGAACGACATTGCCACGGCCGAGCCAATCGTCGCTAGACCGGCGTGAAAGGCCACCACGCGAATGTACTCACCCCGGGAGAGGGAATCACCAGCCGTAGAAAGAATGAAATTGGCTGCACCGGAATCGGTCAGGATGGCAAACGAGCCGAGGAGTCCAATCCCTGCAATCAACATTCCACGTTCTGCCCCTGTGGCTGTTGAAGCGACCAAGATCAACACTGCCAGCTGAATGAGCCTACCGATGATGGTCGTTGCGGTGGGCAACAGTAAGACGACCCTGCGCCACTCGCCGGAACCGCGACCAATCATCGAATCGATGGGAATGCCCGCAAGTCGTCTTGGCGAAGACCTTCTCGGGACCCGCCCTCGATTGACCGGATTCCGGAAGTGTGCCAATACACGAGGATGACAGCAACCAGAACTTGCAAAATAGAGAGGTAGCTGAGCCGGAAGAAGACTGGAATCACATCCGAGAGCGAAACATAGATAACGGTTAGGACGGTCGCTTGAGCCAGATTAGTGCTCGGAATCAATCGCCTAGCAAATCCCGCCAAGACGCCAGTGAAGAATCCATATCCGAAGCTCACTGCGACCACCCCAGGCCAACCAAAACTGACGAAACCCCAGATTGGCGCTGGGAGTCTGAGTCCGCCCGAACTGATTGCGGAAACGTCGACCCCCGGATTAATAACCGACAAAGACCATACTGACGGATTCCACTTGAAATTACCCGGGATCAGACCGCCAACAAAAGTGAGACCGTGAGTGTACTCCGGCCTGTCCAACCACTTCGTGAAGAAATTAATCTGATCGGCGACGTCTGGCGAACCAGCGGCAATCTCGGCGAGAAACGACGTCGATGCATAGGACCCGTGTGCGAAGGAATCGACCCCCCAAAGTGACAAGACGTAGTACAGGGCGCTTCCCACGAAATACACGCCGAGGATTCCCAAGAAGTAAATCCACATACCGCGTCCGCGCGTTGCCACTAGAATTCCTGCAAACAGTAATATGCCGCTGAGCGCGGGCTCGCGCTGCAGTGATAACAGCATTACGCCAAGGGAACCAACGAGAATCATGTACCACTTGGCACTTCGGTATTTCCATGCGTACATTGCCACCAGAGGAAACAAAAGGGAAATGGCCGATGTTGCCAGTCGGTACAGCGGCGCCACCGGCCCATACCGCACGGCATACTCGCCCCGGAAAAACTTGGCCGCGTAAGGGTCGGCCGCAAGCGCAGGAATGAACCCCATGACAGTGAATGAGGCAACCATTCCGAGAATCGAAAGCACAACAATGATTTGCGTTCGCTTCGACATATTCCCCAAGCCTGAGAATGTGGCGAACGAGATCCGGTCTAGGACGCGTGACCAGTCGCCCAAACGCCCGACCCATCCGCCGATTGCGACTCCGAGCGTGCAGGCGACAAATCCGAGCACAATGACTTGAGCGTATAGGTCCAATGCAGCTCCGGACACGTTCGATAGCCCGTCAAGCAAAAGGATGGGTATGACGTAAGCAACGATGCTAAATGCGAGTTGAGTATGCGCAACGATATTCCATCGACTCGGCCAGGCGAGATATGAAACTACCGCGAACCCGCTAAGGCTAATACAAAGCAGTAGAGGGCGGGCGTCGAATGCACTCACCTGAGGATTCAGAACACCGCCGACTACGACAAGCAGGCCCCACACAGCGGCAATTACGATGAGAATACTGCACGCTGCCCACAGCATCCGACCGAGTTTCTGATTCAAGACACCCTCAAGACTCGTAGAATTTACGGTTTGAGTCCCCAGAACACTCCCGAAAGTAGACTAGTTAGGCGACTGTCAGGTGCTCTCGCCCGCAGCACTCATTCACGCGCGGCGCCCAAGCTAAATCGGCAGAATTCGCTCAGGACCTCGCACCAGAGGTGTTAGCACCCGGTGACCAAGTCTCAAGGTACAGGATGTCATCGCCACTTCATAACTAGCATGTGCTCACAAATTCAAATAGCGCGGACAAAAGGCGCGGATCTGCATGAGACCCAACTTGAATCCCGATCGGTGAAGGTGAACTCAACTGCGAGAAAGGCGATCTCGTCGAAAAACGCGTGGCTGCGGCGGGAAGAAGTCTCGGATACCGGACCTTGTCCCCCTGAATGAAAGATCGTCCCGCCGAGGCGGACGACCGAAAGACACCGAGGCGCTGGGAGGGCGACATGGCCTTGACCCCGGAGAGTGGACACGGGTTAAGCGGCGAGTTGGATCTCTGCGGCCTGTGACGAGTATTGCATCTCGAAGTCGACTGGTGTGACCTGCCCGATCGAGGAGTGCCGTCGGCGCCGGTTGTAGCGGTCCTCGATCCACTCCGCGACGCCCTGGATCGCGCGGGCCCGGGTGGGCCAAACGCGGCGGTAGTAGAACTCGGTTTTCAGGGTCGCGAAGAAGCTCTCGGCCATGGCGTTATCCCAGCAAATCACGGTGCCACGGTCCGAGTGGAATATCACCGTCGCCGGACGGTCCCCGCGGAGCACCATGGCCATCGTGAGGGCGTCCTCGATGAGGTCGGTGCGCATGTGATCGGCGATGGCCCAGCCGATGACGCGGCGGCTGTGAGCGTCGATGACGGTCGCCAGAAACACCCACCCCTCCCAGGTCCTCAGATACGTGATATCGCCCACCCAAACCTGGTTCAACGCCCCGGTATCCCACTTCCGTTTCACCGCGTCGACCGGGTACGCGTCAGCGTGATCGATGATCGTCGTCGTCTTCCACTTCTTCGGACAAATGCCCACTAAACCCAGGCGCCGCATGGTCGCGGCGACGGTCTTGCGGGAGACGACCTCCCCGTCCGCGCGAAGATCGGCCAGGATCCTCGGGGCCCCGTAGACCTCGTCGGAATCACCATGGAAGAAGGTGACTTTCTGCTCAATGTGCACCCGCCGAATCGACGCCGGCGACGGGGCCCGGCCGGCCCAGGCGTAGTAGCCGGATCGGGAGACGTCGAGGAGGCGGACCATGCGGGTGATGGTGAAGTTGGTCTTCTCCGCCAGCATCAGTTCGAACGCTTGACGTTCGTATCCGATGCTTCCTGGGCGAAGAAGATGGACGCTTTTTTTAGAAACGCCCTGTCCATCTTCAGGTCCGCGTTTTCCTTGCGTAGCCGCAGCAGCTCGGCCCGTTCGGACTCCGTGACCTCGGTCTGCCCAGTCTCGTTGCGGGCCTTGAACGCGGACACCCACCGGCCCAGCGTGACCTCGTTGATCCCGAGCTCTCGGGCGACGGTCGCGACCGCTCTGCCGGTGGTCAAAACCAGCTTCACGGCCTCGTCTTTGTACTCAGGAGTGAACTCCCGACGTGATCTTGCCATAGTGAACATTCTCTCTTGTGAGGTGTCCACTCGACGGGGTCAGGGCCAACATGATCGTCGGACGCTACAGCGCGTCGCACATCGTGACCCTGGTCAAACGGCACAGCCGTATCCTGATCGCCATCACGCTCCCGCACAGGCGAAGAGGGAGAAGGTGATCCCGGCGCTCATCGAATCCTTCAACATGCTGCCCGCGTCCATGCGCCGAACATTGACCTGGGACCGCGGCAACGAGATGGCCCGGCACGCAGATTCACAACAGGGACAGGGAATCCCGTGTTCTTCTGCGTCGCATACTCGACCTGGCAGCGCGGCACCAACGAAAACGCCAACGGGCTGTTCCGCAAAGATCTCTCGAAGACACCGATCTCAACCTGAACGACACCACCAGACTCGAGCAGATCGTGGCCGAGCGCCACTATCGCCCATGCAGACTCCCCAGGAGATCTTCAGCGCGCAAGCGTTGCCTTGACCGCTTAGAACTAGCGTCGATTCTGGCCGGGGATTCAACCGTCGCGAAACTGGTGTTGTCGCCATCTGCAGTTCAGCCTACAAGCCCGAACCCGAGTCGCAGCCGGAGAAAGGCCTGTGACTTCATGGCCACGAACAGGTCGACCTCGAAGGCAGTCCAGATCTCGGACTCTCCCATCCTTAATTCAGGTTCATTCGCCTCTAAAGCCTTCGATAGCCAGCTCTGGGACGGGTACTCAATGGGCCGAGCGCCAGGCCTTCCTTGGAATAGAGTGAAGGGGTTGTCTTTGCGGGGAAAGACCGAGATCTTGAAGATCTACATCTCGTGGTGGGGGCGACGACCGTGGCCTGCCCAAGGAAGGAGCGGGCAGCTCAATTCGGCGTTTGAAGAGAATCGAGAATACCAATGAGTCTCACTGCCAAACCATTTCTATTCCTGCTTCCCACCGCAAGTACTGGTCTCGTGAGGATCCTTCAACTCGGGATTATGCTCGTGCTTGCGAATGTAGCTAGCGGAGCAGAACGCAGTCTACTCGTCGCTGGATTCGGCCTTCTAAGCTCCTTCGCTATGATTACGGATTCCGGCGCAGGCAATTTTTTGCTTTCGATTCCGCTCCGCCGCATTGGCAAATCAGTCTACGCAAAGGCTGTCGCCTTCCATTTCACGTTGGCGGCCATTGGTGGGCTCGTAGCGGTGGTCTTCATCGGATATCCTGTTGCTGGATCATTCCCGTCCAACTCCCTGCTCATACTCGTTGCACTCGCGGTGACCCAGGCAGTCGACAGCACCGGGCGTATCACTCGGGCTCCCACGATGGTCGCAAAGAGAGACGCGCTGTACGCACTTCCTGACATTCTGCTCTTTTCACTTAAGCTACCGATTCTTGTCGCTGCAATCCTGACGGCGAATCTAGACATGTTGCTGTTCCTTCCATTGCCGTCTTTGCTGGTGGCTACCGTCACGTTCAGGCGTACACATCGAGCTCTCCCTGAGACAGACCGCGACGCACTTGGCGTCTACCGTCGGATACTTGAGTTCGGGGCAACGGGTGCGCTCAGTGCGTTCTACTCTCAGTCACCTCTTCTTATTGCGGCTGTCTACCTGCCGATCTCGGACACTGCGGCGCTGGCCATCGTTTACCGAGTTGTTCAGGCACTGGACGTTGTGCCAGGCACATTATCGTTGCAACTTGTTCCCCGTGTCAGGGATCGCCAGACTCGGCCGTGGGCGTATTGGGCAATGTTCTTCTTTGGCGGCGCGGTTGTCGCCCTCTTCGTAATCGCACTGAAACCAGTGATCGAGCACTACTTCCAGCAGCCCCCCGTTGGTATCTTGCTCTTTTCTTTCGTAGCGTTGTCCTACGCGCCAAAATCGGGCAACTACGCGCTGTCCGCATACCTAATGGGAACTAACAGGATTCGAGTTCGGCTTCAGATAACGCTACGTGCGTGTTTTGGGGCGTTAGCACTTTCTCTCGTTGTCGTCCCTCGCTTTGGCGCCACAGGGCTTGCGGCCGCGACGCTTCTCGTCGAAATGCTCTTCACGACAGGTGTCGCGATCGCTCTCCACCAGGCATCCAGACGTTTGAAGTCGCCTCCGACAAAATCCGGGGACCGTACATGGCGAAAGCGCTTGGCAAATGCTCGTCAACGCTAACTCGTTCCGCAAACAAGCCCGGAACTACCCCGTGTTGGCCGGCTGGGACTGCTGTCGGTTGGGACTGCCCCGAGTTCAGTTGACTCAATGACGTGCCCTACGGGTTGGTTACCCAAAACGGTGTGAAGATCGGGCTCTCTGTGAGAGGCTTTTCCATGCCACGACCATTCCCTGTCGAGTTCTGGAGGCGAGCGGTCGCGCTCCCCTACGTGTCAGGGTGAGTTGAGGCCAGTAGCTCAGAGCAAGTCCGCCGTTTGACGTAGGGCGAGAATCAGGAAGTCCCACCATGTCCAGCCCCTCGTTGATCGCCGTGCGCGACGATAGTTCCATGAACAACAGCAGNCCCAATGGGTCGAGTCCGTCTTCGACACCCTCAAAGGCCAACTCACCCTCGAAGAACACGGCGGACGCACCATCCCCGGCGTCTACTCCCGCGTCGCCGCCCTACGTGTCAGGGTGAGTTGAGGCCATTAGCTCAGAGCAAGTCCGCCGTTTGACGTAGGGCGAGAATCAGGAAGTCCCACCATGTCCAGCCCCTCGTTGATCGCCGTGCGCGACGATAGTTCCATGAACAACAGCAGTCCCGGCCCCCGCGCGGGCGGTCCCACGCCTCGGCGGTCGTTCACGCCGAAGCAGAAGCTCGATCATCTCGCCGCCTACGAGGACGCTATTTCCCGGAATGGGGGTGGCGCGTATTTGCGGGAGCAGGGCATCTATTCCACCCAGATCACGGAGTGGCGAAAACTACGCGATGCGGGGGTGCTGCAGGGCAAGAAACCTGAGGAGAAGATCGGCCGGCTCACGCCCGAGCAAGCCGAGATCGCGAGGCTTCGCCGCCAGCTCGAGTTGACGGAGCGGCGGTTGGAAACGACGGGGGTGGCGTTGGAGTTCATGTCAAAAATGCACGAGCTACTCGAAAATCTTTCGAAGAGCTCGCGGGACGAAACACCGCACACGAAACCGTGATGACCACCTACCGCGACCTCGCTGACCGTGGCGTTCCGACCCGGACGGCCGCCAGCCTGGTCGGCTTGCCGCGGGCGACCGCGACCCGGACGCCCCGCACCCCGGCCGCCGGGCCGCTGCGGGTGCCGGCGAACCGGCTCGATGTCCTCGAGCGGGCCCGGATCCTGGCGGTGGTGAACTCGGCCCGGTTNTCCTCGAGCGGGCCCGGATCCTGGCGGTGGTGAACTCGGCCCGGTTCGTGGACTTGCCGCCGATCCAGATCTACGCGCAGCTCCTCGATGAGGGCGTGTATTTGGCGTCGATCTCAACGATCTACCGGGTATTGGCCGAGAACAAGCAAGTCAAGGAACGCCGACGCCTGGCCCGTCACCCGGCCCGGGCGATCCCGGAACTGGTCGCCACCGGCCCCGGCCAGGTCTATACGTGGGACATCACGAAA
>NZ_SOFP01000069.1 GCF_004402785.1 Cryobacterium algoritolerans
CGGACGCGGTTGCGGCCTGCCGAAACCCGTGCGGGCTGGACGGGACGGCGCGCGGCAGGTGCCACCGGGCGCGGGCGCGCCCGGGACGGGTGGGTTAGGCGATCCAGCCGCCGGTGAGGCGCTGCACGGCCGCGCCGTCGAGGTCGGCGAGCTTGACGGCGACGAACCGCCGGGCGGCATCCGAGGTCTGCACCCGGAAGGGCGGCGGGTCGCCGTCGAGCAGGGCGGCGACCACGGCACCGGCGCTCTCCGCCGACTGCGCCGCGGCGAACGACGAACCCGTGCGGGCGAGGTAGGCGGCCAGGCCGGCCGCGAACGGGTCGCCGCCGGTGGGTGTCGCGGCAGGATCGAAGCCCACGTTGGCGACGAACGAGGTCGCGACGGCGCCGGGCTCCACGACGGTCACCGACACGCCCGCCGTCCCGGCCACGGGCGCGAGGCTCTCCATGAAACCCTCCACGGCGAACTTTGCGGCGCAGTACGCCTCGTTGAATGGCTGCCCGATGACGCCGCCGACGCTGGTCACCGTGATCAGGCGACCGTGGCTCGTGCGCAGGTGCGGGAGCGCGGCCCGGGTGACGGCGACCACCCCGAAGTAGTTCACCTCCATCACGGCCCTGACCTGGTCGATGGTCTCGTTCTCGATGGTGCCAAGATGACCGGAGCCGGCGTTGTTGACCACGGCGTCGAGGCGCCCGTAGCGGGCGACGATCTCGGCCACCACCTCGGTCACCGACTGCGCCTCGGTCACATCGAGGCGACCGATGTCGAGGCTCACCTCGGCCTCGTCGGCGGCGTCGAGCAACGCCCTCTGTCCCTCGAGGTTGCGCATGGTTGCCACGACGGTGTGGCCGGCCTGGGCCGCCGCGACGGCGGCGTGCAACCCGATTCCCGACGAGGTCCCGGTGATCAGGACGATCTTCGGCGTGTTCCCGGCAGATGTGTTCGTCATGGCGGGCGAGCTATGGCGGGCGATCTTAGTAGCGCTCGGGTTCCGGCCCGAGCTGGAAGCGTCGTCCGGTGATCACCTGGGGGGTGATCTCGACGTAAATGTACTTGAGCGTGGGAATGAGCGGCCGCAGGGGCAGCTGGTCGGCGGCCTCGATCTCGTGCTGCGTGTCGAGGACGCGGGCGTGGCCTCGCACGACGACGCTCCAGGCCTCGTCGCGGCCGATGCCGTCGGTCTCGAAGGCGACCTTGTCGTTCACGGTGAGTTCGAGCAGTTTCGTGCCCTCCGCAGTGCGGAAGATCAGCCGCTGGTCGGCGGCGATGAAATTGACCGGGTAGATGTCCGGTTCCCCGGAGATGCTCATCGCGAGGCGCCCGAAACTCGACGAGATCAGGAGCTCCCAGCATTCGTCTGCGCTGAGGTGCCGGACCGGATACAGGTCGTTGGTTTCCATGCCTCATATTCGCACGCCATCGGGTCGGATGCGAGCATGCGTCGCGGCAATCCGCCTTCGGGTCGGGGTGGTGATCATCCGGGAGGCTGGGAGTTGACTCCACGCCCGCCGAGTGACGAGTCAGGGGTGGGCCTGGGTCCGGCCGATCGCGGCCCGGACCCGGAATCGGCGCGCTGGGATGCCTTCACCCGGTCGACGAGTTCCTTCCACGGCCCGCAGACCTGCGGTTCGGCGAGGACCACCTCGTTCGGTTCGCACCGGATGCGGTAGACGAATCGGTCCGGTTCGGGTGCCCTCTTCGTCACGTCCGCCCAGGGCAGGGCCGTGATCAGGCCGAGCCACTCGGCGGCGTCGGGCTGCGCGTCGACGTCCACCTCCCAGGTGGTGCGGATGCCGGCGATGCCCCCGCTCCGTGAAACGACGACCTTCATGCCGCCGATGTTACTCCGGCCGCTGCGGCCCCGGGCTGCCGGTCGCGAGGCCGGAGCCGAGGCCGACCGTGGTCCAGCCGGCGATGACGGCCCGGTGTTCGGCCGATCCGATGCCGTAGCGTTTGACGGCCGCACGGGCTGTGGCCCGGGCGAAGGCAGCGAAGGTGACGGTTGTGCCGAGGGTGCCGCTGGTCAGGGTGTCGTACCAGATCTGCCCCGGCGCGTCCCACGCGTTGCCGCCCAGTGCCTTGGCGACCAGGTAGAACGCCCGGTTGGGGATGCCGGAGTTGAGGTGCACCCCGCCGTTGTCGTCTTCGGTCTCCACGTAGCCGGCCATGCTGGCCGGTTGCGGGTCCCGGCCGAGCACATCGTCGTTGTAGGCGGTGCCGGGTGCCTTCATCGAACGCAGGGCAACCCCCTGCACCTGGTCGGTGAAGAGCCCCTCGCCGATCAGCCAGCCGGCCTCGGCCGTTGACTGGCCCCGCGCGTGCTGCTCGACGAGCGAGCCGAACACGTCGGACATCGACTCGTTGACGGCCCCGGACTGGCCCTGGTAGGCGAGGTTGGCGGTGAACTGGGTCACGCCGTGGGTGAGCTCATGCCCGATCACGGTCAGCGACGCGGTGAACCGGTTGAACACCTGGCCGTCGCCGTCGCCGAAGACCATGCGTTCGCCGTCCCAGAAGGCGTTGTCGTAGTTGCGTCCGTAGTGCACGGTGGCGTCGAGGGGCAACCCGCGGCCGTTGACCGAGTCCCGGTGGAAACGGCTCCAGAACAGGTCGTGCGTGCTGCCGAGCCCCTCCCACGCTTCCTGGACCGTGACGTCGGGCACGGGCGGATGACCCTCGGCCCGCACCAGGCGGCCCGGCAGGCGCTCGAGGCCGCCGGCATCCGAGACGCCGCGGTCGACCCGGCCCGGCACCCGCGCCGGTGCGCCACCGCGCACTTCGGTCCGGTGGGGCGGATGCGCCACCTGGCGGCGGGTGCGCAGGGGAGAGTCGCGGAGCAGGGACTGGCGGGCCGCCTCGGCGGCCGGGGCGAAGCGGGGGTCGTCGAGGCGGGCGAGTCGCAGCAGCAGATACGGCGGGACGATGGCGCATCGGGTCGGGGCATGCTCGCTTCCGGTCATGGCNACGATGGCGCATCGGGTCGGGGCATGCTCGCTTCCGGTCATGGCTCGAGTGTGTCACTTGCCGGCGACACGCGCACCCCTTGCGCCCCATTGGTCCGGGCACCTGGACTGGGAAGTGCGGGCGCCGAAAAACCGCGGCCAGGTTGCCTATCGCGCGGACCGGTAGCCGTCCAGGTCGGGAAGCGGCCGGTCAGATCGCGGGCCAGCCGCCGTCGGAGGCGAGAATGGTGCCCGTGACGTTGGCCGAGTCGTCGCTGTCCAGCCGGGTGATGGCCGCGGCGAGTTGCTCCGCCGTGGCGATCGGCGGCACGATGGATTGCAGGATCGGTCCGTGCGCCTCGCCGGCCAAGGCCGACGTGAACGGTGCCTCGATGTTGGTGGTGACCGCACCGGGAGCCACCGCATTTGAACGGATGCCCTTTGCGGCATACCTGACGGAGGTGTTGCGGGTGAGCCCGATCACCGCGTGCCTGGACGCCGTGTAGGCCACGTCGGCGCCGCCACCTCGGCGGCCTGCCTCCGAACTTACATTCACGATCGCCCCTGACCCGGCCAGGACCACGCGGGGCAGAACCGCGCGGGTCAGCCGCATCACCGCGGTGACGTTCACCCGGAACACCCACCCCCAGGTCTCGTCGTCGACCTCGCCGCGAGAGAGAAATCGTCCATGATGCCGGCCATGTTGGCGAGCACATCGATCCTTGGCCCCGCGGACTCGACAATCCGCCGGGTTGTCTCCTCGCTGCTCACGTCGCCGGCCACGGTGATGAAGCCGAGGTCGGGGAACTCGGCCACAAGCTCGCTGAGACGATCGGCGACGACGTCGGCGGCCACGACGGTCGCGCCCTCTTGGGCGAGCCGGATGGCGCTCGCTCGTCCGATGCCCGACCCGGCCCCGGTGACAATGGCGGTCTTCCCGGCGAAGCGGTCGGCGGAGAGTGCGGCGCTCACCTGGTGCTCCTCTGCGGTGCGCGCCCGCGGCGAGCGTGCGCCCCAGCTCCAGCTCCAGCTCCAGCACCAGCACCGGCGCCGTCGACAGAGGAGAATGCCGCGGATGCGGTCCGTAGACTCGCAGCATGCGTTTTGGAATTGTCATCCTCCCGCAGCAACCGTGGCGGGTCGCCAGGTTCAGATGGGAAAGGGCGGAGCAACTCGGGTTCGACCACGCCTGGACCTACGACCACCTGTCCTGGCGCAGCCTGGCCGACCAGCCGTGGCATGCGACGATCCCCACGCTCACCGCGGCGGCCGTCGTGACCGAGCGCATCCGGCTCGGCACCTTCGTCTCCTCACCGAACTTCCGGCACCCGGTGCCGTTCGCCAAGGAACTCGCCACCCTCGACGACATCGCGGACGGCCGCCTACTCCTCGGCGTGGGTTCGGGAGGCACCGGCTTCGACGCCTCCGTGCTCGGCCAGCCCGAGTACTCTCCGCGTCAACGCCACGAGCGCTTCGCGGAGTTCGTCGACGCGCTCGACGTCCTGCTGCGGCATGAGGAGCCCGGCAGCGCCGGCAGCGCTGGCAGCGCCGGCAGCGCCGGCAGCACCGGCAGCACCGGCAGCACCGGCAGCACCGGCATCAGCTTCACGGGCGAGTGGGCGAGTGCCGTGAACGCCCGGATGGTCGGGGTGCCCCGCCAGCGGCCCCGGCTCCCGTTCGTGATCGCGGCCAACGGGCCGAAGGGGCTGCGCCTGGCCGTGCGGCACGGCGCCGGATGGGTCACCACCGGTGCCGACAGCGTCAGTGGCGACGACTGGTGGGCCTCGGTCGAACGGCTTGCGGCCCGGCTTGACGAGACGGCGCACGCCGCAGGACGCGACCCCGCCACGATCGACCGGTACCTCAGCCTGGACAGCGGAGGTTCGTATTCGCTGCGGAGCGTGGCGGCGTTCGACGATGCCGTCGACCGCGCGGCCCAGCTGGGCTTCACGGATGTGATCAGCCACGGGCCGCGCGCCGACGGCATCTACGCCGGGTCGGAGGCTGTTCTCGACCAGGTGGCCGACAGCATCCGGAGCCGCCGAGGTTGGACGTCGACTCCACGGTCGCCTGCATCGGCGACGCCGTAGCGCCCGAGGTCTGTGTTGAGTTGCAGACAAAACACCTCCACGATCACTCCGAGGGTGCTTTCTCCGCAACCGAGCCGCACCGAGGGGCATCCGATCGAGGTGGAGTTAGCGGTGATCCGTGCCGGGATGGGCCAGTCCCACGGCCGGCAAGAGCACCCCGTCGATCAGGGAGACGAGGAAGTCCCGGTCGACGGGTTTTCTGAGAATCAGCACGCGATACGCGGCCATCGACGGGGTGATCAGTGAGAGCGTGTCGACATCGCTGTCCGCTGAGATCTCGCCGCGGTCCATGGCCCGCCGCATGAGCACGCGATTGGCCGCGGCGCGAGGTTCGACAATCGCCGCATTGGCCGCCTCAGCGAGCTCCGGCGCGCGCGACAGCATGGACATGAGTCCCGCCATGATCTGGAGCTTCTTCTCGCCGTCCTCGATCGAGTGCGGCCTGATCATCGCGATGAGGTCGCCGCGCAGGGTGCCGGTGTCGGGCAGCTTCGCATCGTCCAGGTCGCCCTTTTTCATGCAGGCGACGGCGTCGATGACGAGTTCCCCCTTGGAAGCCCAACGGCGGTAGAGGGTGGCCTTGCCTGCCTTGGCCCGTGCCGCGACCATGTCGATGGTCATGCCGTCATACCCGGTTTCGGCGAGGACCTCGAGGGCCGCAGAGAGAATCTCGGGGTCACGGGTGTGATCCCGTTTGCGACCGAGCTTTGGCGATGGCTCGGCCGTGCGCTCGCCCAGATCGGGCTGCCCGAGGTCGAGCTGCGTCATGGCGACATCCATCCGTTCTGTGAGATCTCCAATGTTACGTCAACGTAAATTCAGGAACTATTAAGATCCGGAACTCCACAGTATCGTATAAGGTCGTCTACATGCCCCAGACCTCATCCGATTCTTCGAGCCTGCTTGCCGCCCTGTCGGCCCCCTCCCGGCGGTGGTGGACGCTCAGTGTCGTCGCCCTCGCCCAGCTCATGGTCGTGCTGGATTCGACCGTGGTCAACATCGCGCTGCCCTCCGCCCAGGCCGACCTTGGCTTCTCCAACGGCGACCGCCAGTGGATCGTCACCGCCTATTCGCTGGCATTCGGCAGCCTGTTGCTGCTCGGCGGGCGCCTCTCCGACCTGATCGGTCGCAAGCGGACCTTCATCATCGGCCTGGTCGGCTTCGCCGCCGCCTCCGCGCTCGGCGGCGCAGCGGGAAGCTTCGGGATGCTCGTGGCTGCCAGGGCATTGCAGGGCGCGTTCGGCGCCCTCCTCGCCCCGACCGCGCTGGCCGTGCTGACGACCACCTTCATCGTTCCCAAGGAGCGAGCCCGGGCCTTCGGCGTCTTCGGCGCGATCGCCGGGGCAGGCGGGGCCATCGGGCTCCTCCTCGGCGGCTACCTGACCGAGACCTTCGACTGGCGTTGGAACCTCTACATCAACGTCGTCATCGCGGTCGTCGCCGTCATCGGCGCCGTGACCTTCGTGAGTAACGCGAACCGGACCGGCCCGCGCCCGAAGCTCGACATTCCCGGAACACTGCTGGTCTCCGGCTCGCTGTTCGGGCTGGTCTACGGGTTCTCGAATGCGGAGATCGACGGCTGGGATTCACCGCTGACCTGGGGGATGCTCGTGGCCGCCGCGGTGCTGTTGGTCGGCTTCGTGCTCTGGCAGCGAAAAGCGGAGCATCCGCTGCTCCCGCTCTCGATCGTGCTCGATCGCAACCGCGGCGCGGCCTACAGCTCGGTGTTGATCGCCGGCGCGGGCATGTTCGGGATCTTCCTGTTCGTGACCTACTTCCTGCAGACCTCACTGGGCTATACGCCGATTCAGACCGGGCTGTCATTCCTGCCGATGATCGCGATGCTGGTCCTCGCCGCGCAACTGTCGACGAACATCTTCGTGCCGCGCTTCGGGCCGAAGGTCATGGTTCCGTTCGGAATGGCCCTGGGTGCGACCGGGATGGCCTACCTCACCCACCTTGGCCTGGACAGCAGCTATGCGGCGGACATCCTTCCCCCGCTGATGATCCTCGGCTTCGGAATGGGGTCCATCATGCCCGCATCGATGCAGACCGCGACCCTTGGCGTCGACCGCCAGTTCGCGGGCGTGGCGTCGGCCATGGTCAACACCAGCCAACAGGTCGGCGGCTCCATCGGGACTGCCCTGTTGAACACGCTCGCCGCGACCGCTGCGACGGACTATCTCGCGGCGCACCTTCCGGTTTCGGCCGCGGTAGCAGCCCAGGCCGCGGTGCACAGTTACGCCACGGCCTACTGGTGGGGTGCCGGCTTCTTCCTCTTCGGCGGGGTGCTCGCCGCGCTGCTCTTCCGGCGCCTGGGCCATGGGACCTCGCTGGCCAATCCGCACGGGACACCTTCCTCGACCGAGGCCGAACCCGTGCTGACGGTCCGGAAGTGACGCCCTCAGCGCCGGAAAAATGACCGGCGCCGGATGCGTGATTATCGTGGAGTCATGCGCGCAGACGACACCACGAGCCCAGGCCCGATCCGCTCCCTGCTCACCGACCACCTCGGCCGGCGCAGGACGAGCCGACCCATGACATCCTGGGCCGGTGACCGGGCCGCCTTCGCCGCCGCCGCGGGCTGGTTCGCCGCCACCGCCGCAACAATTGACACCGAGTGGGACCGGCCCGCGCTCGGCGACTGGACCGTGCGCGACCTCGTCGGCCACACCAGCCGGGCGCTGCTGACCGTGGAGGCCTACCTCGCCGCGGGTGCGGGCGCCGGGACGGGCGCGGGCGCCGGTGCGGCTGCCCGTGCGGCAGCCCGGGCGACGGTGGCTTCGACCGTCGACTACTACCGCCTTGCGATGGCCTCACTGGGGGAGCCGTCGGCCGTGGCCGCGCGCGGACATGAGGCCGGGCTGGCGCTGGGCCCCGACCCGGCCCGCACGGTCGCGGCCATCGCCCGCCGGGTGATCGCCGTGGTCGACGGGGCGAAATCGGACGCACGTGTTGCCACTCCCGTCGGCGGTATGCGCCTGGCCGACTATCTCCCCACCCGCACCTTCGAACTCACCGTGCACACCTGCGACCTGGTCGCGGCCCTCGGCGTGCCTGCCGTGGTGCCGGATGCCGCCGCATCCGCCGCCCTGCGCCTCGTCGCCGACCTCGCGGTCGACTCAGGGCTCGCCGCGACCCTGCTGCTCGCCGCCACCGGCCGCGGCCCCCTGCCGGCCGGCTTCACGGTGCTCTGACTTCGAGGGGCGAGCCGGATGCCGCACGGGAGCCCGGGCATCCGCGACTCTGCTAAACTCGGGGGGTTGCCGTCTGACGGCCGCGGATCAAGAGAGCCCAGGCATTCGGCCCCGGGCACCGCGCAGTGAGAGAAAGGGGATCCCATCTATGGCACTCGAAGCCAATGCTAAGAAGGCGATCATCGAAAAGTACGCTACCCACCCAGGCGACACGGGTTCCCCTGAAGTTCAGATCGCTATGCTCACGCAGCGCATCCTGGACCTCACGGAGCACCTCAAGGAGCACAAGCACGACCATCACTCGCGTCGTGGCCTGCTCCTCATGGTTGGTCAGCGTCGCCGTCTGCTCGGCTACCTGTCCGACATCGACATCAGCCGCTACCGCAAGCTGATCGAGAGCCTCGGACTGCGCCGCTAAGGCACGTTTCGAAGACAACGCGAACTTCTGGCTCGCAAGAGCGTCGAAACGGGTCGGCACCTTCGGGTGGCGACCCGTTTTCTGTGCCCGGCGGCCACACCGCGGCACGCGACCGCCCGCACCCGCTGGGCGTCGGCTCCCGGTCGCGTGCCCGTCAATGCTGTCGCCTCCGGTGTGGGCGGTCGCGCTCTGCCCCCGCTCGCACTTGTCCTCCTGCAGCGTTAGGGCCGGTCGGGCCGCGAAACGCGGGCCGGGGGCGACGTTGGGCACCCGGACAGGGGCCATGGGGCCTTAGCATGGTCCGGTACCCCAACGGAACGGACACCACCTCGCTATGAGCCTCTGGCGCACCAAAAGCATTGAGGCCTCCCTGGCCGACTCCCACGAGAAGGGCCACAGCCTCAAGCGAACGCTGGGCACCTGGGACCTCATGATCATGGGCGTTGCCGTCGCGGTCGGCGCCGGGATCTTCTCGGTCGGCGCGAAGGCGGCCGGAAGCTACGCCGGGCCATCCGTCACCCTCGGTTTCCTGCTCGCCGCGATCACCTGCGCGCTGGCCATCATGTGTTACGCCGAGTTCGCCTCGGCCGTGCCGGTCGCCGGCTCCGCCTACACCTTCACCTACGCAACCCTCGGTGAACTGCTCGCCTGGATCATCGGGTGGGACCTCATTCTCGAGATGCTCACCGCGGGCGCCGTGATCGCGAAGTACTGGGGCATCTACCTCAGCAAGGTCTTCGAACTGGCGAACTGGAACGTCCCGGCCACGATCTCGGTCTTCGGCCTGCAGGTGAGCTGGGGTGCTTTCGTCATCGTCGCCATCTTCACGGCCCTGCTTGTGCTGGGCACCAAACTGTCCGCGCGGGTCGCCAGCGTGTTCACGATCCTCAAGGTCGCGATCGTGCTCTTCGTCATCGTCGTCGGCGCCTTCTACATCAAGCCGGAGAACTACACCCCCTTCATCCCCCAGGCCGTGCCCAGCACGGGCGGCGACGGGGATGTCTGGATGCAGTCCCTGTTCTCCTTCATGACCGGCGCGCACCCGGCCCAGTACGGCATCTTCGGCCTGCTCGCCGGAGCGTCGCTCGTCTTCTTCGCCTTCATCGGCTTCGATGTCGTCGCCACGAGCGCCGAAGAGGTCAAGAACCCCCAGAAGACCCTGCCGCGCGGCATCTTCGCCGGCCTGGCCATCGTGACCGTGCTCTACCTCGGGGTCAGCCTCGTCCTCACCGGGATGGTGCCGTACACGGTGCTGGCCGACGACCCCAACGCCTCGCTCGCCACGGCCTTCATCGCCGTCGGCGCCGGCTGGGCGGCCCAGGTCATCTCCGTGGGCATCCTGGTCGGCCTGACCACCGTCATCATGGTGCTGCTGCTCGGGTTGTCCCGGGTCCTCTTCGCGATGAGCCGCGACGGTCTCCTTCCGCGCAGCCTGAGCGTCACCTCCGCCAAACGCGGCACGCCGGCCCGGGTCCAGATCATCGCCGGCGGCGCCGTCGCCCTGATCGCGGGCTTCACCGACGTCGGTGTCCTCGAGGAGATGATCAACATCGGCACTCTGTCCGCGTTCGTGCTGGTCAGCATCGCCGTGATCGTGCTCCGCAAGAAGCGGCCCGACCTCAAGCGTGCCTTCTCGGTGCCGTTCTCGCCCTACCTGCCGATCCTCTCGGCCGTGCTCTGCTTCTGGCTGATGCTCAACCTGACCACACTCACCTGGGTGCGGTTCGCGGTCTGGCTCGCGATCGGGCTGGCCGTGTACTTCGCGTACGGCCGCCGCCGCTCCGTCGTGGGCATCGAGGCGAAGCGGGTCTTCGACGCCACCCTCCGCGAGGAAGCCATCGCCGAGGAAGAGGCGATCCACCGCCCGTAGCGCCGCCCTTCGCGCGGCGCCGCGACCGCTCGCGGCCCGTGGTGGAGAAGCGGGCGCGCGGTGGAACGTGCGCCCGCTTCCCGGGAGTGCGCCGCGACAGCCGCGGTTCCGCCACGGTCCGCGGTACCGCTACAGCCGGTACAGTCGCGCTTCCCACGGCCCGAGACCCGAGCCGGCGCCGAGGGCAGGGTAGTTGCCGAGGACGAGCTCCGCGCCAGAGACGTCGACCGGCAGAGGGGAGTCGAGAGGGGAGTCCGACGCGTTTGCGACGACGAGCAGTGTCTCGTCGCCGAGATGGCGGGTGAACGCGAAGAGCAGCTCGTGTTCCGGCTCGAGCAGCGTGAACTCGCCGAGGGCGACGACGGGACTCTCGTGGCGGAGGGCGATCAGGCGTTGGTAGAACCGGAACACGCTCCGCTCCGCGGCCCGGTCGACCGCCGCATTTATCTCCGTATGGTTCGGGTTCACCGGGAGCCAGGGCGTACCGGTGGTGAAGCCGGCCTGCGCGCTCGCATCCCACTGCATCGGAGTGCGCGCGTTGTCCCGGCTCATCGTCTGCACCCCCGCGAGCACGCTCCCCGGGTCCAGGTCGAACTCGTCCACGGCCTCGCGGTAATGGTTGAGCGATTCGAGGTCGCGGTAGTCGTCGATCGAGTCGAACCGCACGTTGGTCATGCCGATCTCCTCACCCTGGTAGATGTAGGGCGTACCGCGGTGCAGGTGCAGCACCAGGGCCCAGAGCGTCGCCGACTCGTAGCGCCAGACGGTGTCGTTGCCGAACCGGGAGACGAGCCGGGGCTGGTCGTGATTGTTCAGGTAGAGGCTGTTCCAGCCGGTCTCGGCCAGGCCGTCCTGCCAATGGGCGAGGTTCTTCTTCAACGCCCTCAGACTGCGGGGGAGCACATCGAACTTGTTCGCGCCCTGGTCGAGGCGGACATGCTCGAACTGGAAGATCATGTCGACCTCGCCGCGGGCCGGGTCGGTGAAGAGCACGGCATCGCCGGTGGCCACGCCCGGCATCTCGCCGACCGTGAGGTGCTCGCCGGTCCTCCCGGCGAAGACCGCCTCGCGCATCTCCTGCAGGTAGTCGTGGATCTGCGGGCCCGTCGGGGAGCCACCGCCGGTCGCCGGGGCCGGGCCGTCGATCAGGTCCACCTGCTTCGCGATGAAGTTGATCACGTCCATCCGGAAACCGTCGACACCGCGGTCGAGCCACCAGTTCATCATCGAGTAGACGGCCAGGCGCACCTCCGGGTTTTCCCAGTTGAGGTCGGGCTGCTGCTTTGCGAAGAGGTGCAGGTAGTACTCGCCGGTCTGCTCGTCCAGAGTCCAGGCCGGGCCACTGAAGGCGCTGGCCCAGCCATTCGGCGGGCCGCCGTCGGCCGGGGGTTTCCGCCACCAGTACCAGTCACGTTTCGGGTTGGTCAGCGAGGACCGCGATTCCCGGAACCAGGCGTGCTCATCGCTGGTGTGGTTGACCACCAGGTCCATCACGATCTTGATGCCGCGCTCGTGCGCCTCCGCCAGGAGCAGGTCGAACTCGGCCAGGTCGCCGAACACGGGTTCGATCTCCTGGTAGTCGCTGATGTCGTAGCCGTTGTCGTGCTGCGGCGACGGGTACACGGGCGAGAGCCAGAGGGCATCCACCCCCAGCTCGGCGAGGTAGTCGAGCCGGCCGCGGATGCCGCCGAGGTCGCCGATGCCGTCGCCGTCCGAGTCCGCGAAACTGCGCGGGTAGACCTGGTAGACCACGGCGCGTGTCCACCACGGGGCCTGGGCTGCGGTGGCGAGGGGCACGGTGTCCGATTCGGGGAATGTCATTTTATTGATCCTCTCATCACTCCCGCGGGAGGGTCTGCGGCCGGCTGCCGGGGGTCACCGTTGGGTGACCGTCGGGCGGGTCGGGCGGGGGTTCCGATCGAACGGCTGGAATAGGATCGTGCACACCACGGTTGGCTCCAGTATCCATGCACACGTATTGAAATCGAGAGGCTGGACATGCAGTTCGGAATCTTCACGGTCGGCGACCTGACCACCAATCCCACGACCGGCCGAACCCCCACCGAACACGACCGGATCACGGCCATGGTGGCGATCGCGGTCAAGGCCGAAGAGGTCGGCCTCGACGTCTTCGCGGCCGGCGAGCATCACAACCCGCCGTTCGTGCCGTCGTCGCCGACGACCCTGCTCGGCTACATCGCGGCGAAGACCGAGCGCATCATCCTGTCGACGTCGACAACCCTGATCACGACCAACGACCCGGTGAAGATCGCCGAGGACTTCGCAATGCTGCAGCATGTCTCCGACGGCCGGGTCGACCTCATGCTCGGCCGCGGCAACACCGGCCCCGTCTATCCGTGGTTCGGCCAGAACCTCCGCCAGGGCATCCCGCTCGCCCTGGAGAACTACGCGCTGCTCCGACGGCTGTGGCGGGAGGAATCCGTCGACTGGGAGGGCCAGTTCCGCACACCGTTGCAGAATTTCACCGCCACGCCGCGCCCGCTCGACGGGGTGCCGCCGTTCGTCTGGCACGGCAGCATCCGCAGCCCGGAAATCGCCGAGCAGGCGGCGTACTACGGCGACGGTTTCTTCGCCAACAACATCTTCTGGCCCAAGGAGCACTACCAGAAGCTGATCGGCCTCTACCGGGCCAGGTTCGAGCACTACGGCCACGGCGCCGCCGACCAGGCCATCGTCGGCCTCGGCGGCCAGGTCTTCATGCGCGCGAAGTCGCAGGACGCCGTCGACGAGTTCCGCCCGTACTTCGACAATGCCCCGGTCTACGGCCACGGGCCGAGCCTGGAGGATTTCACCGAGCAGACCCCGCTCACCGTCGGCAGCCCGCAACAGATCATCGACCGTTATGCCGGCATGCGCGACTTCTTCGGCGACTACCAGCGCCAGCTGTTCCTGATGGACCACGCCGGCCTGCCGTTGAAGACCGTGCTCGAGCAGCTCGACATCCTCGGCGGGGAGGTCGTGCCGGTGCTGCGCAGGGAGCTGGAGAAGAACCGCCCGGCACACGTTCCGGAGGCCCCCACGCACGCAAGCCTGACCGCCGCAGCGTCCGCGACAGCGCGGGTCTCAGCGCGGGTCGCGGAGAGTCGGGCGAGGTAGTACCCCACCCTCCGTGCACTGCGGGCGTTGTCATGAGAACTCCGCGGTCTCGTTCTGGGTACCGTCCGCCCCAGGTTCGCCGATCGCCTCACTCGACGCAGCCCGGCGGGTGCTCACCTCGTCGGCGATCACCACCAGCGCCACAACGGCATTGGTGATCCAGAGCAGTGCGACGGCGTCCACCGCTGGGAGAACCGTTGCGCTGGCCAGATAGAACAAGGCCAGGGCCGCGACGCCGGCCAGATGCGATCTCAGCCACGGGCGGCCGATCGATCGCTTGAACAACAGAGTCCCGATCAGATAGAGGGCCGGGCCCCCGACCACCACCGCCAGGCCACCGGGGCTCGGCGGATCCTCCGGATTCGCCAGCGCGAGTTCATCGCCGACCGCGCTCAACACCACCCCCGCGACGATGGGAATGTGCAGGTAGACGTAGGTGAGGCGGGCGATCGGTCCGGTCTTTTGCGCGGAGCGGATGAAGCGGGAGCCGTGCTCCGCGCCATGGCTGGAGTAGAGCAGCCAGAACAGGATCGTGCTCACGAACGTTGCCAGCACGCCGCCGACGGCCGCGACGCTGAGGTCCCCACGGCTGAAAGCGGTCCCGGTGACCAGGATCGATTCGCCGAGCGCCAGGATGATGAACAGTCCGCTCCGCTCGGCGATGTGACCGCCGGAGACCGACCAGGATGACGTGGGTGAAGCGCCGAGGAACGGCGTGTAGTAACGCACTGACGGCCCGACGACTTCGAGCAGGATCGCCGCGGCCCAGAGCGGAAGTTGCGCGTCGCCGCCGAAGAGGGCTCCGAGAATCCACAGGGAGGTCGAGGCCAGGAACCAGATGGTGATCCGGGTGATGTTCAACCCGTTGGTCCGGTCGACAGCGCGGTAGCACCAGGCCAGAAAAGCGGTGCGGCCGACCTTCATGACGACGTAGGTGACGGCGAATCCCCACGCCCGGTCGCCGAAGGCCCCCGGGATCGAGGTGCTCAGCACCAGGCCGAGCAGCACCAGGCCGAGCAGCACCAGGCCGAGCAGCATCAGCCCGAACAGCATCAGGCGTACCGCGCCGGTTTCGGGGTCGAGCCAGTTTGTCGCCCAGGCGGTGTACATCCACACCCACCACACCGCGACGAGAATGACCGCGGCCTCGGCCAGTCCTCTGCCGCTGAGATGGTCCGCGATCGTGTGGGAGAGCTGGGTGATCGCGAAGACGAAGACGAGATCGAAGAACAGCTCGATGAAGGTCACCCTGTCCTGGCCTGCGCTTTCGTCTCTGGTGCGGAACAGGCGCGGGCGATTCAGATTCAGGGTCATCCGACTCTCCTTCCGCGGCGCCTGCGGCACCAGTGACGGCTGGGAACAGGCCAAGAATACTGGCGGCGACGGCGCCCGCCTTGGGTGTGCATCGCGAAGGAGTTGAGGATTCGGCGAGCAGATCGCCTGCCCGATTTGGGCCGGTCGGCGTGCGCGCGGGATACTGGGCGGGTGGGCCGACCGGTGTGAATGCGGCCCGCGGAAGCAGAGACCATGACCAGCGCGCCCCCGCAGCACCCGACGGATGCGCGTGCGGCATTCTTCGCTGCCCGACCGACGCGTTCCGCCACGGTCGACCTGTCCGTGCGAATCGGCTCCCTCACCCTGGCCAACCCGGTCATGCCCGCGTCCGGCTGCTTCGGCCCGGCGCTGGGCCGGCTCATCCCGGTTGCCGAGCTCGGCGCCGTCGTCACCAAGACCGTCTTCGGCACCCCCCGCGGCGGCAATGCGGCGCACCGCCTGACCGAGATCCGCGCCGGCATGGTCAACAGCGTCGGTATCCCCAGCCGTGGGGCCGCCGGCTTCCTGGCCGAGTTGCACCCGCGCTACCGTGAGCTCGGCGTGCCCGTCATCATCAGCGTGGGCGGCCACCGTCCCGCCGAGTACGCACCGGTGGTGCGTGACCTTGACGGTGCGGGCGACGCCTACGAACTCAACGTGTCCTGCCCGAACCTGGACCGCCTCGGCACGGATATCGGCTCAGATCCCGACGCCATCCTGGCCGTGGTGCGCGCGGCCCGCCAGGCCACGGACAAACCGCTGATCGTCAAGCTCCCCGTCCTGGCCTCCTCGATCGCGGACTGCGCGCTCGCCGCGCAGGAGGCCGGCGCGGACGCGGTCTGCGTGGCCAATTCGATTCCCGCCCTGCCGCTTCAGCCGGACACCCGCAGTCCGGCCCTGGGCAACGTCATCGGCGGGCTCTCCGGCCCGTCGATCCGCCCGATCGTGCTCCGGCTGGTCTGGCTGGCCGCCCGCGCCGTGGAGATCCCCGTGATCGCCTGCGGCGGGATCGAGACGGCCGAGGACGCCCTCGACTATTTCGCCGTCGGCGCCCGGGCCGTGCAGGTGGGCACAGCGAGCTTTGGCCGGCCATTCGCCATGGTCGAGATCGTGCGCGCGCTGCAGGAGCGCTGCGCAGACGACGAAGTGGCCGGCATCCGTGACCTGATCGACCTGTGGAGAGCACAATGACCGCCATGGCTTCCCTCGCCCGCGAAGCGCTGCGGCGCCAGCAGGCCTTCGCCGCGGCCGATGAGGCCGCACTCGACGGCCTCATCTCCGTTCGCCCTCCCGCCGGGCAACCTCGGCCCGAGCCGGTCTGGGATGACGCCCGGGTGCTCGAACACACGAATGTGGGCCAGCGGTACCGTCGCCTCGTCCTGGCAACGGGCACCATCGCCCGCACCGCGCTCGCCGGGCAGTTCCTGATGATCACGGTGCCGCCCACCGGCGGGGAACGGATCCTGCTGCCGCGCCCGATGGCGATCCACCGCCGGCATCCCGACGCGGGGACCGTCGAGGTCATCTACGGTGTCGCCGGCCGCGGCACGATTGCGCTCGCCGACGTCGCCGTGGGGGGGAGCCTCCTCGTCACCGGGCCGCTCGGTCGAGGGTTCGAGATCCCATCGGATGCCCGCACGGCCCTGCTGATCGGGCGGGGCGTTGGCGTCTGCGCCATCATGGCCTCGGTTGAGGATGCCGCGGCGCGGGGTGTCGACGCGACCGTGGTGCTCAGCGGGCGCACCCGTTTCGACCTGATCGGCGTCACCGACTGCGCCGAACTCGGGGCCGCGGTCATCCCGGTCACCGACGACGACGGGTCGAGTTCCATCCCTGCGCTCGGCGAGCGGCTGCGGGCCGAGTTCCGGGACAACCCGCCCGCGGTGATCCTCGTCTGCGGGGCTGGCGTGCTCGCCCGCCTCGCCGCCGAGCTCGGCGCCGAATGGGGCGTCCCGGTGCAGGTCTCCCTCGAGGCGCACATGGCCTGCGGCCTCGGCTACTGCCACGGCTGCGCCGCCCCCGTCGCCACCGACCCGGAAGTGGAGGGGCCACTGGTCTGCGTCGACGGCCCGGTGTTCGACGCGGCTCTCCCCGTTTCTTCGCTCTGACACCCCGGCTGTTTAGCCGCGCCACCCGTCAACCGGGAGGCGCTCTGTTAGACTGGTGGAGGTCAATCTCCGGATTGACCGAACAAACGGAGCAGGTCGGCGGAACGCTGGCCCTCGGTGGTGGTTTCCCAACGCAGGTGGCGGCATCCGCGGGTGGTGAATTTCTACTGGTGGCCAGCTCGAGCACAGTGTGGCGCACCGATCGTCGGTTGAGCAATCGACCGCACGGCGCGCATCGGCGGTGTCGTTCTGCCTGTTACCTGCTCAGACGCCCCACTCGCACGCCATCCGGGCAAACGAGTCTAAACAAAGGAGAGAACCCCCATATGGAGGGTCCAGAAATCACGTTCGCCGAAACCGTTATTGACAACGGCAAGTACGGCACACGCACGATCCGCTTCGAAACCGGCCGTCTCGCCCAGCAGGCGCAGGGTTCAGCCGCCGCGTACATCGACGAAGAGACCATGCTGCTCTCCGCGACGAGCGCGAGCAAGCAGCCGAAGGAGAACTTCGACTTCTTCCCGCTGACCATCGATGTCGAGGAGCGCATGTACGCTGCCGGCCGCATCCCGGGCAGCTTCTTCCGTCGCGAAGGTCGCCCGTCGACCGAGGCGATCCTCACCTGCCGCCTGATCGACCGGCCGTTGCGGCCGTCGTTCGTCGACGGACTCCGCAACGAGATCCAGGTTGTCGTGACCGTTCTGGCCATCGCGCCGGACGAGTACTACGACGTGCTCGCGATCAACGCGGCGTCGATGTCGACCCAGCTCGCCGGCCTTCCGTTCTCCGGTCCGATCGGTGGCGTCCGCGTCGCCCTCATCCCCGATGAGCACGGCTCCGGCCAGTGGGTCGCGTTCCCCAAGCACTCTCAGATCGTCGACGCCGTGTTCAGCATGGTCGTTGCCGGCCGCGTGGTGACCGACGCGAACGGCGCGCAGGATGTCGCGATCATGATGATCGAGGCCGAAGCCACCGACAACGCGTGGAACCTCATCAAGGGCGGCGCCATCAAGCCGAACGAAGCGGTCATCGCGGAGGGCATCGAAGCCTCGAAGCCCTTCATCAAGCAGCTCATCGAAGCGCAGCAGAAGGTTGCCGCCTCGGCCGCCAAGCCGACCGGCGCCTACCCGGTGTTCCCGTCCTACCAGCCGGCCACCTACGACGCCGTCGCCGCCCTCGCGTACGACCGTCTGAAGGCCGTCTACCAGATCGCCGACAAGATCGAACGCCAGAACGCGGATGACGCGCTCAAGGCATCCGTCAAGGAGGCCATCGCAGCGAAGGTCGAAGCCGGCGAGCTCGAGGCCGGCGCCAACGGCCAGGTTTCCGCCGCGTACAAGTCGGTCACCAAGCTCGTCGTGCGCTCCCGCGTGCTGAACGAGGGCATCCGCATCGACGGCCGTGGGCTCGCGGACATCCGCCCGCTCGACGCCGAGGTTGCCATCATCCCGCGCGTGCACGGTTCGGCGATCTTCCAGCGCGGCGAGACCCAGATCCTGGGCGTCACCACGCTGAACATGCTCAAGCTCGAGCAGACGATCGACTCCCTGAGCCCGGTCACCAAGAAGCGCTACATGCACAACTACAACTTCCCGCCCTACTCGACCGGTGAAACCGGCCGGGTCGGAACGCCGAAGCGCCGCGAGATCGGCCACGGTGCCCTCGCCGAGCGTGCCCTGGTTCCCGTGCTGCCGACGCGGGAGGAATTCCCCTACGCCATCCGTCAGGTCTCGGAGGCGCTCAGCTCCAACGGTTCGACGTCGATGGGTTCCGTCTGCGCCTCGACCCTGTCGCTGCTGAACGCCGGAGTGCCGCTGCGCGCGCCGGTCGCCGGCATCGCAATGGGCCTGATCAGCGACACAGTTGACGGGAAGACCCGCTACGCGGCGCTGACCGACATCCTCGGCGCCGAAGACGCCCTCGGCGATATGGACTTCAAGGTTGCCGGCACGAGCGAATTCGTCACCGCGATCCAGCTGGACACGAAGCTCGACGGCATCCCCGCCTCCGTGCTCGCCGGCGCGCTCACCCAGGCCAGGGATGCTCGTGCGACCATCCTCGCCGTGCTGAACGCCGCCATCGACGCGCCGGACGAGATGGCCCCGACCGCGCCCCGCGTGATCAGCGTGCAGATCCCCGTAGACAAGATCGGCGAGCTGATCGGCCCGAAGGGCAAGACGATCAACGGGATCCAGGACGAGACCGGCGCCGACATCTCCATCGAGGAGGACGGTACCGTGTACATCGGCGCCGTCGACGGACCGTCGGCCGAGGCCGCCCGTGCCATGGTCAACTCCATCGCGAACCCGACCAACCCCGAGGTCGGCGAGCAGTTCCTCGGTACCGTCGTGAAGATCGCCGCCTTCGGCGCGTTCGTCTCGCTGCTCCCGGGCAAGGACGGCCTGCTGCACATCTCCGAGGTGCGCAAGCTCGCCGGTGGCAAGCGCGTGGAGAACGTCGAAGACGTGCTCGGTGTTGGCCAGAAGGTCCTCGTGGAGATCACCAAGATTGACGACCGTGGCAAGCTGTCGCTCGCCCCGGTTCTCGAAGAGTCGGCCGCCGACTCTGAGGGCGCACCGGTCAGCACCGAGGTGTAGTCTGGTAGTTCTGCCGACAACCTCTCGCCAGGTTGGTCGGTTAGACGGAAAGCCCGTCCTGCTTCGGCAGGGCGGGCTTTTTCGCACCTTTGACCGGATGCCGGTTCCTTGCCAGCAGGCTGGGTGGCCTGCACACCGACGGGCCACGTCCTCGACAGAACATAGGACTCACCGTGGTCACCAGCATCTTCGTCAACCTCCCCACCACCGACCTCGACCGGGCCACGAAGTTCTATTCGGGACTCGGCTGGAAGATCAACCCCCCTTGTTCACGGGCGAGAACGCCGCTTGCGTGGTCAACGACGAGAATCTCTTCCTGATGGTCCTCACCCGCGAGTTCTTCAGCACGTTCACGGACAAGCCGATCATCGACCCCGACAGCGCTCTCCAGGTCGAGACCGCGTTCAGCCGGGAGTCACGCGAGGAGGTCGACGCGATCCTCGAGAAGGCGATCGCCGCCGGCGGTACGCCGCACCGCGAAGTTCAGGACTATGGCTTCATGTGTGCGCGACTTCGAAGACCCCGACGGCAATCTGTTCAGCGCGCTCTGGATGAACCGGTCGCGGCTGAGATCGGCCCCGAAGCGTTCACGGCACACCAGGGACCGGGGGCCTGATCCCGGCCGACCCGGGCCGGCGTCTCGCGGCGCAGGTTGGGGACGCGGGCGCGCCGTAGACCGTGCGCCCATTTCTCACCGGTGCGCCGCGACAGGCGCGGAACAATCTCCCGCGGTGAAACTGGCGGGTGGTGGAGAACAGGCGGCTGGGAATACTGGGCTACTATGGGTTCGCACCCGCTCCCGTCCCCCCACGGTCGAGCGGGTGTTCCGCGTCTGGGTCGGGTTCGGCCGGAATCATTCGTCGAGGAGCTCGGTGATCGAGCGGAGCATCTCGGGGGACACATCGCCGAGGGTGCGGGCAGCGAAGCTGACGACGCGCTTCGCCCGCAGTTTCTTCACGAACGCGAGCTGGGCATCCACCCGCTCGGGGATGTCGTCGTCGGAGCCGAGCAGGTAGGCAGGCGGAATGCGGAAGAACTCGGCGATCCCGGTGAGCAGGGCCACGTCGGTGACGAGCGGCCCGGTTCCGGCGATCATGTAGGCCCAACGCGCGCGGGAGAGGGAGAGTCCGTGCTCGGCCAGGCCCTCCGCGATCGCCCGGTAGGTGTACGGAGTGTTTCCCTCGGCGACGACGACGTCGAGCAGGAGGGTGAGCTTGCGGCCGAGCTCCTGCTGGGGGGTGAGTCCGGGGTCGTGCGGCACGGATGCTGTTGTCATGGCTTTCGCCCTCTCCGACGCGTCGTGTGGGGTGTGGGGGAGGCCTCGACCGACACGGCGTCGCCCGGTCCGGCCGGGGCGAGGCGCCTCGGGTGGGTTTCGGGGCGGTCGGCGTGGGTCTGCCGCTCGACCGCGTCGAGGAGGGCATGTTCGGCCGCAGTGGCGTCCCGCGGGTGGAGGAGCAGGCTGTCGCGCACTTCCACGTAGCGCCGGTAGAGCCGCGCTCCGGGCTCACGCCCGAAGGCGAGGCGCAGGCGCGGCGACGGCGCCTCGATGCTGAGCTCGGGGGAGTCCGCGATCAGGCGTTCCCAGAGCGGCGAGATCCGCCAGAGCAGGACGCGGTTCCCGGCGTTTCGCCAGCCGCTGGCGACTCCGTCGACGACCGTGGTCAGGCCGAGACCGATCGACACGCAGATCGGGGCGGCGAGAAGAGCGGTGAAGTACACACCGCGCGATGACGCGGTGAAGGTCGAGTGTGGATCATGGCCCGAGGAGATTGCGCTCCACACGCTGACCACCGCATAGGTCAGGGCAGCAAGGCAGCCCAGGGAGATGAAGGCCAACGAGAGGCGGGTGACGACCCGGCGTTGCCGAGGATAATCCGAGAGGCAGGCGACCAGGACCGACACGGCAAAGTACGCCAGGGCGAACCACGTGGTGATGGCGTAGAGGGTGTAGTCCCAGCGATCGAAGTCCATCGCGCGAACATCGCTCGTCAACCGCCAGTCGCTGCCGAAGAACAGCACGGACTGGGCGCCGATGACGATCGTGACGGCGATGACGGTCGATCGTCTGTTGGCTCGGGAGATCCCGCCCTCCGTGGTGGCGAGCTGGACCAGGCTGTTCATCAGTGCCACCGCAATGATCACGGTAGCGTGGAAAAGGAAGAACGTCGTGTTCACGCCGCCGAGGACCGCATCGACGGCGTCGTAGAGCGGCTCCGGCTGCACGGTCATCGTCAGCGCGAAGACGGTGAGGAACCAGAACAACAGTCGGCGACGGCCTCGGATGGCCGACGGCAGGCAGAACAGCGTGGCAAGCCAGAGGACAGAACACACACCGAGCTGGAGGACGACGAGCATCAGAGCACCCTCCCGAACCCGGTTCGCGGGCCGTGCCGGGCTTCCGTGCGGTCGCTCAGCATGAGCAGGGCGAGTTCGTCGCCGATGGCCTCGGTCAGTGCCTCCTGCTCGTCGGTGAAGCTGCTCCGGGAGAGCGCGTGCACGATCGCGTCCATCGGGATCAGGGGGGCGAGCAGGGCGACGCGTTCGGCGGGGAGGAGTTCCTTCTCGTGCTGGAGGATCATGTGGCCGTACTCGTGGTTGATGAACTGCTGGCGGTGCACGGCGGACTCCGTCGGCGCGTAGTGCACCCGCTCGAAGTCCTCGTCGGCGATCTCCAGCCACAGGCCGCAGACGCCGGACATGATCATGCCGGCGCTGGCCGGGCGGATGACGATCCGCTTCCGGCGCACGCCCTCCATGTGCCGGTGCAGCTTCTCGGCGGTGAGCGGGCGTGGCAGGTCGAGGGCCGCGACCAGGTGGCGGGCCTGCTCCCGGCGATCTTCCGGCTTCACGCACTGCTCCGCTCTATGCGTCCCGCGGCGTGTCGCCGGGCGTTGGACATGTCTAATTCGTGCTACCGTTGGATTCGGTTGGACATGTCTAGGCTAGCGGTTTCCGGATGCTGCCGGGACCGCTGTGCGGCCCGCGTGTCACGCGCCGGACGCAAGTTGGGGGGCGCGTGGTCGTTTGCGTGATGCGGTGCGGTCGGGGCGGGACCGCACCGCGAATCACGCCCGTGGAGCTGGCCGTAGGGCGTTGTCCGCGCCGCATCTATTTGAGAACATCGTAAATTAGCGATATGCTCAGACGGTGTCGACCACCGGACTTCCCATGGCCCTGCTCAAGGCCGAACTGTTCAAGTCGCTCGGGCATCCCCTGCGCGTGCAGGTGCTCGAGCAGCTCGCGGGCGGCGAACGCTCCGTCGGCAGCCTGGCCGAGGCGCTCGGCTCCGAACTCTCGAACCTCTCCCAGCAGCTCGGCGTGCTCCGCCGGGCCGGGGTCGTCGTCACCCGGCGCGAGGGCAACACGATCTTCTACGGACTGCGCGACCCGATGGTCGCCGAACTGCTCTCCGTCGCCAAGCGGATGCTGGTGGCCACCCTCGAAGACTCCAACGCCCTCCTGCGCACGATCGCGCAGGACGTGCTCTGACCGACGTTACAGGTCGTTCCCCGCGTAGGACTGGTTGAAGCTCTTGTTGACCAGGGGAAAGTCGGGCACGATCGTCTCGGCCAGTGCCACCGGCAGGGCCGGCCAGTTGAAATACGACGGGTCGACGATCTTCACCCGGCTGAGACGGCCGTCGGGGCCCAGTTCGACCCGTTGGCAGATCGTGCCGCGCCAGCCCTCGACCAGGGATACCCCGGTGCCGGCTCCGGCCGGGGCGACGCTCCGGCCGCTGCCCAGCCGGCCGTCCAGGCGGTGGATGAGGTCGGTAGCCACGTGGATCGACACCGCCAATTCCCCCGCGCGCACCCGATAGCGCCCGAGCACGTCGCCACCGGTGTCCGTGACGACGTGGAACGCCTCGCCGAGGTCGACGAACGGGTGGTCGCGGCGGGCATCCGCGTCGATGCCGGATGCCCGCGCCACGTAGCCGAGGGTGCCCATCGCCTCGGCCTGGCCGGTTGGGAGAGGGGCGGTTCCGGTGAACCGGTCCCGCACGATGGCATGGCCGAGGGTGATCGCGATGATCTCCTGCATGTCTGCCTGCACCTGGGCGAGCACCGCGGGATCTGGCAGCGCGAGCACGGCCGCGCCGCCGATGCTCAGGCCGCCGCGGAGGAAGCGGTGACCGGTCACCGACTGGTTCTGGCGGAGCAGGGTCTCCCGCAGCCGCTGGGTGTGCGAGTGCACGATGCCGAAGCCGACATCGTTGGCGAGGGAGCCGAGGTCGGAGACGTGGTTGTAGATCCGTTCGAGCTCGAGCAGGAGGGCGCGCAACATCCTGTCCTCTTCGGAGACCTCGATCCCGGCAGCAGCCTCGACGGCCATCAGCCAGGCCACGGTGTGGCCGGCCACGGTGTCACCGGTGACCTGTTCGGCCAGCTCGATCGCGTCCTGGGGCAGACGGCCCTCGAAGAGCCGCTCGACGCCCCGGTGCATGTACCACTGGCGAGCCTCCATCCGCACGATGGTCTCGCCGACAACCGAGAAACGGAAATGGCCGGGGTCGATGATGCCCGCGTGGATCGGGCCGACCGCGATCTCGTAGACGCCGGGGCCCTCCACCTCGACGAACGGGAACGACTCGGTGTCGGGCAGGAACTCGGGGGTGACCCTGGCGTCGCGGCGCATCGGGTACCAGCCACGCGGCCAGTGACCGTGGCGCACCAGGCGGAACGGCTGCGGGTGGTCGGCCGGCCGCACCCCGAACAGGTCGCGCATTCCCCGTTCGAAGTTGCCCGCGGGGTAGGAGAGATCGGCCAGGCTCGGGACCCAGGCGTCGTCGTAGGGCACCGGCACGACCAGGTCGATCCGGCGACGCGGGTACACCGCCGCGAAGGAGTAGACGACCCGCAGCGCGTCGCCGTCGTCGTGGCAGGTGATGATCGCGAGCCGGTTGCCGTCGGCGAGCACGGCGGCGGCCTGTTCACGCAGGTCGTCGCGGGTGAGCAGGCGCACCTCGGGGGTGCCGGCGGCGGCCGGGTTCGGGTTGGGCGTCACATTCGGTTGCGTCACTGGGCTCCTCCCAGAACCGCGGCCGCGCGCGCCAGGAGCGTGCCGACCGGCTCGGCGATGAAGGCCACCACGGCGGTGGTGCCCAGGGCGAGGATGAGCGGCAGACGCGGTCCGTGTGCCGACCGGTCCGGGGCCACGCGGACGGAGCCGGGGGTGGCGCCGGGGTCGGCGTCGACCCCGGCCGGGGCGCCGATGGTCATGGCGACGGTCAGCCGGGTGAGGGCCGCGAAGATGACGAGCAGCAGTACGAGCGCGACACCGACGACGACGCCCATCCCGGTGCCGAATCCGGCGACGATGATGCCGACCTCGGAGAAGAAGATGCTGAAGGGGGGGAACCCGACCAGGGCTGCCATGGCGATCAGCCACGGAACGGCCAGGCCGGGGCGGCGCACGAGGAGGGCCCGCACGTCGTCGATCCGGGGGGTGCCCTCCACCTCGAGGATGCGGCCGGACACCACGAAGAGCGTCGCCTTGGTGAGGCCGTGGCCGAGCACGTAGAGCAGTACGGCCGGCAGGGCAGCGGGGCCGATGGCCGCGCCCACGGCCATCATGCCCATGTGCTCGATGCTGGAGTAGGCCAGCATCCGCTTGAAGTCGCGCTGGCGGATCAGGAGGGCGGCGGCCACGAACAGGGACAGCAGGCCGCCGACGCTGAGCATCACCCGCAGG
Source organism: Cryobacterium algoritolerans (assembly GCF_004402785.1). Taxonomy (GTDB): domain Bacteria; phylum Actinomycetota; class Actinomycetes; order Actinomycetales; family Microbacteriaceae; genus Cryobacterium; species Cryobacterium algoritolerans. The sequence continues at coordinate 25,351 of NZ_SOFP01000069.1, forward strand.
AAGTCCGGACCGATCACCGCGTCGGTGATGGTCTGGATGCGCAGGATGGCGTAGAGGGCGACCGCGAGCAGCACGCCGCTCATCAGCCCCGACACCGGCGCGGGGGCCTGGCTGTGCGCGTCGGGCAGCCAGCTGTGCATCGGGGCGAGTCCGGCCTTGGTCGCGAAACCGAGCACGGCCAGCGCGCCTCCCGCCCGGATCAGCGCCGGGTCGAGCGGTAGGTCGGTGTGGCTGAGCACCAGCCAGGACAGGGTCGGTTCGCCGGTGCCGCGCGAAGCGGCGTAGATCAGCACGATGCCGAGCAGGGCGATGGCGACGCCGACGGAGCCGAGGATGACGTACTTCCAGGCGGCCTCCAGCGACGAACGGGTGCGGTGGTGGCCGACCAGGAAGGCGGTGGTGATCGTGGTCGCCTCTACCGCTGCCCACATCAGCCCGATGTTGTCCGCCAAAACGGCGAGGGACATCGCTGCCAGGAACACCGAGATCAGGGCGTCGTAGGAGCCGACGAACCGGCCGGGGGCGGCCGTCGCGTGGCCCAGCCCGCCCCAGGTCGACACGAGACCCACCGCTCCGACCACGGTGAGCATGTACGCGGAGAGCGCGTCCGCGCGGAGCACGCCGCCCCCGAGGCTGGGGACCTTTCCATCGAGCACGGCGACGACCAGGAGCAGGCCGGAGAGCAGCACGGCGGCGCTGGACGCGACCGGGCCGAGGCGGCCGAGCGGGCGGGCGCCGCCGGTGAGGCTGAGCACGGCCAGGACGACCGGAACGGCCAGGGGGGTCCACAGGGCGAGGTCCATCAGTCGTGCAACTTTCTGAGCTGATCAATGTCGGTGTTGCCGAACTTGTTGCGCATCCGGCCGGCGAAGACGTACAGGATCACGACGACCAGCAGCACGTCGAGGGAGATTCCGAGCTCGAGGAACAGGGGGACCCCGCCGGAGGTGAGGAACGCGACCGTGGCGATGCCGTTGTCGAGCACGAGGAAACCGATCAGCTGCGACCCGGCCTGCCGCCGGGTGACCAGCAGGAGGAACCCGATCAGCACCATGGCGAGCCCGATCGGGGCGGCGTGGGCCGAGATGCTGGTGTCGCCGCTGAGCAGCCGGCTGGCGACGACGTAGCTGAGGATGGTCAGCAGTGCCACGGTGAGCAGGCCCGCCGTCGGGTTCAGCCGCGGTGCCTCATCCGTGCGCGTGGTGGCGCGGGTCTCGTGGGCGAGCACCCAGGGCAGGGCCATCCCCTTGACCAGCACCACGAGGACGGAGACGATGATCACCTCGGCCTCACGCTCCTCCACGCCGATCACGGCCACCAGGGCGGCCAGGGCGAAGCCCTGCACGCTGAGCAGCCGGATCGACGCGAGCAGGGAATGCCGCCAGACCATCAGGGCGCTGGTCAGCAGCAGCGCGCCGGTGCAGAGGCCGATCAGCTGGGGGAAGACGGAGGCGAACACGGATGCTCCTAAGCGACCAGGTAGGAGGCGGTCACGGCGAGCAGGGCGAGGGCGAACGACCCCGCCAGCAGCTCGGGCACCCGGAACAGGCGCACCTTGGCAAGGAAGACCTCGCCCACGCTGAGCGCGACGCCGAGCAGGAGGATCTTCGCGGTGACGGCGGCCAGGCCGACCAGCACCCCGGGCAGGGAGAAATCGGTCAGCACACCCCACGGCAGGATCAGGTTGCTGAGCAGGCCGAGCAGGGCGGCGAGCTTGAGCCAGGAGCCCAGCTCCAGCCAGGCCAGGTCGCGCCCGGAGGCCTCCAGCACCATGGCCTCGTGCAGCATGGTCAGTTCGAGGTGGGTGGAGGGGTTGTCGATGGGCAGCCGGCTGGTCTCGGCCATGATGGCGATGGCCAGGGCGACCATGGCCAGCAGGCTGACCGGGGAGATGATCACGGCCGGGTTCTGCAGCCGGGTCTCCACGATCAGGGAGAGGGTGGAGGTGCCGGCCGGGATCGACAGCGCGTAGACCGCGAGGAGCAGGGTCGGTTCGACCAGGGCGGCCACGGTCATGTGCCGGCTGGAGCCCATGCCGCCGAACGCGGTTCCCGCGTCCAGGCCGACCAGGGCCAGGGCCACCACGCCGATCAGCATCACCGACACGATGACGAACAGGTCGCTCGGCACCAGGGGCAGCGGGAGCGTGCCGACCAGCGGAAGCAACACGCAGAGCAGCAGGCTGGAGACGAGGAGCGTGGCCGGGCCGGCCGCGAGCATCCAGCTGCTGTCCGCCGCGCGCACCGGGTCCTTGGCTACAAGCTTTCGCACGTCCCGCCACGGCTGCCAGATCCCGGAGCCCGCGCGCCCCTCCAGCCGCGCCCGCACCTGGCGGATCACGCCGATCAGGAGAGGGGAGAGGAACACGAAGAGCACCAGCTGCAGCAGCGCGATCGCGATCGCCGCCAGGTTCACAGGGACACCACGATCAGCACGGCGAGCAGGGCGAGGAAGGAATAGGACAGGTAACGATGGATGCTCCCGTTCTGCGCCCGGCGGGCGAGGATGCCGAACCGCTGGGCGAGGTCGAGTACCGGGCGGTAGAACCGGGTCTCGATCACGTCGGAGACGGTCTGCTCGACGTGGACGCGTTCGACCAGGTAGCGGGATTCGCCGACGTGGGTCACCTCGACGTCGCGGGTGGGCCGCAGCACGTCGTCGAAGACCCGCACCAGAGGCTCGGCGTAGGACGTGGCGGTGTACTGCATTCGCGGCCGGAGCCTCGAGCCGCCGCCCGCCCAGGGCAGGGCCGACACGCGGGTGGGGTGGCGCCGGGATGAGACGAGGATGGCTGCCAGCACGGGGGCGAGCGCGAGCACGGCGAGGGCGACGAAGGTGGTGGGGTCAAGGACCACGTCGATCCCGCGCGCGTCGACGCCGGCCAGCCCGATCGTGCGCACGTCGGGTGTGAACGCCGGGCCGACGGCCGAGGCGAGGGCTTCGGCGAGCGGCCCGGGGAGCAGGCCGAGGCCGATCACGACAGTGGCGCCGATGATCAGCGGGATGCGCATGATGATCGGGACCTCGCGGGCCTGTTTCGCCTTCTCGGAGCGGGGGCGGGCCAGGAACGCGATGCCGTACGCCTTGACGAAGGTGAGCAGGGCCAGACCCGCGGTGAGGGCGATCACGGCCACGGCCAGCGGCATGGCCACGGACGCGGTGACGGAGACGACCTCCCCGCCGACCCGGGAGCCGTGCACGAGGGCCTGCAGCAGCATCCATTCGGCCACGAATCCGCTGGTCACCGGCAGGGCGGCGGCGCCGAGGGCTGACGCTCCGAACGCCGCGGCGGTCCAGGGCATGCGGCTGCCGAGCCCGCCGAGCCGGTCGAGGTTCATCTCGCGGGTGGACCGCGCCACCGCGCCGGCGCCGAGGAAGAGGGTGGCCTTGAACACCGCGTGGCTGACCATCAGCAGCAGGGCGGCGAGAAGGGCGGCGTCGGCGGCGCCCGTGGCGTGGTCGCCGCGCAGCAGCACGGAGGCGCCGAGGCCGAGGAAGACCAGACCCATGTTCTCGGTCGTGGAGTAGGCCAGCAGCACCTTGAGGTTGCTCGCCACCGAGGCCTGCAGGATTCCGTAGAGGGCGGAGACGCCGCCGAGCACCATGATCAGAACGCCCCACCAGGCCGGGCCGTTCGGCAGGAACCGCACGCAGACCAGGAGGGCGCCGTAGACGCCGATGTTGACCATGGCGCCGCTCATCGCGGCGGCGACATGGCCGGGGGCCTCCGGCAGCACCCGGGGCACCCAGACGTGCAGGGGCACGAGCTCGGCCTTGCCGCCGAAGCCGAGGAGGAGGAGCACAAAGGCGAGGCTCGCCTGCCAGGATGCCGGGTCCAGGGTCGCCAGCGCCGCGAATCCCGTTCCACCGGTGGCACCGGCCAGCACGGCCAAGCCGGCCAGCACGAAGAAGAAGCTCAGCTGGCTCATCGCCGAGTACCAGACCAGGGCCGACGCGACCGTGCCGCGGGTCGCGTGGTGGGCCAGCAGGAGTGCTGTCGAGCCCAGGGTCATGATCTCCCACAACAACAGGAAGGACACGACGTCGGTGGCGGCCGGCACCAGCTGCATCCCGAACAGGAACACCGCCATCGACGCCCAGGCGGTGCGGGAGGCGGAGGCAACCCTGGCGGAGCCGATGCCGAACAGCGACGCGAGCACGCCGACCACCGACACGATCACCATGACGAGGCCGCCGAGTCGGTCGGGGGAGAGCACGAGTGGGTCAAGGGGCAGCGCGGTGGGGATCGTGAGCGAGCCCCGGCCCCCGGTGAGTGCGATCGCGCCGGTGACGACGCCGCCGGTGGCGAGCAGGGCGCAGAGGATCCCGCTCACCCGCGAACGCCAGCGGTCGGACGGGACCAGCAGGGCGGTCGTGACGGCCGCGGCGAGCAGAGCGACCTGGCCGAGCATCCCGGCCTCGACGGGCGTCATCGGCCGGTCATCCGGCGCAGGGCCTCGACGATGAGGGCCGGTGCGGGCGGGTTGCCCGGCACGGAGAGGTCGACGGGGACGAAATCGGACACGGGGCCGGCAATCCCGTAGCCCTCCGCGAAGACGCCGCCGGTGAGCGCGCAATCCCCGACCGCGATCACGAAGCGGGGGGTGGGGGTGGCGTCGACCGTGCGCCGCAGGGGTTCGACCATGTTGCGGGTCACCGCTCCGGTGATCAGGAGCACGTCGGCGTGTCGCGGCGAGGCAACCAGGCGGATGCCGTACCGCTCCACGTCGTAGACCGGGCCGAAGGCGCTCGCGACTTCCTGGGCGCAGTCATTGCAGCCGCCGGCGTTGATGAAACGCACCTGTACGCTCCCGCCGAAGACGTCGGCGCCGGCGAAGAGAGCCGGGGCGGGCGGGGCCGGTTCGGCGATGCGCCCGCTCTGCCGGATCAGGGCGGCCAGCCGCTTGACGCTCACCTCAGGCCTCGGTGATCGTGCGGATGCTGGCGGTCATCGCGTTCTCGGTTCTCGCTGCGGGTGGTCCATTCGGCGCCGTCCCTGAGTCGACAGTAGCAGCGTGGACCCGGTGGGCATCGGGTCGAACGGCACGCTAAATATCATTACTTCTTTATATACCTATATGATGGATTTATCAAATAGATGTGCCGGGTGGGCCCTGGCCCCGTGCGGTCCGGGATGCCGCGCCGCTTTCCGCAGGCCGCGACTGCGGTCGCGGGGGCGGACTGCGGAAAGCGGCGCGGGCTGGCGGGCGAGCGGCGGCGCGGGCTG
>NZ_SOFP01000039.1 GCF_004402785.1 Cryobacterium algoritolerans
GGGAGTAGCACCACACGCGGCCCGGGCACCGATCCCGGGCCGCTACCACGTCGTCAGAACTGCGCTACCAGGTGCTTGGACAAGCGCTACCATCAGGCGCTACTCGCCAGCCTATCGCCGGCGCGTGAGATCCACGTCGTCTGGCGAATCGCACTGGGCAGCCTGTTCAACAAGTTCGTCATCATCATCCCGCTCGCCCTGCTCCTTTCCGCATTCGCGCCCTGGGTTTTGCCGTTTCTGTTGGTTATCGGCGGTACCTATCTATGCTTCGAGGGTGCAGAGAAAGTCACCGAGTGGTTCGGCGTTCGTCATTCAACTGAGGAGAGCGAACCGCGGGATGAGGGAAAACTCATCTTCGGCGCCATCCGCACCGACCTCGTCCTCAGCACCGAGATCCTGCTCATCGCGCTGGCCAGTCTCGATCCGGATTTTGGGGTCTGGATGACGCTCGGCGCTTTGGTGGTGATCGGCTTCGGCATGACGGTGCTCGTTTACGGCGTGGTCGCCTTACTCGTCAAGATCGACGATGTCGGACTGGCGCTGATGAAGAACCCCGTACGACGAATGCGACGCACGGGCGCGCACATTGTGCGCTCAATGCCGGCCGTGTTCCGGGTAATCGGCATCATCGGAACGCTCGCCATGTTGTGGGTGGGGGGCCACTTGGTGATCGCAAACCTGGCCGACACTTTCTGGCACGGACCCTACTATGTGCTGCACGCCGTGACGGACGCGGTCGAAGCTGGCGGGCCCGTCGCCGTCTGGGTCACTGACACTGCACTGTCGGCCGTCTTCGGGCTCATTCTCGGCCTGCTCATTGTCGCGATCATTTCCGGAATCGCGCGCCTCCTCAGGAACAAATCTGAGCAAAGCGTCAGGGAAGTCCCCGGGGCGGACAACCTTCCATAATCGCCAGTGGCCCTGTTTTCAAACGGCAATCAGGTTCTACTGGCGCGACTCGGTGACGTGACCGCTTCGTTCGCCGAGCTCGGCACCTAGAAGGCGACCGCGCGGGAGCGCTGCGCGACCGCGGCCTCCCCATACGGATAGTCGGAGACGACCGGAGAGCTCAGGGCTCCCAGCCTGTCGAGCTGCTCAGCGCTCAGCTGCACGTGAGCCGCGGACAGGTTCTCGGTGAGCTGTTCGACCCTTCGCGCACCGAGGATCACCGAGGTCACCCCCGGTTGCGCTTCGAGCCAGGCCAAAGACACCTGTGCGCTCGTGGCACCGATCTCGGTCGCGACCTCGGCGACGGCATCGATGATCCGCCAGGTGCGTTCCTTCTTATTACGCGGGGCCCAGGCCTCCATTCCCCGCTCGGGGTCTTCGCCCAGCCGCGTCGCGCCGGTGGGATCGGTGTCGCGCTGATACTTGCCCGATAGCCACCCGCCGCCGAGCGGCGACCAGGGCAAAAGCCCCAGGCCCCCATCGATGGCCGCAGGCACGATCTCAGATTCGATCTCGCGAACGAGCAGGCTGTACTGCGGCTGGAGTGTGACCGGCGCCGTGAAACCCAAAGCCTTCGCCACGTGCACGGCTTTAGTCAGCTGCCAACCGAGAAAGTTGGAGAAGCCGTAATAACCGATCTTGCCGCTTCGGATGGCGTCGTCGAGAAAGCGCAGCGTCTCCTCCAACGGCGTCACCGCGTCCCAGGCGTGCAGTTGGTACAGGTCGATGTGCTCGGTTCTCAGCCGACGCAGTGAATCGTCGAGGGCCCGGTGCAAGTGCCGACGACTGGTACCTCGATCGTTTGGGCCGTCGCCCATGGCGAACCGACCCTTGGTGGCGAGAACGACCTGCTTCCTCTCGGTCGGGTGAGAGGCCAACCACGACCCGATCATCTCCTCCGAGGTTCCGGAACTGTAGACATCCGCCGTGTCGATGAGGGTGCCGCCGGCGTCCACATAGGTGTCCAGGAGCGCGTTGGCCATCTCCTCATCGGCTTCCGCCCCAAAGGTCATGGTTCCCAGTGCGTAGGTCGAAACGACTGCGCCGCTGTTGCCGAGTGTGCGATATCGCATCTGCCGGTCCTGTTCTTCTTCGAGGCGGGAGACCCGCAGGGTGACGATCTAAAAGGCACGAACATTGAGCTGCACACCATTATCCGCCGGCGCGATGACCGCGACGGAGGCGATGGTGCGCTTGAGGATGGCGGTCTCCACGATCTGCCCCACCGGGAAGCCCGAGAAAACCGAGCCCGTCGCCCGGAGGATTTCCTGTTGACGACTGTGCATTCTGGCCACTCGGCTTCCCGATCAACGGCCGAAGATGTCGTCCAGCCCTGGGAGGTTAAAGTCGGATCCGAATTCGTTCACCTGGTCTCCAAGGCCCGAGACGGTTTCGCCCGCGCTGGCCGCGAACTCATCCACTCCCCCGGTTAGGCCTTCGAGGTCGATGCCGCTGGCCAAGGCGTCGAAATCAACTCCGAAATTCGCCGCCTGCTCGAGGAGGGGGCCCGCGACGGAGCTGACGACGGCTCCGCCGGCGACCGCGGCGAGAACACCACCGGCTGCCAGGCCGGCTCCCGCGGCGGCACCACCCAACAGCGCTCCACGGCCGATACCGCCGCCCGAGCGTGACTCGGGGCCGTCGGCTCGGGCAAGGAGGCCTCGGAGGAATCCGGGACGGCTGGCCTCCGTTCGGGCGGCCGCACGTGCGAGGTCGTCGGCACCTGAGGTGCGGGGCCCCTCGTGGGCGGGGAGTTCTGCGCACATCCGCTGTTGGATCTGATCGCGCTGGGCCGGGGTGAGTCGCTCGAATGCCTCGCCGTGCACCTGCTCGATCTGGTGCGGGTCGGCGGTTTGCAGAAGGTAGTCGTAGCGCGCGATCGCCGCCCGATCGGCGTTGTCGATCGCCCCTGATGACACAGATGACACGGATGAATCGGCTCGACGAGACTCGGTAGCGGGTCCGCCATCGGCGCGGCCGGATTCAGCAGTGCGGCCCTCTCCGGTCAGCGCATCTGCTGCATTGCGAACGATCGTGCGCCAGTCGGTCTGGCCAGCGTTCGCAGTCTGGTTCGACGAACCTGACTTGTCGAGAGCCTTCTGAGCGAGGCCCGTGAGTTTGGAGAACATGCTCATTTCGAGTGTTCCTTCCTGGTTGAGGGATCGATCGACGTCGGTGTTTCGATAGTTGAACGGTTTCCGCGGGTCTTGAGCAGGCTCAGGATGGTGGCCACGGCGATCGTGGCGCCGATGAAGAGCAGGGAGAACGAGATCGGGATCTCGGGGACCCACAAAAGCGGCTGTCCGCCATTGATGAACGGTAGCTCGTTCACATGCAGGGCGTGGAAGACAAGCTTGACACCAATGAACGCCAGGATGACGGCGAGGCCCTGCGCGAGGTAGACGAGGCGCTCGAGCAAACCGCCGATGAGAAAGTACAGCTGCCGCAGCCCCATCAGCGCAAAGACATTCGCCGTGAACACGATGTACGCCTCGCTCGTGAGCCCATAGATGGCGGGGATGGAGTCGACCGCGAAGATCAGGTCGATGAAGCCGATGGCGACGATGGTGAGGAGCATCGGGGTCACGAACCGCTTGCCGTTCGTCTTCACGGTGAGCTTGTCTCCGTGATATTCGTCGGTCACCGCGAGGTGGCGGCGCACGAAGCGCATGAACCGGTTATTGGCTGGGTCGGTTTCGTGGTTCGAGAACGCCTGCCGGTATGCCAACACGAGTAGCAGGGCGCCGAAGAGGTAGAAGATCCAGGAGAAGTTCTCGATCAGTGTCGCGCCGACGGCGATGAAGACGCCACGCAGGATGAGTGCGATGATGATGCCCACCATCAGCACCTTCTGCTGGTAGGCCTTCGGCACGGCGAACGCGCCCATGACCAGCAGGAAAACGAAGAGGTTGTCGATCGAAAGTGCCTTCTCGGTGAGGTAGCCGGCGAAGTACTCGCCGCCGTACGTCCATCCCGTGACCGCGCCGATGCCGACGCCAAACAAGAGCGCGAGACTGATGTAGAACGCCGACCAGCGAGCCGACTCACCGATGGTGGGCTCGTGCGGCTTACGCACGTGGGCGAAGAACTCGTAGACGAAGAAAGCGATCGTGACAGCGATCGTTATGATCCAGATTAAGGGTGTGACCTGCATGAGAGATCTCCAAAGAGATTGGCGTTGAAATGGCGCCAAGGTCTCCTCCGCCCTGATCAGATCAGAACCGGCGGCCCGGAATGCAACGATGCATTCGTATTGACGGGCCGACCGCAGACGGGAGTACTCCCCTTGTTGCGGGAAAGTCTACAAGACATCTGCCCGATCACTAATTCCACCGGGCAGATTTTTGTGTGAATATGCCGTCCGAAAACCATCGCGCGCCCGCTCGGGGAACGGGTCCCCCGCACCCCTCTGCCGCGCAGTACTGTCGTTCCCATTGCCGTCGCTTATCACCTGGACGACGCCCCACCCGAGGAGAACCACATGTCAGTCGGCTTGCTCGCCGTAGTCGATGACATCCTGACCGCCGCTCTCAAGGCCAGCGCTAAGACCGCAGGCGTCNCGCAGGCGTCATCATCGACGACGCGGCCGTCACCCCGCAGTACGTTCAAGGCCTATCGCCGGCGCGTGAGATCCACGTCGTCTGGCGAATCGCACTGGGCAGCCCGCCACTCCCGAGCCGCTGCAAGATGCAACCAAGGAGCTCCTGGGCAACATCATCGACACGGCAACCTACCGGGAGCGCATCAAGACCGTCACGGATAAAGTCCGACCGGCTGTCGACGGAGAAAACCTGCCCGACTTCGCCGACAAGATCTGCAGTCAGCACTCCGTATCCTTCGACACCGCCGACAACCGGCGCAACGCTCAGGCATTCGAGTACGGAACGAAGGAATGGGATGAATTCCACACCCATGCTCGCAACTGCATCGAGTCCCTGAACAGCCAGATCAAAAGCAACGGCCCCGAAGAGATCGAATCCGCCAGCCGACGCCACGTCCGCGGATTCGGCGCCGCACAGATCATCGTGAGCATCCTGCTGACGAACTTCAACCTGCGCAAGATCGCCGCCTTCAGCAGCGACAAGATTAGTGAAGACGCCAAGAAGCAGATCAACGGTCAGCCCGTGGTGCCTCCGATCCGCCGCCGCCGCGACCGAGAATTCCACAACCCCTGCACCGACCCCTACCCGGCCGGCGTAGTGCGCCCGGACAGGGTGAAACACGTAACGTCCGATGAGACCGGCGGGCCACCGCTCAGGACCTAACCATCCCCCTCAGGGCCCGTTACCGCCCGAGAGGGCAAAACCCCCAGCATTCGAGACAATCCGACGCGCGTAAAAACACTCGAAGCAGTCTGAGCTACGTCGCTGAACAAGAAATCGCAGCCCCGAAGAGCCGAAAGATCCGCTTGAACCAGAAATCGCTCCTGAGAAGCCTCAGGAGCGATTTCTTTTTTGTTTCGACCGGACCGTTTCGTCAAGAGTTTCGCGAACGGCCCCTGTGGTGGGCTGTTCGCGAAACATGCCAGGGCGCGGATCTCGGCCGACGCCAAAATGCATTTTCCTCCACGGCCCTGCGGCTATTCCTCCACTTACCTTTCAGCGACCTGGCCCTCATGACGGCGGTCCGAAGACCCAGGGACCTATCGGCCCAGAGACTGCTCCGACTCGGCGTCCCGCCCTGGCCGAGGGCCACCGGCCCGGCGCACCGATGGTCACCGCCGTCACCGCGCGGGCACTCTCAGTGGCCGTGGCCATCACCGGTGGAGTGGCTTGGGCAGTTTGACCGTCAAGGTCCGAGTCAACGGCCCGACGGTGATCGTAATCGTGGCGGTGGCCGAGCGGTACGCCTCCCGAGACGTCAACTCGCCCAAACATCATCTGACAATGCCCGCAACGGCACCGCATCGACGATGCGTATGAGAATCCGTGGCTGAACTGACCACTGACATGATCACGGGACCAAGGCCGCGCCGGGCGACCCACAGGCGCACGACCGTTCCCGGCCCGCGATCACTTTCCTCTTCCGGTAACCCTCGCGAGGCGTTTACTGTTGATCCAACGGTGCGGACCCCATCTGGGGTCACCGCGGCGAAACTGTCTGGGGGCATGGCCATGGTCAACAAGAATCCGAAGGTCGAGGAAGCCGATGAGAGCGAACTCGAGGTCAGCAAACCCAAGGAGTGGGCCGCGGGAATCCCGGGCGTAACGCACTCCATGGTGCCGGCGATCGAGCACATGGGCGTGAACCGGACCCGCAGAACGGTGCTCGCCATGAACCAGAAAGACGGCTTCGACTGCCCCAGTTGCGCCTGGCCTGATCCGCACCACCGCAAAGCGTTTGAGTTTTGTGAGGAGGGCGCCAAGGCCGTTACTTGGGAGGCGACTCCCGTCGTCATCGCCTCTGAATTCTGGGCTGAGCATTCCGTGAGCGACCTGCGGTCTCGCAGCGAGTACTGGCTGGGCATGCAGGGCCGGCTGACCGAGCCCGTCTATAAGCCCGCCGGCGAGGATTACTACCGCCCCATCACCTGGGACGAGGCCATCGAACTGGTCGCCACCAGGCTCAACGCCTTGGGCTCTCCGGATGAAGCGGCCTTCTACACCAGCGGCCGTACATCCAATGAGGCGGCGTTCCTGTACCAGTTGTTCGTGCGCGGTTATGGCACCAATAACTTGCCGGACTGTTCGAACATGTGCCACGAGTCCTCGGGCTGGGGCATGGGCCAGACCATAGGCGTCGGCAAGGCAACGGTCACTTTCGACGATTTCGCGGCGGCGGACCTGATCATCTTGATGGGGCAGAACCCCGGCACGAATCATCCTCGTATGCTCAACGAGCTGGAGGCCTGCAAGCGCAACGGCGGCTCCTTGGTCGCTGTCAATCCGCTGCCCGAGGCGGGGCTCAAACGGTACAAGAACCCGCAAAAGGTTCGCGGCGTCGCAGGAAAGGGCACCGAGCTGGCCGATCAGTTCCTGCAGATCCGGCTGGGCGGGGACATGGCATTGCTGCAGGCGGTTTCCAAGCGGGTGCTCGACGCCGAGGCCAGGAACCCCGGCACTGTTCTGGACCACAAGTTCCTGGCGGAGCACTGCGAAGGCCTTGAGGAGCTGAAAGAGCACCTGGCTCAGCTCGACGAGCAGGAGGTGCTCGAAGCGACCGGTTTGCGAATCGAGGAGATCGACGAGCTCGCCGAGCGGTACCTGAAAGCGGACAAGGTCATCATCACGTGGGCCATGGGCATCACGCAGCAGAAGAAGGGGGTCGCCACCATCAAGGAGATCATCAACCTCCTGCTACTGCGGGGCAACATCGGCAAGCCCGGAGCCGGCGCCTCCCCCATCCGCGGCCACAGCAACGTGCAGGGCGATCGCACCATGGGCATCTGGGAGCAGATGCCGCCGGCATTCATGGACGCCCTCGGGAAGGAGTTCGACTTCGAACCGCCGCGGGAGCACGGTGCCGACGCCGTCGAAACGATCCGCCGAATGCAGGAAGGAAAGATCAAGTTCTTCCTCGCCCTCGGGGGAAACCTCGTGGCGGCGATCTCCGACACAGACGCAGCGGAAGCGGCGATGGAAAAGACCGACTTCACTGCCCAGATCTCCATCAAGCTCAACCGTTCCCACGTCTCCACCGGGAAAGAAGCGCTCATCCTGCCCACCATGGGTCGAACTGAGATTGACATTCAGGAGACCGGCAAGCAGTTTGTCTCGGTCGAGGATACCGTGTGCGCCGTGCACGCATCCTGGGGCAGAGTGGAACCGGTAGCCCACACGCTGCTGTCGGAAGTGTCGATTATCTCGCGGCTGGCCAAGGCGACTCTCGGGAACAAGGTCAACGCCGACTGGGGCGGCTTTGAGAAGAACTACGACTTGATCCGCGACCATATTTCTCGGGTGGTGACAGGGTGTGAAAACTACAACGAGCGGATCCGGCAGGACGGCGGCTTCATTCTGGAGAACGGCCCGCGGGACTCACGCACCTTCCACACGCCCACCGGCAAGGCAGTGTTGACGGCGAACGACCTTGAGGCGGTGGAACGCCCTACCGGGACGCTGATCCTTCAGACCCTGCGCTCTCATGATCAGTTCAATACGACCATCTACGGCTTCAACGATCGATACCGGGGAATCAAGAAAGGCCGTCACGTCATCATGGTCAATGCCGAGGACATCACCGAACTGGGTTTGGCCGACGGTCAACTGGTGGATGTCTACGGAGAGTACAAGGACGGCAGGGAGCGGGTACTACGCGATTACCGCGTGGTCTCCTACCCGACGCCGCGCGGTTGCGCCGCCGCGTATTATCCGGAGGCAAACGTCCTCGTCCCGCTCGATCACGTTGCGGATGGCAGCAACACGCCAGTCTCGAAGGCCGTCATCGTTCGACTGCGCCCGCCCAGGTCCGCCGAGACTGAAACGGCTGGTGCGACGGCAACGGTCGGGGCCGGGGTAGCCGCTCCGGCGTAACGTGGGAAACCGAACACCGATCTTACTGGGCTGAGTCGACCCAGCCCTTACTGTCGGGACCGTCGTGAGTACCGCCGCTGACCAGGCGACGGGCCTTCTCTACCGCCGTGTCGACGGCGGACTGAACGTCCTTCTTGCCGCTGTTGGTTGCCTGTCCGGCTGCGAAGCCCACGACAAAGGCGCTGATGGGCCCGGCGGAGGGACTCACCGCCGTGGATTCCTCAGCCAACTGCAGGATCACCTGGCTATCGACTTCCAGGTCCAGGAGCTGCAGCGCCTGAGTCAGACGCCGACTCCATTGGGCCAGTGCGAGCTTTTCATCGGACGAATCGGTCATCGGTGCTCCCCAAACGGTGGTTCCCCCGGGAATGCCCGGGAACGGCATCCGCCAAGACTGGCACCGTTGTCGGCTCAGCACAATGCGCGGGAACTACAGACTCTCCCGGCGGGATTTACGGCTTGCTCGGCCCGAAGGCCCGAGCGCGGTCACAACACACAGGTTGCCCGGACTGGCCGTCGCTGCAGTCCTGAGCCTGCCCAATGTCCGCGTCGCTGAGGAAGCAGTTTCCTTGATGAAGGCAACCAAAGCGCTCGGGCTGGAACCCGGGGTCGGGGACGCTGACGAACAGTACTGGGGCACTCGGCATCGGATCGGTCGTGCCGTAAAGTGCATCGCGTGCACACTGATCCGAGTACCTGGTTCCTGAGCCGGGTCGAGCGCGGAAACCTGGCCACGGACGTGCATGCGGGTGGTGCCGGATCGCCGGCCTGGTCGGAGGGCAACCTCGTGGTGCCCCTGGTGCATGGCGCTACCTACTTCGCCCGGCTGCACGAGGAGCTGACGGCGTTGCAGGCGGGAGACCGTGTCTGGTTCACCGACTGGCGTGGCGATGCCGACGAGCGGATGCTGCCGGACGGGCCGTCGATCGGCGATCTGCTCGCTGGGCTGGCCCGCTCAGGAGTGGAAGTGCGCGGCCTCGTCTGGAGATCCCACGGGGAAAGCGTGTCGGCCCCGATGAGCGGCCGCTCCAACGAACGGCTGGGTCGCGAGATCAACGAGGCCGGCGGCGAGGTGCTGCTGGACCAGCGCGTGCGCCTCTTCGGCTCGCATCACCAGAAGTTCTTCGTCATCCGCCGTCGGGACGACCCGTCGCGGGACATCGCGTTCGTCGGCGGGCTCGACCTCTGCCACGGCCGCCGGGACGACGCCGACCACGCGGGAGACCCGCAGGCGCTGGACATGGGTCCCCGGTACGGCACACGCCCGCCGTGGCACGATGCCTCCCTCGAACTGCACGGCCCCGTGGTCGCAGACCTGCTGGCGGTGTTCGCCGAGCGATGGAATGACCCTCACCCCCTGGACCGGCGCACGCCCTACCGGATGCTGCTACAGCGTCTCGCCCGCATGCCCCGGCATCCCAGGCCACTACCGGAATCCGCGCCGCCACCGCCGCCGGCGGGCCCGCACGCGGTGCAGCTGCTGCGCACCTACGGTGTGAAGCGCCCACCGTTCCCGTTCGCGCCTGCCGGGGAGCGCAGCATTGCCCGCGCCTACGGGAAAGCCTTCGCCCGCGCACGCTCGCTGATCTACATAGAGGACCAGTACCTATGGTCCACGGAAGTCGCAGCCGCTCTCACGGCGGCCCTCACACGCAACCCCGAGTTGACCGTGATCGTCGTCGTGCCCCGCTATCCCGACTCCGACGGGCGTCTCGCCGGGCCGGCAAGCCGGCTGGGCCAGTTGCGGGCACTCAGCATGCTCCGCCGCGCCGCGCCAGGCCGGGTCGGCGTTTTCGACCTCGAGAACGCCGCGGGCACTCCGATCTACGTGCACGCCAAGGTCTGCATCGTCGACGACACGTGGGTCACCTGCGGCTCGGACAACTTCAACCGCCGATCGTGGACCACCGACAGCGAACTCACGTGCGCCGTCATCGATACCACCCCGGGCACCCCGGAAGCACCCGGCGCAGGGCGCGGCCCCGATGCTTCCGGGCGCCTGGCCCGGGACCTCCGCCTGCAACTGTGGTCGGAGCACCTGAGCCTTGACCCGGACGATCCCGCGCTCGGCGACCCCGCCGCCGCGCTCCGCCTGTGGAACACCACCGCCGACGGCCTCGACGACTGGCACGCGACCGGCCGCCGCGCGACCCGACCCGCGGGACGAGTGCGCCGCCACACTCCCGAACCCGTCACGCGCATCCAGCGACTCTGGGCGGTCCCGATCGGGCGCTTCGTCATGGACCCGGATGGCCGGCCCCGCCCACTGCGAGGCACCGCGCGCTTTTAGGCCGCGCAGTTCCAGGTCCGACGGTTTCGCCCAGGCAGCCGCGCATCCGCGAAATCTTCAACCTCGCTCAGGTGCCGCCGCACCAGCAGCCGTCACCGGATCGCAAATCCGTCAGCAGCTTGGGTTGCGTTCTAGGACTCTGAGGGCACCAAGGGCAGTTGGGCTCCGTAGTTCCAAGACACGATGGCCGGCTGCTCGCGGTAGAAGCTGAGCACGGAGACCGATCCAGCATCCAGGGTGATTTGAGCACCGAATCGAGGGGCCATTCTCAGGTACACTGCGGTCAGAATGCGCAGGAAATGGCCGTGCGCGATCAGGGCGACGTTTCCCTCCTCCATCGCAGGCAGCACCCGCGTGAGCACCCGCGATGCGCGGGCGGCGACCTCCTCGACCGTCTCACCGGGCGTGTCACCACGAATCACGCCGTGGGTGAATGCGCTCCAGTTGTAGCCGAGCTCGCTGCGGATGTCGCGCGTCGTACGCCCCTCGTACCCGCCGTAGTCCCATTCAACGAGAAGCGGATCGACTTCGGCATGAAGGCCAGCGAGCTCAGCAGTCCGTCGCGCACGCTGCAGCGGTGAGGTCAGCACGAGCGAGAAATCGTAACCGGCCAGTAGGCCACCCGCACCGCGGGCAAGTTCCTCTCCCCGGGCGGTGAGCGGAACATCCGTGAGCCCAGTGTGTTTGCCATCCTTCGACCACTCCGTCTCCCCATGGCGCAAGAGAATCAGCTTCCCTGACGGGTTATCCGGAGCGGGTTGGTTGGGCAGCGGATCGTTTGTGACCATACGGCAACAGTAGTGTCGCGCCTCGGTTCTGATGGAGGTTCTTGATTGCTGGAAGGGCCAGCGTTCACCCCCGCGGGCGTTCGAAGTGGGTGGGGGAACGGGCATCCCCGCAATTACGCGGCTACGGCCGTTCATGGTGAGCGCAGACGGCTCGGAAAGCGAAGAGATGCTCGCCCCCAGGAACCCCGGATGCCGCTCGCGCCATGGACGTGCTCCGCTCCCACGCGGGTGTGAGCTATAGCACTGCCCGTCGCGGCCGGTCTAGAGGTCTACGAGGTCGCGCCGCTGCGCGGCAACGGACCGCAGCTCATGAGGGTGGTTTCGACTTCGCTGCCGGGCCACGCCGTGTTCATGTGAACAGCTCCCGCGTCCACGGCGATCGTTCTGGTTAGGCGTTCCCCGGGTCGGATGACGAATGTCGGCTCGACGGGTTCGGCGATAAGTCGATTCGTTGGCCTCACGGCGGGCACGGCAAGACGACTCAGATGTTTATCGGGCCGGGCGACGGCGGTGCCGGCGTTGGTTCGCCGTTGAGGATGGCGTTCACGATCTTTTCCGCACGTGGAACTAAGTCATCACCGGGGTAAAACTCCTCATAGAGTTTCTCCGCGTCCACGAGTGTGTGCACCTGACAGAGAGCGAGCAGAAGCCGGATGTCGCGAGTGTCGCGTCCGGGGCGGTTCGCGCGAAGCTTCATTGCAAGCATCCCCTGTTTGGATGCCACTTGAATAACGATGCCGTCCTCATCGTAAATTGTCTCCCACTCGACGACGCGGCCGAGGGTCGGGACGGCGTCGGCCTTCGTGACCTCGAAGTTCAGCCACTTCGCGTCCCACCCATGCTTCAGTGCGACTCGTTCGGCGGCGGCAGCGACGGAATCGTCCGAGCCGGGGCGGACGTGAAGGACATCCAGATCCTGCGTGGTCCCCCGATCGAAGTAGCACAGGGCGAGTGCCGCACCGCCCACGAGCCGGATGCCGGCCACCTCACCCGAATTACGAAGCTCGGCGACGAGATCACGGAGGCCGATGATGATCGCGTTGCGGTCCAGCGCGGTGCCGGACATCAGACGCTCGCGAAGGTATCTGCCCATGCAAGAACGCCGCGTTCGGCGAACTCGTTCGGCACGTCATCACGTTCGGGCGCGGGGTCGGCCGGGTCGACCCGGAACACGACAGGTTCAGTCAGTGCGCGATCGGGGTTGTTGACCCATCCAGGCAGCGGGATGTTCTCTTGATTGAGCCGCCATGCCACGAGAGCCGCGATGGCGGCATCCCACATATGATCGCCGGTGGGTTCCGGCTCCGTCAGCCCAAGGATTCCTCGAACGAGTCCGTGTTCGGCGATGAGATTATCGTTCAACTGAAGCAAAGCCCGAAGCGCGCGGTCTGTATCCCTCGCTCGAAGATACTCTCTGATCGCCTCTGCGGAACTGGCAGCGTCATCACGACGCGTGGGAGCGGCATACAGGCGGTGTCCGGCGCCGGCGAGCAGCCGATCGACCGTACTGTAGGCAGCATCCCGTCCACGCTCATGATGGGAGACGCTGGCCTGGTCAATGCCGGTTAGCTCTGCGAGTCTCGCCTGAGTGAGGTGTTTGCTCCGGCGAGCGGCGCGGACGAGAGTAGATGAAGCTGCCACAATCGTCTCCTCCTTATTCCTAATATGACTTGTGCGTCATATTCTAGCGCGCATGCGATGCAACCCGTGCCTGCGGGTCTGGCCTGCACCGGCAGGATCGGCCTGCAGGGACCACATCGGCCTGGATTGACTGTGGACACACTTGCCCTCTCCTCGACGATCGGCTCGCGAATCCCACAAAGCAGAAATCGCTCAGTACCTCTCCCTGCTCACCGCATTGCACGGCATGCATTGGGTCAGTCTCGGGCCGCTCCCCGGCTGGAACACCACCACGTCCACCGACCACGACGAGAACCGTCTTGGCTCCTACCTCGGAGCCGGCGCACAGTCGTGGAATGACCGAGGACCCGACGCTGTCCTGA
>NZ_SOFP01000006.1 GCF_004402785.1 Cryobacterium algoritolerans
TCGACGGCCTCACCGCCCACAACAACCTCGCCCACCTCTGCCCAGGCTGCCACGGCCTCAAAACCGAAACCGGGTGGACCATCACCCACCTCGACGACGGGTACCTGCACTGGACCTCCCCAACCGGGGGCACCTTCACCACCGAACCCGCCACCATCATCCACACCACCCCGACGGTCACAGATACCACCACACCCCCACCACACGACCCGGCCCCGCCCGAGCCCGCCCCGTTCTAACCGGCGCGACCTGGCGGTAAGCCAGTCAAGGCCCGGCGGTCGAGCGCGTCGAGACCGGGTGGGGATCACTGACAGGCACGACCCCCGCGGACAGCCCGCCCGCCCCCGTGCTCAGGACAGGATGTCCTTGGTGACGAACCGGCCATAGGCCAGCGCCCCAAAGACCAGCAGGTACCCGCCCTGGAGCAGCGCATTGTTCCCGAACGACGTCCACTCGAGCGGCTGCCGCAGCAGGTCAGCGAAATCGAGCCAGTAGTGGCTGAACAACCATGGATGCAGCCAGTCCAGCTGCGGGAGTGCGTCAAGCACCTGCGCCACCACCGAGACCACGATCGTGGCCGCCATCGCACCGACCGGCACCTCGGTCAGGGTAGAAATGAACAGGCCTATCGCTGACAGGCCAAGCAGCGAGATGGTGACGTAGCCGGCGATCAGCAGCGAACGCAGAACGGACTCACCTACCCCGATGGTGTCGCCGGAGAGCAGCGCCACCGGGCCGATCGGGAACAGGGCGGCCCCGATGGCCGCGCCGGAGACGGCGACGGTGAGGGTCGCGGCCAGACAGAACACGGCCGCCCCCGCGAACTTGACGATGAGCAGGCGTACCCTGCCGGCCGGGGCCACCAACAGGTAGCGCAATGTACCGAGGCCTGCCTCGCCGGCGATGGTGTCACCGGCGACCACGCCGATCGTCAGCGGCAGGAAAAGCGGAATGCAGACCACCATCGAGGTGATCGCCACGAAGAGTCCGTTCTGGGTGACTCGGTCGAGGAAGGGCGGGCCGCGCCCCGGCGCCACGGGCGAAGTAGCCAACCGCACGGCGACGGCGATCAGCACCGGGACGGCGGCCAGCGCGAGCAGCATCGCCCAGGTGCGCCGACGCCGGAACAGCACGGTGAGCTCCGAAACCATCAGCGCCCAGCCGGAGGCGAGCCGCGGCCGGTCAGCCGTCTGGCCACCAGGTGCCTGCGGCCCGGTCGCCGGTGTGAGAGATGCCGCGGCATCCGCCGGCCGTGTGTCACTGGACAACGTCGAACCCCTCCCCGGTCAGCGCCACGAACCGTTCCTCGAGGCTGGCGCCCACCACCGAGAACCCGCGCACGCGCACCCCGTCGGCGACGAGGGCCGCGACGATCGTTTCGGCGGCGACTGCGCCGTCGGCCAGGGGCGCGCTGAGCAGGCCGTCGGCGTTCGGGTCGCCCGGCGCCCCGAACCGATCGGTAGCGGTCCGATCGGCAGCGCTCCGATCGGCAGCGGTCCGATTGGCATCGACCCTGTCGGCCACGAGACCGAGTCCGGCGAGCACCCGCCGTGCGTCGGCGACATCGGGGGTGCGCACCCGCACATGGGCCTGGCCCACCCGGCGCAGGTCGTCGAGCGTGCCCTGCGCCACCAGGCTGCCGGCACTCATCACGGCCGCGTGCGTGCACATCTGCTCAACCTCGGCCAGAAGGTGGCTGGACACGAAAACCGTGGTGCCTTCCGCGGCGAGCGACCGCACCAGGCTGCGCACCTCCCGGGTGCCCTGCGGGTCGAGCCCGTTCGTCGGCTCATCGAGCACGAGCAATTCTCGCGGAACCAACAACGCGTTCGCGATGCCGAGCCGCTGCTTCATGCCAAGCGAGTAGGCGCGCACCTTTTTGCTTGCCGCGTGGGTGAGGCCGACCCGCTCGAGTGCCCGGTTCACGCGGGCGGCGCGGGTGGCGGAGGAGGCGCCGGGGTCGGCGGTGTCGAGCCGACGCAGGTTGGCAGCGCCGGAGAGGAACGGGTAGAAGGCAGGCCCCTCGACCAGGGCTCCGACCCGCGGCAGCACCTCGCGCAGCCGGCCGGGCATCTCCTGCCCGAGCACCGCGATGTCGCCGCTGGTGGCGGTGGCGAGCCCGAGCAGCATCCGGATCGAGGTGGTCTTGCCGGACCCGTTGGGCCCGAGGAAACCGAACACGGCGCCGCGCGGCACCGCAAGGTCAATGCCGTCGACTGCCGTCTGGTGGCCGAACCGCTTGGTCAGCCCCCGGGTCTCGATCGCCAGTTCGACGGACGGGGTAGCGGAGGTCAACCCCCGACGGCCGCGGCCTGCAGCCGCGCCGCCGGAACCGACCCGGCGAACACCCGGCCATCAGCGGTGACCAGCACCGTGAGCAGGGCGGTCGACAGCAGGCGGCCACCGTCAACTCTCTCGGTCGCCTGCGCGAGCAGCGGGCTGGCGAGAACGTCGGCCGACACGGTGCCGGCCGGCAGCTCTACGACGGATGCCCAGCCGGTGCCGTCAACGGTCACGCCGGGGAGCATGCCAGCGCCGTTCGTCAGCTGCCCGGCCGTCATCTGCCCGGCCGTCATCTGCTCAACAAGCTTCTTGGCTTCGCCCTCGGTGGCGGGCATCTTCGCGCCACTCATGGCCTTCTCGTGCAGCGCAGATGCATCCGGGAGCGACTTCTCCTCGACCTTCGCGCCGGCGGGCGGGGTGAAGTCGAACAGGTCGGAATTCGGTGCCTCAAGGGAGACCTTGGTGAAGGCGAGGGAGAACGCCGGGGCGGACTGTCCACGGGCCTGGACCTCGACCCGGAGTGGCATCCCGGTTTCGGAGTCGACGGCGATCGACACCTCGCCGACCAGGGTTGCGTCGGTGCGTGGAGTGAGCCGCAGTTCGTAGGCCGTGCGCCCGGCCACCCGGGTGTCTTTCCCGACCGTGACGGCGGTGCTCGGGTCGATCGCCGCGAGCATCCGTTCGGCGAGCTTCGCCGGCGTCTGCTGGAGGCCGTCTTCCGGGGGGCGCGTCATGCCTGTCGTGTCCGGAAGGGTGACGTGCACGGCCGTGTTGTCCTTGGAGTTGTACATCCAGATATCGGAGGCGTTGCGCACGAGGTCCCGTTCCGCGAGCCGGTCCATGACCTGCACGCGGATGTTGTCCGGTCCGTTGAGGTAGACCCGCGCCGTGTGAGTCCCCGTGAGCAGTTCAAGGGCCGAGGACGCGGAGGCATCCACACCAGACCCGGTGCGGGGCAGGGAGGGGAGGCCGAGCTCCGAGGCCTGTTCGATCGTGCCGGAGAGCGCCTTCACGTTGCTGTCGCCGATCATGGCGAGCACCTGGGCCGGGGTCTTATCCGGCAGGTCCACCGCCGCGCCGGCCTGCAGTGGCACGGTCAGCACGCCGACGATGACGACGGCGGGGACGACCGCCACGGGGAGCCAGCTGCGCAAACGGCGCTTCATGACAGCCTCCTTCGACTGACGTAATTCATACTGTGATACTACGTCCGGCCTCCGCGAACCACACCCCTTCCGGAGCCTGGATGCGCCCGCATTCGGCGAACTCTCAGCGCCGCGCGGCGGCTTTCTCGCAGCAACCGGGGGAACACACGTCGCGCCACGGCCCGAGGGCGGTGACAGCGGCCCTGACCGGGGTCTTCCCGGTCGGAATGCGCTCGAGCAGGAGGTCGACGAGACCGGCCACGAAGGCCGGGTGGAGCCCCGGAGTGGGTACCCGCAGGAAGGCCAGTCCGAGAGCGGCAGCCGTCGCTGCGGCCTCGGTGTCGAGGTCCCAGATCACCTCCATGTGGTCCGAGATGAAGCCGAGCGGAACGACCACGACGGCCGTGCCGCCGCGGTCTGCCCATGCGGCGATGGCGTCGTTGACGTCGGGTTCGAGCCAGGGCATGCCGACCGGGCCGGAGCGGGACTGGAAGGCCAGCGACCAGTCCGGGCGGGGCCCGGCCGGCAGCGCCGCCATGATCGCCGAGGCGACTGCCCGGTGCTGAGCCTCGTAGGCACCGCCCGGGCCCAGGGGCTTGTCGCGCGGGCCGCTCGCTGCGGCATCCGCTGAGGGGATCGAGTGCGTCGTGAAAAGGATGTGCGTGTCGGCGGTCGCGAAGTGCCGCCCGGCGAGGTCGGCGAGGGCCGCCCGGAGCCCGTCGATGAAGGGCGTGACGAAACCGGGGTGGTCGAAGTACGGTCGCACAGCGTCGATGCTCACCCTTCCGGCGAGACCGGTCTGCGCGGCCGCCTCGGCCAGGTCTTCCCGGTACTGCCGGCAGCTGGAGTAGGAACTGTAGGCGCTGGTCGTGAGCGCGAGCAGGCGCGTGTGTCCCGCCGCGACGGCCTCGGCGACGGTGTCGCCGAGGAATGGCGTCCAGTTGCGGTTGCCCCAGTAGACCGGCAGGTCGAGGCCGCGGCCGGCGATTTCGGTCTCAAGCGCCGCCTTCAGTGTGCGGTTCTGCTCGTTGACCGGGCTGACCCCGCCGCGGGCCCGGTAGTGCGTTGCCACGGCCTCGAGCCGGGCCTCCGGGATGCCGCGCCCGCGGGTGACATTCCGAAGGAACGGGATGACGTCGTCCTGGCCCTCAGGCCCACCGAACCCGAGCAGCAGCACGGCGTCGTAGGCCGACACGACGGATTGCACACCAGACGCCGACACGGCAGATTCCACACCAGACGCCGACACGGCAGATTCCACACCAGACGCCGACACGGCAGATTCCACACCAGACGCCGACACGGCAGATTCCACACCAGACGCCGACACGGCNGCAGATTCCACACCAGACGCCGACACGGCCGGTTCCACGTCAGGCGCTGGCACGGAGCGCGGCAGCGTCCGGCTGGTACGGGCAGGCCGGGTCCTCACCGAGCGGGTCGCCGCTGTCGGCGTAGGCCCGGGCCCGGGAGCCACCACACAGGTCGGCGTAGTCGCAGCTGCCGCAGCGTCCGGTGAATTCCGTCGCCCGAATCTGCTTGAGTAGGGAATTGTCCCGGTAGATCTCCGCGAGCGGCGTGGCGAGCACGTTGCCCAGGCCGAGGGGGAGGAATCCGGCCGGGTAGACCTCCCCGTCGTAGGCGACGAACACGATGCCCTTGCCGTCTCTGGTGGAGGCCGTCTGCGCCCGGGGCAGCCCGATCGGCTGCCCCATCAGGGTTTCGAGCCGTTCGGTCAGGGCCAGGTAGCGCGGCGTGCCCGGCGCGGGGTCGCCGGCCCGGCGGCGGGCGACCACCCGGCGGAAGAACGGAGCCTCGACCGTGCGCACGATGAAGCCGTGTTGGGACGCGTCGAAGAGGAAGTGGCAGATCTCCTCGTGTTCGAGGGCGGAGACGGCCTCGGTGGACACGCCGCGCCCCACCTGCACGAGGAAAAAAACCTCCCAGATCGACGCGCCGGCGTCGGCGATGAGGGCGGCGACATCCGCAAGTTCGTCGACGTTGGCGCGCATCACGGTCGTGTTCACCTGCACCGTCAGCCCAGCGGTGGAGAGCGCACGGATGGCCCGCACAGTGTCGTCGAAGTGGCCGGGAATGCCGCGCACGCCTTCGTGGGTGGCGGCGATCGCGCCGTCGAGGCTGATCGAGACGGCCTTGACCCCGCTGGCGACGATCTTCTCGATCATCTCGGCGTTCAGCGTGGGCGTCACTGACGGAGACAGAGCCGTCGGCAGACCGAGCCCGGTGGCGTAGTCGACGAGTTCGAACAGGTCGGGCCGCATCAGGCAGTCACCGCCGGTGAGCACCAAGATCGGGTAGGGGCGGCCGAAACCGGCGACCTGGTCGATCAGGTTCTTGCCCTGCTCAGTGGTGAGTTCGCCAGGCAGGGCCTGCATGGTCGCACTGGCGCGGCAATGCCGACAGGCAAGCGCGCAGGCGCGGGTCGTCTCCCAGAAAACAAGCATCGGCCGCAGGGCGTAGTCGGGGCCGGGGCCGTGTTTCCTCGTCGGCACGGTGGGAAGCACGCCCGCCTTGTCGATCGTGCTCATGACGTCACCGTTCACGCCGCCACCGGTCGTGACCGCACGGGCGCTCACGACGCCACCTCGGTAAGGGGGCGGTCGCCGGCCAGGAGGGCCGCGAGCGAGTCGGCCGTGCGTTCGGCGTCGACGATGCAGCTGGCCAGGCCGACGCCGCGATACGACGACCCGGTGAGCCGGATGCCGGGAAGGGCCCGCAGTGCCATCCCCGCTGCGTCGAGGCGGGCCTGGTGGCCGACCGTGTATTGCGGCATCCCCTCTGGCCAGCGCTCGATGTGCCGTTCGATCGGCTGCTGGGTCAGCCCCATGGCTTCGACCAGCTCACCGTGGACCAGGTCGACGAGGGTGTCGTCGTCCAGGTTGAGCCAACGGTTGTCCCCGCGCCGGCCGACCATGCAGCGGATCAGCACGAGCTCGTCGTTGGCCAGGTGCGGCCACTTCGCACTCGACCAGGTACAGCCGACCACGAGCTTGTCCTCGACCGGCGGCACCAGGAATCCGGTGCCGTCCAGTTCGACGGGGGCCGCAGAGCGCGGGTAGGCGAGGCAGACGGTGGCGACGTCCACGTAGGGCAGGTCGGCCAGCGCGGCCGCCAGGTCGGGCGACTCCGAGCCGAGGAGGTCGGCGGCAACTCCGGCAGAGGTGGCGAGCACGACGGCATCCGCCTGGATGCGCGATCCGTCGGAAAGGTCGACCGTGTAGCTGCCGTCGGTGCGGGTGATCATTGAAGCCGGGCTGCCGAGGCGGATGTCGTCGCCCACGAGCCGGGCCGCGAGGGCGTCGATCAGGGTGGCCAGTCCACCGCGCAGGGTGACCAGGGCGGTGGCACCGGTCTTCGGCGGGGCGGCGCGGCGGCGTTTGCGGAGGGCGAGGTAGAGGCTGCGGTTGGTGCGGGCGAGGCCCTCGATGTCCGGGGCCGTGCTGTGGGCGCTGAGTTCTTCGGCGCGACCGGCGTGCACTCCGCCGAGCAGCGGGTCTACCAGCCGGTCGAAAACCTCGGCTCCCATCCTCGGGCGCACCAGTTCGGCGATGGTCGGGTCGGCCGGCTGCGGGCCGCGGCGGCGGGGCAGCACGATGTCGAACGCCGCCCTGGCCACCCCGGCGGGAGAAAGCAGCCCTGTCCACAGCAGGGGCAGCAACCGGTCGGGGATGCCGAACAGGGTGCCGGCCGGGAGCCGACGAAGCTTCCCGCGCGACCAGATCCGTGCGCCGCTCGCGTTGGGCGCGACGACCAGGTCGCCGAGCCCGAGGTCGTCGATCAGTGTCGCGACGATGGTGGAACGCACCATCAGGGCGTCCGGTCCCACGTCGACGGCGTGGCCCGCGAACGGCACCGTCGCGATCTTCCCGCCTAATCGCGGAGTACCCTCGACGAGGGTGAGCAGCACCTCGTCCCCGAGCCGCCGATGTAGATAGTGTGCACTCGTCAATCCGCTGATTCCGCCGCCGATGATGACAATCCGTGGTCGCGAGTGCACTGTATATTCCTCCAATTGCCGGGTCAGCCGACGCAGTCGGCACCCAGTGGCAATCCTTGTCATCTTCGATCCTACGGCGGTCGATGCGCCGGAATTCGCGGCAGACGAACGGTGACATCACCGAAAACGTCGGTTTGCACGTCTGTGCACGACGCGGGCGGCGCATTGGTCGGCGCCCGGTAGGGGCTCAGGCACGGCGTCCGGTGCGACGTCACATCGCGGCCTTCTGCATCCATTCCGACTCAGGAATATAAGGTTGGCTTCCCGCAGGCGGGCTCGATTCGCTAAAGTTGAGAACATTCGTTCTCTATCCAAGTGAGGTTGTGTGAATTCGATGGAAGAACGACGTGCCGCTCAGAAGGCCGCGATCGACGCGGCGGACCGGCTGTTCTACGCGCGCGGCATCCAGGCGGTCACAATGGATGAGCTGCGCGCAGAGACCGGGATCTCCCTGAAGAAGCTCTACTCGCTCTTCGACTCGAAGCAGGCGATCCTGCTGGCGGTGTTGGCCCACCGACACGAGCTGTGGACCTCCGGCATCGCGCGTGCCGCCGGCGCGGTATCCACCCCGAGGGACAAACTGCTCTCCGTTTATGATTTCCTCCACGGGTGGTTCACCGACGGTAACTACCGAGGTTGCGGTTTCATCAACGCTTTCGGCGAGCTCGGCGCCACGGTTCCCGCCGTCGCCCTGGCCGCGCGAAAGCAGAAGGATTCCTTCCAACGCTACGTCGCCGGCCTCGTCGAACAGGCAGGGGCCCCGGCGAGCCTTGCCCCGCAGCTGGCCATCCTGGCCGAGGGCGCGCAGACCACCGCAGCGATCTCGGGCAGCGCGGATGCCGCCCACTCGGCCCGCGACGCCGCGGAGATCCTTATCGACGCGGCCCTCCAACGGTGAGGTCGGCCGCGGGCTCCTCGACCCGCACGGCTGGTCGACGGGCCGCAGGTCCAGCTGCCGCAGGAGCTGCGCGTTCAGCGCGACCTCACCTGGACGCGGTCGGTCCACTCGTCTTGGTGATGCCGGAATGCCTCGTAGCATTGGCGGGAACACCTAAGCATTGGCGGAAAATCTAAGGAGCATCAGATGAGAGTTATGGTCACCGGCGGAAGCGGCAAACTCGGCAAGACCGTGGTGCGGAGGCTCACCGAGGAGGGACACGAGGTGCAGAACCTCGACCGGGCCGGAGAGAAGAGCCCCGGCCTCGTGCTGACCGACCTGACCGACTACGGCCAGGTCATCGACGCGGTCCTCGGCGTCGACGACAGGCACTCCGGTTTCGACGCGATCGTGCACCTCGGTGCCATTCCCGCCCCTGGTCTGGTTCCCGACGTCGCGACGTTCCACAACAACATCCTCTCCACCTACAACGTGTTCCAGGCGGCCCGACGGGCAGGCATCCGGCGCCTGGTCTACGCGTCGAGCGAGACGGTGCTCGGACTGCCGTTCGAAATCGACCCGCCGTATCTGCCCGTCGACGAGGAATACCCGGCCCGTCCGGAGAGCACGTATTCGTTGGTCAAGCACCTGGAAGAGCAAATGGCGATCCAGCTCACCCGCTGGGACCCGACGCTCAGCATCACCGCCCTGCGGTTCTCGAATGTGAAGGACCCAGAGGACTACGCCGCCTTCCCGGCGTTCGACAGCGACGCCACCCTGCGCAAGTGGAACCTCTGGGGCTATATCGACGGCCGCGACGGCGCGCAGGCCGTGCTGCGCGCGCTGGAGAACGCCCAGCCCGGCTTCGAGGCCTTCATCATCGCCGCCGCCGACACGGTGATGAGCCGGAGTGACGCCGACCTCGCTGCCGAAGTGTTCCCCGGCGTCGGGTTCCGCCGGCAGGTCGGCGCCAACGAGACCCTGCTTTCCATCGACAAGGCCAGGCGGATGCTCGGCTACTCCCCGCAGCACAGCTGGCGGGACCACGCCGCACCGCGGCAGTGAACCTGTCAGCTTCCTCAGCCGGTCCCGGGCACGCCCAGCCCGCATTCAGTCCGTCCCCCGTACCGTGGCTGACGGAGTCCCCCACTCCACACGATTGGCCCCGGCAGTCACCCCGCCTCCCCCAGGCGCAGTGCAGCCGGGGCTTTTCTCGGCCAGCGCCGAACTCATCGGCCGGAGTCCCAAGCCCACGGGTGGAAAACCCGCGCCCGGGGCATAGAATCGATGCTGTATCAACGACGCATGCATTCCCCGGACCTGGTCCGCATGTCGTCGATCGCGATCTTTGCCGCCGTGGGCTGAGATACCTTCACCGCCCGGCCGCCTCTCGATCAATCCAATCAAGCCACACCCGTGGCGCTCCGCCTGCAGCCGAGCACCGGTGGCTGGAAGGGCTCCTACTCAAGCGATGATCTACCCCCGCGAAAACTCAGTCGCAGAACCTCCACCTCGGCCCGCATCCCTGATCCACCGTCAATCGACAAGCTGAACCCCAAATCCAGGCCGAGACCGAGCAGAGCACCAGACACATGATTTCTCCGCAGAACCTCCATGCCGAAACGTTCGACCGCCTTCACAGCCTGCGCGGCGTATTGTTCGACCTCGACGGGGTACTCACGCCGACCGCCGACGTGCACATGCACGCCTGGTCGCGCCTGTTCACCCCGTTCCTCGAGGATCAGGGTGCCTCTCCCGCGTACAGTGACGCGGACTACTTTGAGTACATCGACGGTAAGCCCCGCTACGACGGGGTGCGCAGCCTGCTCGCCTCTCGCGGCATCACTCTCCCCGATGGGCTGCCGACGGACGCCCCGAACCTGGAGACCGTCTGCGGCCTCGGCAACCGCAAGAACGAGGCCTTCAATGAGACCCTGGCCGAGGAGGGCGTGGCGCCCTACACCGGCTCCCTGGAATTCCTCGACTACGTCACCAGCGCCGGACTCCTCGTTGCCGTCGTCACCAGTTCACGCAACGGCGAGCTGACCCTCGCCGCCGCGGGCATCCGCGACCGGTTCAAGGTCGTCGTCGACGGGCTTCTCTCCGCCTCGCTTGGACTCGCCGGAAAGCCGGCCCCCGCCACCTACGAGCTGGGCGCTGAGCTGCTCGGGCTCACCCCCGCGGAGTGCGTCGTCGTGGAGGACGCCCAGTCGGGCATCCAGGCCGGCCGCGCAGGTCACTTCGGCCTCGTGCTCGGCGTCGACCGAGGCGTGGGCCGGCAGACCCTGCTCGACGCGGGCGCCGACATCGTCGTATCGGACCTCGACGAACTCGTACCGGCCTCAGCCACCCTCACCCAGTGCCAGAACACAACCTCAGCAACCACGGAGGCGAACGCATGAACCTGAACCCCTCAGATCCGCTCGATCGCAACCGGTTCCCTGTCGACGAGTGGGCACTCGTTGAGACCGCCTTCTCCGGCGAGGACATGGGCCGCACCGAGACCCTGTTCGCGGTCGGTAATGGCTATCTCGGCTTGCGCGGTAACGTCGACGAGGGTCGTGACGGCCACGTGCAGGGCACGTTTATCAACGGCTTCCACGAGACCTGGCCGATCCGGCACGCTGAAGAGGCCTTCGGCTTCGCGCGCGTCGGCCAGACCATCGTCAATGCCCCGGATGCCAAGGTCATCCGAATCTACGTCGACGACGAGCCCCTCGTGCTGACCCTGGCCGACCTGCTCAGCTACGAGCGTCGCCTGGACTTCGCCGACGGGGTTCTGTCCCGCTCCCTCGTCTGGCGCACGCCGTCTGGCAAGCGGGTGCTCATCCGGTCCCGCCGGATGGTCTCCTTCACTGAACGCCACCTTGCCGTGCTGCAGTACGAGGTGACGATGCTCGATGCCGATGCCTCGGTCGTCATCTCCAGCCAGATCCTCAACCGGCAGGACGGCATGGGCGAGTACGACGCCCCGACGGCCGCCGACGGGAAGGGCTTCGACCCGCGCAAGGCGGAGTCGTTCACCGACCGGGTGCTGCAGCCGCGGTTCAAGCGCGCCTCCGACGCCCGCTACATCCTCGGCTTCCGCTGTACCAACTCGGGCATGACGATCGCCTGCGGCGCCGACCACGCGATCGACACCGCAAACGAGTTCGAGGAGTCGTCACAGATCGACGACGACATGGCCAAGCATGTCTACAAGATCAAGGCCACGCAGGACAACGTCATCCGCATCACCAAGACGCTGAGCTACCACACCTCGACCGGCGTGCCCACCCAGGAGCTCGCCGACCGCTGTGACCGCACCCTCGACCGGGCGCGCACGGAGGGTCTCGATGCCATCCTCACGGCGCAGCGCGACTGGCTCAGCGCCTTCTGGACCCGCACGGATGTCCAACTCGCCGGCCAGCCCTCGCTTCAGCAGGCCACCCGGTGGAACCTGTTCCAGCTCGCCCAGGCGTCGATGCGCGCCGACGGCCAGGGCGTGTCCGCGAAGGGGGTCTCGGGCTCTGGCTACGGCGGCCACTACTTCTGGGACACCGAGGTCTACGTGCTGCCGTTCCTCACCTACACGTCCCCGAACGCGGCGCGGAACGCCCTGCGCTTCCGGCATGCGATGCTCGACCACGCCAGAATGCGCGCCCGCGAGCTGAACCAGCTCGGCGCCCTCTTCCCGTGGCGCACCATCAACGGCCTCGAATCCTCGGCGTATTACGCCGCGGGAACGGCGCAGTACCACATCGACGCCGACGTCTCATATGCGCTCGGCCAGTACGTGGCAGCGACCGGCGACGAGGACTTCCTCTCCCGGGAGGCGATCGACATCCTCGTAGAGACCGCGCGGATGTGGGCGGACCTCGGTTTCTGGCGCGGCAACGGAAACGACGTGTTCCACATCCACGGCGTCACCGGGCCAGACGAGTACACGACCGTCGTCAACGACAACCTGTACACGAACATCATGGCCAGGGCGAACCTCCGCTCCGCCGTCACGGCCGTGCGGCGGCTGCGCTACATCGACATCGACTCCTATAACGCCATGGTCGCCCGCCTCCGCCTGGACCAGACAGAGGTCGTGGAATGGGCCTTCGCCGCGGAGGCGATGCACATCCCGTTCGACGAGAACCTGGGCATCCACCCGCAGGATGCCCAGTTCCTCGAGAAGGAACGCTGGGACCTGTCGGCGACGCCGGCCGCGCACCGGCCGCTCCTGCTCCACTACCATCCCCTCGTGATCTACCGCTTCCAGGTGCTCAAGCAGGCGGATGTCGTGCTCGCCCTCCTCCTGCAAGGGGACCAGTTCACGGCCGAGCAGAAGCGCGCTGACTTCGACTACTACGACCCGATCACGACGGGCGACTCCACCCTGTCCGACGTGGTCCAGTCGATCATCGCGGCAGAGGTGGGCTACCACGAGCTCGCCCTCAAGCACTTTACCTCCGGGCTCTTCGTCGACCTCGCCGACCTGCACCGCAACGCGGCGGACGGCGTGCACGTGGCCTCGGCCGGCGGCGTCTGGAGCGCGCTCGTCTATGGCTTCGGCGGCTTGCGAGACCACAACGGGCGGATCACCCTCGACCCGCGACTGCCGGTCGACTGGGAGGAACTCACCTTCCGGATCACCCTCAAAGGCACCCGGGTGCGTTTCGACCTCCGGCAGAAGGAGATTGTGCTCACCGTCGAAGAGGGCGACGCGGCCCGGCTCGCCGTCCGCGGAGTTGCCTTCGACCTCGTGGCCGGCCACCCGGTGACGGTCCCGCTGTCCCACCAGGGCCTGCGCGACCCCGGCGCCCCCTCGCCGGCGGCGATTGAGGGCGGCCGCCGCGCGGACGGCACCGTGATCACGTCGTCGATTCCGACGATCGCGCACGTGTTCGACTTCGAAGTCACTGACTGACCGAGGCACGGACGGGACCCGGCCGGGACCCGGCCGGGCAGCAGACCGGTCCGGCCGGCCTCACTCCGTTTGCGGGAGTCGCACCTTGTCACCGGCCACGAGCCTCTGCCAGGGGGTCACTTTCCGGCACCACCGCCTCAACACTCCTGTGGCAGCCTCTCCGACCTTGTTCGGCCTCGGTACCCACCACGCCCCGGCCACCCATCGGGAAATCCCCGAAAACGATCGGAACGCCCACACGAGCCTGAGCTACCGTCCAGGCACTGCGAGTCTTATTTGTATCCATGAGAATGTCCGGATGCGACAGTATGCTGGCAGACACATCCGCACGCGCAGTGCAGCGCGAAGAGAGGTGCCTCATGATGAAGTCATCGTTGACTGCTCTAGTACGTCACGAGTTGGATCATGCCCGGCAGGTCAGCAGCGGTCGTAGCGCGAAGACCGTGTACGGAGGCAATGAACGCACGCTCCGCCAGACTGTGATCGCCCTGCGTGCCGGCGCCAAGCTGGATGAGCATGATTATCCTGGTGAAGCCACCATTTTCGTTCTGCACGGACGCGTCGTCCTCCTCTCTGGTGAGAACTCCTGGAGTGGTTCACCGGGCGATCTGCTGATCGTGCCGGAGGGTCGACACGCACTTGAAGCGGTAGAAGACGCGGCGGTACTGTTCACGGTGGCAAAGGTCCGGTGATGAGTTCCCGGAGTTGACGAACATCAGACGGGTGGATGGACGGCGCCGCAACATCGAGTAGGAATGCTTCAGGCAACAGCCTGCGGTGGCAGTGCAGCAACCAAGGGGTGATCCTTGGCATATACGCCCACCTTGGCGGCCCCGCCCGGGGAACCGATGTCGTCGAAGAACTCGACGTTTGCCTTGTAATAGTCGGCCCAGTGCTCCGGCACATCATCTTCATAGAAGATGGCTTCAACCGGGCACACGGGCTCGCAGGCACTGCAATCGACGCACTCATCCGGGTGGATGTACAGCATCCGTTCGCCCTCATAAATGCAGTCGACCGGGCATTCTTCGATGCAGGCGCGATCTTTCACGTCGACGCACGGAAGAGCAATAACGTACGTCATGGTGGCCGGGTTCCCTTCACGCAGAGCAGATTGTCAGCTTACGACAACCGGGAGATCATATCCAGATTACGTAGTCGGGCCCGCTGGGGACGGGCGTTCAGGCGGCACGGTTCAGTCTCGATCGTGGGCCGGGGCCACTCTCCGCTCGTGCAGCCAGGAAATGAGTCCGCCCGCGAGTAGCATGTCGATCTGCCGCTGTGAGAAGTTCTGTCGTGTGATGTAGTCCTCTTTGCGAGTCGCATTGTGCACGGTGATCTCGGTTCCGGCGGCGAGGGCCTCTCGGATGCCGTCCAGCACCAGAACATCGTCACGCTGGATACGGTCGTGATCGGTCGCATCCGCGAATTCGAGAGCGAGCACACCGAAATTGGCGAGGTTCTGCCAGTGAATGCGTGCGAATGAGACGGCCACGACCGCGCGCAATCCGAGAAAACGGGGGGTGATCGCAGCATGCTCCCGTGAGGAACCCTGCCCGTAGTTGGCGCCGGCAACGATTATGTGCCCGGAAGTATCGCGGGTTTCGGCCGCGCGGGTCGGGTAGGTCTCATCTACCTGGTCGAAGGTGAAGCGGGCAAGTTCGGGGATGTTGCTGCGGAAAGGCAAAACCCGCGCTCCCGCCGGCAGAATCTCATCCGTGGAAATATCGTCGCCGACCAGAAGCGCCACCGGGGCCTCGATGCGCTCGGGGAGGGGCGCGAAGACCGGCAAGGAGGAAATGTTCTCACCCTTCACCAGCTCCACCTGGGCGGCCTCTGCCAGGGGTAGCGGCGCCTCGAGCATGGCCAGGTTCACACTCGATGTCGTCGGGAACTGGACTGCTGGGTACTTGAGGTCGAAAAGTTCTTCGAGGTCGCGCGGGTCGGTGATCGCCCCGGTGAGCACCGCCGCCGCCGCCGTCTCCGGTGAGCACAGGTAGACCGAATCTTCCTTGGTGCCGGAGCGGCCCGGAAAGTTGCGCGGCATCGTGCGCAGGCTGTTGCGCCCGTTTGCCGGAGCCTGGCCCATGCCGATGCAACCCATGCATCCCGACTGGTGTAACCGTGCACCGGCACTGATCAAATCGAGAGTGGCACCCATTCGAGTCAGATCCTGCAGGATCTGCCGGGAACTCGGGTTGACGTCGAAGGACACGCCGGGGTGTGACTGGCGCCCCTTCACGATTGCGGCGACGATGGCGAAATCGCGCAGTCCCGGATTCGCGGATGACCCGATCACGACCTGCGCAACCGGTCTACCGGCGACCTCCTGCACCGGCACGACATTGCCCGGCGAACTGGGCAGCGCGATGAGCGGCACAATCGTCGACAGGTCAATCTCCTCAGTCACGTCGTAGCCGGCATCTGCGTCGGCCAGGAGTTCGACGAAGTCACTCTCACGTTGCTCTGAGCGCAGGAACGCGCGCACCTGATCGTCCGCCGGGAAGACCGTTGTCGTCGCCCCGAGCTCGGCGCCCATATTGGCGATCACATGCCTATCCATCGCGGTCAGGGTCGACAGGCCCGGTCCGTAGTACTCGACGATCCGGTTGACGCCGCCCTTGACGCCATGTCGGCGGAGCATTTCGAGAATGACATCCTTGGCGCTCGTCCACGGTGGCAGCTGGCCGGTGAGGCGCACACCCCAGATCTCGGGCATCCTGATGTAGAGCGGTTCGCCGGCAATCGCGAGAGCGACCTCGATACCGCCAACGCCGATAGCCAGCATCCCGAGCGAGCCCGCGGCCGGGGTGTGACTGTCCGAGCCGACCATCGTCTTGCCCGGGATACCGAATCGCTGCATGTGCGTCGGGTGCGAAACCCCGTTCCCGGCCTTCGAAAACCAGAGGCCGAATCGTTGACAGGCCGAGCGGAGGAAGTCGTGGTCCTCCGCGTTCTTACTGTCGGCCTGCAACAGGTTGTGGTCGACGTACTGAACGGACACGTCAGTGCGCGCACGATCAAGTCCCAGCGCCTCCAACTCAAGCATGACCAGAGTTCCCGTTGCATCCTGGGTGAGGGTCTGATCGATGCGCAGGCCGATCTCGGTCCCCGGTGTCATCTCCCCGCTGAGCAGATGAGTGGAAATAAGTTTCTGAGTAACGTTATATGCCACCGTGAACCTCCTTGTTCAAATGCTGTCGAGAAAATCCCGAAATCGCAGCCAGTTGTGAAAAATATCGCAGCAATCTCAAACCTAGGCCTCCGCCCGATGCACCACCACCCCGCCTGTCCGGACGACCCGTGGCCGGGCCACACCAGGCTGAAGTAATGCACACCTGACTGGACAGCTGGGCCGAATTAAGTCACAATCATGTTGTGTTAATAACTGACCGGCCCTTATCCGACGTCATTGACGTGTCCAGCCCGGGCGCGCGCGGTGGTGAGGCGCGCACCAGGGACCGGATCAGGCAGACTCTCGCCGTGGACGGTCCGCTGACCGCGGCTGCTCTGGCCTCAGGCTTGGGGTTGACTCCGGCAGCCGTGCGCCGCCACCTCGACAAGCTCGCAGAGCAGAGCGCCATCGAGGAATACAGCCCTACTAAAACTGATGGCCGCGGCCGCGGCCGTCCGGCTCGCGCCTATATTCTTTCCGAGGCCGGTCACGCTGGGATGGACAGTCATTACGCCGACGTGGCCACCTCGGCGCTGCGCTTTCTCGCTGAACACGCCGGAACGGATGCGGTGGATGCGTTCGCCCGCGAACGCGGCGTCGAGCTCGAAGCGCGGTATACCGCACAGGTCGCCACGGGGGGCAAGGACACCATCGCCCGGGCGGAGGCGCTGGCAGCAGCACTGAGCGCCGACGGTTTCGCCGCTTCCACCCGACCCGTCGCAGCAGGCACGCCAGTGGCTGGTGTGCAGCTGTGCCAGGGGCATTGCCCGATTCAGCACGTCGCAACAGCGTTCCCGGCGTTCTGTGACGCCGAGGCAGACGCGTTCTCGCGACTGCTCGGGGGTCCTGTCCAACGCCAGACGACTCTTGCCCATGGAGAGCGTATCTGCACGACGTTCATCCCCCTCAGCGCCATTCCGGGACAGGCGCCGTCAGGAACGACCACCGCTGATGAGGGGTCCTTTCATTGAGCACCAGTGAATTTCATTGAGAACCAGTGCAGAGGCCTACCAGGGTATGAAGGGAACCATCAGGCCCGGTGTTGCCGTGGGCGAGGCCTTCACCCCTCAGGACTCGGCCGCCATGCACCCGCGTGATGTCGGTGCGATCGTCGACGATACCGGGGTCGGCGTTCGGGTCGGTCACCATTGCGCCTGGCCGCTGCACCAGAGGATGAACGTGGCGGCGACGACGCGAGCCAGCTTCGCGGCATACAACACGGTTGCTGAGGTTGATGCGTTGCTGAGCGCTCTCGACCAGGTACCCGCGGTGTTTGGCGTGGCGGTCTGATGAACCGCGTGCAGGAGATCATCCCAGCAGACTCGACGCGGCCACACCATGCGGGCCTGTGTGAGCCATTCGAGGTTCAGTCCCACACGGACTCCGCGGCGGTTTTCACCTCCGCGACCACCTGGCGCGGTCCGGTGCCAACCATACGAGAAGGAGGTGCCTCGTGACGTACGTCATCGCGTTGCCGTGCGTGGATGTCAAGGACAAGGCATGTATTGAAGAATGCCCGGTCGACTGCATCTACGAAGGCGAGCGTTCGCTCTACATCCACCCCGATGAGTGTGTGGATTGCGGGGCGTGCGAACCAGTCTGCCCGGTCGAAGCCATCTATTACGAGGACGACACCCCGGAGGTGTGGGCGGATTATTACACGGCCAACGTCGAGTTCTTTGCTGAGCTGGGCTCACCCGGCGGGGCCGCCAAGATCGGTCAGATTCACCGAGACCACCCGCTGGTGGCCGCCCTGCCCCTGCCGGAGCACTGACCGACACATTGCCCGACTTCAACTGAAAGCACGTGAGAAGGAGAAGAATATGAGTGCACCTACGACCACGGTCGGTATTTCCGATGAGGTTCGTGAGCTCGCCGACCAGGAATACCAGTATGGATTCAGCACGGATCTTGAAACCGAAGTTGCCCCCAAAGGGCTCAGCGAGGACATCATCAGGCTGATCTCAGCCAAGAAGAACGAGCCGGAGTGGCTCCTCGACTGGCGTCTGAAGGCGTATCGGCACTGGATTACGCTGACGCCTCCGACCTGGCAGCACGTTTCCTATGGGCCCGTTGACTATCAGGACATCATTTACTACGCCGATCCGCGCCCTAAGAAGCAGGTCACCAGCATGGACGAGGTCGACCCTGAGCTACGGGCGATGTTCGACAAACTCGGCATTTCGCTCGGCGAGCAGGAGCGACTGAGCGGCGTGGCCGTGGATGCGATCGTTGATTCGGTCTCGGTGGCCACGACGTTCAAAGACAAGCTGGCCGAAGTCGGCGTCATCTTCTGCTCCTTCTCCGAGGCTGTGCAGGAGCACCCGGACCTGGTGCGGAAATACCTCGGATCTGTAGTCCCGTACAACGACAACTTCTTCGCCTGCCTGAACTCTGCGGTGTTCACCGACGGGTCGTTCTGCTACATCCCCAAGGGTGTGCACTGCCCGATGGAACTGTCAACCTACTTTCGGATCAACGCCGCCGACACCGGTCAATTCGAGCGCACGCTCATCATCGCCGAAGAAGGCGCGTATGTGAGCTACCTGGAGGGCTGCACGGCGCCGGTGCGGGACAAGAACCAGTTGCACGCCGCTGTGGTCGAACTCGTTGCCCTTGAGGACGCCCAGATCAAGTATTCGACCGTGCAGAACTGGTATCCGGGAGACGCGGATGGCAATGGTGGCGTCTACAATTTCGTCACCAAGCGCGGCATGGCCTCCGGGAAGAACGCGAAGATCTCCTGGACTCAGGTTGAGACCGGTTCAGCCATCACGTGGAAGTATCCCGGCGTGATTCTGAAGGGTGATAATTCGGTCGGTGAGTTCTACTCGGTGGCGTTGACGGCCAGGCGCCAACAGGCTGATACCGGCAGCAAGATGGTCCATATCGGCAAGAACACCAAGAGCACCATTATTTCGAAGGCGATCTCGGCCGGTCACGGTCAGAACACCTACCGGGGCCTGGTGGACATTCGGCATTCCGCTGTCGGTGCCCGCAACTTCACCCAGTGCGACTCGCTGCTGATCGGCAAAGACAGCGGCGCCCACACCCTGCCGTATATCGATGTGAAAAATCAGACCGGGCAGGTTGAACATGAGGCCTCAACGTCGAAGATCGGCGAGGAACAACTCTTGTATTGCCGGCAGCGCGGCATCCCGGAGGAAGAAGCCGTCTCGATGATCGTGAACGGTTTCTGCCGTGAAGTATTCAAGATGCTGCCGATGGAATTCGCCGTCGAAGCCCAAAAATTGTTGACCGTGAGTCTAGAAGGAAGTGTCGGCTAATGCTGAAAATCAAGGAACTGCATGCCAGCATCGAGAACAAGGAGATTCTGCGGGGGGTGAATCTTGACCTGAAAGCAGGTGAGGTTCACGCCATCATGGGCCCCAATGGGTCAGGCAAGAGCACGCTGGCCAGCGTGCTGATCGGCCGCGACGGCTATGACGTTTCCGGCAGTGTTACGTATGAGGGGCAGGATCTACTCGCGCTCTCACCCGAGGAACGGGCTGCGGCTGGTGTATTCCTGGCCTTCCAGCATCCGGTGGAAATTCCCGGTGTCGGCAACATGTATTTCATGCGCACGGCCCTGAATTCCCTGCGCCGCCAGCGTGGCCAGGAAGAGCTCGACGCGGTGGACTTTTTGGCCCTGGCCCAAGAGCGCATGAAACTGGTCGAGATGGACCAGACTTTCATGAGCCGCTCGGTGAATGAAGGTTTCTCCGGTGGAGAGAAGAAGCGCAACGAGATTTTGCAAATGGCAATTCTAGAGCCCAAGCTCGCCATTCTCGACGAGACCGACTCTGGCCTGGACATCGACGCGCTGCGCGTCGTGGCGAGCGGCGTGAATGCCCTGCGCAGTGAGGGCAGGACCATGCTGGTCATCACACACCACCAGCGACTGCTCGACTACATCGTTCCAGACTTCGTGCACGTCATGGCAGCAGGCCAAATCGTGCATTCCGGCGACAAGGATCTCGCCCTGGAGCTTGAAGCCAATGGCTATGCGGGCCTGACGCCCCGCTCGGCACGGGTCGGGGCATCAGTATGACCGCGGAGAAGGTTCCAGTTCGAGCAGCGGGGGGTGTGCTCGCAGACCTGTCACCAAAGCGTGACGGTCACGATCTGGGCTGGCTCGCGGAGGCGCGTCTGAACGCCCTCGAATGGGTCGGCAAGAATGGTTTCCCGTCTCGGAAAGACGAAGACTGGAAATACACCGCGCTCGATGAGATCCTGGCCGTGCCGTTTGTGGCTGCCGGGGCAGGGCCTGGCCGCAGGGCCACACTAGACCTCATCAACAAGGCCGCGATCGATCTCGGCGGCCCTCGCCTCGTCTTCGTCAATGGTCACTTTTCGCCTGAGTTCTCGCGACTGACCGGGCTGCCATCCGGTGCCGTCGTCACGACCCTGGCAGCCGTGCTGGCGACGAGCCCTGACCGGCTCAAACCGTTCCTTGGGCACACACCGGGAGAGCACCACGCCTTCGCTGCCTTCAACGACGTCTTCGCCGAAGACGGCGCGTTCATTCACCTCACTAACGACACAATCGTTGATGACCCGATCCAGTTGGTCTTTTTCTCCGAGACAGAGGGCGTGCCCTTGATGACGAGCCCGCGGTCCGTCATCATCGCCGACTCTGGAAGTCGTGCGACGATCGTTGAGACCTATGCCGGTTTTCCGGGCGATGTGTACTGCACGAACGTCGTCACCGAGGTTGTTCTGGCTGAGAATGCCCGGATCGAGCATTACAAGGTTCAGAACGAGCCCACCACCGCCTTCCATTTGGCTTTGCTCGAGGTTCGCCAGGCTCGTAACAGCCAGTTCGCCTCCCGCTCGGTGATGCTCGGGTCGAGTGTCGCTCGCCACGAAATACGGGTGCTACTGGGAGGCGTTGAGGCCGAGGTGAGTTTGGACGGCATTTACCTGCCCCAGGGTGAGCAGGTTCACGACAACACGATTTTCGTCGATCACGTTGCGGCCAACTGCACCAGCCACCAGCTCTACAAGGGCGTACTGGACGATCATGGGCACGGTGTTTTCAACGGGCACATCATGGTTCGGCACGGTGCCGATGGGACCGATGCCAACCAGAAGAACAAGAACCTCCTACTCTCCGATCGAGCCCAGGTGGACACCCGGCCCAGACTTGAGATTTACACGGACGATGTGAAGTGCACGCACGGTGCAGCAGTCGGCCAAATGGATGATGAGGCGCTGCTCTACCTCCGCACCCGCGGTCTACCGCTGGAGAGCGCTCGGGGCCTGCTGGTCTATGCCTTCGTGCAGGAGATGGTGGATCGAATCGAGTTGGAGCCGCTCCGCGCGTCGCTGGAGGCGCTCGTCTCCACCCGGTTTGGAACGGCCGCCCATCGAGCCCAGCAGTGAGTACCGATATGGCAACACGTACGAACATGGCGGGGCTTTACCAGGAGATGATCATCGAACACGCCCACAGCCCGCGGAATCTACGCCAGCTGGAGGGTGCGCACCAGACCGTTGAGGCGTTGAATCCCCTGTGCGGTGACCATCTGACCCTTTATCTACAGCGCGACGGTGACCGAATCGCCGATATCGCTTTCGAGGGTGACGGCTGTGCCATTTCGAAAGCATCTGCTTCACTCATGACGAGCGCAGTGAAGGGTCTGCAGAGCGACGAGGCCCTCGCCCTCTTCCGTCGTGTGCACACAATGCTCACCACGAAGCCTGATGGCGACGGCCCCCCGGACGGTGTTGGCAAGCTCGCGGTGCTCTCGGGCGTATGGGAATACCCGGCACGGGTCAAATGTGCAACTTTGTCCTGGCAGGCCTTGCACAGCGCTCTCAGAGATGGCCCTCCTCAAGAGGCGGCCATGAAAGCGGGCGCGCCTACGACAGATGCCCTCCAGAACAGAACGGTATAGGCCGCATGGTTTCAGGCAGATATAACATATTTGAACTCCCGCAGGCCTGCCAGGGCACGGTGATCCCCGGTGGGCAGCCGATGCTCCTGCAGGAGGGAGAGGAGGTCGTCGTCACGCAGACGCTGGGGGGAAGCGCGACAGTGCAAACCTCGATGGGGTACCTTGTGCGAATCAACGCCCAAGATTCTGCAGCCCTCGGACTGACGGAGCCTGTCGCTGAAACCGTGCTTGTGGACGGGGCACCCTTTGACATGGAGCAGGTTATGGGACAACTCAAGAACGTTTTCGATCCCGAAATCCCCATCAACGTTGTGGATCTGGGGCTGATCTACGGGTGTGAGGCGCAGCCGCTCGAGGATGGTACGTACCGAATCGACATCAAGATGTCAATGACGGCACCGGGCTGCGGCATGGGCGACGTGCTCAAGAATGACGCGCAAGCCGAAGTCAAGCTGGTCCCCGGTGTGAGCGACGTCGATGTTGAGTTGGTGTGGGAGCCACCGTGGGGCCAGGACCGCATGTCGGAGGCCGCCCGGCTGCAACTCGGAATGTTCTAACCGGTAGCAACCGAAGGAAGAGCCCATGTCCAACATCCTCCACAGTCCGCCGCGCGAATCGCTCACGGAGCGCTTGGACCGTTTGCCGTTCACGCGTCGCCACGGCTCCCTCCTGGTCGGTTCCGGGATCGGATGGGCTCTGGATGCCTTTGATGTTGGACTGATTTCGTTTGTCATCGCGCAGCTTTCCGTGACCTGGAAGGCGGATGCCGCCACCCTGTCCTGGGTGGCGTCGGCCGGCTTCGCTGGGATGGCCGTTGGAGCGGCCCTTGGCGGACTCCTGGCGGACAAGTTGGGCCGCAAACAGGTCTTCGCGCTGACTCTGCTTCTGTATGGGGTCGCCACCGGTGCATCTGCCCTTGCGTGGTCCGTAGGCGTTCTGTTGGTCTTGCGGTTCATCGTCGGGCTGGGCCTCGGCGCAGAACTTCCGGTCGCGTCAACGCTGGTGAGCGAGTTCGCACCGCGTCGCATTCGCGGACGAATTGTCGTGCTGCTGGAAGGATTCTGGGCCATTGGGTGGCTTGGCTCCGCCGTCGTGGGATACCTGGTCATTCCCACCAGCCCTAACGGTTGGCGTCTCGCCCTGCTGATCGGCATGCTGCCAGCTGTGTGGGCCGTGTTCGTTCGATTACGGCTGCCGGAATCCGTCAGATTCCTTCAGTCGAAGAGACGACACGCCGAGGCTGAGAGTATCGTCGTGCAATTCGAGGCTTCGGCCGGCATCGTCTCTGACGACTCTGGAGTGGTTGGCCCGGTTGATAGCCCCGAGGGTCGCCAGAACAGCGCAGTGCCGGCTGGCGCAGTGCCGGACCAGCCCTCGCGGCTGACGGACTTGTTCTCCGGAGACTTGCGCCAGCGCAGCATCCTGATCTGGCTGGTCTGGTTTCTGGTGAACTTCTCCTACTACGGCGCGTTCATTTGGCTGCCGACCCTGCTCGTCGCAGCCGGGTTCCCGCTCGTGAAGTCCTTCGAATTCATCCTCATCATTACCCTCGCCCAGCTGCCTGGCTACGCCGCGTCGGCGTATCTGGTCGAGAAATGGGGACGCCGCGTCACCTTGTCGACGTTCCTGATCGGCTCAGCAGTTTCGGCAGTTGCCTTCGGTTTCGGCGCCGTCAACGGAAGCGAAACCCAAATCATCGGCTTCGGCATGCTCTTGTCGTTCTTCAATCTCGGAGCCTGGGGCGCCCTCTACGCGATGACGCCCGAACTCTACCCGACCCGTCTGCGCGGATCCGGAGCGGGCTCAGCAGCGGGCTTCGGCCGGATCGGGTCGATCGCGGCGCCACTGCTGGTGCCGCCGCTGCTCGCTCTCGGCGGGCCGATATTGCTCTTTGTCGTCTTCGGAATTGTCTTCGTGTTCGCCGCCGGCGCGGCCTATGCGCTGCCCGAACTGCGCGGCAAGACGTTGCCCGAATAAAGGGGCTGTTGCCCAAGCGGGCGCCCTGTTTGGGACTGCTCCGTGGGAAGGCTAATCGGTCTGCTCGCCGGCGGCCAGCTTCACGTCGCGGACAACGTCCTCGAAGAACCGGACTTCTTTCTCGATGCTTGCGACCTCCCGCGGGGCGTAGCCAGCTGGTTCGAGTTCATTCGCAATGGCTGAATAAGCGCGCAGATACGTGTCGACAGCATCATAGAACTGGAGCCTCCTGGGTTGGTTTTTCTTGACCGTGTCCACGTTGGCGGCATTGCGGGCACAGAAATAGTCCACGTAGTCGCGCGCCAACTTCGGCGGATTGACCGGCGCGCACACTGCCCAAAAATCCTCTCGCGTCTGTTCCAGTGCTCTGCGGCCAGCCACCAGCCGGTCGTCGCCGAGGCCCGTCACGTTGTTGGCAATGGGAACTGCCTCCGGTAACAACGGTTACTCGGCTCTGGTGAGGGTGACCGCAACGTTGCCGCGGATCGCGTTCGAATAGGCACAGGTCCGGTCCGTGGCTTCGATCAGTTCATCAAATCGCTCGGTGGCCACCTTGGGCGCATAGATGACCAGTTCAACGGCGAGACCAAAACCACCCGAGGCGACAGCACCGATTCCAACGCTCGACGATATTTCAGCATCCGTCGTGTTGAGGCCCAGCCCCTTCCCGCACCGGTGCAGCGAGCCGAGGAAACAAGTCGCGTAGCCCATGCCGAACAGCTGTTCTGGGTTCGTTCCCTCGCCGGATCCGCCCATTTCTTTGGGCGTGCGAGTTTCGAGATTGAACCGGTCGTCGTCGCTTCGGACGTGGCCATTGCGGCCGCCGCCGGACGCGTGCGCAATTGCAGTGTATTGAATTTCCATACCTCTGAGTATCGCAGTGGGCTCCTCGCTACTTCCTCCCAGGAACAGGTCATCAGGCAGATGTCTCGCGCGTGTTCGCCGAAAATCATTCTGCCGGAGATTAACCGGCCCCGCGGTTATCCGGCCCACGGGCCCGACGCGGACGGGGCGGTGGCTGCGCTGATCTCGGTCAGGTAGGTCGTGTAGCCGGCCAGGCGCATGGCGGTCGCGACCGCATTGGTGCGGTCTGGTTCGGCGATCGCGATCATTGCTCCGCCCCCGCCGCCGCCGGTCAGTTTCGCACCGAGTGCGCCGGACCGTCGAGCGAGCGCGACGAGAGCTTCGAGCTCCGGACTCGATACCTGCAGGGCGTTGAGCAGTCCGTGATTGATATTCATCAGGTCGCCGAGCTCCGCCAGGTCGCCGCGCTCCAGGGCGCCCACCCCGGTGAGCGCCAACCCGTCGATCTGCTCGAAGATCGCGTCATAACGCGACGGGCTTTTCGTCCAGACCGTGCGCACAATACTGAC
This sequence comes from Cryobacterium algoritolerans, assembly GCF_004402785.1. GTDB lineage: Bacteria > Actinomycetota > Actinomycetes > Actinomycetales > Microbacteriaceae > Cryobacterium > Cryobacterium algoritolerans. The sequence goes on from NZ_SOFP01000006.1 coordinate 25,646, forward strand.
CGTTCGTGCCGTCAGCGATCGCACACCGGTTATACCGATGATGATCGGAATCGGATGCGGGGCGGTGACGATCGAGAATTCAGCGTCCCGTGCCCCGTTGGCCTTTCGAAACAGAATCGGTTGCCCAAACGTGGCCACCGTGTTGTCGATCCCCGATGGGGTGCCGTGCACGATTTGTTCGCACTCGAACGCGAGCGCACTCACCTCGCGACCGGTGAGTGGAATGTCAAAACAGCTCGCCATCGCGCGAATAATGGCCACGGCGAGGGCAGCGGATGCCCCCAGCCCGCTGGCCCGGGGAAGGTTCGGGAAGACCTCAATGCGCATACCGGAACCGCGGATGCCCAGTCGCTCGGTGATCAACGCTGCAATGCGAACAGGCAAATCGGAGTCGGCCGAATCGGCCGAATCGAAGCCAGGAATGATCAGGTCTGATCCTGCCTCCTCCCGACGGGTCACCTGCGCGCGAATTGACAGGCCGATCGGGGCCGCGATGGCGTGATAGCCGTACACGACGGAGTGCTCGCCGAACAGAATGATCTTGCCGAAGCCCGCCGTATCTTCTGTGACCGTCGCTCGGGCCGGAACTGGAGTCAGTGCCGGAGCTGGAGTCAGTGCCGGGGCGGCCGGGGGAGTCATGGCCTGCAGAATCTGCCGCGCTTTCGCCACCTTGATGTCGCCACCGGCGACGAGACGGTCGACCACGTCGTTGAACTGTGGGCCGGATGCCCCGGCCGCCACCGCAACGCTTCGGGCATGCAATCGCATGTGTCCGGTTTGAATTCCTTCGGTGGACAGGGCCCGGAGCGCGGCCAAGTTCTGGGCGAGGCCCACTGCGGCCATCACCTGGGCCAGCTCCGCCGCGGAATCGACCCCGAGAATGTTGTGAGCAATTCGCACCAGAGGGTTTGATTCCACCTGTCCACCGACGATGCCGACCTTCAGCGGAAGCTCCAATTCGCCCACGAGATCGCCGTGCTTGTTCTTCGACCAGGCGGTAAGCGGAGAGTAGCGGCCACTGCGAGCGGCATAGGCGTGCGCCGCAGCCTCGATGGCCCGCCAGTCGTTGCCGGTGGCGATCGCGACGGCGTCAATACCATTCATGATGCCCTTGTTGTGCGTGGTAGCCCGGTAGACATCCATGGCGGCGAACTCGTGTGCGACGATAATTCCATCGCGAACCCGTTCGCCGGAGAACGTATCCGATTTGAGCCGATCAATCCCAATGACTGTGCGTGCGTGCACGAGAGCGTGGTCGGTGAAATTGGAGAGAATGCGCAGAAACACGCGCCCCCCGCTGATCACTTCGATGAGCGGGGCGACCGCCTCACACATCGTATTCACCAGATTGGCGCCCATCGCGTCACGGCTGTCCACAACGAGATGCACCACGAGCAGCTCGCCGTGCTCGGCCGTTGTGCCACGCAAAAACACCTCGATGTCTCTCGCCCCACCGCCACGCGCCACCATGTTCGGATGCTGCTCGTTCGCCAGATCCACAATCTCACCCTTACGGCGGAGCAGCGCCTCTCTGGCTGCTTCCGGGTCGGCAAGGTCGAGCACCTGTACCTGGCCGAGCAGCAGTGGCGATTGGGCGACACTGGTGAAGCCGCCGGAGCGCGCGATCAGGCCCGCGGCCGCACTAACGGCGGCAATGATCGACGGTTCTTCGACCACCATCGGAACAAGATAGTCCCGTTGATTGATGCGAAAATTCAGCCCGAGTCCCATCGGCATCGAGAACACGCCGATCACGTTTTCGGTGAGCCGATCGGCCGTCTCGACCTCAAGGCGGTAGCTGCCCTCTCGGAGGGCAGCAAAGTCGTCCGAGTCGAGGATTCCGCGCTCGCGCAGCAACTCGAGGCGTTGCGGCACCGTAAGCCGGTAAAATTTGGACAGGTGGGCGTGTTTCACAATGAGTCCTCTACCATTCGCACCGAATCGGTGCCGGTGTCGACGTCCGTGTCAATGTTAGCCGTGGCTACCCCGGCGGCGCAGAAGCCGATGGGCACGATGCGCGCGTTGGCGCGCGTGAGCGCCGCAGCGAGATCACGCGCCGGCGCCCCGCTTCGAGCAAAGGCCAGCCCGACATCGCCGCCGCCAGCCCCTGACGATTTGAACACGCCGCCATGACGGGCTGCGAGGGCGTGCAACTGCCGGTGCCGGTCGCTGATGATACCCGCCTCGGCATGGGTATCCAAAGTGACCAAGGCGTCAAAATACTGCGACGCAAGTGTCAGAAAGTTATTCGCCGAGGCGAGCGCCGGCCTGGCCTGTTCGGACAACACGGCGAGCCTGGCCAGATCGGTGCGATAGCCGCTGGCATCCCTCCGCGCGTAGTCGGCGACGCGGCCGACCAGCTCGGGGGTGCTGCTGCCCTTCCCCGTGACGACCACCATCATGGTGAGGTCGCTCGGCCAGGCGAGGGAGGCCAACGAGACTGCCTGGGCTGATCTCGCGCCGGGCAAATAGCTGATGAGCCCGCCGGTGACGGCAGCAGCCACATCGCCTCCGCTGCCGAGTACCCCCTGCGCCCTGCGGTGAGCCGTCAACGCCGCAGCGAAAAGGGTAGCGCTGTCGAATCTCAGCCCTCGAACCTGAGCGAGTCCGGCGGTCAGGGCAACCGCGACCGCAGCACTCCCGCCGAGACCCAGCTTGTGGCCTTTCATCGAGAGCGCACTGCTGTCGATGCTGATCGAGAGCGCACGATGCAGGCGACGGTGCCCCGGCTTCACCGAAGCACCCTCGTCGCCGACAGCCTCGGCCACGGTCAGGCGCACGGCGTCATAGAGGCGCAGCTTCTCGCGGGTCGGTCGGTCGAGGCTGTCTGGCAAGGCCCCGTCGCGTTCGAGGGCGAGCTGGTCGACGCCCAGACCGGGGGCGTCCAGGAGCCAGCGGTCAGCATCCGTGGTCGAAATTTTGACTCGGACGCGACGATCGACGGCCGTGAGCAGTGCGGGGGCACCCTCGAGCACGGCATACTCGCCCAGCAGAAACAGCTTCCCAGGCGCTGAGGTGTGGATCGCCGCCATTACGCCGCCACGAGGTGCGCACCCCGGCCGAGGGCGCTCGTCCGTGTCTCCAGCACCCCTGGCGTCTCGGCCAATGCGAGAGCCACCACAGCGGCATCGCCGGGATCACACAGTGCTTTCACCTGCGGTCCGGCATCAATCGTGAAGTACGCGGGGATTCCGCTGTCGCGCAGCTCACGGACGGTGTGCATGGCCGCGACCGTGCCTGCGTTCCAGTAAATCAGTGGCGGACGGCTGGTCAGCATCAGTGCGTGCAGCTTGAGGCAGCTTCGTTCGGCCAACTCACCCAGCCGGGGGAAATCGCGTCCGACGATGGCGGCTCGCATCTCGGCCAGGTCCTGCTCCCCGGTGTCGACCCAGGCCGGGTAGAACGGCGATGATGCCCGACTTCCCGCCATGCCGTGCGTTGACGACACGGTCTTGGCGGCGTGGTCGGTGATGGCCACGACCACGCAGAGCGGCCAGGCCGCGGCATCGAGCAGCGGCTCAGCGAAGGCATCCCGGCCGTCCTCCCGGGTACCGGTGTGCATTTCGACATAGCCGCCGAATATGGAGCGCGCGGCAGACCCCGATCCGCGTCGGGCGAGCATCGAGAGCTCGCGTGTGCTCAGTGTCAACCCCGCTGCTGCGCTCGCTGCGAGAGCGAGGGCGGCGAAGCCGGATGCCGACGAGGCCAGACCGGCACCGGTCGGAAAGTCATTGGTCGAGGTCACGACGGCTCGCATCGTGAGGCCGGCCCGTTCGCGCACGAGATCGAGTAGCCCACTCACTCGATGCGCCTGGGTCAGCTGGCCATTGAGCCAGAATTCGTCCTGGCGAAGGTTCGCATCGAGGCCCGGATCAAACGTCACTCGGGTGCCGGTTGAGAGAGCGTCGAGGGTTATCGATATCGACCCAACGGCGGGGATGTTCAGCGTCTCGTCACGTTTTCCCCAGTATTTGACGAGTGCGATATTGCTGTGGGCGCGTGCGAAAGCGATGGTACGAGCGCCGACGGGGGTGTCCACAGGGGTGCTCCGATCGCGTCTCTCAAATTCTACCCGGCTCCGGCAGCTGCGTCTGCTGGTCAAATTGAACACATGGCTTGCTAAAATTACCGAAGCGCGCATCCCCGCGCCCTCGATTACCTAGACAAATCGGAACGGGCACTGTTTGGCATCTGGAATTAGCGGGCTGTCCCTGTATCTTCCGCCGCATCGCGTGCTGTTGGAGGATTGGTGTCGGTGGAATGACGAGCCATGGACCAAGGTTCGTGCCGTGGTCGGGCGTTCCTTCCGCATGCGCGGCCCGCAGCAGAGCGTCTACACCCTCGCCGCCAATGCCGTTTGGCGTCTGATTCAGGACTACGACATCGACCCTGCCCAGGTTGGGTTTCTGGCTCTTGGCACTGAATCCTCCAGTGATAACTCCGCCGGTGCCGTGATCATCAAGGGCATGATCAACGATGCTCTGGTCGCGAACGGTCGGAGCCCGCTGGCCCGTGACTGTGAGGTTCCCGAGTTCAAACAGGCCTGCCTCGGCGGCGTGTATGGGCTCAAGGCTGCCCTGCGGTATCTTGCGACGGATGGCGGTGGCCGGCAGGCCATCGTTGTCTGCGCCGACGTCGCCGAGTACGCCATTGGCTCCACCGGCGAGCCGACGCAGGGTGCCGGCGCGGTCGCCCTGCTCGTCAACGGAGAGGGCGACCTCCTCGAGGTGGACCTGGCTGCGGTCGGCAGCGACTCCCAGTACCGTATAGCCGACTTCCGCAAACCATTCGCCCGTTTTCGCCAGCCCGAACGCGAAGACGGCCAGATGCAGGACCTCCCCATTTTCAACGGGCGGTATTCCACGACCTGCTACATCGACGCCACCCGCCACGCGATGGCCGCCATGCTTGCAAAGCGTCCAGGTCACAGCCTCGACTACTTCGAGGAGGTGGACGCCGTGTTCATCCACCGCCCATACCACCGGATGCCGGCGACCGGACTGGTCATGTCCTACCTGTTCGCCCTCGCAGCCGACGGCCCGGCCGGTCAGGCTCAGCTGCGCACGTACAGCCTTGAGGCAGGGCTCGACGCGGATTCGGTGCTGGCCGAGTTGTTGGCCGATGACCCGTTCAACGGGCATGAGATCGGCGACGGTGACGGCTACCCATGGTCGCGAAAGCTGCGCGGACACCTGCTGCACACCGACGTATGGAATCGCATCATCGACACCAAACTGTGGTTAGGTGCCGAGGCGATGAAGGACCTCGGCAACTTGTATACCGCGGCGCTGCCGGCCTGGCTCGCTGCCGGCCTCGCCCACGCGCACCACGACGGAATCGAGCTGGCCGGACAGGAGTGGCTCGCCCTCGGATACGGCAGCGGCGACGCGGCCGAGGCCATCCCGATGCGTGTCGCGGCCGGGTGGAAGCAGGCCGCTGCCAAGATCAACTTCGACGCAGCATTGCTTGGCCCCATTGATCTCACCGAGGAGCAGTACCTCGCCCTGCACGGGGGGCAACCCACGGACTTGCCCCCGCTCGTACCGCGCGACGAATTCGTCATTGATCGAGTCGGCACTGCGAACGGCCCCGACTTCTACGACCTCGGCATCGAGTACTACCGCCGGGTGGGCCCGCCGTAGCACTTCGCTGAGCGGTCCAAGGGTGGCAACGACATACAACGAGACGAGCGACGACGCGCCCCAGATGAGTGAGTCCTTATGATCACGTCCTCGCTGGTCATGCGGCTACGCCGCGCCAAAGACGAAGGCCGACTCGACCGGGAGCTGGCCTCCATCGCGAAAAACAAGCTCGTGGCCATCAACAAACTGGGATATTTGCCGATCGATACCGAGGGCGCCCGGCTCCTGTTCCAGGTCATCGCCGACGGCTACGAAAAAAGAAGCCTGATCATCACGCCGAACCTGGAATTCTCTCGGTGGGGAACGGTGTTCGGAGACGACAACATGGCCGCCGCGGTCATCGACCGCATCGTTCATCACGGCCGGCTTCTGCAATTTCGTGGCGAGTCCTACCGAGTCAAACACGCCCTCAGGAAATAGCCCCCGTCCCAGCCCGGTCAACCCGCTTCGCGACCGACGAGGGCCACCCCACCGATCAGACTCACCCTTCGCAGTCAGAGGACTTACACATGACCGATCCGACCCCTCACGCGCACCTCGCCACCCGCTCCCGAGAAGAAGACCAGCACGTCCTCGCTGCCGGCAACGAAACAGGATGGTGGGACGACAACGGACGACCGGCCACCTGGCCCGACGACTCCCTCGATCCCGAAGCCGGATGGACCAACGGGAACACTGACACCCCCAAAAACCGGCCGTTCTGACCACCCTGCTCAAATGGCCGGAAACCGCGCCACACTGCAGGTTTTTTATCGCTGAAATGGCCGGCTTCAAGTTGACAAAACACACTCCTGCACGATCGCCCCGCTCGCGCGGGGAAGAGCGCCTACCTGGCCATCGGGCGAATCGTCGACGCCGGCGGCGCTGTGGTCGCCACCTCCACCAAAGCCGACGTGTTCCGGGTCACCGTGAAGAAACGCTCCGAGCTCGGGCATGTGTTCGTGTTCGACTTCGACGGCATCACCCGCTGGCCGGACAAGGCCCGCTGGGACATGGTCGACGGCTGTCAGAACCCCGACGCCGCCCAGTCCCGGGCCGCCGCGATCGTCAACGCCCGCCCCGCCGGGTCTACCGGGATGAAGGACTCGGCACACTTCGTCGAAGGCGTGAAGATCATCCTCCGCTCCCTCCTCCACGCGGCCGCGCTCATCCCCGGCGGGAACATGCGCGACGTCGTCCGGTGGGCGCAGGACTTCACCGACCACGAACCCTCCGCCATTCTTCGGGACCTCTCACCCAACGGGGCGATCTGGGCCCGCGAACTCGACCAATGGTGCCGAGAAGACGCCCCCGAAACCATCGGCAACACCAAAACCACCCTCTCCCGCATCACCGCGTCCCTCACCGACGCCCGCGTCCTCGACCTCCTCTGCCCCGCGGATGTCACAGACGGTGCGTTGCCGGTGGCACCGTTTCGGGCGCGGGACTTCGTGCTCTCCACCGACACCGTCTACTGCCTGGTCGGCACCCACCAAGTCACCCAAACCAGCAAGTCCCTGCAACGTAACGGTGCCGGGCAAGGCACCACCTCCACCTCGACCAGTGAGCGGGAAGAGCGCCGGATGAAGGTCGAAGACATCCGCAAGATCCCCGAGGGCCACGCCCTCCTGCTCTACCGCGAGAAGGAAGCGATCGTGCAACTCACCCCCTGGTGGAAACGCCCCGACGCCGACCAGCTCCACCAGTCCCACCAGTCCCAGGCATGGTCTCTGAAGCTGGAGGGCATCACCGCATGAGCGACGACGATCTTGATCCGATGAGTATCGAAGGCCTCGACGCCCGCCTCGTCAATGTCGAAACGATCCTGCCCGACCTCTTCGACATGTACGAACTCCGCGCCGCAGGCGGCCCGTACTACTGGGAAGCACTCAACCACGATCAAGCCGTCAAGCTGTGGGACGAACTCGGCAAATTCGTCACCTGGCTCGACGGCCGCTACCTCACCAACTTGGCCGACCCCAGCTACCGGCTGCCGGAATGTTGGTACCGACACCCCATCGCCGGCGAAGAACTCACCGCGCTCATGGTCTCGCACCGCGCCGCGTTCGACACCCGCTCCGCCAAAGCTTCCTCCGCGCTCGTGGACTGGCACCAACGCGCACTCTGGCCCACCCTCGACTCGCTCAAACTCCGCGCCGGCCTCGCCGGATGCCGCGACCGCAGCGAGCACCGCGAACCCCACGCCGGCCCGGCAACCTTCAACGTGACCGACGGATATCGGCAATACGTCGACATGAACGACTAACCGGTCGCCCTCGTTTCGGGACCGGCCAGTCGACCACTGCGCTGGCGCAACACGTCTAGGGTCCCCACCAAGGCTCCCCGCTTGCCGGCTTCCGGCGTCTCGGAGGAGTGACATGGGGAACGCCGTTTGCGTACAACGGGGGAGCGGGCGGCGTGTATCGAACCCTCACCAAAGTTACGACACTGTCTGGCTACTCCGGCCGCGCGGTGAGGCGGCGTGCGCGGCGAGCAATTCACGGGTGAACGGATGCTGCGGCGCGCGAAACAGCGCCGCCGCGGCACCCTGCTCCACGACAACTCCATCCTTCATCACGAGGATGTCGTGGCTGAGGCCGCGTACCACGGCGAGGTCGTGCGAGATGAATACCATCGCCAGCCCCCTCGTCTCCTGCAGGGAGGCGAGCAACTCCAGCACCTGGGATTGAATGGACACGTCGAGCGCCGACACCGGCTCGTCGCAGACCAGGATGCTCGGTTCCCGGGCCAGCGCCCGGGCGATCGCCACCCGCTGCCGCTGTCCGCCGGAGAGCTGGTGCGCCCGACGCCCCAGCAGGGCGTCCGTGAGCGCCACTTGCAGAAGCAGCTCCACAGCCCGCGCCTTCCGCAACCTGCGGGGCGTGCCGTTCAGGCCGATCGCCTCCGACAGGATCTGCAGCACGCTCGCCCGCGGGTCGAAGGCGCTCAACGAGTCCTGTTGGATGATTTGAATGCCGCCGCGCCGGGCCCGGCGCCCCGATTCCGGCAGGCTGCTCCAGGGCTCACCGTGCAGCCGAACGTCGCCGCGGTCGGGAGTTTCCGTGCCCAGCAGCATCCGTGCCACCGTGCTCTTGCCCGACCCTGATTCGCCCACCATTCCCACCGTGTGGCCGGCACGCAGCTCGAACGAGACACCGTCCACGGCGCGCAGTTCACGGCCCGCCCGGCCATACGTCTTGGCGAGGTCGCGCGCGGCGAGCACGACCTCGCCCACAGGAGGGCGTGCCGGCGCGAGACTCAGCGACGCCGCGGCGAGCAACCCGCGGGTGTACGGATGCTGCGGCGCGGCGAACAGGCGGGCCGCGGCCTGCACCTCCACGAAACGACCGTCTTTCATCACGGCGACCTCGTCGGCGAGCTGGCGAATGATCGCCAGGTCATGGCTGATCAGCAACAGCCCGAGGCCCGATTCTTTCAGCTCGCGCAACAGTCTCACGATCCGGGCCTGCACCGTCGCGTCCAGGGCCGTGGTGGGTTCGTCGGCGATCAGCAGGGCCGGTGAACCAGCCAGGGCCGAGGCGATCAACGCGCGCTGACGCAGGCCGCCGGAGAGCTCGTGCGGGTATTGCCGGGCACGCAGGGCGGGCTCGGGCATGGCGACCTGCTCGAGCAGCTGCAGCACGCGGCGCGCGCGGTCGGCGCGGCCGAGCCCGGGTTCGTGCACCTCGAGGGGTTCGGAAACCTCGGCGCACACGCGGCGCAACGGGTCGAGGGAGACCAGAGCATCCTGGCCGACCAGGCCCACCGCGGCGCCGCGCAGCCGTCGCCAGGCCCGCTCCGTGAGGTTTCGGGCGTCCACCCCGGCCACGGTCAGCTCGTCGGCGGCGACACGTGCGCCGTCCGGGTTGAGGCCGATCAGGCTGCGAGCGGTCACGGTCTTGCCGGCGCCGGACTCACCCACAATCCCGAAGCATTGCCCGGCGGCGATGCTGAACGACACCCCATCGACCACGGCGGCCGCCGAGCCCGGCAGTGTGACACGCAGATTCCGCACCGAGACGAGGTTCATCGCTGCCGCCCCAGGCTCAGTGCCTGCACGTGCCGGCCGAGAATGCTCGTAGCGATCACGGTGGCGGTGATCACGACCCCGGGGAACACGGCGATCCACCACGCGGTCGCGAGATAATTGCGCCCCTCCGAGAGGATGAGTCCCCATTCCGGTGTCGGCGGTTTGGGGCCGAGCCCGAGAAAGCTCAGGCCGGCGGCGGCCGTGATGGCCGTGCCGACACCCATGATGGCCATGACCAGCAAGGGCCCGAGCGTGTTGGGCAGCACGTGGCGCAGCACGGTTCGTGTTGGCGACACGCCGAGCGTGCGCGCCGCCTCCACATAACCGGCCCGCTTGACCACGAGCGTGTGTACCCGGGCGACCCGCGCGTAGGCGGGAATGACCGCGATGGCCACGGCCACCAGCAGGCTAAGCTCTCCCGGGCCGATGATCGCGATCACAATGAGCGCCAGCAGAAACTCCGGGAACGCCATCACGATCTCGATGGCGCGACTCAACACGCCGTCGCCGAGTCGACGCATCAGCCCCGCGAGGGAGCCGATCACGAGCCCCGCCACGAGGGCAATCAGCGTGGCGCCGAAGCCGATGGCGAGCGAGTACCGGGAGCCGTAGATCACCCGCGCGAGCACATCGCGGCCGGCCTGGTCGGTTCCGAACGGATGCCCAGGGCCGGGCGCCAGCAACGCCGCTCCGATGTCCGTGCGCACGGGATCGGCCGCGGTGAACAGACCGGGCAGGACTACGGACAACGCGAGCAGGAGCAGGAAGCCGGCGGCCGCCCAGAGGGCCGGTGTGGGCATCCGTTTCACTCGTCGGGTGCGGGCGGTTCGGGAGCGGGCGGCGGCGAGCAGGCTCACGCGTGGGCCTGCTCGGCCGCAAGGCGTGGGTCGAGTCGGTCGGCAACCAGATCGACCAACAGGTTGACCAGCGAGAAGACCACTGCGGCCAGCACGATGATGCCGAGCACCACGGGCACGTCCCGGTCGACGATGGCGTTCAGGGCCACGCGGCCAAGCCCTGGGCGGGCGAAGACGGTCTCGACCAGCACCGACCCGCCGAGCAGAGAGCCGACCAGGTACCCGGTGAGGGTGACGCTGCTCGCGGCGGCGTGGCGGAGGGTGTGCCGCAGCAGCAGGCGGGTCGAACTGGCGCCACGGGCGCGCACGGTGGCGACGAAGGGCAGGGCTTCGGCGTCGTCGAGCCCCTGCCGGAGGACCTGGCTGATGATGCCGGCTACCGGAATGGAGAGCGTCACCGCGGGCAGCACGAGCGCGCCGAAACCGACGGTGGCCACCACGGGGAACCAGCCGAGCCCGAAACCGAAGACGCCGATCAGCACGAGGCCGATCCAAAACGTGGGCGCGGACACCGCGACGAGTTCGAGCAGGCCGGCCACCGAGGCGGTGCGCGTGTCGCGGCCGAGCAGCGCCGAACCGCACGCGAGCAGCAGGGCGAACGCGATGGCGAGGACCATCAGTTGCACGGTGGGGGCGAGTTGCTGGCCGATCACGTCGGCGACGGGGTGCTGCATCCGGTACGAGGTGCCGAGATCACCCTGCAGCAGCCGACCGAGATATCTCAGGTATTGCACGACCAGCGGGTCGGCGAGGCCCCAGTCTTCTCGGATCTGGTCGCGCACCCGCTCGGACACGCTGCCGAGGCCGATGAGCACGTTCACCGGATCGCCGGGGATCAGCCGCAACGAGAAAAACCCGACCGTGGCGGCGCCCCAGACCACGAGAACCACTGCAACGAGCCGGGCGGCCAGGCGGGCGACCGGTCGGCCCGTTCGGCGTGCCTGGCCCGCCCGATGCCCGGTCACCGCGTGGTCGTGAGCGAAGCAGCGTAGAAGAGCGGCTGCCCGTACAGGTCGAAGCTCAGGTTCTTGATGATCTTGCTGTAGGCGGTGATGGCGGTGGGCACCGTGATTGGGACCATGGCCACGTGGATCGCGTTCCACTGCTGCAGCTGCCGGTAGAGGGCCGCGCGCTCGGCCGGGTCGCTCGTGGCGACGGCGTCATCCAGCAGCGAGTCCACAACCGGGTCGACGATGGAGGAGCCGTTCTTGTAGCCGCCGCTGTGCAGGTGGGCGCGCAACACGTCGGCGTCGACGCTCGGAAAGCTCCAGTCGGAGATGTCGTAGTCGCGCGCGTTGAATTGCTCGTAGTACTGGGCGATTTCGAGGTTGTCGCGGACGATTTCAAATCCGAGCTTTCGCAAGTCTGACTGCACGACATCGCCGAGGCTCGCGTTGGCGTCGGAGACCGGAGTGTAGGCGAGCCACCGGGCGCTCAGTCGGGCGCCGTCTTTCGTGCGGTACCCGTCGGAGTCGCGCTTGGTCCAACCGGACGCGTCGAGCAGGGCGTTGGCCTGGTCCGGGTCGAACGTCCAGCTGTCTTCGAGGCTGGGGTCGTAGGAGTTCGGGGTGGCCGGGGAGAGGATGCTCCAGGCGCGCTTCGCCTGTCCCTGGTAGATGCTGGCCACGGCCGGGCCGATGTCGACCCCGAGCGCGAAGGCACGCCGCACGTTCTCGTCGGCGAAGACGCCGTGCGCCTCGTTGAGGAACAACGTGTACGGCAAGCCCGGCATCGTCACGTTCTCGATGGAGAAGTCGTCGCCGATCTGGCCGACGGTGTTCGGGGTGATGTCGCTCGCGATCTGCGCCTGGCCGCTCGTGAGGGCGCCGGTGCGCACCGACGATTCGGGCAAAATCCGGAACACGAGCTTCTCTATGGCGGGAGCACCCTCATGGGTGCTTCCCTCCGGTGCCCAGTTGTAGTCCTTGTTCGCGGTGAAGACGATGCTTTGGTCTGGCGTGTATTCGGTGAGCACGTAGGGTCCGGTGCCGACCGAGATGCCCGGTCCGCCGGCCGGCAGCTGGGCGGCGTTGTCGCGCAGCGTGGCCGGCGAGTAGAAGCCGAGCTTGGCGGTGCTCACGGCCTGCAAGAACGGGGCATACGGCCGGTTGAAGTCCACCCGCACGGTGTACTTGTCGACGACCGCGGTGCCCGCGTAGAACCCCCCCGTTTCGGCGTATCCGATCAGGCTGGCGGCATCCGCTGACGCCGTTTCGGGAGCGACGACGTGCTCGAAGTTGGCTTTGACGGCCTCGGCGTTGAAGGGTTCGCCATCGTGGAACGTGACGTCGTGCCGCAGGTCGAACGTGTAGTGCAGGCCGTCGTCGGAGATCTGCCAGGAGGTCGCCAGCCACGGCACGAACGAGCCGTCGGCCTTCTCATACACGAGGGAGTCGAAGGAGTTCCGCATCACGAGGGCGGTGGCCTGGAAGGCCGACGAGTGGATGTCCATCTTGCCGCCGCTGAGCGTGCCGCCGTTGATGGCGTAGGTCAGCGTGTTCGCGTCGGCCGCAGTATTCGGGGAGGTGACCGAGCATCCGGAAACCAGAGCGACGGTGGCGATGACGGCGGCGGTGGCGCGCAGCCATGATGTTGAACGGGCGCGAATGCGCATGACTAGGTTCTCTTTCTCAGGTACCGAATCGAACGGGCGGATAGATTGACGCCGCTTTTCAAACGTACCGGAGCGTTGGGCAGGCTCCGGCCCTGGCTACCCGCAAGAGTAGGTTGGACAGACGGACTGCGCGAGGGATGGGGTGACATGGTGGACGACCAATTGACGGCCAACCGCTCGAGGCTGGATGGAGCAGAGGAGGCCCTTCGTGAGCTGTGCGAGCAAGTTTCCCCGCCGAAACGCACCCTCGATTACCGAAACTATTTTTGCGCCAGAAACCTCGACAACACGGATGATGTGGCGAGGAACACGCCGCGGCGCGCTGCGTTTTACGAGGCGGTGGTCGAGTACGGCCGCGCCTATGCCCAAATCGCGACCGAGTTGGCGGCCGCCGGATATTCGCCGCGGGAGGCCGTCGGTATTGAGAAGGAAGTCGCGTACTTCCAGGAGCTGCAGGGCGAGCTGAGGCGTGTATCCGGCGACCGCGTCGCCGAGGACAGCGCACGCCAGACGATGTGAGTGAGCAGGACTCTCGAGGGACTACCGAATCTCGGTCAGGTAGGTGGTGTGGCCGGTCTGGTGCATGGCGGTGCGGATCGGTTCGGTGCTGAACAACTCGTCGCCGGAGGCGACTCGCAGCCGCGGATCTAGCTGTTGTTCCCACGGAGGTTGTGTGCGTGGCGTGAGCTAAAAAGGTGAGGACCTCCGGTATCGATTGGGTTACCACACTCAAGCCGATGCCACGGAGGCCCTCAT
>NZ_SOFP01000035.1 GCF_004402785.1 Cryobacterium algoritolerans
GACGGCGGCGATGTCGTGGCGGGTGAGGTTGGCCTTGGACAGCGCCTGGCCGATCACCTCACGGGTGTTGTTCCAGATTTCCATCGGGTCGTGCTCGACCCAGCCGGCCTGGGGGAAGATCTGGGCGTGCTCGAGCTGGCCGGTCGAGACGATCGACCCTGCCTTGTCGAAGATGATCGCGCGGGAACTTGTCGTTCCCTGGTCGATCGCGATTACGTACTGAGCCATGGATAACTCCTTAGGGTGTGGCGCGTTGGATGGGGTGACGCAAAAAAGAGGGGCCGATCCAAAGTCTGAATCGGCCCGTTCCGTGCGTTAGGTGAGGAGCGGCAGGAGGGCGAAGGACGCCCAGCCGGCGAGCAGCCCACCGATGATCGGGCCAACGACGGGAACCCACGAGTAGGCCCAGTCGGAGGATCCCTTGCCCTTGATCGGCAGTAGGAAGTGCGCGATCCGGGGCCCGAGGTCACGCGCCGGGTTGATCGCGTACCCCGTCGGGCCACCGAGCGAGGTGCCGATCACGATAACGAGGATAGCGACGGGCAGGGCTCCAAGGGCTGCCAGGCCGCCACTCTCACCCTGGCGTCCACCGCCGAACGCGATCACCACGAACACCAGTACGAAGGTACCGATGATCTCGGTGACGAGGTTCCAACCGTAAGAACGGATGGCCGGGCCGGTCGAGAACACGCCCAGCTTGTTGGCCGGGTTGGGTTCCGCATCAAAGTGCTGTTTGTACGCCAGCCAACAGGCCACAGCACCGAGGAAGGCGCCCAGCATCTGTCCGGCGATGTAGACCAGCACCGACAGGAAGCTCACAGTCACGCCCGAGCCGAACTCCTTCGCGCCGGAGGCCACCAAACCTAGTGTGACGGCAGGATTCAGGTGGGCGCCAGAGTTGTAGGCGACGGTGACACCGGCGTACACGGCAAAACCCCAGCCGATAGTCACCATGAGGAAACCGCCGCCCAGCCCCTTGTTCTTAGCCAGGGCTACGTTGGCGACAACTCCGGTACCGAGGAGGACGAGCATCGCTGTGCCCACAACCTCCGACAAAAACACGACTCCAATATTGTCCACTTTGACCTTCCTTGGTGAGGCTGGAGATTCGAGGCGATCTCCTCGCGGTGAGCGGTTGGCACCACCATAGCGCGCTGGATTCGGGAGCGGAATAGGCAGATGGCCGTGTTGTTAATTGCCCCTTACCGGCAACTACGGCAGCGCGTAGTTTGGGGGAGAACGTGCAAAACAAGCGCCGCGACCCGAATGCCGCGTCGTTCCGCCAACTCGATCGAAGGAAGAGTCATGAAAAAGCTCGTCAATGATCCGAAGAATGTCGTCAATGAGGCCGTCGCCGGTTTCGGAGCTGCCCACGCCGATCTCGTTCGGGTCTCCACCGATCCCCTCTTCATCGTGCGCACGGACGCCCCGGTCGCCGGCAAGGTCGGGATCGTCAGTGGCGGCGGCAGCGGCCACGAGCCGATGCACGGCGGATTCGTCGGGCCGGGAATGCTCGATGCCGCGGTGCCCGGCGCGGTGTTCACCTCGCCGACTCCCGACCCGATCCTTGCCGCGACGAAGGCGGTCGACGGGGGAGCAGGCGTGCTCCACATAGTGAAGAACTACACCGGTGACGTGCTCAATTTCGAGACGGCCGCCGACCTCGCCGCCGCGGACGGAGTGGAGGTGCGGTCCGTACTCGTCAACGACGACGTGGCGGTGAAGGACTCGCTCTACACCGCCGGTCGCCGCGGCGTCGCCGGGACAGTCCTCGTCGAGAAGATAGCGGGGGCCGCCGCCGACCGCGGTGACGACCTCGAATCGGTCGCATTGGTGGCCGAGAGGGTCATCGGGCAGGTGCGTTCGATGGGTGTGGCTCTCACGCCCTGCGTCGTGCCCCACGCCGGACAGCCGAGCTTCACCCTGGCGGAGGACGAAATCGAGATCGGTATCGGCATCCATGGCGAGCCGGGGCGCGAGCGAATTAAGCTCGAACCCGCCGACGCCATCGTCGACCGTCTTCTTGGCCCGATCCTCGATGACATCCCTTTCGTGGCCGGGGACAAGGTGCTCCTGTTCGTCAACGGCATGGGTGGCACGCCGCAGGTCGAGCTGTACATCGTCTTCCGACGGGCCGCCGAGGTGCTTACCGAGCGCGGCATCGAGGTGACCCGCACCCTGGTCGGGAATTTCACGACCGCCCTCGAAATGCAGGGCATGTCGATCACCGTTCTGAAGCTCGACGATGAATTGACCACCCTGTGGGATGCGCCGGTGCAGACCGCGGCACTACGGTGGGGACGGTAGAGGGAGAACAGATGAACTTGGGTGCCACCTGGGCCAAGGCCTGGATCAGAAACAGCGCAAACGTCATGAGCGAGCACCGGATCGAATTGATCGACCTGGACCGCGAAATCGGCGATGGAGACCATGGCGAGAACATGGATCGTGGTTTCCAGGCCGTTTTGGCCAAGCTGAATGCTGTTCCTGCCGAGGCCGGCCCGGGTGACGTCCTCAAGATGGTGGCGACGACGCTCATCTCCACCGTGGGAGGGGCGGCCGGCCCGTTGTATGGCACAGCGTTCCTCAAGGCGGCGATCGCCATCGCCGATGAGACCGACCTCGACGGGGCCGCGCTCGTGACCCTCCTGACGGCGGCCAGGGACGGCATCGTGTTGCGGGGAAAGGCCGAATCCGGGGACAAGACGATGGTGGACGCCTGGACGCCGGCGGTCGGCGCCGCCGGCGCCGCGCACGCCGCCGGGGCGGACAACCTGGCCATCCTGCGGGCAGCAGCCGACGCCGCAGAGGCCGGGGCACTGGCCACCGAACCGCTGGTCGCCCGCAAGGGCCGGGCGAGCTACCTGGGTGAGCGGGCCATCGGCCACCGCGACCCGGGCGCACAGTCATCTGCTCTTTTATTGAGGGCCGCGGCCGAGACCGCGGCGGAGGCACGAAATTGGAGCTAACCCCTCGGGTGGGACTGGTTTTCGTCTCCCACAGCGCGAAAATCGCCGCGGGCCTCGTCGACCTGGCCGGCCAGATGGCACCGCACACCGCGCTCGTCGCCGCTGGGGGCACCGACGAAGGGGGGATCGGCACCAGCTTCACACTGGTGCTCGGCGGGATTGAACGGGCGAATGCCGGGGCAGGCGTGGCGGTACTCTGTGACCTTGGCTCGGCGATCCTCACCGCCGAAACCGCGCTCGACTTCCTCGACGAAGCTGTGCGGGCGCGTGTTCGAATCGTAGATGCGCCGTTCGTCGAGGGGGGAGTGGCTGCGGCCGTTGCCGCGGAAGTCGGGGGCAGCCTCGATGATGTGGTGAGGGCCGCCCGGTCGGCAGCGCTGACGTCCTCCGGCCCGCCGCCCGTCGGCACCCCCGACGGACCTGCCGCGGTGACCCGCACGGTCACCCTGACCAACAAGGACGGCCTCCACGCCAGGCCCGCCGCGGAGTTCGTGAAACTGGCCAGCACGTTCACCGCCCGGGTCACGGTCAACGGCAAGGAGGCGACGAGTCTGCTGGCGATCATGTCGCTCGGCCTGATCAAGGGGAAGACCGCCGAGATCTCTTCCTCAGGCGAGCACGGCGCTGAGGCCGTTGAGGCCCTCGCCAACCTGCTGGAATCCGGTTTCGGCGAAGAGTAGTCCCAGATGTCGGACGCCCCCTAGCACCCACGGGCAGATTTGTCTAATCCGGCGTAGTCTGTCGACATGGTCCAGTACAACACGCGGCGGCGGCGAACGGTGCCCGCGCACCTCTATGAATGGGTCGACCACACGCTGCGGCCGATCGAAGTGTCGCCCCCAGCCGGCGGCTTCGACGCCGACGACGCGGTTGCCCTCAAGCAATGCCCGGTCTGCGGGCACGCCATGCGGGAACACACGATCGTCCATGCCGCCCACGACAGCATCCTCAATTGCCCGGTCCCGCATCCCGGGGCATGGGACCGGGATGCGTTCGAGCCGGTCAATGAGTTCGGGATGGTGACCCACCGTCGCCCTCACCGGCCAGAGACCCAGTAACGGACGGGATGCCGCAATTACCGCTAGTGTGCGCCGCGAATAGTGTGGGGATCGGCACTGTCGTACAGGACATACGCCGCGAATTTCCCGACGCTGAATCAGAGCGCTCCGACCTGGCCCATTGCAGATATATCTCCCCGGATCCCAGAGAAACAGCGGAGGCTGCTGACACGGCGGGCGCTCCGCCGGACAAATACCAGAGGAGTCCTATTCTGCAAGTTCTGCAATAGATACATTACTAGTTGACATAATGTACATTATCGGTCATAATTCGAGAGCGGTTTGGACCGGTCTGGCGGGTCCGGTTGGCATGTGCAGAGCAACACAGCACAGCTGCGGAATCGTTGTGGACGCGGCCGGAGGGCAGTCCCGGCGGAATTGATTGCGAGGAGTGTCATGTCCAACGGCATCGCAACATTCGACCTGACGATCGATCCCGGTAAATTGAGCAAAAGTGAGCTAACAAGCGTCCGGGTGGCGATGGGCCTCGCCGGACTCGCCGCCGTTGTGCTGGGCGCCGTCGTGCTGGCCAGGCCGGGCGCGACGCTGGCGATCAATGCCGTACTCTTCGGTCTCTATTTTCTGTTCGGCGGCGTCGCCCGTTTGGCTCGAGGCGTCATCATGACCGGCGCCACCGGCGGCATCCGGGTGCTCAACATCGTGCTCGGCGTTCTGCTGCTCGGCGTCGGCATTGTGGCGATCAGGAATCCCCTGAACTCTTTTGCAGTTCTCGGCATGATCATCGGCATTTCCTGGCTCGTCGAGGCAGTGGCCGCGCTGGTGGAGACCGCCCCAGACGCCAGTAAATGGTTCAGCATGCTCTTCGGGGCGATCAGCCTCGTCGCCGGGATCGCCATCCTGCTGTCCCCCGTCAATTCGCTGGCGGTGCTCGTGCTCGTGGGCGGGGTATTCCTCGTGATCTCGGGTGCCAGCCAGACGGTGATGGCCTTCACGTTCGGGCGTACGGCCCGGGCGTGAACGGCAGATACCTGCCCCGCCGATCGAGGATGAGCTCCGGCCGTTGCAGCCGTTGCAGCCGTTGCAGCCGTTGCAGCCGTTGCAGCCGTTGCAGCCGTTGCAGCCGTTGCAGCCGTTGCAGCCGTTGCAGCCGTTGCAGCCGTTGCAGCCGTTNGTTGCAGCCGTTGCAGCCGTTGCAGCCGTTGCAGCCGGCGCCTGGGCGTGGCGCCCCAGTTGAGCTCAAGGTCCTCGCCGGGGAAGATGGCCGGTTCAGCCGCCACTCCCCCGCGTTTCAACTTGAAATAATATCGCTCCGCCACGACGTGCCCTGCGTCGACGAGGACCTGGGCCAGGAACACCATTGTCCCATTGTTGGCAAAACTACCTCCACGCACCGTCAGGTGGATGGTCGGGTCGGCTACCGATTTGGAGCGGGAGGTTGGCAGCCTTTATCCGCCATTGCTCTAGTCGGCGACCAGATCGGTCGTGTCGCCGACATAGCGCGTGTTGTCGGACGGGGTGGGCTCGATGGCGGCGAGGGCAACCTCGGCGGCGAACTCCTCCACGTTGTAGAGGCGTCCGGCCGCGTCCTTCCGGGCGCTCATGGTTCCCGGGCTGGCACGCTCAAGCAGGGTGGCGGTGACGGTGCCCTCGATGATGTCGCCGGAGACGACGACGAAGCCGAACCCGGCCTCTTCCAGCTCGGGAATGAGGGCGCGGAGGGCATCTTCGCCGGCGCGCTTGCTGCGGGCAACCGGCACGTACTCGGGCATTGTCTCCGCGGTCCCGAAGAAGTGCGCCTGGTGGCTCGTGACGAACACGACACGAGCACCAGGCGCGAGCAGCGGCCGCGCGGTCGCGAGCAGGTTGAGTTGGGCATCTCGGTTCAGCGTCATTGCGTAGTCGTCGGCCATGCCGCTTTCCATGCCGCCGGAAGCATTCATGACGAGGATGTCGAGACCCCCGAATTCCTTGCCGATGGTGTCGAACATGTTGGTGACGGCATCCGCGTCGGTGAGGTCGGCGCCGATGGTGATGGCCGTGCCGCCGAGGGCGCGGATGGCGTCGGCAACCTTGATCGCGCGGGCCTCTTTGTTGCGGAAGTTGATAGCGACGCTCGCGCCCGCCCCGGCGAAGTAGCCGATGGTGGCCGCTCCGACCCCTCGAGACGATCCGGTGACGAGCACACGCTTGCCGTCAAGTGATCCTGCTGCAAGTGGATTGGTCACGCGAACTCCTCAGATAACGAATTGGTCTGGCAGACGACCTTACCAAGAAGCCCCCGCTCCCCTGTCCGAGGACCTGCTAGTTTCAGAACAGGGATCAGAAATGGGAGGGGACGCCATGGATGCGTTCGCAGCGGACTATGCGTGGATCGTCTGGCTCGTGCTGATCCTGATCTTTGTCACCATTGAAATGGTGACTCTCGACCTCACCTTCCTGATGATGGCAGCCGGCAGCCTGGGGGCGCTTGTTTCCGGCCTACTCGGTGCGCCATGGTGGTTGCAGCTTGTGATCGCAGCCCTACTGACGATCACCCTCCTGCTCGGCATTCGCCCGCCCCTGCTTCGGCTTCTCAAACGCGGCGGAGACCCGGCCAGGACAAACGTGGACGCCCTGCTCGGGCTGGACGGCCGCGTGGTCAGTACCATTGGGCCCACCGGCGGTCAGGTTCGGCTCGCCAACGGCGAGACCTGGACGGCACGTCTGTCCCCCGGCACGGATCGCGTCGTCGAACCCGGCGAACGAGTACTCGTCACAGCAATCGACGGGGCGACTGCAGTGGTCATCCCGGCGGAAAGGAACGTCCCATGACCGATCCCGGCCAGATTATTGTGCAGGTGGTTGTCTTTGTCGCGGTTGCGGCTCTCGTGTTGTTCGTCATCGTCACACTCGCGAAGTCGATCCGCATCATCCCGCAGGCCAGCGCCGGCGTCGTCGAACGCCTCGGCCGCTACCACAAGACGCTGATTCCGGGCCTGAACATCCTCATCCCGTTCGTCGACCGGCTGCGGCCGCTGATCGACATGCGTGAGCAGGTCGTGTCGTTCCCGCCCCAGCCGGTGATCACCGAGGACAACCTCGTCGTCTCCATCGACACCGTCGTCTACTTCCAGGTGACGGATGCCCGAGCGGCCACCTACGAGATCGCCAACTACCTCGGGGCGGTCGAACAGCTCACCACGACGACCCTCCGCAACGTCGTCGGAGGGTTGAACCTCGAACAGGCTCTGACCAGCCGCGACAACATCAATGGGCAACTGCGAATCGTCCTCGATGAGGCCACGGGCAAATGGGGCATCCGGGTTGGCCGGGTGGAACTGAAGGCGATCGACCCGCCCCTCTCCATCCAGGATTCGATGGAAAAGCAGATGCGTGCCGAGCGTGACCGTCGCGCCGTGATCCTCACCGCCGAGGGAACGAAGCAGTCCGCGATCCTGACTGCGGAAGGCGCGCGCCAGGCTGCCATCCTCTCGGCGGAGGGTGACGCGAAAGCGGCCGTCCTGCGTGCGCAGGGTGAGGCCGAGGCCATCACGATCGTGTTCAAGGCAATCCACGACGGCGACCCGGACCCGAAACTTCTGGCCTACCAGTACCTGTTGACCCTGCCCAAACTGGCCGAGGGAAGCGCGAACAAGCTCTGGATCGTGCCCAGTGAACTCACCGAAGCGATGAAGGGGGTTGGGCGGGCCTTCGGCCAGGCACCCGTACCCGGGTCCCACGTCGGTGCCGCCGAGGCGCAGGACCCGGCGTCCCAGGCCGCGCCGGCCGATTAGGCGGTCACCATGCCTGGGGGTGGGGCATCCTGGTTCCTTGACGGTGCTGCGCCTCGCGTCTTCGCCCACCGCGGCCTGTCCCTGAACGCACCCGAGAACACCCTCCTGGCCTTCCGGCATGCCCTTCTTGCCGGCGCCACGCACCTCGAAACAGACGTCCGGGCCAGCGAAGACGGTGTCGCGGTGCTCAGCCACGACGCGGACTTTGCCGTGCCGGGAGCACGGATCCGGGTGAGCCGGCTCAGGATGGCCGAACTCCGACGGATCAACCTGGGCCAGGGCCAGTCCTTTGCCGCGCTCGGCGAGGCACTGGAGGCGTTCCCGGACGCCCGGTTCAACCTCGATGTGAAGTCGGAGGCCGCGGTTGAGGCGACGGTGGCCGCAGTCCGGGCCGCGAACGCCACCGCCCGGGTGCTGATCACCTCCTTCTCCGAAGAGCGCCGGGCACGCACGATCCGCTGCCTTCCCGGGGGTCGCCACCTCCGCGTCCTCCTCACTCGTCGGCCGGGCGTTCATCTCGGCCGAACTTGGGCTTCGCGGCCAGGTTCGGCGTGCGGTGAACGGTCTGTCCGCCATGCAGGTGCCGGAAACGGTCAGGTCCCTGCGGATCCTGACCCCGCGTTTCATCCGGGCGATGCACACCGTCGGTGTCGAGGTGCACGTGTGGACGGTGAATGACCCGGCGGCGATGCGGCGGCTCCTGGACGCGGGCGTCGACGGCCTGATCACCGACCGGAGCGACCTTGCGGTGGGCGTGATCGCCGACCAAAGCTGAGAGTTACCACCGAGAATCGACGTCACGGAAAGATAACGTCCAGCTTGATGGTTTAGAACTAGGAGTTGCATCGCGAGAGGAGACCACACAATGGCGGATCGCAGTTTGCGTGGCATGAGGTTGGGCGCACAAAGCCTTCAAAGCGAAGAGGGCGTAACCTTTTCACCACGAGTCAGTCACACGTACCTGTGTGCCACATGCGCGCGGGAGACGGTGATGATCTTTTCGGCGGAGGCAGAGGCACCTGACGAGTGGGAGTGCCGCTTCTGCTCACAGACCGCCACCCGGCTGGTGGACTCCAAGCCGGTGATCGTGGATCACTCCGACGAGAAAGTCCCGCGCACGCACTGGGACATGCTCCTAGAACGGCGCACCCGCGCCGAACTCGAAGAACTTCTGGAAGAACGGCTGACTTTCCTGCGTGCCCGGAGGGGCCAGCAGAAGATCGGCGCCTGAAGCTCCTCACACCGTTCGACCCCTGCGCACCCGACCTCTTGGCCGGGTGCGCAGTGCGTTGAGCAGGCATAGCGTGAAGCCGGTGAGTCCGAGCCCGGAGACAAGCCACTCGAGCTCCCGGCCCCCGGCGATGGCCGGTGTGACGGTGTCACTGAGCGGCACCGCCTCGACCATGGAGCCGGACTTCCAGGTCGGCAGCCGGTCCATGGTCTCGCCATCCGGCCTGATGATCGCGCTGGTGCCCACGGTGGAGATGTTGACCACCGTGCGGCCGGCCTCGATCGCGCGGAGCCGGGCGATGGCGAGTTGCTGCACGCTCTCATCGGTGTGCCCGAAGTCGGCGTTGTTCGTCTGGGCGAGGATGACCTGCGCCTTGCCGGTGATCATCTCGTGCACGAGCTGGTCGTCGGCAATGTCGAAGCAGATGGCGATGCCCGCCCTGATCCCGTTGATGTCGAAGATGTTGTCCCGGGTGCCGATCGCGTAGTCCCGGGAGATCAGGTCGATCAGCTCGGGTGCGAAAGGGCGCCAGAATTCCCGGTCGGGCATGTATTCGGCGAATGGAACCGGGTGTACCTTGTCGTAGACGTCTACGGCACCCTTTCCCGCCTTCCAGAGCAGGGAACTGTTGTAAAATTTTCCCTCCCGCTGGGTGATGGTCCCGGCGACGATCGGCACGTTCATCGCCGTGCCGAGGTAGTCGAGCACTTTCGCCGCATCCCGTGAACGGGTCGGGTCGATATCACTGGCGTTCTCCGGCCAGACGACGAAGTCGACCTTCTGGCCGATCAGGGGAAGCGTCGCAGAGGTGTGGTCGGCGAGGATCTGGCCGGCCGAGTACCGGGCGAACAGGCCCGCATCCGATGCCCCCTGCACTGCGGCGATCCGGGCCGTCCCCGACGGGACGGTCGGCCACGCCGGCACCAGGAGCAGCAGGGCGACGGATGCGACGGCGATGCTCCAGCGGGCGAGAGCCCCGATCTCAAACTCCCGCACGAGCTGAACGGCCAAGGTGCTCAGCCACACGATGAGGAAGCTGAGCCCGGACATCCCGACCCAGGCGACGAGGCCGTTGAACGGGCTCTCCGACTGGGAGATGGCCACCCGGCCCCAGGCGAAGCCGCCGTAGGGCCAGACAGCCGAGATGGCCTCCCTGGCCGTCCACAAGCCGGCGACGACGACGGGCACGACTCCGAGGCGCCCTGCCGCGCCCGGCCACACCCGGGGACCCACGTTGAGGACGACGCCGATGAGGGCGAGGCCGACACCGAAGAAAATGGATTCGAGGCCGGCGAGGGCTAGCCAGGGTACCGGGCCGAGGTAGAGGGTCAGCCAGCTGATATGGATCAGCCAGAAGGACAGCCCAGCGACCATGCCGATCAGGAGGCCCGCCCACGACCCACGCCCGAGGAGGGCGACCATCATCAGGGCAACCCCGAGCGGCGCGAGTACCCACCAGGACCGGTCGGGGAACCCCGCGTCGAGGATCCCCCCGGTCGCGGCGGCGAGAATGACGGCCGCCAGCAGCGGCAGTTGCCGCCGAGCGGTCCCCAGATTCACTCCGACAGCCTAAGCGACGGACGAATAGGCCACGATGCCGCGGCGGATCGCGTCCATGGCCTGCCGGGCGGTGCGCCCGACCGGACCGTCTGCCACCACTGAGAGTTGGTCGAGCAGGTCGATGGTCTGTTTTGTCCACCGCACGAAGTCACCGGCGGCCATCTCCGCTTCGTCCAGGACGTCGATGAGAGAACCGGAGCGCGCCCATTTCCACATGGCCAGGCTGAGGCCGACAGCCAGCGGATTGCTGCCGGGGAGTTTGTTGTCCCGCTCGAGGTCGTCGAGACGGCTCCACAGCACTTCCGTCTGGTCGAGGGCCGGCCGGAACGTTCCCTTCGGAAGGTAGCGTTCGTCGATCATCCCCTCGTCCCGGCGCGGTTCGAAGACCAGGGCGCAGGCCATCGCTGCGAGACCGGCTGGGTCCAGGTCGTTCCACAGGCCTCGACGCAGCGACTCAGCGACGAGCAGGTCCCTGTCCGCGTAGATGCGTCTGAGAATCAGTCCGCTCTCGCTGAGAGTGACGGAGCCGTCCGCGTCTTCGAGCAGGTAGCCGTGGCCGAGGAGAACGTCGGTGACGCGATCGAACACGCGCGCAACGGCGCCGGTGCGGGTCGTGATCTGCTGGGTGAGCGCATCCGTCTCCCGTTTCAGCGTCCACCAGCGCTGCGCCCACCTGGCGTGCTGCTCACGGTCTGGGCAGCTGTGGCACGGGTGCGCGCGCATGCGCTTGCGCAGGCTGGCGAGCTCGCGCTGGCGCCGCTCCTTGGCAGCCCGGGCGCCGGTTTCCCCGGTCACGCTCTCCCGTTCCACATCGGTGAGTTTGCGTCGGATGGCCGAATAGTCGGTGAAGTCGCCCAGGTGGCACACCATCGACCCGGCGAATCCGGCCAGGGATTCCTCCTGCTGGCGCACCGTGCGGGCCATGTCCACGACGGCCCGGTCCGCCTGGAACTGGGCGAAGGACGACTCGAGTACGTCCCTGGTGCGCTCCCGCCCGAACTGGTCGATCAGGTTGACGGCCATATTATAGGTGGGCTTGAAACTGGAATTGAGCGGATAGGTGCGCCGCGACGCCAGTGCAGCGACCGCCTGAGGGTCGAGCCCGGGCGCCCACTGGATGACCGAGTGACCCTCCACGTCGATGCCGCGGCGGCCGGCACGTCCCGTGAGCTGGGTGTACTCCCCCGGTGTGATCGGGACCCGGGCCTCGCCGTTGAACTTCTCAAGCTTGTCGAGGACTACGGTGCGGGCGGGCATGTTGATGCCGAGGGCCAGGGTCTCGGTGGCGAAGACGGCCTTGACGAGCTTCTTCTGGAAGAGCTCCTCGACAACCTCCTTGAAGGCGGGCAGCATCCCCGCGTGGTGGGCGGCGACCCCGCGCTCGAGGCCGTCGAGCCACTCGAAGTAGCCGAGCACACCGAGGTCCTCGTCGAGCAGGGTGCGACAGCGTTCGTCGACGATCTGACGGATCTCCTCGCGCTCCCGGGCATCCGTGAGCCTCACCCCGGCCCGGAGTACCTGACGCACGGCCTGGTCGCAGCCGACCCGGCTGAAGATGAAAAAGATCGCCGGCAGGAGGTGCTTGCCCTCGAGCTGCCGCACGATTTCGGAACGGTCCATGCGCCCGGCGTCGAAGGAGGACTGCCGGGGATTCCGGTCGCGATCACTCCCCTGCCGGCCACCGCGGAACCGGACGGCCACCCCACGCCCACCTGCTTGTGCCAGGCGCACCAGTTCGGGGTTCACCCGATGGGTTCCGGCCAATCCTGTGGAGTCGAACAGGTCGAGCATTTTGCTCTTGACGAGAACGTGCTGTTCGAGCGGAACCGGGCGTTCCTCGGAGACGATCACATCGGTCTCGCCGCGCACGGCCTGGAGCCAGTCGCCGAATTCCTCGGCGTTGGACACCGTCGCGCTGAGGGAGACCATCCGAACGTTCTGTGGGAGGTGGATGATGACCTCCTCCCAGACCGCCCCGCGGAAGCGGTCGGCCAGGTAATGCACCTCATCCATGACGACGAAGGCCAGGTTGGCGAGCAGGTCGGAGCCGGCGTAGAGCATGTTACGCAGTACTTCGGTGGTCATCACAACAACGCGCGCCTGAGGGTTCACGTTCGTATCCCCGGTTAGCAGCCCCACTTGGTCCGCGCCGTACTCGGCGACCAGTTCCTGGAATTTTTGGTTGCTCAGCGCCTTCATCGGCGCCGTGTAGAAGACTTTCTGGGAGGTTCCCTGCATGGCCAGGTAGATGGCGAACTCGGCGATCAGGGTCTTGCCCGCGCCGGTCGGCGCCGCCACCAGCACACTGTTGCCGGCCTCGAGCGAGGCACAGGCAGCCAGCTGGAACGCGTCCAGTTCGAAGCGAAGGCCGGCCCGGAACGATTCGAGTTTCGGAGCGCTGGCGCGGGTTCTGGAGGCCGAGTAGCGTTCGGCCGGCGACTGCATTGAGGTCATCGGATGCGCCTAAAGCGCCAGCTCCTGTTCGAAGGCTCGGTTGCGCCGGGCGGCGCGCCGGTCATGCATGGTTGCGACCCCGTAGGCCGCGAAGTAGAGCAACACCATCGGGATGGCCAGGAGGAACATCGACACCACGTCTGCGGCCGGGGTGGCGATGGCGGTGAACAGGATGATGACGAGGATGGCCACACGCCACGATTTGATGATCGACTGGGCGCTGATGACGCCGGCGAAGTTGAGCAGCACGATGAAAACGGGCAGAACGAAGGCCACGCCGATCGCGACAACGAGTTTGAGCACGAAATCGAAGTAGCTCTGCGCGGTGACCAGTGCGGCATCCTGTGCCGGTGCGAAGCTCGTCATCAGCTCGACCACGTGCGGCAGGACGTAGAACCCGGCGGCACAGCCGGCGAGAAACAGGGGAACGGCGGTGAAGAAGAAACCGAACGTGTAACGCTTTTCGGTGCGGGTGAGTCCGGGCACAAGGAAGGCGAAGACTTGGTACAGCCACATCGGGCTGGAGACGACGAGGCCGACATAGAACGAGATCTTCAACTTCAGGTCGAAGGCGGACGTGATGTCCGGGTAGTTCAGCTGCGCGCTGCGTTTCTGGGCGGTGGCGATCGTGTAGATCGGCTCACGCAGGGCGTCCCAGACGAAGTCGGAGAGGAACCACCCGACGATGGCTCCAACCAGGATTCCGGCAGCCGCGAGAAAGAGACGCTTCCGCAGCTCGAGCAGGTGCTGCCCGAGCGACATCTTCCCGTCGGCAGCCTCGCGCCGAGGAGTGCGCCCTGGCACGGAGGTTACGACTTCGAGCTGGGGTCGGCGGGGCCGGCGGCCTTCGAGGAGTCGGTGCCCGTCGTGCCGGTGCCGGTGCTGGTGCTGGTGCTGGTGCTGGTGGCCTCGTCGTCCGGCTTGTCGCTCTTGATCTCGCTCTTGAAGATCTTCATCGACTGGCCGAGGCTGCGTGCGAGAGCCGGAAGCTTGGGCGCGCCAAAGAGCAGGAGAACAATGACGAGGATGATCAGGAAATGCCATCCGGTCAGGTTGTTAAGCATGGGAGTCCGTCCTCTGGGTAAAAGGGGCGTGCTGTAACAGTTTACCTCGGGCAACCAAGCGATCCCGACGGATCTGGCGACGGTGCGCTTGCTCGGCGCGCCCCAGCTCGACGGCGGGCAGAACATCAGCCGTCTCCTCGAACACCGCCGACCGGAACCGGGGCCGCGGCGACAGCTCCGGGGCGAGGTCAAGCCCCGCGACCTGGCTGGCGAGGGCTTCAAGAGCCTCCATCGTGCGCACGGCCTTCCGGAAGAGTGCGTAGCCGAACCAGGCCAGCATCCCGAGCAGGGCCAGGAACAGGCAGGTCCAGAGCAGGATCCAACTCCACCAGGGCATGGCCTACTCCTCCCGGTCGCCGGGGACGGCCTCGTCGTAGCGTGCCGCACCCGCAGCGGCCCAATCCCTGGTGAGTCCCCGCGCTTCCGGCGGCCCGACGACGGTGACGACTCCGGCCAGGCCGGCAACGATTCTCTTGAGCCCGTGGAAGTGGGCTACCCGGATCGTCTGACGCACCAGACCGTCGGCCGGGCCGGGGCCGGCGCTCTGTGGCGCGTAGTCGGCGAGCAGTGGCACCGCGGCGGCGGGGAGCTCGACGACGACCTCGAGGTCGGACTCCGATCCCTGGAACAATGTGTCGGGAAGGGCTTCGGCGGATCGGGGGCCGGTGGGGGCGTCCGTGACGCGGAGGCCGCTCATTCGGTCGAGCCGGAAGGTGCGCATGGCACCGCGCAGATGACACCAGCCGCGCAGGTACCAGTCCCGGTCGACCGACTCGACCCGCATCGGATCGACGTGCCGCGCCTCGTGACCGCCCCGGGAGCTGAGGTAATCGAATTCGATCTGTACCCCCCTCGCCACGGCTTCCTTGATGAGCGCGATTGCCTCGCCGGGTTCGGTGTTGGATACGACCACCTGGCTCGGCGTTGCCGAGGCGCTGCGGCTGAGCTTGGCCATCAGGGACGCGATGGCCTCGACATCCGCGTTCTCGGGGAGCGACGACAGGTATTGCAGACCTGCGATCAGCGCCGCGGCTTCCCTGGCCGAAAAGCGGGGCGAGTCATCGATCGCCACCAGGTGGGTGAGCACGATGTTGTCGTTGGTCTCGAATTCTTCCCAGTGGATGTCGAACAGGTCGCCGTGCAGGTACTGCCGTGTCTGGCCAGGGATCCCCGACATCGCGATAAGGTTGACCGCGTCCCGCACCCGTTCGGCGGGCACCCCGAAGTGCGCGGCGACCGTGCTCACGCTCACGCTCTCGTGGTCCATCAGGTATGGCACGAGCGACAAGAGGAAGGTCAGCTTGTCTGATGCTCCGAGGACAGGTCCCATGCTCATTCGGTACCTTCCTTTTCAGCAGTGTGGTCCGTGAACGCTTCGGTATGCGCGTCCCTGACCTGGGTCAGCCGGGCCAGAACGGCCGTCCGAAGCGCGGCCGGGGACCGGACGAGCACCTCCGGGCCATAGCCGGCGAGCTCATCGGCCAGGAGGTCGAGGTCGGTGTAATGGAGGGCCAGGATTGATTCGCCCTGATCGTGGTTCGGCAGGGCGGCCTGGCGTTTGGAAAGCCGCACGGCAGCATCGCTGCCAGGTTCGACCGTGATCTCGGCCAGGTTCGCCCGCCACAGAGTATCGAGCTCGGCCAGGGCCTCCTGACCCTTGCCCTCGCCGCCGGGAACGAAAGTTACGCCGGGCACGGTCACAACCGGGCCGACAATGCGCGAGAGGAGGAAGGTGCGGGTCCCCTCGGCTTCCTTGTCTGTGCCGAACAGGTGCCAGCGTCCCTCGTGCAGCACGACGGCCTGCGGGGCGACCCGGCGGCGGCGGGGCATTCCCTCCCCCGGCTTCAGGTATTGGAAGGAGACGACCTGTCCACGGTCCATGGCCTTGCTCAGCGGTTCGAAGGATGCGTCTCGTACGCGCAGCGTCGGCGAGTAGCCGAGCACAGGGTCGGTCGAGTCGACACCGAGGGAGTTGAGTTTGGTGAGAGCCCGGCGCGATTCCCCGGAGAGTGAACCCTCCCGCCAGACCGTCGCGGCCAGTTTGAGCAGCATGAGTTCGTCGGCGGAGAAGCTCACGTCCGCGGGCAGCTCGTACAGCCCCTTGGGAATCCGATAGCGCAGGTGGTGGTTGCTGCCCGATTCCTCGGGCGGCTCCACCGTTTCCAGCGGGATTCCTAGTTCCCGGATGTCGTCCTTGTCCCGTTCGAACTGCCGCTCGAGGCTGGCATTGTCTCCGCCGACGGCGTAGCGCTGCCGATAGCCCTGAACGGTGGAGAGGATCTCCGCCTTGGTCAGCCCGATCTCGGTGGCTATGAGCGCCAGAACGAGGCTGAACAGTCGCTCTTCGACCGAAACGCGTGAGGGCTTGTCGGGGATGGTGGACACGGTGCGAGTCTAGCGAACGACCGCCTGTCCTCTTGCCCTAGTCGATCCCGAGGATGTCGGCCACAAAAATGAGCGTCGAGCCAGCCGGGATGGAGGCCTGGGCGGTGTCGCCGTAACCCAGCGTCGGTGGGATCACCGTGACGACCTGCGACCCTACGGTCTGACCGATCAGGGCGTTGGCAAACCCCGGGATGATCCCGCCCTGGGTCTTCGACCCGTCCGCGGCGAGGAACTGTACCGGGCCACCCTTGGCCCAGCTTGAGTCGAAAACGGTCTTCGCGGACCAGAGCACCCCCGTGTAGTGCACGGTCACCGTGTCGCCCTCGGCCACCTTCGGGCCCGAGCCCTTCTTGAGCACGCCGATCTGCTGCTTCCTCGGGGCGGTGCCGGACGGAACGGTGATTCCGGGCGTGCCGTCCGCGGCGAGCACGACGCCGGGCAGGCCGTTGGCTACGGGCTGATCGGCCCCGTTCGCCCGCGGCAGGTAGGACTTGATCACGTCGATGACGAAGACCAGGCTGTCGTCCTTGGCGACGCCGATCTGTGCGTTGCCGCCCTGGGGTCCGAATGCGTCGTCGGGCGACACGACGACGGCGACCCGCGATCCGACCTGCGCGCACTGGAGGCCTTCGGCGAGGCCCTTGATCGTCTTGTCGTTCAGCACGAAGGTGGTGGCGCTGGAAGCGTCGTACTTGCTCTGGGTGATCACCTTGCCCGAGGTGCCGTTGTAGACGGAGAGTTCGAGCTTGACCTGCTGCCCGGCGGCCAGGCCGACACCGGTGCCCGGGTGGATCTCGCTGCGCTGGGTGGTCGTTGACTTCAGCGGTGTGGGGAAGTTGACCGTGGGTGCGCCGCCGGCCTTCCCCGTGACTGTGACCAGCCTGGCGGCGGCGCCGTCCCTGACCGGCGACTGGCAGGACGCGGCAGCGGGGCCGAAAGCGCTGCAACCGCTCAGGACGGTCATCAGCAGCGCTGCGGTTGCGACGAGTGCAGGAGCTCTACGCACGGGTTCTCATTTCTGGGGAAGTCCGGGTGGTGCAGGGAATTGCGTGGCGAATCGTGGCCGGAGCCAATCCTAACCGGCGTCAGGTCGGCCGGATTGCGGATCGTCCCCGGTCAGGTTGCGCGCCTTGGAGAGGGCGGCCCCGGTCTCGGCAATCCGCACCCTCTTGCGCATCACCTTGGGGCTGATACTACGTTCGCCGAGGGCGCCGGGCGTCCAGGCTTCCACGTCGGCGTCGGAGAAGTCGGTTTTCGACGGGCGGCGCTTGAGCTCAGGCAGGATGGTGTCCGGGGCGAGCCGCCTGGCCGTGATCAGGAAACCGGTGTGGCCGATCATCCGGTGGTCGGGCCGCACGGCCAGCCCCTCGACGTGCCAGCCGCGCACCATGGTCTCGTGCGAGTCGGGGTTCGTGTACTGGCCGGTTGCGCGGATGGCTTCAGCCACTCGGGAGAGCTGGGTCACCGTTGCCACGTAGCAGAGCAGAACTCCGCCGGGCTTAAGGGCGGCGGAGACGCCTTCGAGGCACTCCCACGGGGCGAGCATGTCGAGCACAACCCGGTCAACGCTCTGGTCGGGCATCGTAACCGGCAGGGTGGCGGCCAGGTCGCCGAGCGTGATCGACCAGTTCTCCGGGTCGGCACCGAGGAACGTGGCCACGTTGTCGCGGGCCACATCCGCGAATTCCTCGCGGCGCTCGAAGGAGGCCAGCCGACCGGCGGGTCCGATCGCCCGGAGCAGCCAGATCGAGAGCGCGCCGGAACCGACGCCAGCCTCCACGACGGTGGCGCCGGGGAAGATGTCGGCCTGGGCGAGGATCTGTGCCGCGTCCTTCGGGTAGATGATGGCGGCTCCGCGCGGCATGGACATGACAAAGTCGATCAGGAGCGGGCGCAGGGCCAGGTGTTCGACGCCGACGTTGTTGGTGACGACGGACCCGTCCGGAAGGCCGATGATGTCGTCGTGCGTGAGGATTCCACGGTGGGTATGAAAGACCTTACCCGGCTCTAGCGTGATCGTGTTCAGCTTGTTCTTGGGACCGGTCAGCTGCACCCGGTCGCCGATCCTGAACGGTCCGCTGTTCTGGATGACCTGGTTGTCGCTCATGCGTTGCTTACATCCTCGTTGTCGGCGGAATCGGAATCGGGCTGAATCGGAGTGCGTTCGGTGCGGCCGCGCCGCTCGCCGAACACGGCGGTGAAGCCCGCCAGCGTTCGCCCGGAGAGGGTCGGCCACAGGTCGTAGTGGGCGCTCTCCGGGAGGGGGACGATGTGGGGCACGCCGATGACGACCGCGCCGGAGGCGACGGCCGCGGCGATCCCCGGAAGGGAGTCCTCCACGGCGATGCAGAGGTCCGGGTTGACGCCGAGGTGCCCGGCCGCGGACAGATACGCCTCGGGGTGCGGCTTACTGTTGGTGACCATGTCGCCCGCGACGATCGTGTTGAAGGCCGCGAACCCGACCAGGTCGGAGATCTGGCGCGCCATCCGCGCGGTGGACATTGTGACGAGCGCCATCGGCACGCCGGCCCCCTTGAGCTCGGTGAGCAGGGACAGGGCGCCCGGGCGCCACGGCGGGCCGAAGTCGCGCAGGAGTTCCTGGACCCGGTCGGTGAGCTGGTTGACGATCGCGTCGGCGCCCAGGTTGACCCCGCGGCCCTGAAGAATCGAGGCGGAACCCCACAAGCCGGAACCGACGAGCAGCACGCCGTCGCTGTGTGTCCAGACGCCGCCGAAGGATTCGACGAGTTCGGTCTCGGCGCGCATCCAGTACGGCTCTGAGTCGACGATGGTTCCGTCCATGTCCCAGAGCACGGCCGCAGGCAGGAGGGATTCGGGTTGGATCGGGTGCACGGAGTCCAAGTGTAGAGGGCACCGCCTATCCTTGACTGATGGTGTGCCGGGTGGCGCATCCCCGGGATCGAGGTTTCAGGCAGTGACAGATGGCAACGGATTCCTCAGCGAACGACTCCTCGTGGTGGCGTTCGAGGGTTGGAACGACGCGGGAGAGGCCGCTACCGGCGCGGTGAGCACCCTGAAGGATCTGCTCGATGTGTCCGCCCTCGCGGAGATCGACCCAGAGACCTATTTCGACTACCAGTTCAATCGGCCGACCATCTCCACCGGTGAGGACGGCATTCGGCTGCTCGAGTGGCCGGGCGCGATCATGTACGGGCCGACGACCCCCGGCGAGTCAGCGGTGCCGCTTGCCGACGATGCCCAGCTACGGGTGAGCGGCACGAACGCCGGAAACATCTACCTGCTTCTCGGCACCGAGCCCTCGCGCAGTTGGAAGAGCTTCGCGTCGGAGATCCTGGACGCGGCCCTCGCCGCGGACGTGGGTGGGATCGTCTTCCTCGGTGCGATGCTCGCGGACGTGCCGCACACTCGGCCGATCTCGATCTTCGTTTCCAGTGATAACCCGCAGGTGCGGGCCGAGCTGCAGATCGAGCGCAGCTCGTACGAGGGCCCGGTCGGTATACTCAGTGTGCTCGCGATAGCTGCGGAGGCGGTGGGCATCCCCACCCTGTCGATCTGGGCATCCGTGCCGCACTACGTGCACAATGCGCCCTCGCCCAAGGCGATGCTGGCTCTGATCGACAAGCTTGAAGAGATCATCGACGTGGTCATCCCCAGGGGCGACCTCGTAAATGAGGCTGCGGAGTGGCAGAGCGGGATTGATCTTCTTGCCGCCGAGGACGAGGAAATGGCCGCCTACATCGCCCAACTGGAACAAGCCAGGGACACCGTCGATTCCCCGGAGGCCAGCGGCGAGGCGATCGCCCAGGAGTTCGAGAAATACCTCCGCAAACGCGGCGACGGCCGGACGGACGGGCGTACAGATGGACGGCCCGGCCCTGAGGGGCCCCGCCAGCCCTGAACCCAGTTTCGGCCGGGCCGGAAGTCGGGTCAGGTCGGACCAGGACCAGGACCAGGCTAGAGCGCCACGCCGAGCAGCGCGTCCACGGCCAGGGCAACCGCGGCCGGGTTGTCGACGGCCTCGAGTGCTGCGGCGTCGAGCACGGCCAGAGCACCTGGGGTGTCGAGGTCGGCGACAAGGGCGGCGCGGAGCGCGTCGATGACCGACTGGGCGTCCACCGGGCCACGGGCGGCTCCGCTGCCGAACGCGGAGGTCCATGCTGCCAACCGGGTGACCGCGGAGTCGAGGTGTGCGTCCATCCATTCCCAGTCGGTGCGGTAGTGCTGGGCGAGGAGGGCGAGCCGGATGGCCCGCGGGTCGACCCCGGCAGCGCGCAGGCGGGAGACGAGCACGAGGTTGCCGAGGGACTTGCTCATCTTCTCGCCCTGGTAGGCGACCATCCCGGTGTGGCTGTACACCCCGGCGAGCGGATGCCCGGAAAGCGCGGCAGCGTGCCCTGCGCTCATGTCGTGGTGCGGAAAGACCAAGTCGCTGCCGCCGCCCTGCACGGTGAAGTCCGTGCCGAGTTCCTTCAGGGCGATCACGGAGCATTCGATGTGCCAGCCGGGTCGTCCAGCGCCGACCGGTGATGGCCAGGACGGTTCGCCGGCCCGGGCGGCGCGCCAGAGCAACGGGTCGAGCGGGTCGCGCTTGCCGTGGCGGTCGGGGTCTCCCCCGCGCTCCGCCGACAGGTCGAGCATCTCGGTCCGGGCCAGGTTGCTCTCCTCGCCGAGGGTCCACGGCGCGGAACGCTCCGCCGCTGCGATGTCGAAGTAGATGTCCGAACCGGCGGTACCGATCGTACCGAACCGGGTGGTGTCGACGATGGAGTCGACGGTCGGCACCGTGTACGCGATCCCGGCATCCCAGAGCTGGGCGACGGCAGCCGCGATCTCGTCGATGACCTCGGTGACGGCGACATAATCGTTCGGCGGGATGATCCCCAGTGCCTCCATGTCGCCGCGGAAAAGCTGAACCTGGCTGGCGGCGAGTTCGCGCCAGTCGGCACCGGTCGCGGTCGCGCGCTCGAGCAACGGGTCGTCGACATCGGTAACATTCTGCGCGTAATGAACCCGGAACCCCGCGTCGAGCCACACCCGCTGCAGCGTGTCGAAGGCCAGATAGGTGGCCGCATGGCCGAGGTGGGTCGCGTCGTACGGGGTGATGCCACACACGTAGAGCCGGGCCGCGGCGGACGGCTTTGCCTCGACGAGAGTCTGAGTGGCGGTGTCGTAGAGCCACGGTGCGCCGGACTGGCCGGGGAGTTTCGGGATCTCGGGTCGTTGCCAGGCGCGCATACCACCAGCCTAACTAGGCGGCGATGGTGTTGGTCGCCAGGGCCACGAAGAGACCGAGGCCGAGGACGATCCGGTAGATCACGAACGGCAGGAAGCTGCGTTTGGAGATGTAGTTCATGAAGAACCCGATCACGAACAGTGCCACCACGAACGCGATGACCGTGGCCACGAGGGTCTCGAACGGGCCGAAGATTTCGGGGGTGCAGTTGGTCGCACCGGTGAGGCAGGGCTTGGCGATCGACTTGTACATCTCGTAAAAGCCGCTGCCCAGGACCGCGGGGATGGCGAGTAGGAAGGCGTACCGGGCGGCGGCGCGGCGCTCGTAACCCATGAAGAGGCCTGCGGTGATGGTGCCGCCGGAGCGGGAGACCCCGGGGATCAGCGCGAGGGCCTGGGCGAACCCGTAGACGACACCGTGACCGACCGTGATGTCCTTGAGCCTGCGCCTCTTGGCGCCGACGTAGTCGGCGATTCCGAGCAGGATTCCGAAAACAATCAGCACGGTTGCGGTGATCCACAGGTTCCGGAGCGACGATTCGATCTGGTTCTGGAAAATCAGACCGAGGATGACGATCGGCAGGGAGCCGAAGATGATCAGCCAGCCCATTCGGGCATCCGGGTCCGTGCGCGGCACCTTGCCTGTGAGGGACCGGAACCACTGGCCGATGATGCGCACGATGTCGCGCCAGAAGAAGAGCACGACGGCAGCCTCCGTGCCGATCTGGATGATGGCGGTGAAGCGAGCCCCCGGGTCGGCCCCGGTGCCGAGCAACTCACCGACAATGCGAATGTGGGCGCTCGAGGAGACGGGAAGGAACTCGGTCAGCCCCTGGACGAGTCCCAGGATGATCGCGTTGATTAGATTCACTTGCCGCTCGCTTCGCTTTCAGTAGTTCGAGAGCAGGTCGGTCAGCACCTGCCTGCCAAACACTAACGCGTCAAGCGGCACCCGCTCATCTACGCCGTGGAACATCGCCGGAAAATCAAGATCTGCTGGGAGTTTCAACGGGGCGAACCCGTAGCCTTTGATGCCCAGAGTGC
This sequence comes from Cryobacterium algoritolerans, assembly GCF_004402785.1. Lineage (GTDB taxonomy): Bacteria > Actinomycetota > Actinomycetes > Actinomycetales > Microbacteriaceae > Cryobacterium > Cryobacterium algoritolerans. The sequence continues at coordinate 22,714 of NZ_SOFP01000035.1, forward strand.
TGAGCGCCTTGTTATCGGTTCCGGCGGAGAGCAGGTACGGCAGCACCGGCGCCCCGGGGTCGTGTCGGTCGAGCGTGTCGACGACGGCGTTGACGAGTGGTCCGCCGAATTCGGTTTCCAGCCCGATGTCCCGGTGCATGATCACGATTTCAATGTCGGGCCCGACCAGCTCGGCCAACTCGCCCAGTACCGCGTCCTCGTCGCCGGGGAGGGTACGGATGTCGATCAGCGCCTCAGCACGGTCCGGGATGACGTTGTGCTTGTAACCGGCTTGCAGCATGGTCGGGTTCGTGGTGGTGCGCAGGCTGGCCTGGATGAAACCGGAGGCCGTGCCGGTGGCAAGTGCCAGTTCGTCCGGGCCGACTCGCTGCGGGTCGACACCGAGCACGCGCGCCAGTTCAGCCAGGAGCGCACTGGTGGTGTCGGTCAGCCGGATCGGCCACTCGCGCCTGCCCACCCGGGCCACCGCCTCGGCGAGGCGGGTGACCGCGTTGGCGTGGATCAGCCGGGAGCCGTGGGCCGCCTCGCCGCGGGCGATGAGCTTGATCCAGATGAGAGCTTTCTCACCCGTTTGAAGCAGGTAGGCGCGCTGGCCGCCGAAGGTGATCGAGTAACCGCCGACCTCGCTGATCGCCTCGGTTGCCCCCGCGAACAGTTCGGGGTGCGTATCGACCAGGTAGTGCGAGCCGAGCACTCCCCCGGCCTCCTCATCGGCGAAGAAGGCCACGACCAGGTCCCGGGCCGGCTGCTGACCCGAACCAAGGATGTCCCGCAAGGCTGCGAGGATCATCGCGTCCATGTTCTTCATGTCCACGGCGCCGCGGCCCCAGAGCAGCCCGTCCCTGATCACGCCCTCGAACGGGTCCACCGACCAGGCCTCAGGGTCCGCGGGCACAACGTCGAGATGCCCGTGGACCACGAGCGCGCCCTGGCTGGAGTCGCGACCGGGTACGCGGGCGACGACACTCGTGCGGCCCGGTTCGGAGTCGAACAGCTGCGGGGCGAGGCCGAGGGCGCGGAGGTTGGCGGCGACGTATTCAGCGGCATCCGTTTCACCGTTGGAACGACCCTCCCCATAGTTGGTCGTGTCGAAACGGATGAGGTCGCGGGCGATCTCGGCCGTCAGGTCCAGACAAGCGTCGGCCGGGGCGTTTTCAGCGGAGGAAAGCATGGCCCTCACGCTACCGGGCCACGTCGGATAACGGGGACGATAGGCGCGGACTGAGAGCGGCGGAATCCATGCTAGATTATCTATTCGGCGGCCGGACAACGACTGCCGAAGCACCAGCCCGGGTGGCGGAATGGCAGACGCGCTAGCTTGAGGTGCTAGTGCCCTTATGGGCGTGGGGGTTCAAGTCCCCCCTCGGGCACAGAGAGAGGTTCGGAGTATTCCGGACTTCCGTTTGGGAAATAGGTCGAGACAACCGATATCGGTTGTCCGGCCTATTTTTTTGCCCGAAATCGTGTACTACGGGCTCCTCGCGACATGTGCAACCGTCGGGTTAAATGCAAAAATGGCGTACCTGAGAATTTCAGGTACGCCAAATGGAATTGGTCTTGCTCGGTAAGCGGGGGGGTGTGTGTGGAGCGGGCCGTTTCTAGCCGGGTGGTTGCAGGTCCTCGACGATGATGGGGGCAGGGCCGGCGGTTTGCCAAAAGGTACCGGGGAGTTCTCGGTTCTTCGCTGTTACCGAGCTGATCGCGAGTTTGCGTTTGTAGAAGCTCAGCATCTGGCGCATGTTCTCGACGACGGAGGCAAGCGCGACGACGATGTACGAGAACGTGTTGCCGCGCACGGCGCGTTTGTCGGGGTTGGCGATGTCTTCATACTGGCTGCGTTTCAGGTTCCGGTTGACCGATTCGACCCCGTTGCGCATTCCGTACGTGGTTCGCCACTGCTCGCTTCCGTAGGGGTAGTACTGCTCGTGTTTGAGACCGCCGGCGTTGGGGGTCTCGGCGTCCTTGCCGGTCGGCAGCTTCATGAGCACGCTGTCACCCTGGTGGGCGAGCGGCTTCGCCTTCCAAAGCTCATAACCCGGCGCGTCCGTGGGAATCATGTAACGGCGCGTGCCATCCGCGCTCATGCGCCCCTTGCTCTTGAGCCGGAACAGCTCCCGACGCTTCACCTGCTGGGAGTAAAGAGTTTCCGCCCGGCCCAGGACGCTTGCGCTGCTGCCGTACTTCTTTCGAGCCGCCTCGATGGTCAACGTGAGTTCCTCTTGGTCCTCCTCGTTCTCAATCGGGTTGCGGAGAGACCCTTTGAACTGTCCTGACTTCTTCTCGTGAGCCGCTTCCGCTTTGGCAAGCTTGCCCGCATCTTCACCGTGCTTCTTCCGAACTGCGTTGATGATCCTGTCCGCGTTGCAGAGGACTCCCGGGAGCGTGTCCAAGTACCAGGTTCCTGAGACCTGGATGAAGCCGCGCGGGTCAAAGGCCTTAACGCCGAGATCCTCATCCTTGTAGTCGCACACCAATTTCGCCCCCAGACGGCGCGCCGGCACTTGAAACTCGTCAAACTTGGCGCCTGAGTAGGCGCGGTCCATGATGACGAAGTTGATCTTGCGCTGCCGTAGGGCCAGAGCGTTCAGGAGATTCAAGCCTTCCCCGGTGATGGCGCCTGGTATGTGGAATCCGAGAGCTGTTGTCACCAAGGGGAAGGAATCCACTTCACCCGGTGTGTTGGGAGTCAGCCGAGCAACTTCGATTTCCACACCCCAAGAGAGTTTCTCAATGGATCGGCCCTTGTGTTTTTGGCCTGGATCTGACTTCTTGAACGCACGAGCGTCCGCATGGGTGACGGCTCCGTGGCTGCCTTCGCGTTTGTAGAAGCCACCGTCAGGGTTGGCGGTGCGACGGTTGCCTTCGAGGTTCCTGGACGACGGGTTTCCAATCTTTCCTTGGAGCGGAACAAATGTGGCATCGATGGCGTGGTTTCCATCGGACCGGTTGCGAAGTTCCTCGGGAAGAAGTAGCCACGAGCCATGGACCAGGTCATTGGCCAAGGTCCACATTCGGATGCGACGGGAGCGACACTGCTCGGGATCGCGAGCTGCTTTCACCTTCCGGTACTCGGCTTCGGTGAGGACCTTGTCCCGTCGGCCGGGGAATTCGTCGACCAAGGCAATCAGACGCTGGAGCGCGCGCCAAATCCTTTCATAGACACGCTCGTCCAGGCCGTCGTGGGTGAGCCGGAGCACAGCGCGCTGTCTCGGACTGAGCTTGAGGAACGTCTGGGCCAGTTCCGTGATCAACGTGGGACGGTTGATCCGGATCTGGAGCAAGATCAGGCTTAGCGCGGCAGATTCGTCCAATATCGGTTTCCGTCCAGCCGCCGACAACACGTCCTCGGAACGCCAGCCCGCCAGGAGCTGCCGAACGCGCGCCACTTTCAGGACTCGGTCAACTTCCACCACGGCGAGACCAAGTGGTTCCGTGCGCAGCTCGCTGAGGTAGTCGCCCATGCGTTGCCCGAACGTTGTGAGCATCCATTCCTCGGCCTGTTCACGCTGGCTGGCACCGGTGGGGCGGGTCACTTCATGCCCCGCAGCTGTGCGATGCGTGCGTCGCTGCTCAGGCGTGGAACATAGCTAGCAAGCCTGGAGATCGATTCGAGGGACTGGAGGCCGGCGGCCTCCATCAACGTGAAGACATCGACACGGTCGGTCATCTGCTGCACGAGCCAGGTGTTTCTGAGTCGACGAACCCGAACGGAGGGGCTGCCGGTCGGGCTCGAGGCACGGGCCACGAACGCGCTCACGACGTTGTTCTTCGTGCTCGCTCGCTTGGGCAGAAACACGAAAGACTCGCCCGGCAGATCACGGATGGCCTTGGCCAGAGATTTCTCGTAGCGAGCACGAACGATGACGGTGCGGACGCGACCGTCGTTGGTGACGTTGATGGTGACGACTCGATCGGGGCTCACCGTCACGGAGTCGCGTCGAAGCGTCGCAATTTCTACCGACGTAAGGCCAGCCCCAGCGCCAAGGGCAATCAGGGTCCTAGCGCCACGACGCATGTACACGGTGCCCTGCCCTGCCGCCCACCGGTCGAGCGCGACGCGCTCGGCCTCGTCATAGGGGGTGTCGAGGCTTCGCTCGTTGAGCGGCATCGGGTTCCGCGGGTTGGCTTCCGGGTTGACGGCTTCCGCGACTCGAAAGAGCCATGAGCGATAGTTGCGCTGGGTTCCTTGGGCCAGATCGGGGAGATTGTCGCGCACATAGTGCTCGATCAACTCCCGGTTGAAGATGATCGTGGCATCCAATTCGGCGCCGACCACGTACACAGCCCAATACGCGAAATGGATGCAGGGCCCCAGGAGCGTCTCGACGGAGTACGTCGTCTGCGGCAGTGCCAACGCAACAGCATCTTCGACAAAGGGCCGAATGGACTCGAGCTGCTCGGCCGGCAGGTCCGGCACATACTCAGCCATCTTCGTCGCGCTCAGTGCGCTCAGGGCGGCCCGAGCCGCCGCCATCGCTGCCTGGTCCTTGTCGTCGGGAACTCCGCCTCGGAGTGTCATCCTGGCGGCCGCCAAACTCGGGTCATCGGACGTCGTCCCGAATCGAAGCACCCGCGCTTCGCTGTCGTACGTAACGTCTGAAAGCGCCTTCATCCCGGCGAGGTGGGCTTTTGAGCGAGCAGAGCCGGTGGGCGCTTTCCGCGTGGCGATTTCGGGGGCGGGCAGGACGGAAATGAGGAGTGTGGGGGTCATGCCTATGTGCGTGTGCGGCTACCCCGCACACCGATATTTCAAAAGCGGTGTAAATCAGCCAGGAATTCTCGATAACTGTCTTCACGGAAGACATATCCGATAGAAATGGTGAATAGTGCGTATGATTGCGTCATGCCCAGACCTCCCAAACCCGGGGGCGCCGTGTTCGAACCACGTTCCCTCGCCACGAATCGCAAGAAGTTCGGCAACTCCAGTTCCCGGCTCACATCCACAAATGTCGAGTCGCCGCAACAGGCAGCGGCCGAAGTTCAGCACGCGATCGCAAACCGGATTCGCGAGTACCTCCTGGACCAGAACGCAGATCTCAAGTCCTATTGCTCGAGAGCCACGCTCCCAGCGGGCTTGAACTACGAACGCTTCCAGCGCATCAATCGGGGTGAAACCATGATTACCCTGACCGATCTCATGTACTGGGCAAACGTGATTCCCGGCCTCGTCACCTTCATCGCTGCCACGATGGACACCATCACGAGCGACGCGCACTTCGAACCGTCCGACGGCGCAGTAAAACGCCAAGTCCCCTAGCTCCATCATTGGCTTCGGTGGACGGTACTCCGTCTCACTCCCGGAACCTCAGGGTGCGCCGAGGCAACGTTCGGCTGAGCGGTCAGGCCTGCCGTCTGCGAGTTCCGAGCAAGTCGAGAAGGTCCGCAGGAATCCACCGACATCACCTCCTTTCGTCCGTCTCGGAGTTCCCTCCGGCGGAGGAACCTCCGGAGTCTGCGAATGCCTCTTAGGGCCTACCCGTCGACCTGTGAACGCCAAAGGCTGCTGCCGCATCGACTGCCACTGACTGCGACCTCTGGCGCGGTTCAGCCAACCCTCAGGGGCGCAAGAGCGTGTGTGGCCCCTTCTCACAGGACCAGACCGATGGTTGGCGTGCGTGGGCTCGCCGCAAACGGCGTCTCCATTTCCGATCCACATGTCATACAAATTACGGTCGACGCCAACGAATCGCTGAGCTGGATGGATCTTTGTCGACGAGTCGGTCTTTTTCCCTCTTCGTGTCGGCGTCAGGAACGACTCCTCTGGGACACGGGAAGCGAAATCCGTGCTGGCCTAGTGAAGTTGACACGGTTGCTCCAGTACGCGGCGCACGCCGACGACTGGGCGTTGCCGCCGAGTACTCGTCGACAGGTACTGCACGCTGTTCCGCGAACGGAGCTTGCTAGACCTTCCTCCCGCTGGCCACCTCGCACTGCCGCCTGTCAGCGAAAGCGTCGTCGCCCATGTTAACGGTGATCCTGTTGTCGAACCGAGGAAGGGTGGTTTCTCGCTTCCCTGCACCGATGGTGTCAACAAGTTCGAGTCTGTCCCGCGGGGGAATCATCCTGCCGAACACGCGCGAGTTTGCCCAGTCGTACTCCCCCACGGCTGATGTCGATGGTTCGGCTGCCGGCCTATGCCACCTTTTTCTCCCGCGAGTGCCAGGAGGGTCTCGGACCGCCCCTGTCGCGTGATAGTCCAGTGCGGACTTTTGCAACGTAGTTCGGACAAACCGGCAGCGACCTTGTTGAGAGCCATGCCGCTGTGTTGCGCAGCCGTAGCGCGCATGCGGGACTCAGCCTGTTGCGGTTGACGCACCGGAGCGAGATTTCTCTACGGACAGGTTAAACTCGACAATTCTGCATGGGTGGGCGGTGCAATCCAGCCTCCGCGGGACTGTTCCCGATGGAGGTCCGGCTTACGGGCACGACGCTGATGTCCTTAACCGGCCGGTAAGCATTGACGCTGGTTCATCGGGTTGTTCCTGGTTGGGCCATCGAGGCGTCGTGGAGGCTTGCCACTCAGCGCTACTTGGCGGCCGACTTCGTGCTGAGTTCGTCGGCCTCTTCCTGCGTAACGATTCCGACGAGCTCAGCAATCTTCACGACGATGTCTTCCGTGGGCTCTTCGGCCGTACTGAATCCACCACGCGACGCGAGTGTCGGGGTGACCTGGTCGAGCTCCTCGAACGTCACCCCGTGCATGACCGGCACTAAGAGGCTCCGGCGCAGCAGAGCGCTGAGCTCGTTGCTCGCAATGCTGCGGTCGGTACGCAGCTTGTCGAGCATTGCGGGCGTCACCAGCACGATCCCCATGCGCGAACTCACCAGTCCACGGTCGATGGCTATTCGCATGTCCGAGCCAGGTCGCAGGCTCACCTCACTGAACCACACCGACACGTCTTTTCCGAGGAGCAACTCGTAAACGTCATTCGCGGCCGCCTGACTGTCGGGCCAGGCGTGACAGAGGAACACGTCATTTACCTGAGTTCGGAAGACAGTCGCCGCGCGGACAGACTCCAGGTCGCGCACCTGCTGTTGCGTGTACGAGGCAGTCGACCCGCTGGGCTGCCAAGCCGGACGGGCGACACCACGTCCCCCGCCCCCGCTAGTGCCCGACAGGCTTCCACTCCTACGCACAGGCACGGCCGGTGTGGAGTAGGACGGGTACGACCGAGGCGGCGAGTATGAAGAACGCCCATAGCTGGACGAGCATGCAGGGCAGTTCGCGCGACCGTTTGCAGTGCGGTGGCCTTCTCTTGGAGCTGTGCATTGAGCCATCTGCTGATGATACTGAAGACCTAAGACAACGAGTGGAGCAATGGCCCGTCGGTGCCCGTAAGTCGATCCTGATGGGCACGGTGTGTCTGCCGTTCGCGGCGTCGTTCCTCCTGGACGGAATCGTGCAGCTTCTGCGAGGCGACGGCCCGAAGCTGTTCCTGGGCAGCCTGGGCCTGGTGGTTCTGCTTGCCGGTGCCGGATACGCCCTGTGGCAGTTCGGAGCCGGCTACCCCGGAGTGGAAATGGAGAGGCCGGCCCTCATGGTCACGGTTTCCCTCTACCTGGTCGCGGTCTCCACTGTGCTGACGCTGATCGGGTTCGTGCTGCGAACGGTGAGGCTCCTCTGGGACGCCCGGCGGGAGGCGGACAGGCTGCAGTACATGCAGATGTCTCCCCTGTGACGCCGGCTGAGCACCGCGCTGCCTCGGACTGACCGGCTCGTCTCGACCCTCAGTCGCGGAAGGTGAGCGCCAAAGCCCGGTCGGCCTCGACACTCGCCCGGTGAAGTTCATGATTAGCGGCCATTTCGGGGCGACGGCGGATGATGAGCCAGGCGATGCCGAGCCCGATGAACCACACCGGCGTCACGACCAACGCCTGCAGCGTATCTGTCTTCTGGGTGAGCGCCCAGATCAGGAATACGAAGAACGCGAGCAGGACATAACTCATGTACACACCGCCGGGCATTTTGAACTTGGATGCTGCGTGCAGCGCCGGGCGGCGCTTGCGATACACGATGTAGCTCACCACGATGATGGTCCACACGAAGATGAACAGCACCGATGCCATTGTTGTCACCACGGTGAACACGGCCATGATCGATGGACTCGAATACAGCAGCACAGCCGATATGAGCAGGAACATGCACGAGAACAGCAGGGCGTTGGCCGGCACCTTGTGGCGGGTCAGACGTTGGAACCGCCCCGATGCCGTGCCCTCGACCGACAGCCCGAAAAGCATTCTGGATGTTGAATACAGACCGGAGTTCGCTGAGGATGTCGCGCTCGTGAGCACGACGAAGTTGATCACGGCCGCGGCCACGCCGAGCCCTGCGAGGGCGAACATCGCCACGAACGGGCTCACATCGGCGCGGACCTCACGCCACGGCGTGACCGTCATGATCATGATCAAGGCGAGAACGTAGAACAGCATGATGCGAATGGGAATGGAGTTGATTGCCTTGGGAAGGTTCTTCTCCGGGTGCTGCGCTTCGGCGGCCGTGGTGCCCACGAGCTCGACCCCGAGGAACGCGAACACGGAGAGCTGGAAACCGGCGATGAACCCCATCGGGCCGGTCGGGAACATCCCGCCGTCGTTCCACAGGTTGGTGAAACTCGCCGGGGTGCCGTTGGGGGACTGGAACTGAGTGAACACCATCACGAGGCCCACGACGATAAGCGTGACAATTGCCACGATTTTGATCAGCGCGAACCAGAACTCGGTCTCGCCGAACGCCTTGACGCTCGTGAGGTTGAAGCCGAGCAGAATCGTTACCGCCACGAGCGCCGGAATCCATAGCGGCAGATCGGGCCACCAGAAGCTCGTATACAGCGCGATCGCGATCAGCTCGGCGATGGCGGTGACGATCCAGCACACCCAGTACGTCCAGCTCGTGAAGAAGGCGGCCCACGGCCCGAGCAGGTCACCGGCGAAGTCGCTGAACGACTTGTATTCGAGGTTGGAGAGCAGCAACTCGCCCATGGCCCGCATGACGAAGAACAGCATGAAGCCGATGATCATATAGACGAAGATCACGGACGGCCCCGCGAGGGAGATCGTCTTCCCCGAGCCCATGAACAGACCCGTTCCGATCGCACCGCCGATGGCGATGAGCTGGATATGACGGTTCGAGAGCGATCGTGCCAGGTGTGGTTGCGCGTTCGGCGCTGGATGCGTGCTGGTTTTCATTTGCGACATCGGAGATACTTCCTTGTAGTCCAGGCAATGGGCACAGTGTCGGGGTCACCGATCTCTGCAGAAATTGTGGGTCGCGGAGGCCGGGGCCGACCGATCAGGCCGTACCCGGCATCCGCGACCAGTGCTGCTAGACCAGCGCGAGCTCGACCTCTGAGACGAGGTCGGTCCAATCCGTGAGCGGTAGGTCGAGGGCGACGCTGACCGAGCGGTTCGCGACCTTTCCGGCGGCGATGTTCAGGCCACCGGCAAGGGCGGCGTCCCGCTCGAATGCTGCACGCACGCCACGGTCGGCAATCGACAAAGCGTAGGGCAGAGTGACGTTCGTCAGCGCGAGGGTCGACGTCTGCGGAACGGCGCCGGGCATGTTGGCGACGCAGTAGAAGATCGAACCGTGCACGGGGAAGGTGGGGTTCTCGTGCGTTGTGGAGTGTGTGCCTTCGAAGCAGCCTCCCTGGTCGACCGCGATGTCCACGAGCACGGAGCCCCGCTTCATGCGCGACACGAGCTCGTTGGTGACGAGCTTGGGGGCCTTGGCGCCGGGGATCAGCACGGAGCCGATCACGAGGTCGGCCTCGGTGACGGAACGGTTGATCTCGTAGGCGTTCGAGGCGATGGTCTTCAGACGTCCGGCGTACTGGGCGTCGAGTTCGCGCAGGCGGTCGATGTTGATGTCCAGGATGGTGACGTCAGCGCCCATCCCGATGGCCATGGCGGCGGCGTTGGAGCCTGCGACGCCGGCACCGATCACAGTTACTTTGGCGGCCCGCACCCCGGGCACCCCGCCCATCAGCATGCCCGGGCCACCACCCGGTCGGGTCATCGACGCGGCGCCGACCTGAACGGCGAGGCGTCCGGCAACCTCGCTCATCGGGGCAAGCAGCGGCAGTGAACGGTCAGCCTTCTGCACGGTCTCGTAAGCGATCGCGGTCACGCCGGACTCGAGCAGGGCGCTGGCGAGGGCGGGCTCGGCGGCGAGGTGCAGGTAGGTGAAGAGGATCAAGCCCTCACGAAAGTACGAGTACTCGGCCGCGATCGGCTCTTTCACCTTGAGGATCATGTCGGCGCCGGCCCACACATCGAAGGCGGTCTTGACGATGGTTGCACCGGCGGCTTCGTAGTCGGTGTCAGCGAAGCCGGAGGCGATTCCCGCGCCGGCCTGTACCAGCACGGTGTGGCCGTGAATCTTGGCTTCGTGCACTCCGGCGGCGGTGATGGCCACGCGGAACTCGTTGTTCTTGACTTCGGTTGGAACGCCAATGATCATGGGGAACTCCTGCTTCTTGTAGACGCCTGCTGATCGACTTTGGTCAGCTTTAAGATGATAAACGCGGATTTTAAGGGCCGCCCTGGCTCTGCCATGGGGACAACGGACGCCGAGGGTAACTCCGTCGCACGGTGCACAAGGCAGAAAATTGGTATTTACACAGGTATTTGTCTTTCTCGAGGCCGGTGGTCAGGGGCGGATTCATCGTGCAGACACCCCGCAGTCAGCTCGACATCTGTAGCGCCCAGGTGCGTCGATCGTCTCCTGACGTCCACGCTGCTCCGTTAGAGTGAATCTATGAAAACGGCCGATATTGACCAAGCAGTGGTCAACATCGCCGCGCGAATTGACCGGGCTCTCTCGCTTGAAGACCTCGACGGCGGGCTGCTCGCGTATAGCGCGCATCAATCCACGGCCGACCGAGTGCGCACGAACTTTCTGCTGAGCAAGGTTGTTCCGCCCGATGTCAGCGCCTGGCAGCTCAGCCACGGTATCGCCTCGGCAGTGAAGCCGGTTCCCGTGCCGGCCAACGCCGACCTCGGAATGTTGGGCCGCGTGTGCGTGCCGCTGCTGGCACGTGGATTCCGGGTGGGGTATCTGTGGGTCCTCCAGCTCGACGACGAGCAAACGCCCGAGGTGATTCTGCGTGAGCTGCGGCTCATCCGCCCGGAGATGGACGCCCTCGCTGAGATGCTGCTCAACCGTTCCAGCGCCGATTCTAAAGCGCGGCGCACCGACGAGGCCCAATTCCTCGCCGCGTGCTTGGGGGACCGCAATGCCGGCGTGGCGGTGGACGGTTGGCCTGGTGTGCACGGGCGCGGACCCTGGCGGCTCGCCGCGCTGCTCGAGCGCGGTGACAACGCGCAGCGCGACCCCGCCAAGAGCGGCCTGCTGCACCGTCTCGCCGCACTCTATGCCACGCTTGGCATCAATACCGTGCTGTTCTCGGCCGGCACCGAAACGCATGCCGTTCTGCTGCTCCACGACGAGGTTGACGGCTTCGACCTGTCCGAGGTTCGAATGCGCTTTGAGTTCGAGGTGTCCCGCCGCGGTGGGCAGGTGGCTGCACCCGTCCTGATCGGGCTGAGCGAGCCCTTCACCGACCTGCGACGGCTGCCCGGTGCCTACTCCGAGGCGCGGAGCGCCGTGCAAGCGGCCTGGGTTGATACCCAGCTCGGCACGCTCGTTTCGTTTCGCGCTACCGGGGTCTACCAATTCCTGGCCGTCGCAAGTCGAGACGTGTTGCCGTCCGAGTCAGCGCTCTTCTCCGAACTCCGGGCACTCGACCGAAACGGGGAACTGCTGCCCGTGCTCGAGATGCTCTACGACAAGAACGGGTCCGTGGCCGAGGTCGCAGAGCACCTGCATTTGCACCGAACCAGTATTTACAACCGGCTGGGACGCATCCGTTCCGCATTGGGCGTCGACCCGCTCGGCGGGCAGGCGCGCCTTGAGCTGCACCTGGCCCTCAAGGCCGACCGCTGGGCTGGCCGTCCGCGCCTCTGACGGGCCTGCCCGGATTGGTCTCAGACGTTTTGGTAGACGCGGGGAACGCGGGGACTGATGCGGGTGACCACTTCGCAATTGATGGTGCCGGCGGCCGCCGCCCACTCGTCAACGGATGCGTCGTCGTCGCCGGGGCCGAACAGCACCGCTTCGGCACCGATCACCGACGAGCCGGAGGCCACGAGTGCGGCCTCACCGAGGTCGATGACCATCTGGTCCATGGCGATGCGCCCGACCACGGGATAGGTCACGCCGTTGACTCGCACCGGGCCTCCCGTGGCGATGCGCGGAATGCCGTCGGCGTAGCCCAATGGAATCAGGGCGAGCGTCGTCGGGGCCGTGGTGCGGTAGTTGAGCCCGTAGGAGACGCCCTGTCCGGCGGGAACTTCTTTGCACACCGATACGAGCGTGCGCAAGGTCATCGCCGGGCGCAATCCGAGGTCGTTCGAGGTCTGGTTGGCGAACGGCGACAGGCCGTAGATGGCCAGCGCCGCCCGCACCAGATCGAAGAGCGTGTCGGGGCGGGACAGCGTGCCGGCGCTGTTGGCGAGGTGCCGCACCCTCGGGCTCAACCCCGCCTCCTGCGACACAGCAACGGCCGTCGTGAATGCCGCAACCTGTTCGTCGGTCTCGACGCGGTCGGGTTCATCGGCCACCGCGAGGTGCGAGAAGATGCCCACGACGGTCACAGATCCGCTGGCTTCCGCCTGTCGGGCGCGGGCCACGAGGTCGGCCCACTCCGTGGGGGTGCTACCGTTGCGGCCCAGACCGGTGTCAATCTTGAGATTAATGCGTGCGGTTTTTTGCTGCTGCTGCGCGGCCAGGGCGATTAGCGGCAACTCCCAGCCGGAGCATCCGAGATCAATGTCCGCGGCGATTGCCGCGGCGAAGTCGCTGTCTGTGGTGTTCAGCCAGGCCAGTACCGGCACCGGAATGGCCGCAGCGCGGAGTGCCAGTGCCTCCGATATGTGTGCCACGCCGAGCCACTCCGCTCCCGCCTCGAGCGCCGCGCGAGCGACGGGGAGAACCCCGTGACCGTAGGCGTCCGCTTTGACGACCGCCATCAGCCGGGCTGGGGCGGCGAGCGCAACGAGGTGGCGAACGTTGTGTCTGATCGCGTCGAGGTCGATCACGGCTGCGCGCTCCGGCAGCCGTTCGGTGGCGGTGGGCACGGCTGCTGATATCACACGTTGCAGCCTAACCCTCGGGTGGTGCGGCCCTGCGTTCATGGCTGAGCGCACCGGCGAGCGCGGGCAGTTCCTCGGATGCCGCAGGTATCCGCGGTGCAAGAGCGCGCTTACGCTGACCTGAGCGCGCCCGTGACGGGTCGTAAATTACCTCAACCGGCGCGCCATCCCGGTATCCAATCGGCTGGGGGCGGCCTAGGAGCGTGGGTCAGTTGTTAAAACGCCGCCCGATTTCCCGGGTCGGCTCCGCCGTGGCCTCCGCCCTCGCGGGGGCCGGGGCGAGCGGAACCAGGGTCACCGTGCAGGTGGTCGACGCCGGGGAACGGACGGCCCTCGGCAAGGTCCCGCTGGTCAGGGCGCTCCGGCGGCCCTGACCCGGTCCGGGCGGTCAGGCGGCAGCGCTGTCGGCCCCGGCGTCGTCGTCGACCTCGGTGCCGGCGGCCGCCTTCGCGAGGCGCAGCCAGGTGTCCACGACGGTGTCCGGGTTGAGCGACACGGAGTCGATCCCCTCGCGGACGAGCCACTCGGCGAAGTCTGGGTGGTCGCTGGGCCCCTGGCCGCAAATGCCGACGTATTTACCGCGGGCCCTGCAGGCCGCGATCGCCATGCTGAGCAGCTTCTTCACGGCCGGGTCGCGCTCGTCGAAGCCGCCGGCGACGATGGCGGAGTCCCGGTCGAGGCCCAGCGTCAACTGGGTCATGTCATTGGAACCGATGGAGAATCCGTCGAAGTAGTCCAGGAACTCGTCGGCGAGGAGGGCGTTGGACGGCAGCTCGCACATCATGATGATCTCCAGGCCGTTCTCGCCGCGGCGCAGCCCGTTCTCGTCGAGCAGCTCGATCACACCCCTGGCCTCGTCGAGGGTACGCACGAACGGGATCATCAGTTTGATGTTGGTCAGCCCCATCTCGTTGCGGACGAAGGACAACGCCTCGCATTCGAGGTCGAAGCAGTCCCGGAACGAGGGCTCCAGGTATCGGGAGGCGCCGCGGAAACCGAGCATCGGGTTCTCCTCGTGCGGCTCGTAGCCCTGCCCGCCGATGAGGTTCGCGTACTCGTTGGACTTGAAATCCGACATCCTGACGATGACCGGCTCGGGGGCGAAGGCCGCTGCGATCGTGGCCACACCCTCGGCGAGGCGCTTGAGGTAGAAGTCCCGGGGGTCGTGGTAGGCGGCGATGCGCGCGCGGATCTCAGCGGCGACCGCGGCGGGCTGCTCGTCCAGGTGCAGCAGTGCCTTGGGGTGGATGCCGATCTGGCGGTTGATGATGAACTCGAGCCTGGCCAGTCCCACCCCGTGATTGGGCAGCTGGGCGAAGGTGAACGCCTGCTCGGGCGTGCCGACGTTCATCATGACCTTGACCGGCGCCGCGGGCAACCGGGTGAGTTCGGTCTCTTCGACCCCGAAGCCCAGCAGACCCTCGTAGATCAGGCCGGTCTCACCCGCGGCGCAGGACACCGTCACCTCGAGGCCGTCGGAGAGGATGTCCGTCGCATTCCCGGTCCCGACCACCGCGGGGATGCCGAGTTCGCGGGCGATGATCGCCGCGTGGCAGGTGCGCCCGCCGCGGTTGGTCACGATGGCGCTGGCCCGCTTCATGATCGGTTCCCAGTCCGGGTCGGTCATGTCGGCGACGAGCACATCGCCGGTGGCGAAGCTCGCCATCTGGTCGATTGAGGAAAGGATCCGCACGTTTCCCGCGCCGATTCGCTGGCCGATGGCGCGACCGTCGACGAGCACCCGGCTCGTCTCGTGCAACCGGAACCGGCTCAGCTCGACCGCGGACTTGCGAGACTGCACGGTCTCCGGACGCGCCTGCAGGATGTAGAGCCCGCCGTCCTGGCCATCCTTGCCCCACTCGATGTCCATGGGCCGCCCATAGTGCGCCTCGATGGCCATGGCGTGGCGGGCGAGTTCGGCGACGTCCTCGTCAGTGATGCTGAACCGGTTGCGCAGCTCGGGGGCAACCGGCACGAAGTCGATCGTGCGGCCGATTTCGCGACTGGCCGTGTAAGTCATCTGCAGCGCCTTCTCGCCGAGGCTGCGTTTGAGGATGGCGGGGCGACCGGCTTGCAGGGCGGGCTTGTACACGTAGAACTCGTCCGGGTTGACTGCGCCCTGGACGACGGCCTCGCCGAGCCCGTAGGACGAGGTGATGAAGACCGCGTCGCGGAACCCGGACTCCGTGTCCATCGTGAACATGACGCCGGATGAGCCGACGTCGGAGCGGACCATGCGTTGCACCCCGGCTGACAGGGCCACCTCAGCATGCGCGAAGTTGTGGTGCACCCGGTAGGCGATCGCCCGGTCGTTGTAGAGCGACGCGTAGACGTCCTTGATGGCCGGAAGGATGTTCTCAATGCCCCGAACGTTGAGGAACGTCTCCTGCTGGCCAGCGAACGAGGCGTCCGGCAGGTCCTCCGCCGTCGCGCTGGAGCGGACCGCCCAGGACAGATCCGCCGCGTCGCCGTGCCGGTCGACGAGTTCCTGGTAGGCGACCCTGACCTGGGCCTCAAATTCCGGCGGGAAGGCCGTCTCGCGCATCCGGGCCCTGATATCCCGGCCGGCGGCCGCGAGGGCCGTCACGTCGTCGATGTCCAGGCCGAGCAGCCGGTCGACGATCCACTCGTCCAGGCCAGAATCGGCCAGGAAATGCCGGTAGGAATCGGCCGTGGTCGCGAATCCGTCCGGCACCTTGACGCCGGCGGTGGTCAGGTTCTGCACCATCTCACCCAGGGAGGCGTTCTTGCCACCCACCCGGTCCAGGTCAGTGAGTCCGATTTCCGAGAACCAGAGGATGTCAGTCGTCATGATTGCTGCTCCTTTGCAGATATGCGGGCGGGGTGCTGCCACGCTGGACGGATTCCCCGACGTTGTGGGCGAGGTCCTTTTCCCATAGTGTCACGCCCCGCGGCCCCGCGGCCCCGCGGCCCCGCGGCCCCGCCCGACCCGCCGGGCGAACGGCACCCGACACTGCGCGGAACATTTCGCTAGCGTTTGAGCTTCATCCGCTGCAGGATCATCGCCGCCATTTCCTCGACGGACATGCTCGCCGAATTCAGGAACGGGATCCCATGGGACGTGTACAGGCGTTCCGCGCTGCGCAGTTCGAATCCGCACTGACGCAGCGAGGCGTAGGACGATCCCCGTCGTCGTTCCGTGCGCACCTGGCTCAGGCGCAGGGGATTGGTGGTCAGGCCGAAACACTTGTCGACGAATGGTCTCAACGGTTCCGGGAGGCCCTCACGATCGAAGTCCTCGTCGACGAGGGGGAAGTTCGCGGCGAAGATTCCATGCTGCAAGGCCAGGTACATGGTTGTCGGCGTCTTCCCGCACCGGGAGGGCGCGACCAGGATGATCTGGGCCTTCTCCAGGGCACGCAGGCTCTGCCCGTCGTCGTGCTCCATGGCGTATTCCACGGCGGTCATTCTCGATTGGTATCGCTCCGCGTTGCCGAGGCCGTGCGCCCGTCCGGGAATATTGCTCGACCGGGTTCCGAGGGCCTCCTCGAGCTGCCCGAGGTAGGTGCCGAGCAGGTCGACCAGGGTACCCGTGCACGTGGCGAGCGTGCGGCGGATGTCGCTGCCGACGGCGGTCGAGAACACGATCGGTCTCAGTCCGCGCGCGACCAGGCCGTCGACGGTGTCGACGACGGCCTGGGCCTGTTCGACATTGAGGATGAACGGAATCGTCATGCGATCGAACTCGATGGCCGGAAATTGGGTCAGCAGCGTGTTCCCGAGCGTTTCCGCGGTAATGCCGGTGCTGTCCGAGAGGAAGAAAACGGGGCACGGATCATCGGTGGTCATATACGCATTCTGCCGCGTCCGCGGTCAGAGTCGCGGCCGCCCGGCCCAGCGGCGGGCTTTCATCGCCAGGTGCAGCTACAGGCGAACGTAGCCGTTGAGCGGGTCCACCCCGATGAGGTCTCTGATCCGGCCCAGCCGGTTGTAGATGCTCGTTCGGTGCAGGTGCAGCTGGGAGGCGACCTCGGCCACGGATCCGTCCTTGTCGTAGATGAGTCCTCGGCATGATTTCAGTGAGATGAGATCCCTCTAAACCCTTCGAAGCGATAGTCTTTCGGCTATCGGCGCCGCCTCGCCCGAGTGCGCAGAAGGTTCCTGACTACAGATTCGCCTAGAACTTGACCAATAAGTTTCAACGGGACTAGCGTGAATGCCCGTGCTCGGTTGTCGCTGCCCAGCATGGTTTCCATGGCCCGGCCGGCGCCGTGGGGTAACCCGCAAGATTGGGGTGAACGGCATGGACTCGAAAGACACCAGCCCGCGTATCGCAACCCCAGACGACAGAGATGAAGTTGTCGAGATCCTTGTCAGCGCGTTCTACAACGATCCGACCTGGAGCTGGGCGTTTCCGGATCCGTCCCTACGTGCTGAGCAGCAAAGACGGTTATGGACGCTGTTCGTCGATGGAGCGATGCGCTATCCGCGGGTGTGGCTGACCCCGGGCAATACCGCCACAGCCGTGTGGATCCCGCCGAATGGAACAGATCTCTCGGATGAGCAGGAAGCGGCATTGAAACCGACCATCGAAGAGATGCTGGGTGCAGATGCCGGTCCGGTGATGGAGGCGTTTGACCTGTTTGACCAGGCCCACCCCCGGGATATGGCGCACTTCTACCTGAGTCTGCTGGGCACCAGAGCCGAGAATCGGGGACGAGGGTATGGACTCGACCTTTTGGCGAGCAATCTACGCCTGATCGACCTGGCCGGGATGCCGGCCTACCTAGAGGCCAGCAACCCCTCGAACGTCGCACTGTACGAACGGCACGGGTTCAAAGTGCATGGTTCGTTTACACTGCCCAAAGGCGGTCCCGACATAGTCACGATGTGGCGAGATGCTGCGTCCTCGGGGTAAACCGCCCACGAGCATGAGCGGGAACACACGATGCGGATTCCAGCAGGTCGCCCCGCCATGACCTCCCAATCTGCCCCTAGGCATTGCGGTAAAGCACTCATCCCTCGCTGCTTCGACCATCTCATGACGACGCGGACTCTCAGGCGTGCCTCGGTGGTGACGCCCGCAACCGCATCGGGCTGCGATCTCGCGAGTCGATGAACAATTTATGGACACCCGCTGATCCTCGATGCAATATGCTCGCAGCCCTTTTGTAGATGAGCTCTTCGATATGTCTGTGCTGATGATGGAGCGACGCCTCGACGGCATCGAGTCCCGCAGCACAAGTGCGCCGGCGCCCAGAACGCTTCTCGACATTTTGGGCGAGACGACTCGGCGGTTTCCTGAGGCGTCTGAGCTGGATGACGGATCTGGCGTATTGAGCTTCCGCGAGCTGATGGCACTGTGCATCGTTGTCCGTTCGACGTTTGCCATCTACGACGGTAGACCGCGTCGGCTGGATGACCGGAAGTGGCCCCGTGCTAGCTTGACCGGGTGACTTGGGATACATCTGCCGTCGGAGCGCTCTGGTTTACCGTGGCGATCCTCGCCGGGGGCTATGCGCGCACGCGTAACAGGTCCGCATGGACGTGGTTCCTTCTGACGCTCTTCCTGGGGCCAATCGCAGCCTTTCTACTTGTCACAGGGCCCGTCCGAGAACGTGCTGCCGACCCCACTGAGCCGATGGCGGAGACCGCCGCCCGGTAAACGTTGGTTTAACGCATCTCACGGATCTCAGACGAGATGCAAAACGGTTTTGGTCGCGCGCCGGAATGGGTTCATCGGTTTGCCAAGGGTAGACGTTCGACTTCAGGTTCGCGTGTCAGGCGGATTTCGATCTCCCGCTCCACGTACTCCCACTCGCGACTCGTGCGCAGCCGCGCAAGGAGTTGGTCGAACCTGGACTCATCGCTGGGAGCGAACTCGAACCAAGTCAGGAAGTCGAAGGGCTCGCCGAGGTCCCGGCCGTGACACAACTGTCGCGCGACCGCGGGCAGGTACTCCAGGCCGACTGCGATGTGGTGCGAGGTCTCCTCGAAAATCGCTCGGCGCGCGTCCTGGGGCAACTCCCACCAGGCGGTGGACGTCGTAATCGGGAGCAAGGCCGCGCGCCCAGCCTCCGGTCGCCCCAGCGCGGGCTGCACGGCGTCGAGCATGGCCTGTTCGACGCTCTCGGTATACCGCTTATAGCTCGTTGCTCCGCGGAGCACCCAAGCTGGACCCACGGTTCCAGGAACACCGGCTTCCCTGCACGCCCCCTCGCTCACAGAAATATAGGACACAGCAGCCAGTCCGGCCCCCACGACCGGAACGATCCTGTCAACGGACCACCTTCGGGCGTTAGCGCCGACAGCGTCGTCCCCGATAGCGCCCACGCTAGAATCGAGGCCGCTGAAATAGGTGAGTGCCATGTCCTCCACGCTACAGTCGCCGGGCGGGCGCCGCATCGATGCCTCGGCCCGAGGAGCCCGTTGCGACGACGGTGCTCACCGGCATTACAAGGTAGACGAGTGCGGCCAGGCCGCGAAGGAGCCCCATGGTCCGTAGCGCGCTCCCTGGACGATGTCCAGGCAAGGGCGCGTCTCCTAAATCACGTCAAGGGCGAACCCCGGCGCAACAGCGTCGAGCGCCCCGAAGATGGCCGCGCGCCGGATAGCGTGCGGGATGGTGCGGGCGTCGAGCACGATGGTTTCCGGGGCCGCCCCGTCAACGGCCCAATCTGCCGCTGGCCGACCGAGTGCAATCGGCTCAGGACTCCGCGCCGGAGCGATGAGCTTGGCTACAGTGAGCAGGATGACCGCGTCCTCGACAGCCTCCAGCGAGTTGCGGCCCGGCGGCATCGTGATCAGGTCCCCGCACCATCCAGACCACGCTGCGCCACCCGAGGCGAGAACGACCCGCCCCTCGAGGACCTGCACGGTCGCTTCAGCCAAGTTGTCGTGTTCTCCAAGGCATTGCCCGGCACGGAGAGCGATCAGCGTTTGCCGAAGGACGTGCACGTGGCCGCCGTACACGGTCTCCGCGCTGCGACCATGGATGCGTCCCGTGCGTGATTAAGATGGTGGCGCACGAGTGCGGTGAGCGACTTCTTTTGCATGTCATTCTCAACTTTCATTGCACTCATGCTCCGCTACCGCCGTGCGAGTGTCAACGGTGCTGTGATTGCCGCGCATGGCTGGTCAGTACGCCCGTTCTCAGTTCGGAATCCCGCTACGCTGCCAGCGCGTGGAGTCCGCTGATTTTCGAGCATCCCATAATGGTGAATCTCCGTTTTCCGCGCGGTCTGGGCGCATAGTGCCGCGGTTGAGTTGAAGGTCAATTAGCTGATGAAGGGTGGCCCGTTGGCTTGACCGGACGGGGCAGGCTGCATTTCACCGGCGACGAATACGCGCTCGTGGCTCGTCTGGTGCCGACCGTCACGTGCGCGCCGGGGCGGTATCGTCACAGAACGGAATTTGGGCGCAAAATGAAACGGGGCTGGCCTATTTCGGGTTCCTCAGGAACGGTGGCTCCGCGCGCGCTCCTGGCGCGCAGCCACGGGATGAGGCCACCGACGAGGAGCATCTCGATCTGCCGGGTCGAGAGTTCGTGGCGCACGGGGTAGACCTCATCACGGGTTGTGTTGCGCACGAGGATCTCCGTTCCGTTCGAGAGAGCCTCACGGATCCCGTCGAGCACGAGCACGTCATCCTGCGCGATGCGATCGTGATCGGCGGCATCTACGAACTGGAGCGCCAGCGCGCCGAAGTTGGCCAGGTTCTGCCAGTGGATACGAGCGAACGAGACCGCCAACACCACCCGCAGTCCGAGGAAACGCGGGGTGATCGCGGCATGCTCCCGAGAGGAGCCCTGCCCATAATTGGCCCCGGCGACGATCATGTGACCGGTCGTGTCTCGGGTTTGGGCGGCGCGAGTCGGGTAGGTCGGGTCGACCTGATCGAAGGTGAATTCGGCGAGCTTGGGGATGTTGCTGCGAAAAGGGAGCACGCGCGCACCGGCCGGCAGGATCTCATCTGTTGAAATGTCATCGCCCACGATCAGGGCGACGGGTGCCTCGATGCGCTCGGCGAGCGGTCCGAAGACCGGCAACGAGGAGATGTTCTCGCCCTTGATTAGGTGCACAGCGATGGATTCCTCCGGCGACAAGGGCTTCTCGAGCATCGCCAGGTTCACACTCGACACCACTGGAATTGTGATCTGGGGATATTCCAAGCCGAAAAGCCCGGGCAGGTCTCGCGGATCGGTGATCTGTCCCGTCAGCGCGGCGGCGGCCCCCGTCTCCGGCGAACATAGGTAGACCGAGTCTTCCTGGGTGCCCGAGCGACCGGGAAAGTTGCGCGGCATCGTGCGCAGGCTGATGCTGCCATTCGCCGGGGTCTGGCCCATGCCGATGCAGCCCATGCAGCCGGACTGATGCAGCCGGGCGCCCGCCCCGATCAGATCCAGGGTGGCCCCCATGATGGTGAGGTCCTGCAGAATCTGGCGGGAGCTGGGATTGACGTCGAGGGACAGGCCGGGGAATGACTGGCGCCCTTTCATGATTGCGGCAACGATCGCGAAATCGCGCAGGCCCGGATTCGCGGATGACCCGATCACGACTTGCTCCACCGGGCGCCCCGCGACCTCCCTGACTGGAACGACATTGCCGGGCGAACTGGGAAGCGCGATCAACGGCTCGATCGAAGCCAAGTCGATCTCCTCGGTCACGTCGTAGGTCGCATCCTCGTCCGCGAGTAGTTCGGTGAAATCGTGCTCGCGCTGTTCGGCGCGCAGGAAAGTTCGTACCTGGTCGTCGGCCGGGAAGACGGTGGTGGTCGCGCCCAGTTCGGCGCCCATATTGGCGATCACGCGCCGATCCATCGCGGTCAGGGTGGCGAGGCCGGGACCGTAGTACTCGACGATCCGATTGACGCCGCCCTTGACGCCGTACCGGCGCAGCATTTCGAGGATGAGGTCCTTGGCACTGGTCCACGGTGGCAGTTGTCCGGTGAGCTTCACGCCCCAGATTTCGGGCATCCTGATGTACAAGGGCTCACCGGCGATCGCCAGGGCCACCTCGGTGCCGCCGACGCCGATGGCCAGCATTCCCAGCGAGCCGGCGGCCGGGGTGTGGCTGTCGGAGCCGACCATCGTCTTGCCGGGGACGCCGAAGCGCTGCATGTGAGTGGGGTGTGACACCCCGTTGCCGGCCTTCGAAAACCACAGGCCGAACCGTTGGCAGGCGGAACGGAGAAAGTCGTGGTCCTCCGCGTTCTTGCTGTCGGCCTGCAACAGGTTGTGGTCGACGTACTGCACGGAAACCTCCGTACGCGCTCGATCCAGTCCCAACGCCTCCAACTCCAGCATGACCAGCGTCCCGGTCGCGTCCTGGGTGAGGGTCTGGTCGATGTGCAGGCCGATTTCGGTCCCTGGCACCATCTCCCCCGAGACCAAGTGCGACGCGATGAGTTTCTGGGCAACGTTGTACGCCACGGGGAGCTTCCTTACTCGATCGCGGTGCCGGCCGACATTCGTCAGCAACGAATTGGCCTCCGGGACTTTACCCACGGTAGGCCACTTGTGGCGTTGGGCCTAGCCTTTCCAGGGAGAAAGGCCATCCTTTGTACCGGATGCGCGTTGTCGCTTCGTCAAGTTTTCACCCTCGATCCACCGGTCGTTCAGGGTCTGTAGTTGGGCAACAGCGTCGACGACGGGCCTGATGGCACGACGTACGTCAGCGTGAAATAGGTAGTGCAGCGACGCTCATCAGCGGGGCATCGACGGCAACACCGTGCTCCTCAGCGATGACCCAGGCCGGACTTCTCGCAGGCTGGCCTGCGGGTCTTAGGAGCCTGCAGTGCTCTGTTGAGTCATGATGAGAAGGAACCAAATAATCGCGCCGACCACGGCTTTCCCCGCACGGAACATGAGGCTGACGATCGGCCTCCCCCGCCGGGCGCGACGAGGGTCCAGCTGTATCTTTCCGCAGCGGCGCTCAGCGTCCGGTACGCCTCGACGGTGACCCACCGAATACCAATGTCCTCCGTGGCGGAAAGCCCCTGCTTGGCATTCGCGGCGATGGTCCTTGCCTCCCGCAGACTCATCGGAGTAGCGTGAAGCATCCTCATGTTTCTGGAAACATGCTGATGCGAATCTCAGAGAACTTAACGCGTCGCCGTCACGACCCACTCAGACAATGCATAAGTTCAAAATATTGTCAGTTAGGCGCATGCGGAAGCTTGCAAATACGCAAGAAAGTTGACATCGGTGACAACTACTACTAGCGATCGCGCGCAGAACACTTCGGGTATCCGGCCCCCGAAGGCCGTACCCTCGAAACGAGGGGATGTGCTGATCTCGCTGATCACCACTACAGATCACAAGGTCATCGGGTACATGTACCTGACCACCTCGTTCTTGTACTTCTGCCTGGGCGGGGTCCTGGCGTTGGTCATGCGGGCCCAGCTCTTCGAACCGGGCCTGCAGGTCGTGCAGACCAAAGAGCAGTACAACCAGTTGTTCACCATGCACGGGACCATCATGTTGTTGATGTTCGCGACCGCGCTGTTCCTCGGCTTCGCCAACGTCCTCATCCCGTTGCAAATCGGCGCCCCCGATGTGGCGTTCCCGCGGCTGAATTCCTTCACGTACTGGCTCTATAGCTTTGGTAGTTTGATCGCGGTGGCCGGCTTCCTCACGCCGCAAGGAGCGGCATCCTTTGGCTGGTTCGCCTATCAACCGCTCGCGAGCACGACTTTCTCACCAGGCGTAGGCGGGAACCTGTGGATGATGGGACTGGCCCTGTCCGGCTTCGGCACGATCCTGGGCGCTGTGAACTTCATCACCACGATCATCACCTTGCGCGCCCCGGGGATGACGATGTTCCGGATGCCGATCTTCACCTGGAACTCGCTGGTCACCGCGATCATGATCCTGATGGCGTTTCCCGTGCTGGCCGCTGCGCTGCTTGCTGCGGCCGCAGACCGCATTTTCGGGGCGCACATCTTTGACCCGTCCAACGGCGGCCCCATCCTCTGGCAGCACTTGTTCTGGTTCTTCGGCCATCCTGAGGTCTACGTCGTTGCGTTGCCGTTCTTCGGTATCGTCACCGAGATCTTCCCGGTCTTCAGCCGGAAGCCGGTCTTCGGCTACAAGACCCTGATCTACGCGACCATCTCTATCGGCGCCCTCTCAATCAGCGTGTGGGCACACCATATGTACGTCACCGGATCCGTGCTGCTGCCCTTCTTCGCCCTGATGAGTATGCTCATCGCGGTACCGACCGGGGTGAAGTTCTTCAACTGGATCGGCACCATGTGGCGAGGTTCTATTACCTTTGAGACCCCGATGCTCTGGTCGCTGGGCTTCCTGGTGACGTTCCTCTTCGGCGGATTGACCGGTGTCATCATTGCTTCACCGCCGCTGGACTTCCACGTCTCCGACACTTACTTCATCGTCGCGCACTTCCACTACACCGTCTTCGGCACCGTCGTGTTCGCTATGTTCGCCGGGTTCTACTTCTGGTGGCCCAAGTGGACCGGGAAGATGCTCAGCGAGCATCTGGGTAAGTGGCACTTCTGGTTGCTTTTCATCGGGTTTCACACGACCTTCCTCATCCAGCACTGGCTCGGGGTACTCGGAATGCCTCGCCGGTACGCGTCGTACACGCCAGAGGATGGCTTCACCTGGATGAATCAGCTCTCGACCATCGGATCGGTCATCCTGGCGATCTCGATGATCCCGTTCTTCGTGAACGTCTACATCACCGCCCGCCGCGCCCCTAAGGTCACTGTGAACGACCCCTGGGGGTACGGTTCTTCCCTCGAGTGGGCAACGTCCTGCCCCCCACCGCGACACAATTTCAGCTCCATCCCGAGGATCCGGTCGGAGCGCCCGGCCTTCGACCTGAACCACCCCGAAGCCGCCCTGCCCGTCGGCATCGGACCCGGCAGGGACGCACCGGACGCACCGACGTATGACGCCGCCACGAAGAGCACCAAGTAAATGAAGCCCTCCCTTCGAAGCGTCTATTGCCACGCGTCCGGTGCACCCATTTGCCGTCCACGGAACCTGTCGCACGGGAACTGCGAAGGTTGCGTCCCGCCGAGTGGATGCTCCTCTTGATGTCAAGCGACTTGCATGGCATCGCAGAGTTCGCGTCGATAGGACGGGTGTCCGTCCGGGCGCGACCGTTCCTGGTGCTCCTTCAAGGTTCCCTTGTGAAACGAGGAGCGGGGCCAGCCCTGACTCTGCGACTGGGCCCAAATCCGTGTCGCTCAAGGTTCCCTTGTGAAACGAGGAGCGGGGCCAGCCCTGACTCTGCGACTGGGCCCAAATCCGTGTCGCTCAAGGTCCGTCTTACGGGCGCGTACCCACTATCCGGGTGCGCGTTGATGGAGACCAGTCACTAGTACGGCAGGTGCGGAATATCCTTGAAGACGCGTTCGGTATCCGATTTACTGGTTGGCAGACGCCAGACGAAGTCGCCACCAAATGCGTTCCCGTGGCACTCACCTCCTCGCCGCCGCCGCCATCGTCATCCCGGCCGCTCGCGGCATCGACATCTCGCCCGGGAGTTCAATGATGAGCGCCCCAGCCTCGATCCAACCCACCGCACTGCTTGACTACACGTTAGGGACTGCTGTCGATTCGCTTGGCTCCTAGCTCCTGACCAGCAACCTGTCCCTTCACCCACTGGGGCGACGCCTTCGGCGTCCGGGCCTACCAGCCGCCCTCGTCGGGCTCGTCGGGGTACACAGACCGGTAGAGCTCGGGGTCCGTGAAAACGGAGACACTGAGCCGCCAGTTGCCGAGTCTGGCCGCCCACAGCCGGCTAGCCTCGTCCGGATAGCCTGCACCCCACTCGGCCAGCCCCAGGTGGTCCGCCCAGGACGCACACAGCGCTTGGGCATCGGGATGCTCACGGCCACCAGGGTGGGTGCCGTAAAAGTCAGTCTCCAGTTCGGTAGTGAGGCTCCATCTCAGCGGCTGGAGGCCTGCACGTGCACCGTGCTCGTTGAGCACGCCGGTGACGGCATCTGAGATCGCGCGGGACAGGCCCTCTTCGTCCTCGGGAGTGAAGCTGGGCATCTACCGGCGCGCCTGGTCGTTAAGGTAGTCAGCGACGGCCTCGTCGATGCGTTCGAGGGCCAACAGGGAGCCGGCGAACAGGCGTTCGGCCGCGTCTAGCGCTTCCGGGTCGACGTCCGCGATCCGGCCGCTGAACCGCGCTGCGAACGCCGCGAACTCAACTGGGCTGCCGGCGTGGATGATCATCGCCGCGGCCTCGTCGATGAGGTCGGAGTTGACTGTGCAAAAGGCCAGCGACCACGCGGCCACCTCAGCGACGAATCCGTTCGCGGCGACCATATCACCCAAATACCCCCCGTCGCCGGGGGCTGCATCGTCCCGCCACGATTCCAGCATCTGCACCATCGTCTCCCCGGGATCACCCTCGCCCTCGATGAGCTCGATCAGGAGCTCCAGGCAAGGACCGGCCAGGGAGATGCGGCCCGGAGCTTTCGGGTCCGCCCCGGCGTCCAGCTGCCTCACAGCAAGACCTGTATGATTTCGGATTTCCAGCCGGCTGGACACGCGACGAAGTGCTCGTCTGGAACGAAGGAGAGACGAGTCTGGTTCCGCTGGCACCGGATACTCACCGGAATGTACTGAGGAACAACGCCCTCGGTCGGCTGGTGGGTTTCGAGGTAGACGTGCAAGTACTATCGGACCCCTTTCCGCGGGGCAACGATGTTAGGGCTGACGCGCATGGGCGACGATTCTTTGCCGGGGCTCAAAATCGCGGCGTTTCCTCCGACAAAAGTCCTGCGGTCGATATCCACTGGCCCAGTCGAATGCTCACGGCACGCATAGCTGCGGGTTGCCGAGGCCTCGAGCTCAACGAATCTGAACCTGGTCGCGCGGGACGGGTAGCAGTCACATCGTTTCTCGATCTCCGGGAGCTGCACTACCTTGCCCATGCGCCCTTGCTCGAATTCTTGGAGGAGATGGCGGCTCACACAGGGATAAGTTTCTACAAGCGCCGGCAACAGCAGCAAGGTCAAACTATCGAGCCGTCGGAAGTCGTCGCCCGCACAATTGATGACCTGCCCGAAAAGTCAATGAACGACTTTAAGAGAGTTCTCGGGAACAACCAAGACGCAGCCAAGTCCTGGCTTCTCTGGGCCGAACGGCGCGGCCTAATCGTCAAAGGTTTCCCACTCCTGTGTGAGAAATGCGGGTCCAAGCAATGGATTCCCGTGGCAGCATTTGCACCGCCGATTATCTGCCGCGGTTGCGCGGCAGGCATGGAGACCCCTTTCGGCGACCGCCCGACCGCTGAATTCAAATACAGGCTGTCAGAGCGAACGCGGCGGGTCTACGAACACGACGCCATGGGGTATTTAATGGCAATGCGATTTTTCCACTTTATTTTCGGTGGCTCCTTCGGCAGCGAACTTGTAGGGTTCCACCCGGGGATCGAAGTGCGACTGAAGGGGAATGCCGACGCCGAAGGCGAGGCCGATGTCTTGATGCTCCTCACTGGCGGCGACCTTATACCGATGGAGGTGAAGCACTCGTTCACTGGAATGACCGATGAAGAAGTAGAGAAACTAGACCGCTTGGCTACCCGTCTTCGCTCCCCCTGGTCGGCACTGATCGTGTCCAAATACGGTAAGGACGCCACAGCAGACTTCGTCGCTAGAGAGAATCGCAGCCTGGATTCCGATCAATTCCGCCTGATTCTCACTTACGACCTGCTTTTGTCCGAGCGCCCGTTCTGGAGCCTGGGAGGTGACCCATTTTTGTGGGCTCCATGAATATTGGCTTCGATGGGCACCACCTGTGGTGCGAGTGAGCCCCACTGTTTAGATGCGTGATTTGTATCGTTCAGCCCCACTAGCGGCGTGGTTGAGCCCCACCTGAAAAGCTCCTTCCACCGTGTGAGCGCCACACGGTGGAAGGAGTACCGGCAATGGTACGGAAGATCAAAGCGAAGCAGATCCTGCAGC